>JBGARY010000010.1:0-97285 GCA_044229985.1 Chitinophagaceae bacterium
GATGGTACAGAAGGGGTAGTAAGAATTACTACCAGTCAGCAACTTACGGGAGAAGGGGTTAAGTCCTATTTGAAATTTGATTCGGAGGTTGAGTTTGCAGTTGAACCCAACGACTATGGCTTTACATTAAGAAGCGACAAGTTTGATACAGAAAAAAGCTATGCTTTGGTTATCAACAAAGGTCTTCGGGGTAAACTGGGTGGTGTTATGAAAGAAGAGTATAATGGAAGTGTAGCATTTGGTGAACTGGAGGCTAATATCAATTTCACTAACAGCAAAGCGGTTTATCTCTCAAAAAAGGGCGGAAAGAATATAGAGGTGCAGGTAACAAATGTGCCCAAGGTAAAACTGATCATTTCAAAGATATATGAGAATAACCTGCTGCTGGCGCAGCGCTATGGTTATTATCCAAAAGAAACCAGCAGTGGACCTGATTATGCCAGTTATGAGGACGAGTATTATTATGATGACTACGGTACTGATGCTATGCTGGGAGATGTGATCTATGAAAAAGAAATTGATACCCGTTCATTGCCAAAAAGTGGTGGGGGAAGGTTGTTGAATTTCTCCCAGTTCGAAGACAGGTTACCGGATTTCAAAGGAGTTTATCATGTGGTCATACGTTCCACCGATGATTACTGGGTAAAAGACAGCCGCTATATTTCTTTATCTGATCTTGGCCTGATAGCGAAAGAAGGATTGAATAAGATTTATGTATTTACAAATTCTATTAAAACAGCGGATCCTGTTAATGGTGTAAATGTAGCTGTATATGGTTCAAACAATCAGTTGATAGGAACAGGAGCTACTAATAGCAGTGGCGTAGCAAAGATTACTTATACAAAAAAGGATTTCGGCGGCTTTAAGCCGGCAATGATCATTGCAAAAACAGCAGACGATTTCAATTATTTGCCATTTGGTAATACAAAGGTGAATACATCCCGTTTTGATGTTGGAGGAAAGAGGAGTAATCCTTCCGGTTTTGATGCATTTGTTTATGCAGAAAGAGATGTCTATAGGCCTGGGGAGAAGATCAACTTTTCCGTTATTCTCCGGGATGCGCAATGGAAAAATCCTGGCGATGTACCGTTGAAGCTGAAATTCCTGCTGCCTAATGGAAAAGAGCTGAAATCATTCCGGAAGAGCCTGAATGAAGAAGGCTCACTGGAGGGAAGTATTGATATTGCGATGGCAGCTATTACAGGCAGTTATACACTGGAAGTTTACACCACTACTGATGTGTTGTTGGCTTCAAAGAATTTTTCGGTGGAAGAATTTGTGCCCGACAGGATCAGGGTTTCGGCCAAACTTGACAAAAAATCACTTCGCCCGGGTGAGAATGCTGCGCTTTCCATCAATGCTATGAATTTCTTTGGACCACCTGCTGCTAACAGAAAGTATGAAACAGAAATACAGGTGAAGCAGAAATCTTTTTCTGCGGAGAAATTTGATGGTTACGACTTTTCTCTTGCCAATCAGAATACTTTCTTTGATAAGGAAGTGAAGGAAGGTGTCACTGATGAAGCAGGTAATGCAATGATTGATTACGCAGTACCGGTAACTTATGCCAACATGGGGGCCCTTCAAACAAATTTCTATACCACTGTTTTTGATGAAACAGGACGACCAGTGAGCAGGGCCTCTTCCGTTGATATTTTCACACAGGATGTTTTCTTCGGCATCAAACAGGACTGGTTCTATTATTATCCGCTCAATCAGCCGGTAAAATTTCAATTGGCTGCTGTCAATAAAGAAGGAAATGCCATCAATGCTACAGGAAGAGTAGAGGTCATCAAACATGAATACCGCACGGTGCTTACGAAGAGCGGCAGCTATTTCCGCTACGAGTCACAAAAAGAAGATAAACTGATGATTGAACAGCAGCTCAGTGTTGGCGCTGCTACCGTTTATTCTTATGTGCCCCGCACACCCGGCGATTATGAGGTAAGAATATATGTTCCAGGCGCCAATAACTATGTGCGGCGGAGTTTTTACAGCTACGGAAGCTGGGGTGCAAATAATACCTCCTTTGAGGTTAGCCGGGAAGGCAATGTAGAAATTGAGATTGACAAAAAATCTTATGTAACCGGTGAAACGGTGAAGGCATTATTTAAAACACCCTTCAGCGGAAAAATGCTGGTGACCATGGAAACAGACCATGTGGTATCGCATCAATATGTGGAGGTAAGTAATCGTACTGCCAGTGTTGACCTGAAAGTTAATGCAGAGCATGTGCCGAATGTCTACATCACGGCCACCTTAGTAAAACCACATGAGGTATCAGACATACCGCTGACAGTAGCACATGGTTTCAGGAATGTAACTGTGGAAGAAAAGAACAGAAAAATCAACGTGGAAGTAGTAGCACAGAAAGCAGTTCGTTCTAAAACAAAACAGAAAGTGACAGTAAAAGCAGCTCCCGGCAGTTTTGTTACGTTATCTGCTGTAGATAATGGGGTATTGCAGATCAGTGATTTTAAAACCCCTGATCCTTACCAATATTTCTACCAGAAAAAGGCTTTGCAGGTGTCAGCCTTTGACCTCTATCCTTTATTGTTTGCAGAAGTAAGAGCCAGGCTGAGCAGCACCGGCGGTGATGGTTACACCACGGACCTGGAAAAAAGAGCCAATCCTATGCCTGCTAAACGAGTAAAGGTGGTGAGTTACTGGGGTGGTATTAAAAAAGCAAATAGTAGCGGTTTGGCCGAGTTTGAGTTTGATATTCCGCAGTTCAGCGGTGAGTTAAGGTTAATGGCTGTGTCTTACAAAGGCAACAGTTTTGGTGCAGCCGATAATACCATGACGGTGGCTGATCCGATAGTAGTAAGTACCGCCTTACCAAGATTTTTAAGTCCGGGGGATACAGTGAGTGTACCAGTAACACTGACCAACACAACGGATAAAGCGGCAACTGTTTCTGCTGTTATTTCAGTGGAAGGTCCCATGAAAGTGCTGGGTGGCAACAGCCAGTCAGTAAACCTTAATGCTAAGTCGGAAGGAAGAGCCTCTTTCCGTATCGTGGCAGATCCTACCATCAATGTAGGTAAGGTAACTGTAACAGTTAATGGCATGGGTGAGAAATTTACCGAGGCAACAGAAATTGCTGTACGACCTCCATCGACTTTACAAAAGCTGAATGGCAGCGGCTCTATTACCGGAGGTAACACTCAAAAAATAAATATTGGGGTAAGCGATTTCATGCCGGGTAGTGTAAACTACAATCTTGTTGTCAGCCGTTCGCCAGCCCTTGAATTGGGTGAACAATTAAAATACCTGGTGCAATACCCCTATGGTTGTACAGAGCAAACGGTGTCAGCAGCTTTTCCGCAAATTTATTATGGTGATCTGGCTGATCTGATGATGCTCAACAAGCAACAGAATAAAGTGAATGCAAACACTAACATCATGGAAGCAATCCGCAAGATAAAAATGCGGCAACTGTACAACGGGGCTGTTACACTTTGGGATGGTGAAGGAAGGGAAGACTGGTGGACCAGCATCTACTCAGCCCATTTTCTTTTGGAAGCGAAAAAAGCGGGGTTTGATGTTGATAACAGCCTGTTGGAAACCATGCTGAACTATATAAATAACAGGTTGAAGAATAAGGAAACTATTACCTATTACTATAATCGTGACCAGAATAAGAAGATTGCTCCGAAAGAAGTAGCATACGGGTTATATGTACTGGCCCTTGCTAATCGCAGCAATGTACCGGCCATGAATTATTATAAAGCTAATCCTGCTTTGCTGGCTTTAGACAGTCGTTATTTGCTGGCAGCAGCGTATGCTACGGCAGGGGATAAACGTTCTTTCATCGCCATGCTTCCTGCATCGTTTGCCGGAGAAGAATCAGTGCCGCAGACAGGAGGTAGTTATTATTCCGATGTAAGGGATGAAGCAATTGCTTTGAATGCACTTATTGATGTTGATCCGGGTAATGCTCAGATTGGTACTATGGTAAAACATGTGGCTGATAAGCTTAAACGCAGGCAATGGCTCAGCACACAAGAAAGGGCATTTGCCTTCCTCGCTTTAGGTAAACATGCAAGAGCTGCCAATAATTCCACTGCTACTGCGGAAATAAAAGTGAATGGAAAAGTAATTGCCAAAGTGGATGGCGGCCAATGGACTGGTGATATGAAAGCATTAGGAAGTAACAATGCAGAAATAACGGTAAAGGGGAATGGACGGTTGTATTATTTCTGGCAGAGTGAAGGTATTAGCAGCAGCGGGGCTTATAAAGAAGAAGACAGTTACCTGAAAGTAAGGAAGCGTTTCTTTGACCGTACAGGTAAACCTATAACTGGTAACACATTTAAGCAAAATGAGCTGATCATTGTAGGCATCAGTTTAGAACGTTCGTTTAATACAGCAATTGAAAATGTAGTCATTACTGATCTGTTACCGGCCGGTTTTGAAATTGAGAACCCGAGGACTAAAGAAATACCCGGTATGGACTGGATAAAAGAGGCTGCTGCACCAACAGCATTGGATGTGCGGGATGACCGTATACATTTCTTTGTGGACGCCAATAGCAACAGTCAGACTTATTATTATGCTGTAAGGGCGGTTTCGCCAGGTAATTATAAGATGGGGCCAGTAAGTGCCGATGCTATGTATAATGGTGAGTATCATTCTTACCATGGAGCCGGAGTGGTGAGAGTGGTTCAGTGAAAATAAAATGAGTAGTTTTAAAGCCTTCCGTTAACGGAAGGCTTTTTTATGCAGCAAAATGAGCCAAAAAATATAATGATACTTTGTAACCCGCTGGCGGGTTCGGGAAGAGCAACGGCCGTTGCGAAAAATGTGCAACATGTTTTGGAAGAAAAGAAGATTACTAACAAATTATTTGTCGAAGAATGGCCTGTCTCCTTTCAGTTATTTACTGATGCATGGATCGTTGGCGGCGATGGAACGTTAAATTATTTTATCAATAAATATCCAGACATTGATCTGCCACTGGTAATCTTCAACGGTGGCACAGGCAATGATTTTCATTGGCTGTTGTATGGCAGTAAAACAATTGAAGAGCAGATTGAAATTGCCTTACATGCTGAGCCCAGGCCAGTAGATGCCGCCAAATGCAATGAACGGTATTTTATCAATGGAGTGGGAGTTGGTTTTGAGGGAGAGGTGGCAAAAGCATTAACAGGTAAGAAGAAACTATCCGGCAAAACATCCTTCTTGCTAACAATCCTGAAGAAGATTTTTAGTTACCGTTCAAAACATTATGAAGTAAGGTCTTTAAATAAAAATGTATCGGGAAAAAAGTTGTTGATTGATATTAGTAATGGGCGCAGGGCAGGTGGCGGTTTTCATATTGCTCCAGCTGCAAAAGCCGATGATGGCTTATTGGATATTGTTATTGCAGAGGCAATGATCCCACTACAAAGACTTCGTTATTTGCCAGTAATTGAAAAGGGCAGGCATTTGAATTTATCGGTTATTAATTATTTCACCACTACTCAAATAACTATCGATTCCGATTCACTCATTCAATATCATTTGGATGGCGAATACTTTGAAGTTGAGAGGCTGGAGATAAAAATGCTGGCAGCTAAATTTTTATTCCGATACTGAAATAAAAAAAGCCCAACCCTTACAGGTCAGGCTTATAAAGCGAGATGAATATCGTTATCGATTAATAATCGTTATTGTATCCGCCACGGTCACGGTTGTAGCCACCGCCATTACCGCCTTTTTTGAAGCCGCCGCCGCCGCCACCTTTGTAGCCGCCACCGCCGCCGCCGAAGCTTCTTTTCTTGAAGCCACCGCCGCCGCCGCCTCTTTCGCCTTCAGGCTTAGGACGACTTTCGTTTACAACGATGTTACGGCCATCTACTTCCGTACCATTCAACGCTGCAATAGCAGCCTGTGCCTGGTCATCGTTTGGCATTTCTACAAACCCAAAACCCTTACTGCGGTTAGTGAATTTGTCGGTAACAATTTTGGCTGAAGATACTTCGCCGTGAGTTGCGAAAAGGTTGGACAAATCCTGATCTTTCAGGTTCCAACTGAGGTTTCCTACGTAAATGTTCATTTTGTGAGTTTTTAAAATAAAAGTGTCAACAGTAAACAGTACCCAATGAACATTCTACGGTTTTTCGAATCGTTCAGGACTTGTGAAACTGAAAGAGCACCAAATACAGAACAAATTAACGGATTTTTCTTTTACATATTGTCATTTTGTTTACTTGGGACTCAAATAGTTGTTTAAAATGTTGATTTTAAACGATTAAAAATAGTATATAATAAAAAAGTCCTCTTTAATGGAGGACTTTTTTATTCAGATTTGAAGTGCTTATTCCGCAACAACTTCGAATTCAACTTCGGTGTTATGACCGTTACCGAAATCAATGGTGGCTTTATAAGTACCTAATTCTTTAATTTCATCAGTGATGCTGATCTTCTTGCGGTCAATTTCATAACCTCTTTGCTCACGAATGGCACGGCTGATCTGCAACGAAGTAACACTACCGAAGATCTTACCGCTGGTTCCGGTTTTAGCACCCAGTTTCAACGGAGCTTCCTTCAATTTTTCGATCACACTGTTGATCTCAGCCAGCATTTTCTCTTCTTTCTTACGAACCTGCTTGAGTCTTTCTTCCAGTTGTTTTCTGTTACTGTTGTTGTTCTCAACTGCCAGCTGACGAGGTAACAGGAAATTACGGGCATAACCGTTTTTTACTTTTACCACCTCGTTTTTAGCGCCGAGATTATCTACATCCTGAATTAAAATGATTTCCATATACTTTGTTTTTATCCCAATGAATTACAGGCTTCATTGTCTCCGCCGGCAGGCGGATTAGGGATTTGCCTATTTCAATAAATCTGTTACGTAAGGCAATAAGGCCATCTGACGGGCTTTTTTTACCGCATCAGAGACTTTGCGCTGGTATTTCAGGCTGTTTCCGCTAAGGCGGCGGGGCAATAATTTACCCTGCTCGTTCAGGAATTTCTTCAGGAACTCTACATCTTTATAGTCGATGTAGCGGATGCCGTACTTTTTGAAGCGGCAGAATTTTTTTACCCTTTTATCGCTTTTTATCGCGGTGAGGTATTTGATTTCGTTTTTTGCCATTGTATTAAGCCTCCACTGCTTTTTCGGTTCCTGTTTTTACGCCACTTCTCTTTTTTGCATTGTACTCGACGGCGTATTTATCGAGTTTAGTGCACAACTGACGAAGTACATTCTCGTCACGAAGCATTTGAATTTTCAGCTTCTCGTTGAAGTCGGATGGCGCAGTATATTCCATTACCCAGTATAAACCAGTGGTTTTTTTCTGGATGGGGTACGCCAGTGATTTCAATCCCCAGGGGTTTTCAGCAACTACAGTTCCACCGGCATCTGTAACCATTTTGGCATACTTCTTTTGCTCGGCTTTGAACTCGTCATCGCTTAAAACAGGGGTAAAAATCACCATCAATTCGTAATTGTTCATTTACCTGTTTTTTATCCGCCAGTTAGCGGAATGGTTAAAAAATTAATTATCCCATTGGGCAGCCCCGATAGCTATCGGAGAAGAATCCCGCAACCATGCAGGATTTGGGGCGGCAAAGATAGGGGATTGCAGGCAGAAGTAAGGGCCCGGATGCAGGAAAATTTAGCAATACGCTACAAAAGCTGTGATAAAAAAGGATTATCGGGAATTTGATCTGTAAGGCACTGAAAAGCAGTGTTTAAAACGCTTTCTTTCCCTGCTTCATTTCTTTCAGCATCACAAGATAAGTGGGGAAATGGTCGCTGTATCCACCGCGATATGTATTGCCATCCCATGTACGCATGGGGTATCCTTTGTAGCGTCCTTTATTTTCAACCAGGTATTCTTTATTAAAAATGTGCTGCTGGTAAAAGAAAAATCCATCCTGGTCTTTGTTCAACCAGGCGTGAGAGATGAGTATTTGGTCAAATAACCCCCAGGCATCCTGGTAGGCCAATGTACCAATACCCTTTTTATATAAATCCATCCATGGATTGAACATCCCGCCAGCCCTTACATCTGTGATTTTTCCTTTGGCTTTTATGATGCCTTCCACACTTTCATTGGTTGGGTCATCATTCAGGTCGCCCATAACAATGACTTTTGCATTGGGTTCCAGCTTTGAGATGGAGTCCATGTGATTTTTGCATACCTGTGCTGCCGCATTCCTTGCCGGGGCGCTACGCTGTTCGCCACCGCTTCGGCTAGGCCAGTGGTTAACATATATATGAATCGTTTCTCCTCCTAATTTTCCTTTTACCCATAAAATATCACGGGTAAAATAAGCATCTTTGGAGCCACCCGGTAATTGAACGAATAATTTATCGCTGGCCTCCACCACAAAATATTTGGGGTTATATAAGAGGCCTACATCTACGCCTCTTATATCTCTTGAGTCGTAGTGAACGATCTTATAATTCCTTTTGGCAATGAGTGGTTGCTTGATAAGGTCATTTAAAACAGTGTCATTTTCTACCTCCGCAACACCAAGAATGGCTGGTCCGTCCGGGTTTATTTCAACACCAATTTGAGAAATGACTGTAGCCAATTTGCCCAGTTTGTCAAAATAGATGGAAGAATTATAGTTTCTTACTCCATTGGGAAGAAACTCTTCGTCATTGGTCATGGTATTATCTACTGTATCATAGAGGTTCTCCAGGTTATAAAAGGATATGACGGCGGCTTTATAATCTTTTTTCTGTGCTAAGAGTGACGTACTTAGCGATGAAAAAAGTAATATTCCTATGATCTTTCTCATGTTGAAAAAATAATAAGGCGCAAACTTAGTGAAACAATAGACGCAGGCAACAAATAAAAGGATGACACCGGTTAATAAAATATTATGTGTTTATCTTTTTTCGGACTATACGGGTATCATCAGTAATTTTGCACTCTTGTTTAAAAAATAAATCATGCTTAAAACCAGACTGTTACTGCTGCTCCTATGCGCCGGTCTTTTTGCTTCGGCGCAGGTTGATTCCACAGCAAAGAAGGATACTTCGATCATTGACGAAGTGAAAGATGGCTTGTTAGATAATATTCCGACCGTGTCGTTGGATGATAACGACCTTGGCGATGGCGGCAATCAAAATATCTCCTCGTTGCTTACAGCAGGAAGGGATCCTTTTTACTCAGCCGCCTCTTTTAATTTCAGCTCAGTTCGTTTTCGTATCAGAGGATATGACAACGACCATTTCAGCACATTCATGAATGGTATTCCCATGGATAACCTGGATAATGGGTTTACGCCATTCGGGTTGTGGGGCGGATTAAATGATGTAATGCGCAACAGGGATGTTTCCTGGGGTCTTCGCTACAATACGTTTACGTTTGGCGATATTGGTGGAAATACGAGTATTGATTCCCGTGCCAGCAAACAAAGGGCACAAACCAGTGTCAGCTATGCTGCTTCTAACCGTAATTATAATAACAGGATCATGATCACCCATTCCACCGGAATGAGTAAAAAGGGATGGGCTTTTTCAGTAAGTGGCAGCCGCCGCTGGGCAGATGAAGGATATGTGCCGGGCACCTATTATAATGGATGGGGATATTTTTTAGGTGTTGACAAACGACTTGGACAAAACCACCTGCTTTCTTTAACAGCTTTTGGTGCACCAACGGAGAATGGCAGGCAGGGTGCTGCCGTGCAGGAAATGCTTGACCTGGCCGGTACCAACTACTACAACCCAAATTGGGGTTACCAGAACGGTAAAAAGAGAAATGCCAGTGTGGGAAAAACACACCAGCCTATTGCTATCCTGACACATGATTTCCGTATCAATAATAATACAACACTTACGACAGCCCTTGGTTATTCGTTTGGCGACAGAAGTGTAACAGCACTCGACTGGTACAATGCTGCCGATCCAAGGCCTGATTATTACCGCTACCTGCCTAGCTATACATCTGTATGGGCCAGCACACCAGATCCTGTTCAGGGGCAAATTTTGTATGACCTGATGAAGGATGACATCAATACCCGCCAGCTCAACTGGCAGCGGTTATATGATGTAAACAGGGCCAGTTTTGCTACCATCAACGATGCAAATGGCATTGCAGGTAATACTGTCAGTGGTCGCCGTTCCAGGTATATCATTGAAGAAAGAATCATTAATACTACCCGCTTTAACGCCAACTCTGTACTGAATACAAAGTTTGGTGATCATATTGACTTCACAGCCGGTGCTTCATACCAGCAGCAAAACAATCACTACTATAAGAAAGTGGATGACCTGTTAGGCGGTGAATTTTATGTGAATGTGAACCAGTTTGCTGAAAGGGATTTTCCTGTTGACAATGTAGCCAACCAGTTTGACCTGGATGTGCCTAACCGGATTTTGAAAGAAGGAGATAAGTTCGGTTACGATTATAATATCAATATCTCAAGAATAGCTGCATGGGCACAAGGTGTTTTCAAATTCAACAAAGTAGATTTCTTCCTGGCGGGTACGATTTCTCAAACTGAATTTTATCGGGAAGGAAATAAGCGTAACGGTCTTTTCCCGGATAATTCTAAAGGCAAAGGAACTGTGAATGAGTTTACCAATTATGCTGGTAAAGCAGGAGTTACCTACAAGATCGACGGAAGAAACTACATTTTTGCCAATGGTTCATACCAGACAAGGGCTCCTTATTTCGAAAATGTTTACATATCACCCCGTACCAGGAACAGCCAGCAGGATAATGTAGAAAGCGAAACAATCCAGACTGTTGAAGCTGGCTATATTATGAATGCACCGAAACTGAAAATAAGGGTGGGTGGTTACTACACCCGTTTTGAAAACGGAATGGATGTAATGACTTTCTATCATGATGCTTACCAGAATTTTGTGAACTATGCCATTAATGGTATTGATAAACTTCATTTTGGTGGTGAAGTAGGTATCGAGGCAAAAGTTACACCAACCATTACACTGAATGCTGCTGCTGCAGTAGGCCGTTATTATTATGACAGCAAGCAAAATGCAGTAATCACTGTTGATAACAGTGCATCCATTTTAGGTAAACAGTTGATATATGCTGAGAACTTCAGGGTGCCGTCAACACCAATGGAAGCGTACAGTTTTGGAGTTAACTATCGTTCACCCAAATTCTGGTTTGTAAGTCTTACAGGAAATTATTTTGATCAGTCATACCTCAGCATGAACCCGCTGCGCCGCACCTGGGATGCATTACAATATGTGGCTCCAAAAAGTGATGCTTACAATGAGATATTTAACCAGACAAAGTTTGATGCGCAATACACTGTTGACTTCTTTGGTGGTTATTCCTGGAAACTGCCAAAAGATTTTGAGGTTAACAAAAGACCAACTTTCCTGGTGTTTAATGTAGGTGTAAATAACCTTTTGAATAACAAAGAAATTATTACCGGAGGGTTTGAACAGCTTCGCTATGATGCGCAGGCTTCTGCTTCAGATCCGGTGAGTGTTGGAAAGTTCCCTCCAAAATATTTTTATGCGTATGGCCTGAACTTTTTTGCCAGCATGACACTCCGGTTTTAATCAATGACAAAAAGTGAAAAATTATGCGATTCAATCAACTAAATATAAATATGAAAACACTGTTTCTCTCACTTATTGCTAGTGTTTTACTGCTCTCTTGCGATAAGGAGCCTATCGGCCCAACTGGTCCGGATCCGCTTGGACCGGGTGATTACATGAGTTTTACCGATTTCAGGGCATTGTATCCCGGTAGTGGAGAATATCTAATCCCTACAGGAACTAAACGTATCAGGGGACAGGTAATATCAAATAATACTAATGAAGCTTCCGGTGTTTACCGTTTGCAGGATGAAAGCGGTTCAGGGATTTACTTATATACAGTAATTGGTTCCCCAATTTACCCCATGGGAACTGTGCTTGATATTAATGCTACAGGTGGTGGTAAACTCTTGTTGTATAACGGAGACCTTGAGTTGATGAGTGTACCTCAGGCAAATATCACCCAGGTAAGTGGGGCAATTAATATTACTCCAAGAGTGGCAACGGTTGCCGATATCATAACCAATAAAAACACCTGGGCCTCATCACTAGTGAAGATCAATAATGTAACGTCGATTACGCAGGCGTCTTCCAACTCAACCGGTGTTACCTACAATGTTACAGATGCAACAGGAACCTTGTCCATGTTTGTAAGAGTTGCCTCAGGAATTACAGTAAATACAAGTGGTACATCGGTAACCGGGTATATTTCTATCTATAATACGACTACGCAGATAGGTATCCGTACGGCTGCAGATATCCAATAAATTAAAAAATGAACTCGAAAAATAATTTTATGCAAATGAACAGTAAGCACAATCGGATAAGCATGGCAGCAGTTGTACTGCTTGCCAGTTTATTTATTGTATCATGCGAAAAGAAATTTACCGATCCGCCACCAATGGGTGAGCCTGATGTGGTAGCCAATATCAGCATCAAGGATGTAAAAGCCCGGTATACATCCGGGGCACCTGTGCAGATCACAGACGATGCGATCATCGAAGGTGTGGTTTCCTGCGATGACCGTAGCGGTAACTATTACCAGCAGATTGCCATACAGGATTCTACAGGAGGTGTGTTACTGCGTCTTGGAAGCTTTAATCTGTTTAATTATTACCCCGTTGGCCGTAAAGTGTATGTAAAGCTGAAAGGCTTATATCTTGGTCAGTACAATGGAACTTTACAGTTTGGCGGTGGAATTGATTCTAACTATATAAGCCAGGGAGGTGTTACACTGCTGGCTGCTAACCTGCTGGATAAGCACATTATCAAGGGGGCACTGAACCAGCCTTTGGTACCAAAAGTGGTTACCGTATCACAATTGACCACCAGCCTGCAGGATAAATATGTAAGCACACTGATTAAATTAGTCGGCTATGAATTTGCTTCATCTGACAGGAATAAGAACTATGCCGATGATAATGCTTCCGGAAACAGGATTATTCAGGATTGTTCCAACGTAACAGCCAACAGGATAACCCTGCGTACCAGCAACTACAGCAATTTTGCCACAATACCGGTGGCGCAGGGAAATGGTGAGATCATTGCTGTGTATTCATTTTTTGGCTCAACCAAGCAGTTGACGATAAGAGATACAACGGATGTACGATTTTATAATCCCCGTTGCCCTACCGCAAGCGGAGATGGCCAGATAAATCTCACTACATCACCGCTGACATTCAATTTTGATAACCTTGGAACTGCAGGATTACCAACAGGAGTTTATGTAAAAGAGAGTGCTTCCAGTTCTTATATCGGCAATGATGGATTTGTTTACCAGTCAAACTTTAATAACGGTACTGCCTGGAACCAAACCTCTGCAGGGTTTAAAAACTTTGCATCTGCCACAGGTCTTACTTCTACTGCCTCTACCTCAACACAGGCAGCTGCAACTAACAGGGCATTGGGTTACAGGCAAACAGGAACGTTTGGTGATCCGGGTGCTGCCTTTGCTTTCCTGCTGTCCAACACAACTGGTAAGTCAAACCTGCAACTGGAGTTTAAACTGCAGTCTTTGGATGCACCTGTTACGCTGGGCCGCACCACCACATGGCGGGTAGATTATGCTACAGGTTTGAATCCTGCATTCTTTTCAACTGTTACTACCAGCCCGGCTACGATAACGACAACAAACGGCACTTTTTTAAATAACACTGTTACAGTGAATTTCGGTAGCCTGCTGAACAACATTACCCAGCCTGTTTGGATAAGGATAGTTACGCTTACCAATACATCGGGTGGTGGTAATCGTCCGTCAACGGGAATTGATGATGTAAGGTTTAGCTGGAATTAAAAATAATTTAACCGGCTGTGTTAATAGCTCGGCTGGGTGCACTATATCAATGCAAATACAACCAAGATGAAAAAAATTTTAACGTTAATTGGATTTAGTTTCTTGATGTTGACATCAAAAGGCCAATTACCTTTTTATGAGCCCTTTAATTATACACCAGACCCAACCTTGGGCCTCTGGACACAAAGTAGTGCGGCATGGCTTAGGATAAATACTGGTGATTCTATTCTTGTCACAAGCGGTAGCTTATCTTATCCCGGACTTCCGGCTTCAACAGGAAATAAAGTGGCATTCGATGGAAGCGGTAGTGACTACTATAGGACGGTTACTGGTTCACCGGTTACTTCTGGCTCTGTGTATTACTCCTTTATTTTAAATGTAAGTTCTTTAGGAACTCATACTGCTACTGGAGGTTACTTTACTAGTCTGGCGCAAGCTGCTTCTACAACTTCTTATGGTGGTTCAGTTTGGACAAGGTTAAGTGCTACTGCAGGTAAATACAACATCGGTGTTTCAACCAGAAGTAATTCAACAGTAAGCTGGCTTGCTGCAGACCTTGATCCAGGTACACCATATTTCATAGTTGCTGCTTATGATATAATTTCTGGTACAGCTAATGATGTCGCAAGAATATGGCTAAACACTTCTGCCATTGGAGGTGCAGAACCTGCTGCTGACGCAACCACAGTTCCCGGCACCGATCTATCAGCATCGGGTATTGATAAAGTTTTATTGAGGCAAGATAATACTTCAAATACACCATTCGTTGAAGTGGATGAAATAAGAGTAGGCACCACCTGGGCCGATGTTACTCCCAGTGGCGCTGTACCCACACTTAATATTTCTTCACCACTTGCTTCATTTGGTAACGTATGTATCAATACTACTGCTGGTCCTAATTCATTTACCATTTCAGGTTCAAACCTTACCACAGCTAATGTAGCTGTGGCTGCATTGACGGGATTTGAATATGCCACTGCATCCGGCGGTCCCTATTCTACAACTTTATCTTTAACTCAGCCGGGTGGCTCATTTAGTCAGCAGGTATTTGTAAGGTTTACACCTACAGCAGTTCAATCTTACAACGGAAACATTGCTGTAAGCGGAGGCGGTGTAACTACACCGGTAAATGCTGCTGCTGTTGGATCAGGCGTAAATACGGCTCCATCGGTAACAACTGGCGGCGCCAGTTCTATTACATTGAATAGTGCAACAGCAGCCGGTTCTATACCTGCAACAGGTTGTACTTCTATCAGTGCGTATGGTATCGAGTACAGTACCACAGCTGGTTTTCCCAACGGCTCAGGTATCCAGGTCGCCTCATCTAATTTATCTGGAGGTAACTTCAGTTCCAGCTTAACGGGTCTTGCTTCCGGTACACCATATTATTATAAAGCGTATGCTACCAATGCAGGAGGTACTACTTACGGAGCTGAACAAACATTTACAACATTAACACCTAATCCTACCATTATAACATCAGCGCTTAGTGCTTTTGGTAATGTGTGTATTAATACAACTGCCGGACCTAATTTATTTACCATTACCGGCAGCAACCTGACTACGGCAAACGTTACGGTTGGTCCCCTCACCGGGTACACATACTCTACTACTGCCGGCGGTACTTATACTGCTTCACTGAGTTTGACACAACCGGGCGGTTCCTATTCTCAACAAATCTTTGTAAGATTTACGCCAACTGCTGTTCAATCTTATAATGGAAATGTTCCGGTAGATGGTGGTGGTATAGCTGCACCGGTGAATGTTGCTGCTGCAGGTTCAGGTGTCAACACCACTGCTTCTGTTACAACAGGTGCTGCCAGTGCTATAACACAGACAACAGCTACTGCTGCAGGTTCTATAACAGCAACCGGTTGTTCCAGCGTAACAGCGTATGGAATTGAATATAGTACCACCAATAACTTCCCGCTGGGAACTGGTACACAAGTAGCCTCTTCAAATTTGTCCGGAGGAAACTTCAGTGCAGGGCTGACCGGGCTTACGGCCAGCACCACTTATTATTACAGGGCTTATGCCACCAATGCCGGCGGAACTGCTTATGGAAGTCAACTGAGTTTTACAACTGCTGCGCCTACATTAACGGCTTCAGCTCTTGTACCTTTTGGTAATATTTGTATCAATACTACATCTGCTGCCAATTCATTCATCATTACAGGTGTTGGCCTCACCAATGCCAATGTTAACGTTGGTCCTTTGGCAGGCTACACATTTTCTACAACTAGTGGCGGTACATATACTGCTTCACTAAGCTTGACACAACCCGGCGGCGCTTTCAGCCAGACAATTTATGTAAAATTATCGCCGGTACTGGTTCAGGCATACACAGGTAATATACCGGTAAGCGGTGGCGGTGCAGCTTCCACGTCAGTTGCTGCTGATGGTAATGGTGTAAATACATTGGCTACTGTGGTAACAGGTGCTTCTGCCAACATTACCAATCATTCTGCTACTTTGGCCGGATCTATTGCTGCCACAGGTTGTTCCAACGTTACAGAGTACGGAATTGAATTTAGTGGTATTAATGGTTTTGGAAACGGTACAGGAACAAAAGTTGTATCAGCCAACCTGAACAGCGGAAACTATACGGCTGCACTCAGTGGTCTTGTACAGGGAGCAACATATTACTACAAAGCATACGCTACCAACAATGGCGGAACTTCTTACGGTTTGCAGCAGTCATTCACTGTTGCCTCCATTGCTGATGGGTTCTCCATTTATCCTGCTCCGGCTCAGCGAGGCGGATCGATCAGGGTGACAAAGAATGATCTGAAGCCCGGATATTATGGTCTGTTGTTCTTCAACAGCTCTGGTCAATTGGTCTACCAGAACAATATCAATATCCAGGCTGATTTCATTAATCAGTCAATTACGTTGCCTGGTTCATTAATGTCCGGAGCTTATAGAGTGATACTGGTGAATAATGATGATGTTATAGCTACAAGGACAATTCACATATTCTAAATAACTGAACATATTATTACAAGAAAGGGCAGCCGATTGGCTGCCCTTTCTGTTTCTACCAGGATCTTTACATTTTAAAGGTGGAGTAGTTTAACTACAGTTTTGTATTGTTTTGTTTCAACCCTCAGGAAGTACATGCCTTTTTGTAAAACAGGAAAACCTGGTTGTATGGTTGAACCTGCAGTTATCATTCCGTATGATTGTTGCTGAATATATTGCCCGTCTGCACTCGACAAGGTTAATTGCACATTATTCAACGTTTTTGAAGCTGTCAGTATAATCCGGTCAGTAAAAGGATTGGGAGAGATCTTTATTCCCAGTTCAGCTGGGCTAACAGAAGGAACACTGGTGATGATACCGGCCAAACTGTATTTTGAAAAAACAGGAAAATGATCAGATGTATTATGAGCAGTGATATAATCAGTTACCACAGATGTGACATCTGTACGCACTTGTGCTGACCCAAGCACATAAAAAGGAACTACCTCATTTGAAATTACATGGTTGTCTATTACGTTGGGAAAGTTTATCATGCTGGTTTGCCCGGCTGCACCCAGTGGCAATGTAACAGATTTGTAATGGTCAGCATCAGTACTATCTGCAACTATTGTATTGTAAGAGCTTATGCTGGATCCCAGATAAATGCTATTGTGCAGGGCATCATTAAAGTCACCGATAATAAAAGTATTGGAAGTACTGAATTGTGCATCCAAAGTGTCTTTTAGTTCATTGGCAGCAGCCTGTCGTTTGTTGAAGTCATCTGCTGTGCTTCCGGACTTACCATGCAATAAAATGAAATTAAGATTCTTGCTGATGCCATCAATAGTAACAGTGGCTGAAAGCAAGAAAGGAAAGCGGCCACTGGCCCAATTTGTATAAGCAGGGCTGCTATTGCGCATAATACCACGGGTGGTTACATTAGAGAAAATAGATTTACGATAGATATAGGCCTGCTTTTGTCCGCTTGTCCACGAGGCTCCTGTGCCGGTTGTATTATTACTACAATAAGGGGCTATTACATAACCAAACTCCGTATTACCCAAAGAGTCAACCAGTCTACGCAAACGCATTGTATCTACTATTTCAAGTAATCCATACAGATCAGCATTAAAATAGCGCATCAGTTTCTTGACATTAATTTCTTGCAAATTTTTATCAGGGGGGCCGCTGTTATAGGGTGCTCCAAAAAATTCAAGATTCCAACTTATCACATCCAGTGTGGAGGCGGTGCTTTGGCTACGGATTTGGGCTGACAGAAGCAATGTGAAGAAAAAAAGTATCAGAGCTTTATTCATAAATATTTTTTGGGCGATAAAGGTAAGTCAAAAATCTGCGGGCTGTTACAGGCGTTGAGATGCTGGACGTACATCAATCACCCTTATCTGCAATGATTTTCTATCCTGCCATTCATTTTCATCTATTTTGTAAACAACATCCACTGGTTTCTTTTCTTGTAAAAGCGGGTATTTGTCGGCCATATTAAAACCGATACCGGAAATAGTCACATTATTTTGTTTGACTGAAAATTTCAGATGATCCTCTTTTACAATTTTTGACCAGCCTGTATCCGTTACATTTCGGGTGATAAAGACCGGTCGGAGGTTTTCAGGGCCGAATGGTTCCATCTGGCAAAGTATGTTGAAGAATGGTTGTCGGATATCATCCAGTTTTATTTCGGCATCAATTACAATTTCAGGGATCAGCATTTGCGGATTAATACTATTTGTAACCACCTTTTCAAATTTTTCACGAAAAGCATCAACCTGGCCAAGCTCCAATGTCATTCCTGCTGCCGCAAAGTGCCCTCCATAACCCAACAAGTGATCCCTGCAGGCATGAATAGCCTCGTATAAATTAAAACCGGGAACGCTGCGGGCACTTCCTGCTGCATAATCTCCAGATCGTGTCAGAACAATCGTGGGTCTGTAATAATGCTCGATCAGACGGGAAGCGACGATGCCTACTACACCTTTATGCCAATGAGATTTGAAAACCACAGTGGATTTACGGTTTATCCATTCTTTGTTTTCCTGGATTAAGGCCAGCGCTTCTTCAGTGATGCTGCTATCGGCTTCTTTTCTGTCAAAATTGTCACTGTGCAGCATTTCTGCGTAGTTCATTGCCTCATCTTCTGTTTTGGCAATAAACATTCGTACAGCTTTACTGGCATCATCCATTCTGCCAGCTGCATTTACCCTAGGTGCAATCATGAAAACAAGGTTGGTGATATGCAGCTCTGTGACAAGGCCACTTAGTTTTGTCAAAGCCTTAATGCCTTTGTTGGGATTTTCGTTTGCTTTTTTTAAACCATGAAAGGCCAAAATCCTGTTTTCGCCGTTCACAGGTACAATGTCAGCGGCAATTGCAGTGGCAACAAGATCGAGTTGTTCAAATGCCGTTCCCTTCGGTAAATTCAGTTTCTCTTCGAGGGCGCACATCAGTTTAAAGCCGACACCACAACCGCATAATTCCTTGAAAGGGTAAAGACAATCCGTCTGTTTAGGGTTGAGTATAGCCACAGCAGGTGGCAACACTTTATCGGGCAGGTGATGATCGCAGACAATGAAATCAATGCCCAGTTCTTTTGCATAAGCGATGAGGTCAGCTGATTTGATACCACAGTCGAGAGAAATGATCAATGTAAAACCGTTTTCTTTGGCAAAGTCAATTCCGGCTTTGCTGACGCCATAACCTTCTCTATAGCGGTGCGGAATATAGAAATCGAGGTTGTGATGTATTTTTTGGAGAAATAAAAACATACTGGCAACAGCGGTAGTACCGTCTACATCATAGTCGCCGAATACAAGTAATTTTTCAATTTCTTGGACGGCCCTAACGATCCGGCCAACTGCTTTTTCCATATCCTTCATCAACCAGGGGCTATGTAAATCATCTAATGAAGGACGAAAAAACTCACGGGACTGCTCAAAAGTTTCAATGCCCCTTTGCACAAGGATTTTACACAACACCGAGTGAACTTTAAGTTCGGCTTGTAGCGCCTGAACTTTTTGCTCATCAGCGGTCAGTATATTCCATCTTTTGTCCATAGGTAAGGTAAAAGGTCGTTTTAGCTAGTATTTTCTATCTGTCACAAACAGCACCATATCTTCCAGGCCTTTGCGGACGGGGCTTTCAGAAAATTCATGCAGCACGGCAAGGGCTTCCTTTTTAAAATCCTCCATTTTTTGTTTTGCATAATCAATGCCGCCGGTTCTTTCAACTGTTTCGATAACCCATTTTACTTTCTCTTTATCGTTGTTGTTATTTTTTACAATGTAAATGATCTTTCTCCGGGTTTCTTTATCAGTATTGTTAAGGGTATAAATAAGGGGCAGTGTCAGTTTCTTTTCTTTAATGTCATTGCCGGTAGGCTTGCCAACATTTTCACTGGCATAGTCAAACAGGTCATCTTTGATTTGGAAAGCCATGCCTGTTTTTTCTCCAAAAAGCCGGAGTTTTTCAGTGGTGGCCTCGTTCTGGCTGGTACTCCAGGCCCCGGCAGCACAGGCAGAAGCCAGCAGTGAGGCTGTTTTATTTCGGATTATTTCGTAATAAATATCTTCTTTCAGGTTCAGGTTCCGGGCTTTCTCCAATTGAAGCAGCTCACCTTCGCTCATCTTTCTTACAGCATCAGAAAGTATATGAAGTATTTGATAATCATTATGATCCAGTGATAAAAGTAAACCTTTTGCCAGCAGGTAATCGCCGATCAGCACATTTGCCTTTGCTTTCCAGAGGGCATAAGGGGAGAAAAAACCTCGCCTTTCCATAGAGTCATCCACCACATCATCGTGTACAAGGGTGGCAGTATGCAGCAACTCAACGAGTGAGGCAGCCCGGTAGGAGGGTTCATTTATTTCTCCGCAAAGTTTTGCAGAAAGGAGTACAAACATGGGCCTTAGCTGTTTGCCTTTTCTCTTTACGATATATCGCATTATCCGGTCCAGCAAGGGAGCATGGCTTCTAACGGCCTCTTTAAACCGATCCTGGAAAATGTCCAGTTCATTACTTATCAGGTGGGTGGGTAAGTTCATACAGGAAAGGGAGCAATTTACGAGCAAAAAAATAATTGCAACATTATGCAGCAAAATGACCTCAAAAACTGACTAAGTAATTGAAAATAATAGGAAAGTGGAGGGAAATAATTGTCATAAAAATTTGG
The DNA here is from genome assembly GCA_044229985.1 of Chitinophagaceae bacterium. Lineage (GTDB taxonomy): Bacteria > Bacteroidota > Bacteroidia > Chitinophagales > Chitinophagaceae > JJ008. Next base: position 20,902 of record JBGARY010000010.1, read on the forward strand.
TAATTGCTCCTCAATTTCTATTTTTGCGAATATTTAGGACATTGTTCACAAATCTTAATCCTTAGTTATGGCAAGCAAAAAGTTTTTATTGTTGACAGGCATGTTTTGTCTGTTAGCGTCTTATGGCTTTTCTCAAAGAGTAGGAGCCAGTTATGACGTAAAAGATTCCTCTGTGGTTCCCAATAAGAGGATGCCTCAGCATACCGAGTTCCTTAACGGTACATACAACTTCCCGGCAAAGCCCCGCAACCAGTGGGAAATTGGTATTAAGGGCGGTCTTTTCCAGGTAAGCGGTGATCTTCCTGCAAAATTCCTTTCTCCGGGGTTTGGTGCCCATGTTAGAAAGGCATTTGGTTACATTTTCTCATTAAGGTTGGAATACATGTATGGAATTGGTAAAGGATACAGTTTCAACCGTTCTTATAACTATGCAAAAAACCCTGCATGGGCTCAAAATGGTTCAGCAGCTACATCTTACTCAGCTCCAGTATTATTTCCTATAGCTGGCCAAGTAAATATGGTTTCGTCTCAGGCCATAAATTATGGTCTTCCTGCAAATACACCAACGGAATATATTTACTACAATTACAAAACAAACGTACAGGACTTATCCTTACAAGGTGTAGTTACGCTTAATAACATTCGTTTCCATAAATCTAAAACTGGCTTCAACTTTTATGGTTTTGCTGGTGTTGGTGGAACAGTGTATGATACAAAAATCAACGCTTTGAATGAAGGTGTTAACGGAAACCAGAAGTATAATTTTGCTTCAATTACTCCTTCTGATGAGTACAAGAAGAGAAGGGATACTTACAAGGCTATCAAAAATTTATTGGATGACACTTATGAAACTCCTGCTGAAAATCAGGGTGCCCGTCGTCCAAAATTGTTTGGTAAGACCTTCAAACCTTCTGGAACAGTTGGTGCTGGTATCGCTTTCAAACTGAACAACAGAATTAATCTTGCTTTGGAAGATCGTTGGACGTTCATTAAGGATGACCTTTTGGATGGTCAGCGCTGGCAAGAGCATGCAACAGGTGACGCTTCGCTTACCCGTGACTTTGATTCTTATAACTACCTGAGCCTTGGTCTGAACATTAATCTAGGTGCTAAATCTGTTGAGCCGCTTTGGTGGCTTAACCCACTGGATTATGCTTACAGCGAAATCCGCAACCCTCGTTTGATGCGTCTGCCTAAGCCTGTACTACCTGATAGTGACGGTGATGGCGTAACTGATCAGTTCGACCAGGAGCAAACACCTGCTGGTTGCCCTGTTGACAGTCATGGTGTTTCAAAAGATACAGACGGTGATGGTGTTCCTGATTGTAAGGATAAAGAACTTATTACACCTACTTATTGTCAGCCTGTTGATGCTGATGGTGTTGGTAAGTGTCCTTGCCCAGAAGGTTGTGTGGGAGTTGCTCCTCCGGAGAAAACTTGTACTGAAAAACTCGGTCCTCTGCCTAGCGTTAGCTTTGCTAAAAACTCTAATAAGCTGAGTGATGATGCAAAAGCTGTACTGGCTACTGTGGCAGCCAAATTGCGTAACAACCCCGGTTGTAATGTAGTAGTGGTAGGTTACTGCTCTTCTAATAAGAAGGAACAGCAGTTGAGCTGGGATCATGTAAATGCAGTTATCAATTACATGGTTGACAAAGAGGGTATTAGCGCTGACCGCTTTATCTTCAACTATGGCCAGGAAGGTGGCGATTGCAACACTGTTGACCTCCGTGCTGCTGCTGAAGGCGAGCAAGGTCCTAACAGGGTTGAGCCTCCTCACCCGAATCTGCGTAAAAACTAAGATTTAGATTATCTTTTAATAATCGACCCCGTTCCGGTTTAGCTGGAACGGGGTCTTTTCTTGTATTGTGTTCATAAGCAATCCTTTACCAAAATCTTAACTCCCCCGGTTTTGCATCTAATCTTTTTTGAGTAAGATTTGTGGCTATCTGTTAACTTTGCACACCTTTATGAGATTTAGCTGGCTAATCATTGTCGTATTTATTTTTGGAAGTTGTAGTGGTGGAAAGCTGTTTTCCAAGAAAAGCAGTTCAAAAAACACTTCAAAAAGTATCAGCAGAATTTTGAAGAACCCGGACCCGGCTTATAAACTTCGTGTTGCAGAACAGTTCTTTGTAAAGAAAAAATATAGTAAGGCTCAGCAGGTATATGAGGATGTAATGCCTTATTACAAAACAGGGAAGGAGTTTGAGGATATTTATTATAAGTATGCCTATTGTGCCTATTACCAGGGAGATTATATGAACTCTGAGAATCTTTTTAAAAGCTACCTGGAAATCTTCCCTAACAGTACTAAGGCGGAGGAAGTGGATTATATGAGGGCTTATTCTTATTACAAGCAATCACCTAAGCCGGAACTTGACCAAACGAGCACAGTTAAGGCAATGGGTATGATGCAGACATTTATCAATACTCATCCTGGCTCTACAAGGAATAAGGAGGCAAATGAGATCATTGATATTTGCAGGGCCAAATTGGAAACGAAGGATTACAAAGCAGCCCTGTTGTATTATGATATTGGCCAGTTCAGGGCAGCCGGGGTAGCTTTTACAACACTGCTGAATACTTATCCTGAGTCATTGAAGGCCGATGAGTACAAGTTGATGATCATAAAGGCATATTATAAGTTTGCCGAGATGAGCATTGAAGAAAAGAAAATAGAGCGGTTTGAGCAGGTTGTTTCTGAGTGTTATGATTTTACCGACCGTTTCCCGGAAAGTAAATTCAAGAAAGATGCCGATCAGTTTTTAGCATTATCACAAAACAATATCAAAAATTATAAATTATGAGTAAGTTAAGACGCCAGTTAAGTGCAGGCATCACTAATAATATTGAAACCCGTAACCTCGATGATATCAAAGCAAAAACGGGTAATTTATACGAATCTATTGCCATTGTTGGCAAAAGGGCCAACCAGATCAATATCTCTCTGAAAGAGGAGTTGCACAATAAGCTGGAAGAATTTGCCAGCCACACTGATAGCCTTGAAGAAATTCATGAGAATAAAGAGCAGATCGAGATTTCAAGAGCTTATGAAAGAATGCCTAATCCTGCTTTGCTGGCCACGCAGGAGTTTCTTGATGAAAAAGTTTACTTCCGGAAAAGCGAAGATGAGCTATTCAGTTAACCTGATAGATAGAATTTTATTTAAAAGCGACGGGCTACCGTCGCTTTTTGTTTTAACAGGTATTTGATAGGAATTCTATGTCCTTAAGATGGTAAATGGTATTTTTACACCTCATGTTTAAAGGCAAAAAAATACTACTTGGTATTACTGGCAGTATTGCGGCTTACAAGGTTATATACCTTGTCCGCTTATTAGTAAAAGAAGGTGCAGAGGTAAAAGTGATCATAACACCGGCTGCTAAGGATTTTGTATCCTCTCTTACTTTATCGACACTCAGTAAAAACCCGGTATTGGTCGACCTTTTTGATGAACAAAGCTGGTCGAATCATGTAATGCTGGGTCGGTGGGCAGATGTAATGGTCATTGCTCCGTTGAGTTGTAATACTATGGCTAAAATGGCCAACGGACAATGCGACAACCTGCTTCTGGCTACCTATTTATCCGCCACCTGCCCTGTAGTTGTTGCACCTGCTATGGATGAGGATATGTGGCATCACCCGTCAACAAAGCATAATCTAAGCAGGCTTACTGAATATGGCAATCATATCATTCCTGTTGAAAAGGGAGACCTCGCCAGCGGACTGAATGGTGAAGGAAGAATGGCTGAGCCCGAAACAATTCTTGAATTCCTGAAGCACCGTTTTTTTTTGCCTGATAAATTAGCGGGTAAAAAGGCACTGGTTACTGCCGGTCCTACATACGAACCTATCGACCCTGTTCGTTTTATTGGCAATCACTCCTCTGGTAAAATGGGACTGGCAATCGCCAGGCAACTAGCTAGCCGGGGTGCTGATGTTTGCCTTGTTATGGGACCTTCTCAGTTAGTATTGAATAAGGAAAACAGGATAAGAATAAAAAGAGTAACTACTGCACAGCAAATGTTTGATGCCTGCGTAGAAGAGTATTCAAACGCTGATATTACAGTTATGGCGGCTGCAGTGGCAGATTATACACCTGAAACGGTAGCCAGCCAGAAAATAAAGAAGAAAGATGATAAGTTGAGTGTAAGCCTGAAAAAAACAAACGATATTTTAAAACATCTTGGAGAACAAAAGAAAAAGGGGCAGTTTTTAGCGGGGTTTGCATTAGAAACAACCAATGAACGGCAGCATGCACTGGAAAAACTCCAGAAGAAGAATGCAGACATGATAGTTTTAAATTCACTAAATGATGCCGGTGCCGGTTTTGGACATGATACCAATAAGATTACTATTTTCGATAAAGGCGGTAAAGAGTTCAGCTTTGATACAAAATCCAAAACTGCCGCTGCAAAAGATATTGTTGATACTATAATAAGCTTGTATTATGCTTAAAAGATTTTTGGTCCTTGTTCTTATAGTTTCGATTACGATTACCTCGCAGGCACAGGAAATCCAGGCCCGGTTTTCAGTTATAGCCAGCAAAGTAAGCACACAGGTAGATAAAAAAGTGTTTCAGACATTGCAAACAGCTTTAACAAATTTCCTCAACAGCCGCCGCTGGACCAATGATGTTTTCCAGGCTAATGAAAAGATTCAGTGCAGCTTCCTGCTCACTATCGACCAGGATCTGGGTAACAATGTTTACAAAGGAAAACTGACTGTTCAGGCAGCAAGGCCTGTTTTTAATACATCATACGTTTCGCCAATTGTGAATTATATTGATGATAATGTAGTGTTTAAATACATCGAGTTTCAGCCGGTAGAGTTTAATGAAAACAGGGTGCAGGGCAATGACCCGCTTGTAGCTAACCTTACAGCCATACTTGCTTATTATGTCAATATCATTTTAGGATTTGATTACGACTCCTTTGCCCCGCGGGGAGGAGATTCCTACTTTCAAAAAGCATGGAATATTGTAAATAATGCACCGGAGAGCCGTGATGTTACAGGATGGAAATCTTTTGAAAGTTTGCGTAACCGCTACTGGCTGGCCGAAAACCTGAACACCAGCCGCTATGCACTGGTGCATGATGCGATATATGCTTATTACCGGACTGGTATGGACCTTTTCTATGAAAATGAAGAAGCAGGTCGCAGTGGTATCCTGAATTGCCTTAATTTTTTGAATACTGTTAATACAGAAAATCCCAACTCAATGATCATGCAGTTCTTTTTCCAGGGGAAAAGTACTGAACTGGTTAAAGTTTTCAGCAAAGCCACACCGGACACCAAGAACAGGGCAAGGGAATTATTGAGCCGGCTTGACATTACCAATACGCAGAAATACAAAGAGCTGAAATGAGGCAAATCTTACTTTTAGTTTCAGTTTTTTCCCTTTTACTTCCGGCATGCAAAAGCAAACGAAGCAATGAAGTGCTGCCGCCCGAAACAATGGAAGTTGTGCTTCAGGATATGATGCGGGCAGATAAGTTCCTGGCCGATTATGTACTGAACAAGGATACCACCAAAAAAATTGATTCTGAGAGTGTCAAATTGTACCAGCAAATATTTGCCATTCATCAAATAACCGGCGAACAGTTTCAAAAAAGTTTTTCTTACTATAAAGAACACCCGGATCAATTACGGTCAATAATGGACTCCCTGAGCAGGCCTGTATCTGCTGCGCCAACCGAAATGGTACAGCCTATTCCCGTACCACAACAACAGTCAGCTACTGATAGTTCCCGGAACAAAGCGGACACCCCCCAAAAGCCAAAGATTAAAAAGGTGATGGCAATAGATTGAACTGCTTCAGAGCCATTCAGCCCGACTTCTGTATTTTTACTTTAAATCTTTTTTCATGAACAAAGTAGTAAGCGGAGCTGAAGCAGCTATTCATGATATCAGCGATGGATCGGTGCTGATGCTGGGAGGTTTTGGATTGTGTGGGATACCTGAAAACTGCATCAACGCATTGGTAAAAAAGGGAGTGAAGAATCTTACCTGTATTTCCAATAATGCAGGGGTAGATGATTTTGGTATTGGCCTGATGCTGCAGCAGAAGCAGGTAAAAAAAATGATCTCTTCTTATGTGGGGGAGAATGCAGAGTTTGAAAGACAATTATTGAGCGGTGAACTGGAAGTGGAGCTTATTCCGCAAGGTACATTGGCCACCCGCTGCTTGGCTGCCGGCTATGGCATGCCCGCCGTCTTTACCCCGGCTGGTGCCGGCACAGAAGTAGGTATCGGAAAAGAAGTAAGGAATTTCAACGGCAAAGATTACTTGCTGGAATATGCATTCGAGGCTGATTTTGCCATTGTGAAAGCATGGAGAGGAGATACCGCAGGAAACCTGCTATTCAAAGAAACAGCCCGGAATTTCAATCCGCTGATGGCGATGGCTGGAAAAATAACAATTGCTGAAGTAGAAGAGTTGGTTCCAGCCGGTAAACTTGATCCCAACAACATTCATACGCCGGGCATTTATGTACACCGCATTTTCCAGGGCAGCAGTTATGAAAAAAGGATTGAGCAAAGAACGGTGAGGAGGAGAATTTGAGAATGGGGTGATTTGGTAATTTGAGAATTAAACCAAAACCTTGCATATGAGAAATGACAAACCAAACCTTATCGTTGATAAAACTTTTCAGTACGCTTTAAAAGTGCTGGATTATGCTGAAAAACTATATGCCATGAAGAGATTTGCATTGGCTGATCAGATAATAAGGTCTGGTACTTCCATTGGAGCCAATGTGTGGGAAGCACAAAATGCTGAAAGCAAGGCTGATTTTATTCATAAGATGAAAATTGCAGCTAAAGAGGGGGATGAGCAGAAATTCTGGATGTATCTTATGAGATTTTCACAACATTATCCCGACCCGGCAGAAATGGTAAGCGATATTGAAGAAATTGAAAGAATACTTTCAGCAATCTTATCATCTTCTAAAAAACACAAATGATACCACGGTTAATATTTTCAAATTATTTCATTCTCAAATTTTCAAATTGAAATGGCTTTAACAAAAGAACAAATAGCACAAAGAATTGCCCGGGAACTCCGGGACGGGTATTATGTAAACCTTGGCATCGGCATACCAACTTTGGTGGCCAATTATATTCCGGATGGGATCGATGTGGTGCTGCAAAGTGAAAACGGATTATTGGGCATGGGGCCTTTTCCCTTTGAAGGCGAAGAAGACCCAGACCTGATCAATGCCGGTAAACAAACTATTACTACCGTACCGGGATCCGTTTTTTTTGATTCAGCCATGAGTTTTGGAATGATAAGGGCCGGTAAAGTTGACCTGACTGTATTAGGCGCTATGGAAGTGAGTGAGAACGGAGATATAGCCAACTGGAAAATACCCGGCAAAATGGTGAAGGGAATGGGCGGCGCCATGGACCTGGTGGCCAGCGCCAAAAATATTATTGTGGCCATGATGCATACGAACCCGAAAGGCGAGTCGAAATTACTGCCTAAGTGCACCCTGCCAATAACAGGTGTCAGCTGCGTAAAGAAGATTGTTTCAGACCTTGCTGTACTGGATATAACGCCACAGGGTTTTAAATTACTGGAAAGGGCTCCCGGAGTATCCGTAGAAGAAATAAGGGCTAAAACAGCCGGCAAATTGATTATAGAAGGGGATGAGCCGGAGATTGTATTTTGAGTAAGTGTATGTCAGCTTGAGCCTGCCTACCGGACAGGCAGGCTTGTCGAAGGCTATAATTGTGCAATAATCTAAATTGCCGTAACCAACCTTAGTCAATCAGGTTGTTCTTCACAGCAAAGAAAACAAGACCGGCGGTGTTCTTGCTGCCAAACCGCTCCATTAGCCTGTCTTTGATTGCTTCCACAGTGCGGGGGCTGATCTCCATTTTTTGGGCAATCTCTACAGCGGTAAACTCCATGCAGATAAAACGAAGTACATCTTTCTCCTTATCGCTCAGGGTGATTTCGCTGTTGAGTGACGGAACTACTTTCTGGCGGGAATGTGATTTTTTCAGCAATATGCGGTTCACAAAATTGTTCAGGTAATAACCTTTCTCATACACTTCCATAATTGCCCGGCGGATCTCATTAGGTTCTGCATTTTTCAGCAGGTAACCGTTGGCGCCGTTTTCCATCAGGTGGTACACAAACCGTTCATCTTCGTACATACTCAGCACCAGCACTTTTATCTGCGGAAATTGTTTGCTGATGGCTTTGGTAGCTTCTATGCCATCCTTACCGGGCATACGCAGGTCCATCAGCACCACATCGGGCTCGGCAGCAGGCAGTCCGTTTAACAGCTCATCACCGTTTTCAGCTTCCAGTACAAACTTGATATTGGAAAAAGGACGAAGAGAAAGAATTACTCCTTTCCTAAAGATTTTGTGATCGTCTGCAATAGCTACCTTAATGACACTCATAGTTATCAATAATGCGGTAAAGTTAACAAGTTTACAAGTTAATCAGTTAACAGGTTACTGTTGGCCATGTGTATCTGCCCTTTCAACCAGTTAACTTTTCAACTTCTCATCACTATTCATACGGTTCGTCTTTCGGCAATTCTATGGTGACTTTGTAATAGGTCTGGGAAATATCTTTTTCAAAATTGATACTTCCCTGCACTACCCGCAGGCGGCTGCTGATATTCTTCAGTCCCAGCCCGACATTACTCTTGTTCAGCTTGTCAAAATCAGATTGTACAATACCCCTGCCGTCGTGGTGGATACGCAGGTAAAATTTATCGGCATGTATATTCTGGGTGAGGTGGATGAAACTTGAATTACTGTGCTTGAGAATATTATTGATCAGTTCCTGCACAACACGGAAAACGATCAGTTCTTTTTCTTCCTTCAACCTTTCTTTATATTCATGAAATCGGCTGCTGGCATTGATGGTGCCTGAGCCACTGATTTTCTGGAACAGGTCATTCACCGCGGACTCCAGTCCGAAATTCTTCAGGGTGGGGGGCATCAGGCTGTGGCTGATGTTGCGCACCAGCTGGATGGTATCATCAATAATTTGGCGTGCCTGGAAGATGGATTGCAACTGGGTGGCTTTATCCTGGTTCACCAGGTTTTCGTTGAGGTACAGGCGGGCGGTAGCCAGCAGGGGGCCGGCATCATCATGCAGATCGGCGGCCAGGCGTTGCCTTTCTTCTTCCTGCAGTTTGATAGAGGCGTTCAGCAATATTTTTTGCTGCTCGGCCTCCATCTGCTGTATTTTTTTATGAAAGCGAAGCACCCGGCGCTGGTGCATGATGAGGAAGATGATAAGGGCTACCACCAGCACTACCATGCCTACGGTACCCAGGAAGAGCACTGTGGAAACTCCGGAACTGTTGGTGGCCTGTAAAAAGAACATAGTGGGTTAGTGGTTGCGATGGGTTAAATCATATCTAGATAAGGGATATGTGTTTGTTTTTTTTCATTGTTTTCAACAGGGAATTTTACATAGACAACTAAAGCAATTACAAAAAGAATATTCTTAATTATTTCTGCCAGATATGTAAGTGTTCCAAAAGTATTGATTTGTTCCTCACTTAGATGGTTTATTAATATATAAAAGAAAAAAGACCCTCCTAAGTAAATCAGAATACCTACTGATATCCAAAAAATATAATGGTTGTAAATGTACGAGGTACTAATATTCTTGTAGTATTGGTAAAAAAAGTAAACTACATATGTAATCAGGAGTATTGTTTCAATGCCGACAGGTACTGTATCTAATCTTTTAACTTTTCCGTTAAAAAGATAAATGAGTTGGAAACTTAAAAAAGCAAGTGATGCCATTAGAATAAACTGTCTGGCCTTTTTGCTTTTTATTGAATACCAGATTACAATTGTGAATATGCTGTATTCGAAAAATGTGTAGAAGGTCTTTAGATATTTTCTAATTTCTTTTGGGAATGTGTCATAGTATTCAAGAAAGAAAAAACAAATAATACCATATAAAGCCAAGACAATGGGAATTAAGTCTTTCTTTTTGTTTCCACACCAAAAAAAGCAGAGGGGTAAAAGGAGGTAAGAATAAGTTACTATATAATAAAAAAGCTTTTCTATAATTTGGATTTTGTCCAAAAATAGAAAAACTTTTTAAACTTCTCTAACAGTAGAAATTAGGTGATTGAATGATTATTCTTCCCATCCAATCAGGACGTCAACGTCCCATGCTCTTCTAACTTTTTTCATAACAGTAACGTTTTTAAAGCCTTATTCGAATTAACTCGAGGTGTAAAAATTGCTATTCACCGGATGGGATACAATGTGGTGCCGGCTAAATAAATACCCCTAAAACCATCTAAAAGGCTCTGTAACAAAGGATTTTATGGACATTAAATAGTGTGATTACGAATTTAAAAATAGTAAATATTCTTAGTAAAATACGTAAAATTACGGTTGTAAATATAGTAAACTTACCGGGGATATTTCCGGTTATTAACAGCTGTGGAAAAGAAGGAGGTGTTTCGGGTTGGATGTTTAAGGTTTAAAATTGCTTTAAACCGATGCAGTTTTAAAGAGACTGCGACTCTGCTAATTTGAAGGAGATCCCTTCGCTGAGCAGGTAAAAGAGTTGATTGACATTGGATTTAGCTATGGCATTCATTGGTATCGGAAATAGTATTCAGGACGGTTAGTTCAGGACATTGGACGACCGCGGGGCTCTATCTTCTGCCAATCAACTGGGTCAAAAGTAGCTGTTGGCTAAAAGCCTTACAAGAGCAAATGCACGGCATTTTGCATTTTCAGGAATTACCTGTGGCATCGTAACAGTCACATGATAAAATGAAAATGTACGATTAGGGACATGAAAATTTACGGTAATGGCATTACCTCACCCATTTAGGCGTTTGTTGATGCCTCAGTGTTTCGTTCAACCCCTCCCCTGGAGGAGAAGGGTGCGGGGAAGGTTTCAGGTGCTCCTCTGTTTTATGGGGGTCAGGTAAAACAAATTTTCCGTATTTCTACCAATTTAGCGTAGTTTTACTCGACTTCGATACCCAAAAACTTAACTGCAAACCAATACCCATGACCGCCCAGCAAATTAAAGTAGCGATTGCCGATGATCATAAGATCTTTCGTGATGGTATCCGCATGGCGCTGAAAGACAAAGATTACCTGAAAATTATTTGGGAAGCTGAAGACGGAAAAGACCTGATGCATAAACTTCAGCTAAAGCAACCGGATGTAATCCTGATGGATATCCGCATGCCGGAAATGGACGGCATCAATGCCATCAGTCTCATCCGTAAGGAATACGAGGCCGTGAAGATCATTGTGCTGACCATGTACGATGACCAGGAGATGATCACCAAAATGATGGAGATGGGCGCCAATGCCTACCTGACCAAGACGACTGACCCCGAGGAAATTTACCAGGCCATCCTCACCTGCATGAATGATGATTTTTATTTCAATGAACTGGTGAATAAAGCAGTTCTGTTGAAACTGCAGCATAAAAAAACAGTACGACAGTTCTATCCCAACCCGGTAAAGTTTTCGGAAAAGGAATTAAGAATATTAAAACTGATTGCGGACGATAAGACGACAGAAGAAATCTCTAAAGAAGTATTCCTAAGCCCCCGCACCATTGAAACGATCCGGCAGAATATGAAACAGAAAGTAGGGGCCAAGACCATTGCCGGTTTGGTAATGTATGCTACCCGGAATAAGTTGTTGGAATAGGTCCTGGAACGCCGTTGAATAAAATAGTTTTTAGCCGGAGGATATCTTAAAGTAGTTATTAAGTCATAGTGAGCTTGTCGAAATATTGTCTTTTAAAATGATTGCCTTCGACAGGCTCAGGCTGACATCTGATCTTAAAATTGGTTATGCCAAATATCAACGATAATTTTTTTGAAGGTCACTACAAGGAAATCTGGAAAACGATCATTCCTGATGAACTGACGGTGAAGGAGGTCGATTTTATGATTCCTTACTTCAGCCTGCAGCCGGGCAGTAAGGTGCTGGACCTGATGTGTGGCTACGGACGCCATGCTATCGGCCTTGCCCGTAAAGGAATATCAGTTACAGCAGTTGATAATCTTGCAGATTATATCAATGAAATTCAGCAAACGGTTACTGCTGAAAAACTACCCATAAAAGCTGTGCAGTCCGGTGTGCTTGATTTTTCTACGGAAGGACAATTTGACCTGGTGATTTGTATGGGCAACAGTTTGAATTTCTTTAATGCGGCTGATACTTTATCTGTTTTGAAAAAAGCAGCCGGCTGTTTAAAGCCCGAAGGCTCATTGCTCATCAATAGCTGGTCGCTTGCAGAAATTGTATTTAAGAATTTCGTTACCAAATCATGGAGTGAGATAAACGGTATCAAGTTCCTGACCGATACAAAATTACTTTTTCGTCCAACCCGCCTGGAAGCTGAAAGTACCATGATACACCCGGACGGAAAAACGGAGACCAAGACCGGTATTGATTATATTTTTTCCATTAATGAAATGGAGGATATGCTTCAAACTGCCGGGTTTGCACTAAAAGAAGTGTATAGTATTCCTGGCAGAAAAAAATTTACGGTTGGAGAACCAAGGGCTTACCTCGTTGCTCAAAAGCAATAACTGTTACATACTTCTTATTCAAAATTTTTACTTGATGATTTTTTTTGTGCAATTAAGGCCGGAAATACTTGAGGGGACTGTCTTCGACAAACTCAGGCTGACAGCATTTTGTCATGTTGAGCTTGTTGAAACATAGATAAAATGCTGTTTACAAACACATTTTCAAAATTTAGCAAGATTACATTATATGATACAAAAAACAACCCCGGCGTTATGAGGACCGGGGCTTACGTTACTGTTATGAAAAGAAAAAGATTTTTAAGCGTTGTGTTTCATAGAGACAGGGCTTAACGGTTACGGCTCTTGCTTTTCAACTCATTTTTCATTGGTTTTGGATTTCAAAAACGGAGCCTTTATACAAAATAGAAAGTTGACTGGTCGGTTTGAAGTGTCTCCCGTAAAAACGGGTCGGTTTTTTCAAAGGAATTGGAAATAACTTTCTGGACGGTTCTGGACATTGGATGAGAGGGAAAAGACAGATCATCCGTGTCAATCAACTTTCTGATACAAAAGTATATCCACATGCAAATGTTAACAAGAGCATAACTGCCCTATTTCAATCATTCGGTATTTACTGCGGGGCTAGTAAAAACTCTTATAAATACATAGTACAGTTTCGATATGTCCGTAAAGTAGCGGTACTTTCCACAGATACGAAATCAAGTACTTTCCCTATAGTACATATTGCAGGAATTTTCCAACTTGCAGTCTGTTATTATTACTTAGATTCAATAACATTTTTAATAATCCAATTATGAAAAATCCCGACACTAACGCTGTTATTAAAGTGGCGATCGCTGATGATCATGCCCTTTTTCGCACTGGTATCAAGACTGCTCTTCAGGTACGTAAAGACATTCAAATGGTGGCTGAGGCCGAAAACGGTATGCAATTGCTGAACCTGTTGCGCCACATTAAACCAGATGTAATTTTACTTGATATCCAGATGCCCATCATGGATGGACTGACTGCTCTACCTGAGATCAAGAAATTATATCCCGATGTGAAAGTGATCATGCTTTCGTTCCTGAATGATCATTCTGTTATTTCTAAAATGATGGAAATGGGCGCCAACTCTTACATTACTAAGGAGTCGGGAGCTGATCTGATCTATGAAGCCATCCGGGGTGTATATGAAAATGATTTCCACTTTAACGACCTTACAAATAAGGCATTGCTCAGCGGCCTTCGTACCAAGCGTACTGCAGAAGCTTCTATGCCGCAAGATGTGCAACTGACAGACAAGGAGATCACTATTTTGAAATTGATGTGTGATGAAAAGAGTACTAAGGAGATTGCAGATATAGTAGATCTCAGTCCACGTACGGTGGAAGCCATCCGTGATAAGCTCAAAACCAAAACCGGCACTAAATCTATGGCCGGCCTGGTGATGTATGCGGTAAAAGCCGGACTGGTAGAACAGGCATAATTTTTCAAGGCAAGTATATGCGGCCACCCTGACAGTTTCGTCGGGGTGGCTTTTTTTATTTTACTTTGAAGCATGGCTACTATTTGCTTCAATGGAAAATTTACAGATGCCGATAAGGCAGTGCTGCTGGCCTCCAACAGGAGTTATCGCTACGGAGATGGTTTGTTTGAGACTATGAAAGTGAAAGACGGGGCGATACAATTAGCAACCTTCCACATGGAGCGTTTGTTTGACGGGTTGTCCTTGCTGAAAATGGATGTTCCTGCTTTGGTTACAAAGGATAAATTAAAGGATGTTATACTTGAGCTATGTAAACAAAATAAATGTGAAGCATTGGCCCGGGTGAGGTTGTCAGTATCCAGAGGTAACGGAGGTTTATATGATGAAGACCGGAAGCTGCAATACCTTGTTGAGTGCTGGCCGCTGCCTTCAACAGTGAATCAATTGAATGAAAACGGGCTGGTGATTGACATTTTTCCGGACGTAGCCAAAAGCACTGATATTTTTTCAAATTTAAAATCGGCTAATTTTCTGCCTTACTCGTTGGCAGCTGTTTACACCAAAGAAAAAAAGTTGAACGATTGCCTTGTTCTTAATACTCATGGCAGTATTGCAGATTCAACCATTGCCAATATTTTCATAATGAAGGATGATGTGATTCTGACTCCTGCACTTTCAGAAGGATGTGTAAGCGGCGTGATGAGAAAATATTTGCTGGCATCTTTAACCGTCTCCAACTACCAGGTTGAAGAGACAATAGTTTCAACAGAAGATCTGCTGGCTGCTGATGAGGTTTTTTTATCTAATGCGATAAACGGCATACGTTGGGTACAACGTTTCCGGGATAAAATCTATAGCAACATGAATACAAAGGAAATTTATCGCCGTTTTTGTCAAACAATTCCGGGCTGATGCTGTTTAACCCATTATGAAACCTTCTGTGAATATATTCTGGTTCCGCCGTGACCTGCGCCTGCATGACAATGCCGGATTATATCATGCTCTCAGAAGCGGTAAACCAGTAGTACCGGTTTTTATTTTTGATACGAATATCCTCGGTGAACTGGAAGACAAAGCTGACCGGCGGGTAGAGTTTATTCATTTGGCATTGCAGGAAATGCAGCAGGAATTAAAGAAGCACGGCGCTACACTGGATGTTCGTTACGGCGAACCATCGGCAATATATGGACAACTTGCCAGTGAGTATGCAATTGAAGGTGTCTACTCCAATCATGACTATGAACCGTATGCCAAAGAAAGAGATACTGGTATTGAAAAATTATTAGGACAACATGGAATTGGCTTCCAGACTTTTAAAGACCAGGTGATACAGGAAAAAGGGGAAGTGCTGAAAGATGATGGTAAACCTTATACAGTTTTTACACCTTATTCCCGCCGGTGGAAGGAAACGTTGACACCTTTTCACCTTACGTCTTATCCCACAGAGAAATACTTTTCCAATTTTTTCAAACAAGCAACCAGGCAAATAATTTCCCTGGAAAAAATGGGATTTGAAGCCAGTGGTATTTCATTTCCTCCAAAATCATGGAAAGCCGAAATTATTAAGCGCTATAAAGAACAAAGAGATATTCCGGCGATAGCGGGCACTTCAAGATTAAGTGTTCATTTGAGGTTTGGCACCATCAGTATCCGTGAGCTGGCCAGGGAAGCAGGTACGCTGAATGAGTCCTTTTTAAATGAACTGATATGGAGGGATTTTTATCACATGATACTATGGCATTTCCCCAGAGTAGTGGGTCATGCTTTCAAACCGGAATATGATCGTATAAAATGGAGGAATAATGAAACTGAGTTTGCTGCCTGGTGTGAAGGAAGAACCGGGTACCCGATTGTAGATGCTGGTATGCGGGAATTGAATGCAACAGGCTTTATGCATAACCGTGTACGAATGATAGTGGCCAGCTTTCTAACCAAACACCTATTAATTGACTGGCGCTGGGGTGAGGCCTATTTTGCAAAGAAGTTGCTGGATTTTGATTTGGCAGCCAACAATGGTGGCTGGCAATGGGCTGCAGGTAGTGGCTGTGATGCAGCTCCTTACTTCCGTGTTTTCAATCCTTATTTACAGACCCAAAAATTTGATCCTGATTTAAAATATATCCGTAAATGGGTACCGGAGTTCGAAGAGCTTACCTATCCCCGTCCCATTGTAGAACATGAAGTGGCCAGAAAGCGTTGCCTGGAGACTTATGCAGGAGCTTTAAAGAAATAATTCTTCATCATTTTTATTTGCGGCCATGTTATTCACAGATAAAAATGTATTGAAAAGGATCGTTATCGCTTTTTTACCTTCCTCTCCCAGGTTGAGTGAATAATCATTTACATAAAGATCGATATGCTTTCGCATCACTTCCTCACTCATTGTTTGTGAGTGACATTTTACATATTCAGTAATAAACGGGTAGTTTTCAAAAGCATATTCTAGACTTTTGCGTATCAATTGGTCAACAAGTAAACTTGCCGGCCTGTCAATTGTCCTCTTTATGGCTATTCCTCCTAAAGGTATAGGTACATTCATTTTCCTTTCCCAGATTTCTCCCAGGTCTGCTACTTTTTCTAATCCCTTTTGCTGATAGGTAAACCTGTTTTCATGAATGATTACTCCCAAATCGGCCAGTTCACTGATCACCAGGTCTTCAATTTCAGAAAAAAGCATGGGCCTTTTGTTTTTTGCATCCGGGTAAGCAAAGCTCAGCAGCAGGTTGGCTGTCGTATTAATACCCGGTATTAAAATACTTTGCTCTTCAACATTGCTTATTTCTCTGCCCACCGGTTTTACCAACAAAGGACCAACTCCTTTTCCGAGGGCACTGCCTGCATTCAGTAACACATATTTATCAGTTGATCTGAAAAATGCGGGGAAACTTAGTTTGGTAACGTCCAGTTTTCCTTCCAATGCCCATTGGTTAAGTGTTTCGACATCTTCTAATATTGGTTCAAATTCGAATCCTTCTGTATCAATTTTTTTATTGATCAGTGCATCAAAAATAAAAGTGTCGTTGGGGCAGGGCGAAAAGCCGATACTAAGCTTCATGAGTTAAACTTATAAACTTTCTAACAGGCGGATCAGTTCCTTGTTTAATCCGTCAATGGAGTCAGCCATATTCCATTTCTTTTTATTTCTTTCACCAATATAATTGGAAATGCTCCTTATTTGTAAGAAAGGTACATTTTCTGACAGGCATACATAATGCACCGCTGCACCTTCCATTGATTCGGTCACCGGGTTAAACTGTTCTTTGTAAAAGCGGATCATTTGTTTTGATGTGGTGATCTGGTTCACAGAAATTCCCCTGACCGTTTTAAGCTTTGTTCTTTTCAGCATTTCTTTGGCAGGATTGATCAGCCATCCATTTTTATAGGGCTGCTGGTTTTGAGGAACCAGTTTCAGATCAAATAGTGTTTTCAGGTTTTTTAGTTCTACAACACTTTCGTCGGCAATCGTATCCTGTTTGATGGCTACGACAGTTCCCAGTGGCAGTGAAGTGTCAAAACAACCTGCTACACCGGCCTGCACCACTATATCGGGCTTTCGAATTGAAAATTGTTTTACAAGATGATAAGTAGTAGCAGTCATACCGATTCCGCTGATCAATACATCGAGGTGCATATCAATATGTTCCGTTTTTTCCGCATTTCGGTAATATTCAAGAAATGGAGCGATTTCCCTGGCGGTGGCGGCTACAATGAGGCAATTCATTACATTATTTTCAATGTGCAAGGTAACAAAGAGAACTTCATCCTGCTAACTTTGAAGTAGCTTTGAATTAACTGAAATAATCTTTTGATTGCTTATGGCAACAATTATACCTGCTGATTGTTGTTAAGAGCTAGTCAGAATCATACGATAAAGCATGAATAAAAGAGTGGCCATTTACCGGAAAGAGCATTTCAATGCTGCCCATCGTCTCTTCAACCCGGCCTGGGATGACCAAAAGAATGAAAAGGTTTTTGGTAAATGCGCCCTGCCCAATTATCACGGCCATAATTATGACCTTGTAGTGAAAGTGACCGGTGAGCCGGATCCTGAAACAGGTTACGTAATGGACATGAAGGACCTGAGTGATCTCATTAAAAGAGAAGTTGTGGAACGCTTTGATCATAAAAACCTGAATCTGGATACGGTTGAATTTAAAAACCTGAACCCAACCGCTGAAAATATTGCTGTTGTGATATATACAATACTAAGACCGTATATAGACCCTGCAAAGGATTTGCAAATCAGGCTTTATGAAACAGCCCGGAATTTTGTCGAGTATCCGGCCTGAAACTTTTTTCTTTAAATCAATAACCTAATATGGCATATAAAAAAACAGAGCAGTACGATGAGGAGGTTACCTCAGGTCTTATCACCCATTATAAATCTGTACTTAACCTTATAGGTGAGGATGCAGAAAGAGAAGGTTTGGTGAAAACACCCGAACGCCTGGCCAAAGCGATGCAATATCTTACGCAGGGATATCATCTGGATGCCAGGGCTATCATTAATTCGGCCAAATTTCATGAACAGGTAAGCGAAATGATCGTTGTAAAGGATATTGAAATATACAGCATGTGCGAACATCATATGCTTCCATTTATTGGTAAAGCACATGTGGCTTATATACCCAATGGCTGGATCACCGGCCTAAGCAAAATTGCAAGGGTGGTCGATGTGTATGCAAGACGCCTGCAGGTGCAGGAGCGGTTAACTGTACAGATCATGAATGCTATTAAGGAAACACTTAATCCCATGGGAGTGGCAGTCGTTATAGAAGCAAAGCATTTGTGTATGATGATGCGGGGAGTACAAAAACAAAATTCGGTAACCACCACTTCTGCCTTTGACGGCGAATTTCAGAAAAACTCCACCCGGGGTGAGTTTTTAAGGCTTATTACAGCAGATTTGGACTAACTCCTATATTTGCGAGGTTATTAAGTTTGATTGAAAATATTCAGTCAAACTTTTTTAATGAGGATATATCAAACTTCTACTATGAAACATGCTTATATATTTCCCGGACAAGGCTCCCAGTTTCCTGGCATGGGAAAACCGCATTTCGATAACAGTGCTTTTGCCAAAAAATTGTTTGAGCAGGCAAATGAGATATTAGGGTTCCGCATTTCAGACATCATGTTTGAAGGAACGGAAGAGGATCTGAAACAAACAAAAGTTACTCAACCTGCTATTTTCTTGCATTCTATCATTGCTTACAAAAGTATTGAATCCGCTTCGCCGGATATGGTGGCAGGCCACTCTCTTGGTGAGTTTTCGGCGTTGGTGGCAAATGGCACTCTTAGTTTCGAAGATGCATTACAATTAGTGGCCATCAGGGCAGGTGCCATGCAAAAAGCCTGTGAACTAGCTCCTTCATCAATGGCCGCCATTTTGAACCTTGCTGATGAAAAAGTGGAAGCCATTTGTGCTGAAGTGCAAAATGAAACAGGGGAGGTAGTGGTGGCTGCTAACTATAATTGCCCGGGCCAACTGGTGATCAGCGGTAGCTATAAAGGGATTGAAATTGCCTGCGAAAGAATGAAGGCTGCGGGAGCTAAAAGAGCTTTGGTGCTTCCTGTTGGCGGCGCCTTTCATTCTCCGTTAATGCTTCCGGCAAAACAGGAATTAGCTGCGGCTATTGAGGCAACAAAATTTCATAATCCTACTTGTGCTGTTTACCAGAATGTTGTGGCAAAAGCAGTGATGGACCAGGAAGAAATAAAGCAAAACCTGATTGACCAGCTGACCGGTGCGGTAAGATGGACACAAAGTGTACAGGCCATGATTGCAGACGGGGCCTCAAAATTCACAGAATGTGGTCCCGGTAAAGTATTACAAGGGCTTGTACTAAAGATCAATAAAGAAATGCAGGTGGATGGGGTAAATTGATGTATATACCTCTTTGATAAAACTTAATCCCCCGGTTTATACCGGGGGATTTCTTTCTTGCATGAAAAAGGAGGCTGATGAAACGACAGTATATGAAGACCTCACTGTTTTACAATTCTTAAAGTTTCTTTGTTTTCCAAACGGATGAAATAGATACCATTCATATACTTACTGATATCGAATGTCTGGCTTTCGCCGTTAATGGTAAAGTTTTCCAGCAGTTTACCGCTCACATCAAAGACTGCAGCAACGGAGCCAATCAGCTTTTTATCACCTACTGCGATAGTAACCACGGTGCTTGCCGGGTTAGGATAAACAATAGAATGCTTTGCTTCCTTTTCCTTATATGTCAGCCGGATGATAGATGTATACCGATATTTGTTGTCAAGATCAACCTGGCGAAGCCGATAATACATCACTGAACTATTTAACCGGTCAATGTTTCTGTCCGTGTATGTATATGTTTTGGTAGTATTGCTGTTGCCGGCAGCAGTTACTGAACCTATATCGTTGAAACTATTGCCATCCAGCGAACGTTCTACTTTAAATTCTTTAGTATTCTGTTCATTAGCAGTAGCCCATTCAAGTATATTGTCTTTATTACGGTTAGTTCCCCTGAAGTATAACCAGGTTACCGGTAATGCTACGCCGATAAAAGTGCTCTTTATTTCACCCGGCCGCAGGGTTTCCCGGTTGCCTACACTGTCTGTTGCCAGCACAAAGAAATAGTACCTGATATTGGGTGTAAGTGAAAGGGTAGTATCGGTGCGGATCATCCGGTCCTTCAGGATACTGAAATTAACACCATCATCAGATATATACAAAGTATAAAAGTGCAGCCCGCAGCCATTTGCATCATCTGTACCAGACCAGTTCAGTGTCAGCGGGTTGGTACTGTTTGTGGGCAGGCTTCCCATTTGGCTTGTGGGTGGCAATGCATCAATAGTATTCTTTTCAATATTTGTGGGAATGGTATCATTGGCATCAAAAACAATGTCTGCTCTTGCCAGGATACTATCAAGAGTTTGAGCATTCGAAACTGGTTTAATGCTAAAGTTTACAAATCCATGTCCATAGGTCAGGTTACTGCTATCTTGTAATAATAAGAAGCCTTTTAGCGGATCAGCAGGTGGCAGGAAGGTAACCGGGTCGATGGATTGAAATTCCCAGAAGGCATGATTGTTCACTACATCATAACCGGCAATCACATCCACATACAATCCCAGTGAATCCCTGCAATCCAATCGCTGGTAATAAGAAGCGGCGGCAGGCGGAACGGTGAATGTAAGGCTATTAAACCCGAAACTGCCTAGCTGGAAACTTGCAGCATTCATTTTCTCATGTACCGGCACTACTACTTTTACATATTTAGCCGGTGCGGAAGCAGACTTGTCATTTTCGAATGTTACAGTATAAGGCAGCCTGTCGTTAATGCTTACCCAGCTTTTATCCGGCACACCATCTGGCCCGATGATTTCGTTGGGGTCCCAGGATGAGATGGCTTCAGCAATATCGGAAATTCCACCTGCAATAATACTTGCCGGTTTTTGGGTGCCGCCGGAACTGTTTTGGGGGCAGTCAGGTTTAAGATTATCCTTTGCATTCCAATGTCCTCCACCACCTCTTGACCCTTTTGATTCGACCTTTGCTCTTGCTTTTTCCCAATCATTAATGCGACCCGAAAACAATTGATTTCGTATTATAGATTTGTCAATAAAATCCTGCGAATGTTTTCCATAATACCATTCGATACCGTTGGCAATAGGGTCTGCTCCTTGCTGTGCTAAATCAATTGCACTCATGCCCGAAAAAAATGACTGTCCGAGATCTGCCAAAGAAAAAAGTGCTCCGGGAGGTGTAAATGAAGCGCCACTTTGCAAGAGATTTGCTCCTGCTATTCCTATATCATATCCGTCTCCGGTTCCTTCCATATAGTTATTAAAGGAAGTGCCTAGTTTATAGGATTTAATACCCCAGTCAAGTAAATTAATTCCCTTCCCAATTTTATCCACTACATTTTTCCCTTTATTTACAATTTCTGGCATTTTCAAATTTTTCAATTTACCAAGAACATCATCTGCATTTTCTGCGTAAACCTCAGCAGCATCAAAATGACCCTTATCAATCATTTTATGCATTAATTCAAATGAACTCTCGAACGATTCTTCTAATTCTTTGATATGTTTTAAATGTGAGTCTTTAACAAAATTTAGATACTTTTTAAAAAATGGCTCACTCGTCGTCCAAATACCATTTACATATCCTGTATATTTTTCAACTTGATCCAACCTATTTTTTTTATCACAATCTTCCAAGCCCAGCACATCCACCCCATTCGCCGGGTTGTTATGAACATACTGATACATGCCCATGCCGTCTGCATAACCAATTAAGTCCCGCTGACTGAACAGGCCGGTTTCAGGATTGTATTCCCGGAAGAAAAATTTGTATTTGCCTGTTGCACTGTCATATTCCTGCCCGGTAAAACCAAAACGGTTGCCTGTAAAGGAGCCAGGCAGTGCATTATTCAGTGAATCATAAATACTCATTTTGCCATACACATCGTAATCATATTTTTCAATTAGTCTTCCTTGCTGGTTGGTGATGGCTTCTACTGAGTTCAGTTCATTCTGATGATAAAAAAACTGGTTATTGTTTTTTTCATTCACCACCGGGCTAAGCCAGCCTGCATAAATTGTTTTATTGAGGATTGTATTGCCGGTCCCATCCCGTTCTTCTATAGGCGTTATGCCCGAGAAAGTATAATATCGGTTAGTACCGTTCAGATTTTTTCTGAATCGCCTGTTGAGTGCATCATAATGGTAAACATAAACCTGGGAAGGTGAGGCAGAGTCTTTCAGTAACTTCTTTTCAGGATCATAAAATTTATAAAACTGCCCGTCATAAGTTAGGTTGCCATTATTATCATAGGTGAAGTTGATATTATGTGTGCCGTTATTGCTGCTGGTAAGCTGGTTCAGGTTATTGGAAGTGTAGGTTGTATTCGTACCATTTAAACTGGCAGATATCCTGTTTCCTAATGCATCATAATTATAAGTGTTCTCTACAGCAGGAACTCCGCCAATGACACCTCTTTTGTAGTTTGTTAGTCTGCGGCCGTTATCATAGGAAAATTGTTCCGACCTGGCCGGATCATTCAGCCTGTTGATGGATGTTTTCTGCCTTTCATTATCATAATTAAAATGACTGTTTTGTATGGTGCCGCCGGCTGTTGAAATATTACTCAGGCGGTTAGCAAAGTCATACTGGTAGGAAGTTGTTACACCATTTGCCATTATTTTAGCTATTAGCTGGTTGGCATTGTTGTACTGGTAAGATACCAGCACCGAATTATTTTTGCTAATGCTGATCAAACGGTTGCGGGTATCATAACTTTTTGTAATGACAGTACTGTCAGGGTAAATAGTTGATTGTGTTCTGCCGGTAATATTATAAGTATAGTTTACTGTTCTGTTGCCAAAATTTTCAGAAGTCAGCCTGTTCAGTGCATCATAGGTTAGTGTTACAGTACCGGCATTGTTGGTCGCTGTCAGCAGCCTTCCCAGTGCATCGTAGGTATAAGTATAAACATGGCCATCGGGCAATGTTTTTGATATAACCCTGCCTAGTGTATCGTATGTAAAAGTAATGGTAGTGCCATCGGTGATTCTTTTAGCAATGATATTTGATTTGTTATCATAGCTGTTTTCTGTGTATTTGCCATCAGGATAGGTGGTTCGTTTAAGCCGGTTCAGGTTATCATAGGTGTAACTGGTCGTATTATTGTTCTGATCTGTTAACGCTGTTACATTACCCTGGGAATCGTAGGTTGTTGTAATTGTATTTCCGTTATTATCCGTTGTGGTTTTTACCCGGTCAAGGCTATCATAGGTATATGTGGAGGTAAAGCCGTTTCTGTCAGTTACGGCAACTATATTGCTGTTTTTATCATACACTAGTGTATATGTATTGCTTAACGGGTCTGTAATTTTCTTAACTCTGTTAAGGCTGTCATATTCTGCTGAATACGTTGCGCCGTTGCCATTCGTAAAACTGGTCACATTGCTGTTCTTATCGTAGGTCAGGCTGATTACCTGTCCGTTAATATCATTTGCTGCAATAATCCTGTTCAGAGCATCATAGCTATAACTAAAGACCTGGCCATTCGGCATATTTACGGAAGTCAGATTGCCGTTTGCATCATAATCGGAGGATAGTACATTGCCTTCAGGGTCAGTTATTTTTTTTAACCTGTTTCTGTTGTCATATTCAAAGCTCAGTGCATTCCCTAATGCATTTCTGATGCTTTTTAAATTATCCATCGCATCATATGTCAGTGTTGTTTTTCCGCCAGTGGGATCAGTAAATTCAACAAGCCTGTTACTGGCATCAAATGCTGACAGGCTGGTTTCATTGTTTTCATTTACAAATGAAACAGGGTTGCCTTCAGCATCGTAGTTAAGTTGAATGTTGTTATTGATAGGGTCAGTAATCTTTTTGAGCCTTCCCAATATATCATACTCCAGGTTACTCGTATTTCCCCTGGCATCTGTTACAGAAAGAAGATTTCCCCTTGCATCAAATACCAGTTGTGCAGAGTATCCGTTTGGCCCGGTCACATTTACCGGGTTTCCGTATGTATCATAGTTATAGATAAAAGAATTGCCTTTGGGGTCTGTGCTGCTTTGAATATCCCCATTAGCAGCATAGGATGCTGTATAAATAAGGTTTCCTGGTTCAGTTAATTGTGTTAGATTACCCTTAACATCATATGTCATGGTTGTGGTATATCCTTTTTCATCAGTAAAACTGGATATCCTGTTTAAATCTGAAGTATAGGTGTATGTGATTGTATTATTGAGGGCATCAGTCATAGTGAGCATATTCCCCCGGTTGTCATAAGTAAATGTGGAAACATTGCCCTTTGCATCGGTTTCTTTTATTTTGTTACCCGCTGCATCAAATTCAAATTTCATATTGAAGCCACAACAGTTCCCAGACATTCCACTCAGCCATTTTTTATCTTCCTGTTTTTTGAATTCATACTTCGTAACCTGGTTACTGCCTGTTTCCAGGTAGTCAGTAACAAGTGTGGCAAGTGTAGTTGTATCATAAGAAAAACTCAATCGTTTATTACAGCCAATCAGTTCACTTATAGAAAAATTGTTGAAGTAGATAATATCAACTTTATTGTTGTTTTTATCTGTGATGGCTTTCATCGGTCCATTGACCAGGTAAGCATATTTTGACTTGTTATTCAGCGGGTCTTTTACTTCCACCAGGTTGCCTGTACCGTCATACGTATAATTAAAGACCCTTGCCGGGGCTGTTATTGCATCTGTTATGCTGGTAAGCCTGCCATTGGTGTAGGTTAACGAGATAGTTTGCCCGGCCCCGGTTGTAAGAGCAGTAAGAAGTGTATCAGTATAGGTAAAGTTGATAAAGTTGCCATTTGGTTCTTCCATCCGGGTGATACGCTTATGTACATTGTTATCAAAGAAGTATTTCACTCCGTCTGTTTCGGTAATACTGAATTTGCCGGGCTGGTATTCACTAAGGGCATTAAAGAATCCTCTTGGGGCTTTATAACCACCCCCTTCGGGTAGGTAATTGTCTTCCCGTCCATCACCCCAGATTATAGTTTTGCTGCCGAGGGTATCGTTTTTATACTTTATGTTGTAATCAAAACTCCAACCATTGCCATAACCGTCATTTCTGTCATAGTTGAAGCTGTTGTAATGAAAAGTAATATTCAAGTCAAATCCTCTTGCAGGAATATACAGATCATTGCGGGTGAAATAAAGGTTGCCTGTAAGCGTATTTACCTCTAAACCCATCGGCCCTGTTTTATTCGGTATATTGATATTTTGCGCCGATGTGCCCGCTGTTAACATTAACAGGAAGGCCACAATGATTTTATATTTGTTAGTTATGATTCTCATGTCCCGGTTTATTATTGAGCGATTCATTTTACTGCTGTTTACTGAAGTGTAAAATTGATTAAGGTATGTCCCGGTGTATCCGGTGGTGTTTTACCATAAACAGTAATAGTTCCACTGGCCCCGGCCCGGATGATGCCCGGGGGGCCACCGGGTTCCGTCAGTTCAAGATGTAATGCTGTTGTACCGTTTGCAAGGCCGGCCTGCGTCATAGCCATCTTTACATTTTTATCATTGTAAAGTGTTCTGGTTTGTGCAGGTATATCAAAGTTGGCCGGGTTGGCATAGTTTATCTGTATCACAAATGGCCACCCTACAAATACTTTCTCAGGTACCACCACTTCTGTTACCAGCAATGAGTTTAATCCGCCAGGGGTGCCGGGATCACAGCCCGGCTGGTTTCCAGTTCCTGTCTGGCCTGTATTATTTCCACCTCCGGTGAGGACGCCTCCATTATTTCCTGTAGTAATAGTAAAGCTGCCGGGCAGTACAGCTACTGATGAATCTTGCTTATGCAATGACACATCATAAAGACCCAAAGGTCTGCCCTGCAGATTGAAGGTGGCAAAGACGGTGGTGCTGTTAATAAAGTAAACGGCAGATGAATAAATAGTGGTACCTGGCCTGTTCAAACGGGCCACCATACTATTGTTGAACAACGAACCGCTTAATTTAACTGTTACATTGCCGATATTTCCACCCGAGCTGGCTTGCACATTCAGAATAGCAAAAGGCAGACGTACTGCTGTTAGCGTAATATTCTGGATCAAAGGATTTGAAGACACATTCCTCACAGCGATATAATAAACTGAATCAACAACAGAGGTCATTACAATTTGCTGGTTTCCGTAATTCGGTGTATTAAAATTGTAATCAAACCTTGCCGGAGAGGGAACATAACCCAGCCCTATATACATTTCGTTGCGCATGGACACGGAATCACCTGTATTCAGCGATACCAGAATAGTAGATCCATTCAATGAATCCGGTATCACCAGTTTGTAATACCTTGTCAGCGTATGCAGTGTATTCAATTCCGGTATATCTAACTTCAGTTCCTTTGCTTTTACATAAATGCTGCCTGCCGATATACCTGTGTTATTATTCTTATCCGTTTCATTTATATTATTTAACAGGTCAGTCTTCACCAGTACTGAGTATTGCCCTTCAACCAGGCTGGTAACCAGCGGTTGCATGCTGAGTGTATCCTTGTCTAGCGGGGGCATATTGATGTTCTTGTTTTTAATGCCTATTAATACGGCAGTTGAATCAAGAACTGTATTGGAGGAAAGATAAATGCCATCAGAGGATACTCCTGTAGCCGTATTGGCTGACAGATTAGCAATGACCCATTTGGCAGTATCTATACTATAGCCTAACAAGACAGTATCAGGCTTCATTATATTTTCAACAACAAGATCTACAGGCTGTGTCTTGAATACTGTTACATAACTGAAAGCAAGATTATTGGTATCATTTGATTCAAAAACTGAGTTATTGGCATCTGTATGAGCAATCAGGATATAATTTCCCGGTACGGTATTCAGGTTTAGTGTAAAAGTGATAGTGTCATTCAATGACTGGCCAGGCTGCAGCGCAGCATTCATATTGCGGGAGAATAGTTCTATATCACCACTATTGCCAGGAGTAAAATCTGTAGAAAGCCAGAGTTTGGTACTCCAGTTATTAGGATAAACCGGCCCGGCACCTGTATTGGTTATTTTATGTATTATAGTGGCTGGTTGCCCGGCTGCCGCTGTGGCAGGTGCAGAAAAGATTGTGTCAACAAAATCAGGAAGCAATGGCTGAATGACATGTATCTTTCTGGCAGCACCTGTGATATTTCGTATAAAATTGCTGTTATTATTCAGTTGTTTTTCTCCGGGAATATAATTGGTGGCATTAGTTTTCAGAAAGACATAATAATCACCCGTCGGAATATTGGGAACAACAGCAGGTCTTGTTTCTGAATAACTCTGGTTACTTTCCAACCGGGTAGTCATCAGAAAATGGCTGGCCAGCATATCATTTCCATTTTCTAAAGAATCTGGTGAGAAATATACACCGTCATTCCATATTTGGTAGTACAGTGGCCCCGGATTACGGCCATTATTCTTTACCATCCAGTTAATGCTATACGGCCTGGCTGCTGTGGCGGTATCTGGTCCTGATACAGAAGTAACTATATGATCAACTAATGGATTCACAAGTATTCTGGCACCTGAACCATTTACATTATTATTGCTGTTCGCTCCTTCATAAACATCTCCGGATGCATTAGTTTTTACAAAGAAATACGCTGTTGTTGCTGCTATTTCCGGGAAGCAGCTATTATAAGTCCAGCTGAACTGCATATTTACATTTACTGAATCAGTGTAAGAAGCACCCGTATTCAAAGTGCCACTATGATTCCTTTTAGCAATAAAATAACTATTAGCTGAACTGTACACAGGATTGCAACTAATAAAGATGCTATCTGTCCAGGTGCTATATGTACTGCCCGGGCCATTATTGGTGACAGTATATTTTATTTTAGAAGCATAAATAGTGAACAGAGAATCTGCTAACGGAACGGATGTTACTACTAAATCTGCCGGAGTGGGATTTATAACCGATGTAGAAGCGGCACTGCTTATGTTATTGCTATAACTGGTTTCGCGGAAAGTACTGTCGAAATTGGTATGAACATAGAAGTAACGGCTGCCGTTTATTCCATTTGGAATTGTATAGCTAAATGAATGCGCAACCGGGGTACCCACCGGCAGACTTTCTGTAAAGCTTTGTGTGCCTATCAGATCGGCTGAGCCATCAAAAACAGGCGAGGTACTGAAATAGATCTTGTCATTTCGTAATTGATTGAACACAGAACCCGGGCCATTATTCAGGATACTATAGGTTATCGTGACAGGTTGTCCAGCAGATGCAGAGGCAGGAACAGTAGCTGATACAGCTAAATCAGGCCGCCGGATATTGATAGGTAATGCACTTCTTCTGATTTGGGGTGTACCCGGATATTCATATACCGTTTGTGTGGCATTGGCTCTAACGTAAACGTAGTAGTTTCCGGGCTGCAGGTCAGCAGGTATAGCAAAGTTTAATTCCCCGGGGTGATTGGAGCCGGGTCTTATTACATTAAATGTATTGATATTTTCACTTGCCGGGTTAGTTCCCGGTTGCACACATTTATAAGAGGGAGCATTATCTGCGTGAATTCCACTGTTTATTACTCCTTGCGTTTTTTCTCCGATGAGGATAGCGTTTCCATTTATACCGGTGGAGTCGGTGCTGAGGTATACACGATCTACCCAATAGCTGGAACCAAAACCGGCACTGTCAGTCAGCTGAAGCAAATTTGATTGACAGAAACCAGTATGCCTGTAGTGGTGGCCCTTATTTTTTTCAAGGTTGTCATTAAAGCCAGTGTTAAATATGTTCCAGTTTATTCCAATTGGCTGAGTTGTGCTTGCAATGGTTAAAGGAACAGAAAGGCTATTAATAGTAAGTAGGGGTGTAGGGGTCAAAAACACCTGAAGCAATTTATTATTGATATTGTTATTGGCCAGGGCACCTTCATATAAACTTGTAGTAGCATTCGTATGTACATATATAAACCACTGACCCGAGATAAAATTGGGAATCACTGCCTGTACAGTCCTGGTATATGAACTGTCAGCCAGCAATTGTGTGTTATTTGTAATGTTCGCATTTTCAGCATTGGGATAATAAGTTCCATTAATCCTTGGCAGTTTCAACGGAGTGGCATTATTGATGTTGAAAATGGGACTTTGTGAAATGTAAAGTTTATCAGTCCACACACTGCCGGAAGGAGTCATCACTCCATAGTTCCTTACTTTATAGGTAATATCAATAGTGCTTCCTGAGAATACGGAAGAAGGAGTAAATACGGTGTCAACTCTCAGATCCGGTGTAGGTGAAAGTGATACTGCGATTGCCTGCGGTGCTCTTGCAGTGTCATTTATCACAGTCATTTGTTGCAGGCTGGTGTTTGCTGGATAATTTGTTATCACATAAACGTAAAGCGGCTGGCTATAATTTATTGGCAAAGTGAAATTGATGCTGTTATCATAATGCTGGCCACTATCCAGCGCTGTTACATTATTACGGGTGCCGATCAGTAAAGGCCTGATGGGAAACTCCAGTTGGCTCCATGCAGCAGGTGATGTGTTTGGCGAAATAGTAAAATTGGGCAGAGTGTCAAATGAAAGAAAAATTGCATCATTCCAACCTTGGTTAGTGGCTGTATTGCCTGGTCCGGTATTGCTGATTCTCCAGTTGATGGTGATCGTTTGGCCTGAGAATGCGGCTGACGGAGCCAGCACATTGCTTACAGTCAGGTCTGGTAATTTTTTTAATCTGAAATATTGTAGAGGACCATCTGTTTCCAGGCAGGCATTTTTCGAAACTACTTTCCATTTGTAAGTTTTATTATAAATCAGTGCCCCTTGTGGAAGAGTATAAGAAACATTCGTAAGGTTAGCAGCATACGGCATCGATGGTTGTGCAGCACTAGAATCCCATACATATAAATCATAACTCAATGCATTGCTGCCCGGCTGCCATGAAAGGTTCAGCGGCAATGTTTGTTCTGTTGCTCCATCAGCCGGAAGCATATTCGAAACCGCACCGGGTGTTTGTGCAGTAATAATATTTATAACCAGTGAATCGTTGGCTGATGCTGCACCACATGGGCCGGATGCTGAAACAATCAGTGTTTTAACACCTGAAGATCCCCAGGTTATATTCACTGAATCAGCAGTAGATGGGTAAGTGGTACCATCAGACAGACGCCAGCTATAGGCAAGCCCGGTCACTTTATTAATACGATAAGTAGCGGTCTGACCAGGGCAAACATATTGCGGCCCGTTAATCATATTGAGTTCAGCTACCCTAACACATAATGTTCTGTTTACTGAAGTAGCCGCTAAATAATTTGTATCACCCGGTTGCAGCGCCATAATACTTATGGTGCCGATTCCTGTATAGGTAAGCTGGTTTCCTGATAGTACTCCCGGACCTGAGATCAACGAATAACTAACCGGCAAGCCTGAACTTGCTGTAGCCGTTAAGGTGAAAGCTGTAGTATTAATATCCTGGTCAGGTATTGTAGGAAAATTGATGCTTTGAGCAGCTTTGTCAATAATTATTTGCTGTAATACAATAGCAGCTGTATCATATACATCGTCGCCCGGCTGTATAGCCCGAATGGTAGCAGCGCCTGTTGTTGTTATTGTATAAGTGTTGCCGGATAAAGATCCCGGTCCGTTGATCAGCGCCAATGATACAGGAAGCCCTGAACTGGCTGTTGCAATAATAGCAAAAGCAGAGTCGCCATACGTTTTATTGGGTATAGACGGGAAATCGATGGTTTGCGGCACAGAGTTTACTGCAAATGAAATGATGTTGGATGCAGGACCATTACCACAAAGATTATAATAGGTAACCTTATAATTTCCGGCCAAAGATGCATAGTAAGAGGGATTTGATGCGCCGGGGATCAATGTATCATTCCTGTACCAGCGATAACCCGTTGCATGCTGTGCTGTATCGGGTTCAGTAGCATATAACCAGCGTCCGGCTTTTGTTAATGAAGGAGCGGAAGACGGAGCAGGATAACTGACCGTTATACTCCTGTTGGCCGATGGTCCGTTGCCGCATTGATTGGAAGTGCTGAGTGATATTGTTCTTGTTCCTGGTGTTGTCCAAGTCACATAGGCCGTATCCTGATTGGTAGTAAATGTGCCGCCACCACTCAGTGACCAGTTATAACTAACACCAGCTTCTTGCTGGCTGGGATAGTATTTATGTATACCTGCACTGATGCAGCCGATGCCCGGACCTTCAATAGAAAAATTAACTGATGGAATTGTTTTAACGGTTAGTGTTTTTGTATTAATGCTCGTATCAGGTGGTGCGGTGCCAGTTACTCTAATCTTATAAGCCGATGAAAGAGCTGTATTTACCGGAATGGTGACTGTGATACTATCTGAATTGACAGTACTTACCAGTTGACCAATATTCAAAGGATTTGCAAAGCTGCCGGTACTGTCTGATAACTGAGCAGTAAAAGTATTTGTCGGGAACATTAAAGTGTCTACAGTAAAATGTACTTTGAAGGATGAACCACGACAGGCAATTGTATCCATATTGGTGACAGTAATTACTGGTATCCGGGGTGGTAATATATAGCCTAATGTAAGTGGTCCAAAAGATGATAAAATATCCTGTGATGTAACATAAGCTTCATGAAGATTGCCGGTAATAGATAAAGCTCCGTTGTTTATCCATTGCGAGCCATTCCACTGGCTGGCCCTCAAACTATAGATGGAAGAGATCTGCTGGCTGCGTGTACTGTCGTATTGAAGGTTTACACGAACATTGCTGTTACCATTGTCCCGGGTAAATAGCCAGTATTCTTTTCCGGAAACTGTTGTGAGGGATGAAACATGTTGTGCTGTATCATACCCGGCATTAGATGGATTAGTTCTGAAGTATTGTGCCGTAAAAGCGTCAGTCACTTGTGCTGGTGCTGTGGCCATTGTAAGTAATGCTTTTTTCAGACTGTCGCCTACAACGAACGTAAACTGATCATTCCCTATTTTTTTTATGGGGCCCCATACCCAGCTTTCTGAACTATGGCAGTTAATGGATGAATTGTCCTCTGCAATCAGCAGTGCAGTTGGAGAGGTTTTAATAAGTCCGCCACTTAAGCAGGCCACATTTTTAAGAAATATATTTTGTTCCGGTATAATGAGCTGTGCCTTTGAAAATTTATCGGTATAAAGATTATTGAATGCTACCGGTACAGATCCAAACTGCCGGATATTGGAGTTATTGCCACCATTGAAATTGACAGAACTCAGGTTAATCAATATAGGATTAACATTCGTATTTAGGTTCAGATCGCCACCAATATGCAGGGTGCCGCCTGTACCGACATGAAGGTTTGCGATGGAAGTATAGGCAATGCCTAATGAGCCTGAAATATAATCATCACCTGAACCGGAAAGGATAGTATGAGCACCCGGTTGCTGGCTGACGCCAAAAATGGTGAGGTCATTATTAAATTGGTTGCTGCTTATCTCGGCCAGACCGGATCTATCGATACTGTCTATTAAAATGACATTTCCGTTAAACGTATTGTAAGAAAAATACAGGCTGCCGTAATATTTGTCTAATGTAATTGATGTATTTGCCTGGATGCCGGCATCGAAAATATAAGGATTATTGATCTTGTTAAATTGAATGGAATTAGCGTTATAAATATCTCCGTCATCAATATATAGAGTGTCTTTACAAATAAGAGTATACCCGTTCATATCCAGGTAACTTCCGCTTTCAATAATTAAGCCGCTGATCGAAAGATTAGTATTGGCAATAGGATTATCGGGTACACCGTTTGGAATATAAACCTGGTCACAATTCGCAGGAACACCAACAGGACTCCAGTTATCAGGGTCGTTCCAGTCAGTACCATTGGTTCCTGTCCATGTTTTCAGTACACCACTTGTACAGCCTGGTCCGCAGCCCGCCTGGATTTCAGTGATGCTTGAGCAACCCGGTGCATTGTTTTGAACAATGCCAAAACCTCCATTATTAAGATAGTTACATACCGGATCAAATGAACATACAGATAATTGTGGATTGCTTTCAATTTGTATTCCTTCAGTATTGTTGTCCTGTATATCAAGACTATTATTCAAAAAAGCCAGGGATGTAATATTCGGATTTTCATAAACCCTTAAACGCCTACCGATGGTTATGATATTTCCGAGACCCGTCAGGTTCGAAAGTTGGTTGTTGCCATGAAAATCAAGGTCGCCATTGCTGATAGAGGTAATATTGCTTAGAGCAGTTATATCAGTAAGGGCATCATTTGCCCATAGTGATATACCACCCGGGACATCTCCTGAAACCTGGTTAAATCCGTTTAATGTGGTAAGATTGGGGTTGAGCCAGAAATAGAAATTAGCACATCCTGTAACATTATCAAGCCCGGAAAGCGATGTAATACCTGTATTGATCATCCAGATTGTTCCAAGATTGGTGGTAAGCAGATTATTGCTTAAGCCGGTAAGGGAAGTAAGATTGTCCAGACCGGAAAATAAAAATCCATATACATATTCAAGATTTGTTAATCCAACGGATGTAAATGAAGGAAGAACTTCTAGTCTTAAATAACCATTTATTGAATCAAGATTTGTCAGGCTGTTTAAATTAAGAATCGGACTATGTTTTAATAAAAGATCGCCATTTATCGTTGACACACTTTCTAATCCGGTTAGGCTCGTTAAAGCAGTACTGTCAATAAATACTCCGCCAATATTGGTGATCCCGTTGCTTAAGCCCGACAGGGTATTTAATGCAGGAAGTTTATTAATGATGACAGTACCCAGGGTTGCCAGGTTGTTTAAGCCAATACTTGTTTGAAGAAAATTATACTGAAGTTCCAGCGTATCTCCTAATGAGGTTAGTGAGGCAAGATCGCTTAGCGAAGTAATAGAAGTGTATGCGATCTTTAGCTTTTGTGATACACTTTCTACTTCATTTAACGAGTCAAGCTGTGTGATGGCAGGACTTGCTCCCTGTCCGTTGATCTCGAGGATCTGAATCGAAGTACATCCGGGATAAAGTATTTTGAAGCTATCAACCTGGGATTGCCTGGTCAGAATTATTGTATCACAAGTGGCTTCCGGAGCGTTTATATTCCGGTTGGCATTTGAAAGGTTATAATTTGTATTGCCAGAAGCCCAAAGGGGTATTACCAACTTTCTATCCAATTCGCTCATATTCACTTTTTGCACTATCCTTTTTTGTGACAAAGCTGGATGTGAAAGCGCTAAGGCATTCAGGATTAGAAGGTAAAATAGTCTGGTCATCAGTCAGTTTTTTTGTGTCGTTGTACTGCGAAGGCAGTTTTATTATCATTTATTCAGCAAGATCGAAGGGTAACCGGGCTTGGAACAGGTTGGATTTTGACACTATAAAAATTGGATTTAACACTGCTGCGGCCAATACTCAATTTGTAGTAGATACCGGAAAATCTGCCGGAATTGGAATATTTTAGAAGTATCAAGTCCAGGGAATGAAAAAATTTCATCTTTTATTATTGCTATTAATAATTTCCTGTCCTTTTATAGGGCATACCCAAACTGTATTGGCTGACAGCCTGCGACACTCAGTTTATGCGGCAAAAACACAAGAAGACAGGCTAAAAGCATTAATAGATATGTTTGAAGAGTATCATAGTATTAACCGTGATACACTGGATACGTATGGTCCGGTGGTGAAAGAACTGGCTGCTGCCAGTAAAAACAAACGATTAAAAAGCCTTGCTGAACTGGCTTATGCCAACTGGTATTACCGGTGGGGCTGGAGTGATAGTTCTCTCGTATTTATCGAACCTGAAATTGCCCGTAATCCTGTAGATGAGCCGGCAACAAGAGATATTTACTTCAAACTGACGAGGTCAAAAGCCATGTATCTTGGTTCGAAATCAAGGTTTGCCGAAGCTCTGGATGTTTTATATAGTATTTTACCAAAAGCCGAGCAGTATAAGGATACTCTTGTCATTGGGCTAACCTGTAATACGATTGGCTCAATTGCTATTGCCAGGCAAGAACTAAATGAAGCGTTGAAATGGATAAACCGCTCTATTCAGGTTGCAGGAGCTAAGAACAGGTATTTACAGGTACTGGCACCGGCCTATGTCAATGCCGGTTATGCCTACGCATCACTTGGCAAAATGGATTCTGCCAGCTATTTCATTGAAATGGGGTTGCCAATATGCCGACAAATTCAGAACCTGAATTATGTTGCCACCGCTCTTCGAATACAAACAAATATCTATACAGCAACAAAGCAATATAAACTTGCTGAAAAAGCGCTGCTCGAAATGATCAGTACGAGGGCAAAACTTACATCAGCAAATTTTATTGTGGAAGATAATCTCCAGTTAGCCGATTTCTACGCAAATTCAGGGCAAATAGATAAGGCCATCGAGATATGCAAAAACAATTTAAAAAAAGGTAATATTGAGTCGACAACTAATGGGTCAAATGAAGTAATTAGTAATGATCCAAAGCTAAGAGTTACTTTTCTTGAAAAACTTGCTGGGTATTACAAGCAAGCAGAAAGACTGGATGAATACAGGTTGTCATTAGAAGAATTAGTAAGTGCCAAAGATTCTTTGTACGCAGCGAACTCTGCCGAAGCCATTGCAGCGTTGCAAACAAAATACGAGGTACAGAAAAAAGAAAATACCATACTTCAGCAGAAGTATGATCTGCAACGAAAGAATTTCATGTTTTATGGATCAATTATCCTGATTGCTCTTCTTTTGATTTCTGGGTTTGCTTTGTTCAGAAGTTACAGGAAAAAACAGAAAGCAAAGGTTGAAAAACTAATGGAAGAAGAAAGAAAGCAGGCTGAAGAAGCAGTAAAGAAAGCAGAAGAAAGGGAAAGGGTGCGGATAGCTTCTGACCTGCATGATAACCTGGGAGCATTTGCTGCATCAATGGCTTCTAATCTCAGTTATATTCATCTTCCGGATGCAGATGAGAATACAAAGAATGCCTTTCAGCAGCTAGCCAGTAACTCAAATGCCATCATCTCTCAGTTAAATGACACTATCTGGGTATTAAAAAAAGACGAGTTAAACCTTACAGCCATTAGTGACAGGATTAAGAATTTCATAAACCGGTTACGTAAAAGCTACCCGGCAGTCAATATTGAAGTAGAAGAGAATATCACCGTTGATCATAAGCTGCCGTCCTCCCAGGCCTTTCATTTATATCGCATTATGCAGGAAGCGATTAACAATGCACTGAAGCACAGTGGCGGTGAAAATATTGTGATCAGTATAGTTGGAAAAAATAATTGGGAAGTTGCTATTAACGATGATGGTAAAGGATTTAATGTAAATGAAGTTAAGACAACTTCAGGTAACGGATTATCAAATATAATAGAACGAAGTCGTGAGGCAGGTTGGGCAGTCAGCTGGGAAAAAATAATTCCCCGTGGAATGGCTGTAAAAGTTGCGTCTACTACAAATTGATTATTTTTTTTAAATCAGGAGGTTCTAATTTTATATTACTTATGAATTTTACGGTAGCACTTTGTGAGGATAATAATGTAAACCGAAATACCTTTTTACAAAAAATACAGGTATTAGGGAATATGCAGGTTGTGTTTGTAGCTTCCAACGGGCATGACTGCCTCGAACAACTCAAGGGAATGCCTCAGGCAAAAATACCTCAAGTCATCTTCATGGACCTTGAGATGCCGCAAATGAATGGGATAGAAACAATCAGGCTGGCCAAATCACTTTACCCTTCAATGCACTTTATAGTATTAACAGTATTTGATGATGATGAAAAAATATTTGAAGCTATAAAATCAGGTGCATCTGGTTACCTCCTTAAACATGAACCTGCCGGTGTATTACAAGAGGCGGTGATGAATGTACTGGAGTATGGAGGGGCGCCGATGAGTCCTGCCATTGCCAGAAAAGCCCTGCAATTGATGAGTAAAGCAATATTACAAAATAGTGAAGCGAAGGGTACATTACCTGAAATGATTACGAGCAGGGAGGAAGGTGTTTTGAAGTATATGGTAAATGGCTGGGATGCCAAACGCATTGCTTCAGAATTAGATATCAGTGTACTTACTGTTCGTAAACATATTGCAAATATTTATGAAAAGCTTCATGTGCAGTCAAAAGCTGAAATTATCAGTATGGCACATCAGCAAAAATGGTTTAATCACTAAACATAGATACCTGCGTTTAGCCACTCCCCATCAAATGTTGCATTATATTTTTTGTAAAAGTTAATAGCAGGCTCGTTCCACTCCAGTACCTGCCACACTATACGATTGAAATTTTTTTCTTTGGCTTCGATGATAAGACGGTCCATCAGCAGTTTGCCGATTCCCTTTCCTCTTGAGCTTTCAGTCACAACAATATCTTCCAGGTACATGGCCTGTCCTTTCCAGGTGGAGTAACGAATATAGTAGAGGGCAAATCCGTGAATGAAGCCATTCTCTTCAGCTACAAAGGCCCACCAAACAGGCTTTTCCCCAAAGCCACTGTTTTCAAAGTGTTCCCTGGTAACTGTCACTTCTTCCGGTGCTTTTTCGTATAGTGCCAGTTCCTTCACCAGTTCCAGCAGCCTAGGGCAATCATTTCTGGTAGCTCTTCTCACTGTAATGCTCATAGTCATTTATTTCTTTTTGGCTTTAAAGGTTCCGTTTGGCTGAATAAAGTTTGCCGCGGTCACTTCACCTTTCTCATTCTCTTCAAACTTTACACTATAGCCGCTTAATATCTTTATAATGAATGTATTTTTATCGGTAGGCACCAATTCATATTCTGGCTGACCCTCAATAAAAGCGTACAATGTCTTTTCCCCTTTAATATAAAATTTAGCTTCAACACCGGGACCCAGTTCAAAACTGCCTTCGTATTTTTTCAGTTCATCTTTGGTTAATTCTTTTGGCCGCGGCTTGCGGGCAAACTCCATCGGCTTCAGTTCATCTTCAAACTGCATTTGTATGGCATTAATATCCCCGGCTTCATTCATAGCAAACTGAATTTTAAACGGGTCTTTTTCTGTGGTGTCAATCCCTTCTTTATTATCTATAAATAATGTTTGAAACACATCATAATGATAATGCCGGAGCCACATTTTTTTTCCGGGTACCAGCATAAAAAGAGAATCATTAGCAGTCATTATCTCCGCCGTTCCATAACCGGGGTGATGATACAGACCTTCATAATCTTTCATAGCATGAGATGGCTGGGTGCCTTTCTTCTGATTGCTCTCCACTTTGGCTTCAGCTTCTTTAGCATCCTTTTTGGCCTTGGCATCAGCCGCCATTCTTTCGCCGAGCCAGTCCAGGGGTTTTTCATTTAGCAACCTGTCAGCTATGCTGTTTCTTACCAGCGAAGTAATGGCTGATGCATTTTGATTAGTAAGAACAATTATTCCAATACTATCAGTTGGGAAAAAAGAGGTGCTGGCAGAAAATCCATCAATATTGCCACCATGCTCTACCCGGTAGTGACCACGGTAAGATGAAAGAAACCAGCCAAAGCCATAGTTAGATAAAAAAATATCCGGTTTTTCTTTAGTAGGTAAGAGGGAACCGGATACCATTTGCGAACTCATGGCTTCTTTCATATAACTGGCAGGTAACACTTCTTTGCCATTTACTTTTCCCCCGTTAATCCAGCACATTACCCATTTCGCCATTTCGTTTACGCTGCTGTTAATACTTCCGGCAGGGCTCATAGCATTGATATCGTAATAGTCAGTTTTTTTTATGATGCTGTCCTTGTACAGTATGTAACCAATTGATGGTTCTTCAGATTTTTTTAACTCAGCAATAGAAACGTTTGACTGCTTCATACCCAGCGGTTCAAATATTTTTTCCCTGATATTTTCTTCCCACCGTTTGCCGGTTAGCTTTTCGGCAATTACCCCTTGTGCCAAAAACATAAAATTATTGTACTGCCAGCGTTGACGCAGCGGGGCTGTCGGTTCCTGGTACTGTATCCGTTGCAGCATACTGTCTCTTGAATTGGTATTAAACAGGTACCAGGAATAATCATGTCTTGGCAAGCCAGTGCGGTGGCACATCAGGTCCCGCACGGTAATATTATTGTTCATTTCAGCATTGAAGAATTTCAATTCGGGCACATACTCCGTTGCAGGTTTATTATATTCCAGTTTACCCTCATTTTCCAACTGGCCTATCAGCAAAGATGTAAAAGCCTTGGTGCAGGAGCCAATAGCAAAAAGTGTATTCGGGGTGGCGGGTAATTTCTTTTCATAATCCCGGTAACCAAAACCTTTTGCATACAATATCTTATTCTGATTGACAACGGCTACTGCAAAGCCAGCTCCTTTTCGTTCTTTTAATATTCGTTCCATTAAGGTGTCAATTCCGGCAAGCGGATCTGGTGCAGTTCTGCTTTTTTTTTGCGCAAAAGATGGCGTTAATATCAGCAGCAAAGCAAGTGCAAAAAGAATTTTCATGATGTTGGTTTTATTGGTTATTGCAAAGCTTGTTCAAGGTCGCTCAAAATGTCTTGTATATTTTCAACTCCCACATTCATCCGTATCAACCCGTCCGTTATACCATACTTTTCCCTTTCTTCTTTTGGTACACTATAATGAGTCATGGAAGCCGGATGAGAAAGCAGGGTATCGCAGGTGCCCAATGATACAGTTCTTACGCACATTTTCAGTTTATTCATGAAGTCTATGCCTGCCTGCAAGCCCTCTTTTAATTCAAAGCTAAGCATGGCTCCTGGGTGCCGCATTTGTTTCATAGCTGTATAATGATCCGGGTGATTGGCAAGCCCCGTGTAATTCACTTTTGCAACTGCGGGATGTGCAGCCAGGAAATTGGCCACTTCCATCGCATTATGGCAATGTCTTTCCATTCTTAATTCCAGTGTTTTCATTCCCTGTATCAGCAGAAAGGCATCAAATGAATTTGAATTGCCGCCCAACAAACGATGCACTTTTGTGCAATGTGTGTTCATAAAATCGAGGTCTTTGCCGAGAAGGATTCCGCCAATAGCCGTTCCGTGACCATTCAAAAATTTTGTAGTAGAGTGAACAATGAAATCAACATCATATTGAAATGGCTGTTGCAGGTAAGGAGTAGCAAATGTGTTATCGCATGCCACAATACAGTTGTATTGCTTGCCCATCCGGGCAAGCTCTTCTATATCGACACACTGAATGGTAGGATTGGCTGGCGTTTCTAAATAAATCATTTTAATGGCTGGCTCAGATTTTAATACATCGGCTGCTTTGTTCAGGTCTCTCAGGTCGGCAATTACGGCAGTTATGTTCAGGTCAGGCAGAACTTTATTCACTAATTCATTGGTGCCACCATAAAGTGAATAATGTGTAAGGATTTTATCACCGGGTTTTAGTGTAGCCAGCATCAGTGTTGTAATAGCAGCCATTCCCGAGGAATGGAGGATACCCTTTGCCTGCATATTCAATCCAAAAGTTTCAAGGGCAACAATTTTTTCTTCCGCTTCAGTCATAGTGGGATTTCCCCAGCGGCTGTAGATATAACCTTCTTCCTTCCCGCTGAAACGGCGCATACCCTGTTCTGCTTCATCAAAAACATAAGTGCTGCTGGCATAGATGGGCACCTGGTGTGCATACATCGGATCTTTTTTGTGACCGGCATGTACGGCAACAGACCCCCAGCCTGTAAGCTTTATTGAGTTATTCAGATTGTCGTCCTGTCGGGGATAACTTTTGTTCATGCTAAAAGGTTGTATTTGTGAAATTTGGATAAGTTCAAAAGTACTGTTTTCAACCGCACCAACCTTCTGATGAAAGAATTGCTAAAACAATATGCTTCCTATAATGTATGGGCCAACCAGCGCATCAGCGAAATAATACTTTCCTTGCCGGAAGAAAAACAGCAGGCTGAAGTAGTTTCCAGTTTTCCCAGTTTGTATAAAACTGCATTGCATATCTGGGACGCTGAAAGTGGGTGGTGGCAGCGGGTAAAAATGCAGGAAAGGGTCGTTTTTCCCAGAGATAGCTTTTCCGGTTCTATGCGGGACCTACTGACAGGTATTATCAAC
Source organism: Chitinophagaceae bacterium (assembly GCA_044229985.1). Classification (GTDB taxonomy): domain Bacteria; phylum Bacteroidota; class Bacteroidia; order Chitinophagales; family Chitinophagaceae; genus JJ008. The sequence continues at coordinate 62,366 of JBGARY010000010.1, forward strand.
CAGTCAAAACAATGGGAAGACTGGGTACAGAATGCTTCAGAACTTTCACTGAGGCATGTATTCCACTTTCATAATTCAAAAAAGGAATTGTTCAAGCAGCCTGTATTCCAGGTACTGCTGCATGTTTTTAATCATTCCACTTATCATCGGGGGCAGCTGGTAACTATTCTAAGACAGCTGGGAATTGATAAGTTACCTCCCTTGGATTTTATTATCTGGGTACGGCAGCAGAAGTAAATCATACTCAGTTCTGATATTTATCAAGCTCCAAAAAAGTACTATCAACTAAGTTGCAGTGTTAAAAACTAACGATTATGCCTGCAGTATTCCCTTCTGATCTTGAGATAGCCCAATCGGCTAAGATGAAGCATATAAAAGAAATGGCTGCTTCGATTAACGTTAATGCGGATGATATTGAGTACTATGGAAAATACAAAGCGAAGCTTCCATTAAAGCTAATCGATAAAGATAAAATTGCACAACACCATTTGGTGCTGGTAACTGCTATCACACCTACTCCATACGGCGAGGGCAAAACGACTGTTTCCATTGGGCTAACTGATGGGTTAAATGTCATCGGTAAGAAAGCCATGGCTGTATTGAGGGAACCATCTTTGGGTCCTGTATTCGGCATAAAAGGCGGTGCAGCCGGTGGTGGTTATGCACAGGTGGTGCCTATGGAAGATATCAACCTGCATTTTACCGGTGATTTTTCTGCAGTAGAAAAAGCAAATAATCTTTTATCAGCCCTTATAGATAATAACCTGCAGAATAAGACAAGGAACTTGCATATCGATCCGAGAACTATTGTCTGGAAGAGAGTGATGGATATGAATGACCGGGCACTCCGGCATATTCTTGTGGGATTGGGTGGTGTCAACCAGGGCATTCCGAGAGAGGATGGTTTTAATATTACACCGGCATCAGAAATAATGGCCATACTCTGTTTGTCAGAAGACATTGAAGATCTGAAAAGAAAGCTTGGAAATATTTATATCGGGACGAATGACAAAGGAGAGCCTGTTTTTGCAAGAGACCTGAATGCTGTTGGGGCAATGGCGGTGTTGCTGAAAGATGCAATGAAACCCAACCTTGTTCAGACATTGGAGAATAACCCTGTTATTATGCACGGGGGACCTTTTGCTAGTATTGCACAGGGTACCAATACGGTGAATGCAACTAAAATGGGTTTATCCCTTGCTGATTATGTGGTTACAGAAGCCGGCTTTGGCGCTGATCTGGGTGCAGAAAAATTCTTTGATATCAAATGTGCTGGTTCGGGTTTAAGGCCTGAAGCTTCGGTGCTGGTAGTTACATTAAAAGCATTGCGGCATCACGGCGGCGCTAAAAAAGATGAATTACAGACGTCTAATACAGATAAGCTGCTAAAGGGCATACCCAATATGGAAAAACATATTGAGAACCTGATGAAGTTTGGAATGAAACCTGTTGTGGCGATTAACTATTTTCCCACTGACAGCCAGGAAGAAATTGAACTGGTGCAACAAGCCTGTAAAAAATATGGAGTAAAGGCCATTGTTTGCAAATGTTTTGCCGAAGGAGGAAAGGGTAGTACAGAACTGGCCGCAGAAGTGGTACGGATAGTAGAGAATGGCGAAAGCAATTTTAAACCGCTTTATGATGCGGACATGAGTATTGAGGAGAAAATGCACAAAATCGCCACTGAGATTTACGGAGCAACGGGAGTAGAATTTTCCGTGAAAGCCAAAACACACCTGAAGCATTTAAAAGAATTGGGTTTTGACAAGATGCCGGTTTGTATGGCGAAAACGCCGAAATCATTATCTGATGATGAAACAAAGCGGGGCAGGCCGGAGAATTTTGTGGTCACTGTCAGAGAGTTTGAATTTGCTTCCGGTGCAGGGTTCGTCATTCCGATTTTAGGTGAAATGATGCGGATGCCGGGTTTGCCGGCTATACCTGCGGCGGAGAATATTGATATCGACAATAATGGAAAAATAACAGGGTTGTTTTAATTTGCTGAATGCTTTCACCGCAACAGGCAACGTTTTTATTTCTGATCTTTTTTATGGCTTGCAGTAGTTGCAGCAATGAACGACCGCATACGATAAAAGACCTGGATGAAAATATGCTTGACCTGAAGATCTACCAGGAAAATATGGGAGATGAGCTAAAGGCGGGCCGCCTTCAGGATGCAGTTTGGCTGCTGGAAGGTATGGATAGCATCATGCTGGAGGTAAGCCGAAAGTTTGATGAACACCGAAAATTGAAAGAATCCTTTTCTTACTATTACAAAGACAGGATGAAAGAGCCGGTAAAGCTGATACGTTCTGGCATCAGGAATAATGATGCTGTTGTAGCAATGAAAGGTTATCGCCTGCTGGTTAAGAATTGTAATAGCTGTCATATCGATCTGGATATTGACAAGCAGGTGAAATATTAGCTATGAAATTAGTAAGCCCACTTTATTAAGGTGGCTCCCCAGGTGAAACCACCTCCAAATGCAGCGAGAACAATATTGTCCCCTTTATTCAGTTGGTGCCTCCATTCCCAAAGGCAGAGTGGGATAGTGGCTGCAGTGGTATTTCCGTATTTCTGAATATTGATCATTACTTTTTCTTTGGGCAATCCCATCCGGCTGGCTGTAGCGTCAATGATACGTAAATTGGCCTGGTGCGGTACCAGCCAGGCAATATCTTCACCGGTAAGATTATTTTTTTCCAATAGTTCTGCACTTACATCTGCCATTCCTTTAACAGCAAATTTGAAAACAGCCTGCCCTTCCTGGTAAGCATAATGTTCCCTCGCCATTACTGTTTCAATACTCGCAGGCTTTTTAGAGCCTCCGGCCTTCATATGTAAAAATTGGCAGCCGCTTCCATCACTTTTAAGAATACTGTCCAGCACTCCATAGCCTTCATGGTTAGGTTCCAGTAATACAGCCCCGGCACCATCGCCAAAAATGATGCAGGTGGCCCTGTCCTGGTAGTCAACAATGGCACTCATTTTATCAGCTCCGCACACCACCACTTTTTTATATCGTCCGCTTTCGATCAGTGAAGCGCCAACGGTCAGCGAATAAAGAAACCCCGAACAGGCTGCGGAAATATCAAAGCCCCAGGCATTTTTTGCACCCAACTTGTCACAGGCAATATTTGCTGTTGCGGGGAAAACATGGTCAGGTGTTACAGTGCCTACAATCAGGCAATCAATTTCTTCCGGGTGAATGCCCCTTTTCTCACAAAGTTGCTTCACTGCAGGAACCACCATATCCGAAGTAGCCAGGCCTTCACCTTTTAATATTCTTCTTTCTGATACGCCGGTTCGGGTGCGAATCCATTCATCGTTGGTATCTACCATCTTCTCCAGATCAAAATTGGTCAGTTTATCTTCCGGCACATATCCGCCAACGGCAGTGATAGCAGCTGTTATTTTTTTTTGGCTGTGTGGCATATTTAAAAAAATTATAAGTTGACAAAGTTAATAGGAAACAGGGAGTATTGCACAGCTGATTAGCAAACAGGAGTCCGGGCAAAAACAGTTGTTAGTAAACAGCTTTCTCCTCTTTCATTTCCCTTATTTTCGCAACCTATGCTTGCATTTCTTAAAGGCAATTTTGTGTATAAAAGTCCGGCTATTGTTCATGTTGATGTGAATGGTGTGGGCTATGAAGTGCAGATAAGCCTGCACACTTACACTAAAATTCAGAATTTGGATAAAGGGACGCTTTTTACCAGCCTGCTGATCCGGGAAGATGCCCACATTCTTTTTGGCTTTTTTGACCTTGCTGAGAAAGATATGTTTTTGCACCTGGTAAGTGTTTCTGGTATTGGAGCATCAACTGCAAGGGTAATGCTGTCCTACATGAAACCCGAAGAACTTTCAAGGGCTATTGTAAGCGGTGATACCCGGACACTGGAAGGCATCAAAGGAATAGGTAAAAAGACAGCCGAACGGATGGTATTGGAACTGAAGGACAAACTGGCCAAAAATCCGTTGGAATCAAATATTCCGGCGCTGAAAAACAATACTTTGCAACAAGATGCGTTAAATGCTTTAACCGCTTTGGGCATCAGCCGGCAAGCTGCCGGGCAAGCCCTTGAAAAAGTAATGGCGGCCAATCCGGCTCTATCCGTTGAGGAACTGATAAAATTAGCACTTCGTACCCTGTAATCGATTATTTTTCAGGAAACTAACTGAAGGAGAAAAAACATTGAACCTTATAGCTGCTCATATTTTCCGTACATTGGTCATCGTTGCCTTTGTGCTTACTTGTAATTTACCCGCCCTTGCTTATCCCGGCGGCATTACAAAAAATAATAATAATACCGGATTTTTTACTGACACCACTCGTTATCCCTTGCTTGACAGGTATGGTGACCCTTATTCCAACCCCAACAGGAATACGTTTGATTTCCGGGATACCTCTTTTATCAAAAGAACGGTTGAGTACGATCCAAGGACAAACAAATATTACATAGTAGAAAAAATCGGCAACCAGTATTATCGTACTCCTACCTCTTTCACCATGGAAGAGTTTGTGCGATTGAAGGGACGCCAGGATGAGGAAGAATACTTCAAAAAAAGATCGGCTTTACTTTCCAATATGAACCGTAGGCTTTTCAAGCCAAAATTTAAACCATCCGGTGATTGGTTCAACCGCATTATGGGTGCCGGACCGGATGGGAAAGTAAAAATCGATATCCGGCCAACCGGTTATGTTGATTTCATGGCGGGTTACCAGGGGCAAAACATTAAGAACCCAACCTTACCTGAAAGGGCTAGAAATAACGGCGGTTTTGATTTCAACATGAACTCGCAATTACAGATGGATGCTAGTATTGGAGAAAAATTGAAACTTCCTATCAACTACAATACACTGGCCAATTTCAATTTTGAAAACCAGCTAAAACTCGATTTTCGTGGAAAGGATGATGATATTGTAAAAATCTTTCAGGCAGGTAACACCAATTTTGCGTCCAAAGGAACTTTGATTCCCGGCGCACAATCCCTTTTCGGGGTAAAGACACAATTGCAATTTGGTAAATTATATGTGACCACCGTATTGGCCAACCAGCAATCGCAGAGACAAACACAAAGCTTACAAGGAGGTTCTTCCACTCAAAGTTTTTCGCTCAAAGCTGACGAGTATGATGAGAACAGGCACTTCCTGATGGGCCAATATTTTCGCAGCAATTACAACAAGGCAATGAAACAATTGCCGGTGGTAAATTCAAAAGTGCAGATACTAAGGGTGGAAGTGTGGGTGACCAACCGCAATGGTACTACTACCGATACAAGGGATGTGGTGGCCTTTATGGATCTTGGTGAAAACAATCCATATAACAGCACTGTGATAACTGGTACAGGAGATCCGCTCCCCAAGAATGACGCCAATAATCTTTATTCAACGCTTAGAGGTAATCCCAATTATCGAAATTCATCCACTGTTCAAAACCAGTTAACCACTCTGGGTTTGCTGCCGGTGCAGGATTTTGAAAAGACATTTGCCCGCAAACTGCAACCAACAGATTATTATTTCAATGACCGTATCGGTTTTATTTCTTTAAATCAGCCTTTGCAGCCGGATGAAGTACTGGGCATAGCTTTTCAGTATACCTATAACGGAAGAGTGTACCAGGTAGGTGAGTTTTCGCAGGATGTTCCGCCTGATACAACTGGCACATCACAAAGGGTTTTGTTCTTGAAATTATTAAAAGCTACATCACAGCGTACCAATCTTCCTATCTGGGACCTGATGATGAAGAATGTGTATTCTGTAGGCTTCGGTCAGCTGGAAAGACAGGACTTCCGTTTGGATCTTACTTATGAAGAACCCAGTCTTGGTGAAAAAAGATATTTACCGCCAACCGATGTGATCAACACATATGAAGGGGCTCCAATCATTTCGTTGGTGAATCTTGACAGGCTGAACAATCAAAATGACCCGCAGCCCGATGGTGTATTTGACTTTGTAGAAGGCTTCACTGTTATTTCATCGCAAAGCCGAATTGTATTCCCGGTACTTGAGCCTTTTGGCCATGACCTTGATTATGTCTATGCCACTCAAACATTGAGGGATAAATATCTCTACTATCCGCTTTATGACACGATTAAGGCGATTGCCCAGACCTTTGCCAATTTGAATCGTTTTAAAATTGTGGGCCGCTCCAAATCATCTGGCGTTGCTCCGGGTTTTGGCGGTAACAGTTTTGCTGGTTCTGCCAATAACCCGGCATCAGGTGAATACCAGTTGGGCTTTAATATTCCCAGGGGCTCAGTAACAGTAACTGCAAATGGACAAGTATTACAGGAAAATGTTGATTATGAAATCAATTATGACCTGGGAACACTGCGGGTAACAAACTCCGCTATTCTCGCATCGGGTGTACCCGTAAATATTGCTTATGAGAACAACCAGGCATTTGGTTTTCAGCAAAAGAATTTCCTGGGCGTACGCTTTGATTATCTCGCCAGCAAGAAACTTTCATTAGGCGGTACTATTGTGAAGTTAGGTGAAAGACCTTTCTTTATCAAGCAGACTTATGGTGAAGATCCTATTCGTAATACCATGTACGGAGTAGATGTGGATTATCGCAACAACCTTCCACGATTGACCAAGTGGCTGGATAAATTACCGTTCTATTCTACCAAAGCGATGTCTTCTATTACTGCTTATGCGGAAGCAGCATTGCTGGATCCCGGCCATGCCAAACAAATCAATCCAAGCCGTGGTGACCGCGGTGGCCAGGTATATATTGACGATTTTGAAGGTACCCGGGCCAATATTGATCTTCGGTTCCCTATCATTAGCTGGACGTTGGCTTCGGTTCCGCAAGGAAATGGTTTATTTCCGGAATCATCTTTAATGAATGATCTGCGCAGCGGTTATAACAGGGCAAAGATTGCCTGGTATAATATTGAGCCGGTATTGCAGGAGAAAAGAAATGCCAACAATCCTTTACGGAATGACCTGGCTGAATTATCAAGACCTGAAACAAGGCAGGTATTACAAAGGGAAATATTTCCTCGCCGAAGCACACAGTTTGGCGAAGGCCTGCTGACCACCTTTGATATTGCTTTCTATCCAAAAGATAAGGGCCCGTATAATTTTGAAAATCGCAACACAAGGGTCAATGCAAATGGCAGGCTGATAAATCCGAAGCAATCATGGGGTGGTATGATGCGGAATATCGACCAGACAGATTTTGAAACCAGCAATATCGAATTCATTGAATTTTGGTTGCAGGATCCCTTTATTGTAAATAGCTCCAACCCAACCGGCGGCCAGCTTTATTTTAATCTTGGAAATATTTCAGAGGATATTCTGAGAGATGGTAAAAGACAGTACGAAAACGGATTGCGGACACCTACCAATAACGCAGCCTTAGATTCCAATACAGTTTGGGGACAGGTGCCTGCAAATCCTATGCAGATCACCAACGGATTCAGCATACTGCCAGAAGACCGTCAATACCAGGATGTGGGTTATGACGGATTACAGGATGATGCGGAAAGAAGAAGGTTTAGCCAATACCTCACTGACCTGGCGTCCACTTTTGGAACAGGTTCCTTAGTTTACCAGCAGGCGCTGAGTGATCCTGCAGCTGATAACTTCCGGGCATACCGTGATCCTGCTTTTGACCAGCAACCAGTTGCTGGAATTTTAAATCGTTACAAGAATATCAATAACCCGCATGGCAATTCACCCATTGCTGAAAACAATACCCAGTTTGTCAATGCCTTTACCCAATACCCGGATGCAGAAGAGCTGAACCGTGATAACACTATGAATGAAGTGGAAGAATATTTCCAGTATAAAGTGGATATTCAGCCAAATATGGCTGTGGGCAACAACTTTATTACAGATAAAAGAGTGGTAACGGTGAACCTGGCAGATGGTAATACAAGACCTGAAACGTGGTACTTGTTCCGTATTCCCATTAATCAATACCAGCAAAAGATCGGGAACATTCCTGACTTCAAATCAATCCGTTTCATCCGGATGTTTGTAACCGGTTTTGATGACTCGGTAGTTATGCGTTTTGGTAAACTGGAACTGGTAAGAAATCAATGGAGAAAATACCAGTATCAAATTGATACTACCGGTAATTATACCCAGTTACCTTTTAATGATCCTACCAATGTAAATACCCTGGCGGTGAATGTGGAAGAAAACGATCAGCGTCAGCCTATACCGTATGCAATTCCTCCCGGCATTGAAAGGCAGCAGCAGTTAAGTAACAACAATGTTGCTTTGTTCCTGAATGAACAGTCTTTGAGTGTGCAGGTTTGCGGACTACCACAAAATGAAGCAAGAGGTGTGTTTAAAACAATGAACCTCGATATGCGGCAGTATGGCAGACTATCGATGTTTATCCATGCAGAGTCTGTTCAAAATGCACAGCCGATAGAAGATGGTCAAATGAGGGCGGTAGTTCGTATCGGTAATGATTTCTCCGGCAACTATTACGAGGTGAAAATTCCGTTGAAGATCACACCATTTGGCACTACTGATTCGCTGACCATCTGGCCAGCTGTAAATAATCTTGATTTTCAATTAGAGTTACTGACGCAGCTAAAGTCAAGAAGAAATAAACAGGCAGTACCTCCTTCACAATATTATTCTGAATCCACTGCTGACGGCAGAACCTATGCCATTTTGGGTAATCCCAACCTTGGTGAAGTAAGAGGTATGTTGCTGGGCGTTGAGAACCTGGCGCAGGAATCTATGTGTACAGAAGTTTGGTTCAATGAGCTTCGTTTATCACAACTGGATGAAGAAGGTGGCTGGGCTGCCCTTGCAAGAGCAGATATCAAATTGGCTGATCTTGGAAACATCTCTTTAGCGGCTACAGCAAGAACCCGGGGATTTGGTACGCTGGAGCAGCGGGTAAATGAAAGAAGCAGGGAAGATGTTTATACGGTGGATGCCACTGCTACTATTGAAGCAGGAAAGTTATTGCCTAAAAAATTAGGATTGCAGGTGCCGGTCTACATGGGTATTAGTCATAGAACCAGTACTCCTGAGTATGATCCTTATGATTTGGATATTAAACTTAGAGATAAGCTTAAAGAAGTGGAGGGCAAAGAAAGAGATTCAATAAAGAAGGAATCATTAGATGTAACCACCACCAAGACCTTTAATCTGACCAATGTAAGAAAAATAAAAACGGATGGTAAACGGCCAAAGATCTGGAGTGTTACCAATTTTGATTTCAATTACTCATATATACAAACACTCAGCTACAATCCGCTGATCGAAAGAGATGAGATGAGAAGGACCCGTGGTGCGGTCGGATATACTTATTCCCCGCAGGTGCAGCCCTTTGAACCATTTAAAAAACTGATCAAGTCAAAATCAAAATGGCTGGCATTGGTAAAAGAGTTCAATTTGAATTATGCGCCATCGCAGATTTCTTTCAGGGCAGATGTATTCCGCCAGTTTGGCGCTACCCGGCCCCGGAACGTAGGCGGTGGTCCATACAAAATACCGGAGACCTATAATAAGTACTTTACATTCGACCGTTTTTATATTTTGCAGTGGAATCTGACAAAATCAATATCCATTGATTTTAATGCGGTCAATAATGCCAGGATTGATGAACCTTTTGGCAGAATTAATACGAAAGTGTCCAAAGACTCTGTTCGCAAAAATTTACTCAAAGGCGGAAGAAATACCAATTACCGGCAAGAGGTAACGATTACCTACAATGTGCCGATGCAGAAAATTCCACTGCTTGACTGGACTACATTAAGGGCCAGCTATAACACTAAGTACAACTGGCTGGCAGGTTCATTGCTGGCACGAACACCCGAAATTGATCTCGGAAATACGTTGTCAAATACACAGACAAGAACCATCAATGGTGAGATGAATTTTGAAATGTTGTACAACAAGTCCCGTTTCCTCAGAGCAGTAAATACCAGTACGCCTAAACAACCGCCTGCCAATAATCAGCCGGGTGGTGATAAAAATCAACCTGGAGGAAAAGGGAACAATAAGAAAGAAGAAAAGAAAGCAAAGAACAATAATAACAAACCAGGCGATACTGCCGGTGCACAACCAAAAGATCAGCAACAACAACAAGTTGCACCCGGTATGCCTGCTCAGCAAGATACTTCCAAAGCAAAACTGAGCAAGAAAGAAAGAAGAAAACTGGCCAAGCTGGAGAGGAAGCAAAAACGATTGCTGAAAAAACAACAGCGAAAAAAAGATCCCAACAGGCCGCTTCCGGAAGTTTCGGGTATACCTAAAGTCTTTTTGCAATTGGCCACTTCTTTAAAGAGAGTAGGAATCCAATATACCGAGGATATGGGAACAACCCTACCCGGTTATATGGATAGTACCAGGGTATTAGGTTACAATCTCAAGAGTCGTCAACCCGGTTTCGGATATATTTTCGGTTATCAGCCGGATACCAGCTGGATTAACCGGTTTGGTGCGAAAGGATTGTTGTCAGCAGACACACTTGTTACGGCGATGATTCAGCAGCGCTATAACCAGCGGTTAAATCTTACGGCACAAGTTAGTCCGCTCCGTGATTTCAATATTGATATCAATTATGATAAAACTTTTGATAAGCAGTATTCAGAACTGTACAAGGATACCAGTAAGTTTGATAATGTTGGATTGACGAGATTAAACCCTTATGCATTGGGAAGTTTCAATGTTAGCTATATTGCTTTCCAGACCCTCTTCAAGAAATTTGATCCGAATGTTGTTTCAGAAACCTTCCAGAAGTTTGAAAGCAACAGGGCTATCCTTTCGAAGCGGCTTGCAGGACTAAATCCTTACCAGGGCGGTGTGATTGATCCTAACGATCCTAATTTTTATAAAGGCTATGGCCGCTATGCGCAGGATGTGGTAATACCTGCCTTTATTGCGGCCTATACGAATAAAGATCCGAACAGCGTAAGCCTGATAAAGAACAGCAACCCGAATCTTCGATCTAATGCTTTCTCAGGTATTAAAGCAAAACCAAACTGGACAGTTACCTATACAGGTCTTTCAAGGATCCCGGGGCTGGAAAAGATATTTACTAATGTCTCTATCCGGCATGGATACCACAGTACTTTCAGTATGAACAGCTTTAACACAGCTCTGTTGTTCCTTGATCCGTTCAGGGTGGGTTATCCTTCGTTCACAGACACACTGACGGGTAACTTTATACCTTACTTCCTGGTGCCGAATATTACTATTCAGGAAGCGTTTGATCCGCTGATTGAAATTGATATGACCTTTACCAACCAGTTGCAGACCCGTTTCGAGTTCAGAAAGAGCCGTACATTAAGCCTTAGCCTTATCGATTACCAGCTGGCAGAGCAACGCAGTACTGAGGTGACATTTGGTTTTAACTGGAGAAGAAAAGGTCTTCCACTGATCAAGAAGTTGCCTTTCATGAAGGGTGAAATGGATAATGATGTGACCATCCGGGTAGATTTCAGTATGAGAGATGATGCTACGGCCAACAGCAAACTGGACCAGCGAACTTCATTTGGTACTGCCGGTCAAAAAGTAATACGTATAGCGCCTTCAATAGATTATGTGGTCAACAACAGGGTGAGCATGAAACTGTTCTTTGAACAAAACAGGAATATTCCCAAGATCAGTAATGCCTTCCCGATTACAAATACGAGGGCCGGTTTGCAGGTGAGGGTTTCATTGACACAGTAAGAAATAACTTTATTAGCAATATTGAAAACGGATGTTGTGATCTTCATGACATCCGTTTTTATTTAGTGATACCTCTGCATCCAAAATAGACACGGAAATGCGGTGGATTATCCCATTGACGTTTTATTCGATCGTTGCTAATTGAAGTGGCTGTTTCCAAGATAGTTACCTGATCCTGGTTTCCCATTTAAAACCCGTAGATATTTGCTGGCTAAAAAACGATTACTATTCAGGCATATTTGGAGAAGGGCTTACATTGCCCGTAGCTGCGTCGTTGCTACGTTTGAACAACATTACATAGCCGCAAAGATTTTTCTTCTTTTGCTTATTTACCTGTACCGGTTTCATCATATGGAACTCTGAGAATTGCGGTACATAAGAATATACAATTACATTACCGTCAATATCACCCCACTTTTTCTGGCGAAACACCACCATTCTTTCCTGCCAGTCGTACATACGAACTTCGTAAAGGCGGGAAGAATAATCGCCAATAAAGACGAACTGGTACCAGCTGCCCTGTGTAAGTGGAACAATCACCGGCATTTCAAATTCACTTTCCATATTGATGGAGGCCTCTTTCAGCAATACATAACCATCTTTACCATAGAGATTTTTCAGGCTGTCGGCCTGTTTACTGATCATATCATTACTGCAGGATTGAAGACGGATGACATCCTGTGAATACCCACAGGCAGTCATTATGGTCATCATGAGGATGAGGAGGTACGGCTTTTTCATAACAGGGTTTGTATGATATTGGGTAGCTGACATAAAGTTAGAAATCAATTTGCTGTATCCTGCATTTTCAAATCAGTTACATTCTAAAATGTCCCTCTGCGGGTATATTTTCGAAGGGGTTTTACGGCAAGTTTCGGGCCAACGGACGGGGATAAAGTTTGAGGTCTCTAAAGATAGCCGTAAAAAAGATGTTTCACCTGTTTTTTGACCTGCATCAAGAAGTCTGACGGTTGAAGTAAATCGCATTGGCTTGTTGAAGGCAACTTATGGTCAGGTCGTTGATACAAACATGAGCCGGAAGGGTAGTTGTATAATAGATTACCTCCGCCACATCCTCTGCAGTCAATGGTTGTAAGCCGTCATATATTTTTTTGGCTGTTCCTTCATCACCTTTAAATCGTACAACGGAGAATTCCGTTTCCGCAGCTCCGGGGTTGATCGCTGTTACTTTTATATTGTGCCTTAACAAATCAATTCGCATGGACTGGTTCAATGCATCAACAGCATATTTGGTAGCACAATAAACATTTCCTTTTTCATACACTTCTTTACCGGCAACAGATCCCATATTGATGATATGCCCTTGTTTTCTTACCGCCATTAATTGTGCTACTGATTTGGCAACATAAAGAAAGCCTTTAACGTTAGTGTCGATCATTGTATTCCAGTCGTCAAAACTTCCTTCTTCAAAATAGTCACGGCCCAATGCAAGACCTGCATTATTGATCAGTACATCAATAGCGTTCCATTCAAGCGGAATATTTTCAATAGAACTGATCGTATCCGTCTGGTTTTGCACATCAAATGGAAGCTGCAGTACAGCTACATTGTATTTGTTTTCGATTTCATCCGCTAACTGCTGCAGCCGGTCGGTTCTCCTTCCATTAATGATCAGATCATATCCGTTAGCTGCAAATTTGTAAGCACAGGCTTTTCCAAATCCTGATGTAGCACCGGTGATGAAGACGATTTTTGTAGGAGAATTTTGGTTCATAGTTAATAGTTCATTGTTCATAGCTGGCTACTTACAAGTAATTGAGCTTGTAATAAGGACACCACAAACTTAGTAAACGTCTATTAACTATCCACCATGAACTGTACTACCTGATCAATGTAACAGTTCCTTTCAGGAAAACCGGCTTGCCCAGGTAGTCAACTGCACTAACCATCCACACATAAACGCCGCTTGCTTGCGGAGTGCTGTTCACTCTTCCGTCCCAGCCGGCACGGTTAGCGGTTGTGTAGAATACTCTTTCGCCCCAACGATTGTAGATGCTGAAGTAGTTGATCTTTTGAATACCTACTGCAATTGGACGAATGACATCATTTCGGCCATCATTGTTAGGGGTAAAGGCTGTAGGAACAAAAACGTAAGGATTTGTTTTAAACACAGTTACTGTTACAAATGCAGAATCAGGACAGTTGGCATCATCCCAAACAGTCAGTTTATACTTTACTGTATCCGTTTCCGGACCATATACGGCAACAGGGTCGGCAATATTAGGATTGTTTAAACCGGTATTGGGAGTCCATAGATATCTAACGCCGCCAGAACCTGATAACTGTAAAGGCTGACCCACAATGACGGTGGTATCCCTGCCTGCATAAGCCCTCACTTTTGGCTGCACCGTTATGACAACCGTATCATAACCGGGTTTGGGACAGCCCGGTGTATCATCCCAGGATGTAAGTATAAAACTAGTAGTCCGGGGAGGGGAAGCTATGGGATTTAATATGTTGGGATTGTTCAAATAGTTAGCCGGTGCCCAGGTGAAACGGGTGCCATTATGTGCTCCGCTCAGTTGCGTTGAAGTGTTATAACATATCACTTGTGGTGAGCCGGCGTTGGCAACCGGATAAGGATCTGTATTGATCACTACAAAATCAGTAGCCGAACAACTGCCCACTCTTGCGGTGAGCTGATATACAGTAGAAGTAGCTGTTGGAGTAGCTATCGGGTTAAGAATATTCGGATTACTCAATGTGGCTGCCGGCGTCCAGGTAAAGTTTAAGCCGTTAGTTACTGCATTCAGCATTACTCCATCTGTTAAACAAATGGTGGTATCAGGGATGGCGGTAAGTGAAACCCCCGATATTACCCTTACCCGAACAGAATCTTTATTTACACAGCCATTATCATTCAGATTAGCAACATACCAGGTATCAGTTGCAGGGTTTACTGTTGGGTTGGGTGTATTGGGATTGATAATATTGGTTAAAGGCGTCCAGTTGAAACTGCCAGTTCCGCTGGCACTTAAGGTGACTGCATCGGGAACACAAATAAGTGTGTCATTAAAAGCAAGAGTGATCAAAGGTTTATCCAGCACATTGATAGTAACAATGGCCGTATCAATACAGCCTTTACTATTGGTTACAATCAGCCGCACATCCCTTGTACCCGGGCTGGGATAAGTATATTGCGGGTTCTGTGTTCTTGATGTATCTGCCAAAGTAGTACCATCACCAAAATCCCATCGCCAGCTATCTACCACCCCATAACGGGTATTGGTGGTATCGGTAAACTGGTAAGGATTTGTAAAACAACTTCCGTTATAAATAAAACCGGGAAAGAAGCCGGGATATACTCTCACCTGGAAACTTGTACTGTCAGAACATAATCCTCCGGGCAGAGAAACCTTCAATTTAACAACATAAACACCTGTGTCAGCATAAGTATGCGTTGGAGTTGCTATAGTGGAAGTATCCAACGCTCCGGCTGAAGGTTCTCCAAAGGTCCACCGGTACTCTGTTTCCGGAGGATTTCCTGAAGCATCATTGCTGAAGTTCAATGTAAAGCCATCACAAGTGGTTGGTCTTGGATTCAACAATGCCCGCAGAGGATTGCAATCGCCGATCCTTATGTGTAATTCTTTCCTGGTTATTCCAAGCAGAACCCCATTTCTGTATTCTTTCACACAAACACAAATTACAAACTCACCAATAATATCAGGAGCTGTTCCGCTAATTAATCCTGTCTCAGGATGAATTGAAACCAGTGGTCCTAGTGGCTGTGTTCCTGAAAAAGGAGATGAATAGGGAATTGCGTTGTATGGAGGAGAGGAAGCAGTAGTGGGTGCAGGATTAGACTGGCTGCCCCCTTCAAAAGCACTGCAAAACTCATAGGCCAATGAATCGCTATTATTATCAGTAGCCTGGAAGGAGAACTGAAAATAACTATTGCGGCAAACAATGGCAGTATCATTTACAAGGAAAGACGGGCTGCTGTTTGTTTCAGCACCCGGAGCTATAGCAGTTCCGGGTATAGCAATAGAAAAAGTATTTCCTATGGATCCACTATTGAGTACATTATTAATGCCGGCAATTCTGCAACATCTTTGATATGCTATAATGTATCCGTTCGGAGTAATAGGTAATTCAATAGAAGGAAGGTCATAAACTACAATTGTGTAATAACAGCCTGTTTCATTACCCGTAATACAAGGTTCATCGTAAACCTTAGTAAGATTATACTGATTTGTTATCGGTACACTTACATCTTGAATAAACTGAGAATTTCCGCCATTAAAGATGGAAAAGTTAATAGGGTTTGATAGCTGTCCGGCTGATGGGTTACAGATCATGTACACTGTCAGTGTAATTCTGTAACGGGCATTACCCGGTGAGCCCGGACCGAGATATTGATAGGTAAAAAAACCGCCCTTAATATGAGCAGCAAAAGCAGGGTCAGATAAAAAAAGGAAGACAAATATGGCTATAACAAGTCGTTTCATGAATAGGATCGGCCGGTGTTGATTTTTAAGTTTCCCGCAAAAATTCTTCCAGAATCCGGTTGCATTTATCAGGCTCTTCCAGCATACCCATATGCCCGGACTGGGCAAGGATGTGAATGTACGATTTTTCAGGCAGATGGCACTGCTTCAGGCTGTCGTCCATTGGCACCGCATTATCGTATTTTCCCATGATAAATAACACAGGCACAGCAGTTTTTCGCAATACCTCGGTTCTGTCGGGTCGCTGCATCATGGCCTGGTAATAAGAAACGAGTGATTGGGGAGTAAAGTTGTTTCCCTGCTCTATTAAATCTTGAATCAGCTCCGGTATTTTATTTTTTGAATCCGGCGCAAAAAGATTGGGGGTAACTGTTTTCAGAAATTCGCCGGCGCCATGCTGCTGTATAAAGCTTATTCCTTTTTGACGGGTGGCTTTTTTTTCATCACTGTCCGCAAAAGCCGAGGAATGAAAAAGCCCAAAGGCCGTTAATACTTCTGGATATTTTTCAGCAAGAGCTAAAATGATATAACCACCCATGCTGTGACCGATGACAGGGCAAGGAACACATTTTTCTTCCTGCATAATAGCAAGGATTACTTCAGCCATTCCTTCCATGCTCATTTCATCCGTTAATTCAGAACGGCCACTTCCGGGAAGATCCGGGATGATGAGTTTGCATTTTTCCTGCAGGAACTTTACCTGTTTATCCCAGATTTCACCGTCTTCGCCAAAGCCATGCACTAAAACGGCCGGCTTTCCGTTGCCAATGACACGGTAAAAAATCTCTTTGCCCTGGAAGGATATGGTTTTATTCATATTCAGCTGATTCTTTTATTTCTGATCTTAAAGAAAATGGTTGTTATGATCAGGAGTATGCTTATTCCCAGCATCACTTTAGACAACACATCACCAAACTTTACAAAAAATGTTTTTCCGGAATAGTAAGGTGGCTTGACATCCCATTTAATAGCTGCATTGGTGTTGTAGGGCTGCGGGTTGATTACTTTTCCATAAGGATCAATAAAACAACTGATGCCGGTATTGGCGCTGCGGGCTACCCAGGTTCGGGTTTCAATGGCCCTTAACCGGGCATAGCTCATATGCTGTTTATGACCGGGTGTTTTCTTCCACCAGCCGTCGTTGGTAATAATGCAAATAAGATTGGCGCCATTGCGGATATAGCGGCTCATAAATTCTCCGTAAATACTTTCATAGCAAATAGCCGGAGCAATTTTATACCCATTCTTTTCTTCAATCACAGTACGATGATCCTGCTTGGCATACCCTGCTGTAGTACCACCAAATTTGTCAAACCATTTGCTTAGAAACTTCAGGAACCAAGGCAGGGTTTCCACGCCGGGTACCAGCATGGATTTATGGTAAAAACCATTGGCGCCATTACTATCAAGTAAAACGGATCCGTTGTATGATTCATAATGAAAACCATTGTACTCTTCGGAGTATTTCGTCTTTTCACTGAACTGACGGTAGCTTTCTATACCCGTAAACAACGATGCTTTTGGATGTTTTTTTAGAAAGTCCCAAAGAGGGTTAAGGAAATAGTTGCTTTTGAGATTGGCCTCATCCATCCTTGTCATCATATACAATGCCGTTTCCGGCCAAACTATAAGAGTCGTATTATCATCCGCTGCTTTTTCTGTTGTGCTGATCAGTCTTTGCAGTTGTGCCTCAAAGGAACCGGCATCGTTAGAAACTTTTTCATAAGGATCAATATTGGGTTGA
Source organism: Chitinophagaceae bacterium (assembly GCA_044229985.1). GTDB lineage: Bacteria > Bacteroidota > Bacteroidia > Chitinophagales > Chitinophagaceae > JJ008. The sequence continues at coordinate 80,241 of JBGARY010000010.1, forward strand.
ACTACCACAATATTCTGGTTGGTTTGATTTCCTTTCTCTATCCGGAAGGTTGTTATTTTAGATACCAGTATGGGCAACACCAGCAATAGTGCAGCCGGAATGAGGAAGCGGTAATCTTTTGTTCTGCTTACCAGCATGTTTTTTTTCAGGTGCAGGAATAAAAGAATATTGACGATGAGTACCCATAATGTGCCGCCGCTGGTACCGGTATATTCATACCACTGCACCCATTCTGTTTTGGTGGCAAATGCATTACCCAAAGTAAGCCAGGGCCAGCTAAGCCCCCAGTCCTGCAGGTGAATATATTCAAAGCACATCCAGAAAGCGATAAGGGAGAGGTAACCCCATCGTTCACCCATTCTTCCCTTGACTATTTTATAACCGAGCCAGGGAAAACACATGAGCAGGCTGTTGGCCAAAAATGCACTAATGGCACCAGGGGCCGATGCATTCCATATCCACCAGGTAGTCGCTATATTCCATATAAACATGGTGATATAAGTGAGGCCAAAGAATTTCTTTCGGCTGCTTACCCTTTCTTCCAGCCACAGCAAGGGGATCCATGCAAAGAAGATCAGCATTGTTAATGGTGAAACAGGCCATGCAGCGAATAATAGCGATCCGCTGGCAAGGGCAAGTAAAAAATTTGTAAAGCGTTTCAAATGGTTGGTTTTTGTAAAAATAAAAGTTGTCTGGCACATCCCGGCAAGTTGAATGATTTATGGAATCTATAACAGATTTCATCTCCTTAAAAAGTATAAGCCATGCAAACCAACACTATTTTATCAGCACCGCTGATAGACCTGATCTTTGACGGCCGTAACAAAGCTTACGGCGCTTATGAACTCCGAAAAACCTATTCTTCCCGAATGACCAAAGCACTTGTAATTACTTTCCTTTTGACGACATTGCTGGTAAGCCTGAGTTTTTTCTCCAGAGGAAACCGGGATAACAGGCAGCAAGTAAGGATCGTTACTGGTGTTGAACTTTCAGATCTTCCCGATGTAGAAGAACCTGAGCCTGAGCCTGAACCCCAGCCACAACCGGAACAAACTCCGGTTAGAACAGAACCACTTACCGACATTAATATTGTACCTGATGATGAACAGAATAATCCTCCTGCAACTGTTGATGATTTGCTGAATGCACAGGTGGGAACAAACAGAAGAGATGGTTCAGACTTTGACGGAACTGTTCAAAGTCAATCTCCGGTTGCTGCCGGCAGCGGAGGCATCATTGATCAGCCGGAAACCCCGGAAAGTGATGAGCCGTTATCAATCGTGGAAGTGGATGCCAAATTTAATGGCAACTGGGTTAGATTTTTAGAAAGAAACCTTGACGCCAATGTGCCGCTGAATAATGAGGCGCCTGCCGGTCGTTATTCTGTAGTAATACGATTTGTGGTAGATAAAGAAGGTAACGTAAGTGAGATTACTCCACTGACTAATCATGGCTATGGCATGGAAGAAGAAGCGGTAAGGGTATTAAAGAAAGCTGCTAAATGGGAGCCTGCCATTCAGAACGGGCACAAAGTAAAAGCGTACCGTAAACAGGTGATTGTGTTTGAGGTGGTGGAAGAGTAATGTTCACTTTAACATTTTTCTCTTATAATTCAAAGTTTCTTATATTTTGATTTGTAAGAAGCTTTGAACTATTTATGAAATATATTTTCATCTTATTTTGTGTGTTCTTCTTTTACAAGTCAATAGGACAAGGACGCATCGTCATTGATACTGCTGAGCAGCGCTATTTTTCACCCTGGGGTCATCAGGATATTAACAGAGAATTTCTCTTTTTTTCCGCTTCGGATCAGGATGGAATTGTTTATACTGCTGACAGTTTGAAGGCAAGAGTTACATTTATCAATTTTTGGTTTGAAGGGTGTACGCCATGTTTGGCAGAAAAAGAAGCGTTGGACAGTATTTACAGAAAGTATTCAATCAATAAACGATTTCGTTTTCTGTCCTTTACATTTGAATCACCTGAAAAGATTGCTGATTTTGTAAAAAGGAATAAAATTGGTTACCCCATTTTAAATATTAGTCGATCTGAAATCAATAGATTGAATTTTGAACATGGTTTCCCTGTTTCTATGATTGTAGATAATAAAGGGCTTATAAGGTATATTGTCAGCGGCGGGTTTCAGGAAAAGAAGAAAGCGGAAGAAAGGGTGTATTCCCACTACACAAAAGAAATTGAGCGGATACTCAACGAAAATTGACTACTTCTCTTGCATTTTACTGAATACCTCTATGCATACCGTTTTACTTCCTGCTATAATTCGGCGCCTCTCTTGTTATCTCTACATCATGTGCATGACTTTCTCTCATACCTGCATTGGTGATCTTTACAAAAGTGGCTTTTTGTAATTCCTCAATAGTAGCGGCGCCACAGTAGCCCATACCCGCCCTTAAGCCCCCGGTAAACTGGTACACTACTTCTTTTAGTAATCCTTTATAAGCCACCCGGCCTTCAATGCCTTCCGGTACAAATTTCTTTACATCATCTTCTACATCCTGGAAATAACGGTCACTGCTGCCGGTAGCCATAGCGCCTAAGGAACCCATGCCGCGGTACTCTTTGAATTTTCTTCCTTCGTAAATAATAGTTTCACCAGGACTTTCTTCTGTGCCTGCAAATATGCTGCCCATCATCACACAGTTGGCGCCTGCTGCCAATGCTTTTACCATGTCACCGGTATAGCGAATGCCACCATCTGCTATTAACGGAATGTTTTTAGGTTTCAATACAGAAGCAGCTTCCATTACAGCTGTTAACTGAGGTACACCTGCACCAGCTACAATCCGGGTTGTACAGATGGAACCAGGACCGATACCGACTTTAATAGCATCTGCACCAGCTTCTGCTAATGCCTTGGCTCCTGCAGCCGTGCCAATATTGCCGGCAATCACCTCCATATTTTTAAAATTCTTCTTCACACTCTTCAATGCAGTGATGACTCCTTTACTATGGCCGTGGGCACTGTCAAGGGCAATAAGATCTACTCCTACATTTTGTAAGGCGGCAACACGGTCGAGTAAATCTTTGGTAATGCCAACACCAGCGCCAACCAATAACCTTCCAAAAGAATCCTTTACTGCATTGGGGTGGCTTTTCAGTTTCAGTATGTCACTGTAGGTGAAGAGGCCGGTGAGTTTACCTTGTTTATTTACTATCGGCAGTTTTTCTACTTTGGTCTTTTTGAATAACTGTTCTGCTTTTTTCAGGTCAGTGCCTTCCGGTGCAGTGTAAAGATTTTCCCTGGTCATCACTTCACTCACTTTTCTTTTCGGATCATCTTCAAAGCGAAGATCACGGTTAGTCAAAATACCTACCAGTTTACCTGTTTTATCAATAATGGGAATGCCGCCAATCTTGTTTTCCCGCATTAGCCGTAATGCATCGCCAATAGTGGCATCTGCCTGTAAGGTAACAGGGTCAATGATCAGGCCGCTTTCACTTCTTTTTACTTTACGTACCTGCTCGGCCTGCTTTTCTATACTCATGTTTTTGTGAAGAATGCCAAGGCCGCCTTCTCTTGCCAATGCAGTGGCCAGCGAAGCTTCTGTAACGGTATCCATTGCGGCAGAAAGCAGCGGAACATTCAAAGTGATGTTTTTGGTCAGTTTGGTTTTGATGTTCACATCACGGGGCAGTACCTGGCTGTAGCCGGGCATCAGCAATACATCATCGAAGGTCAGACCTTCACCAAAAAAACGTTGAGATTTACTTACAGCGGGGGAAGAATTTCTTGTTGCCATGTGCAAAGATAGACCGCTGAGTCAAATGATAAAAATGATTTTTCAAAAGAGGTCTTACCGGATTAGCATGACAGTTCCTTTTTCAAAAACTTCCTTTTTCGTTTCCCGGTGTACATAACGAAGCATCCATACATATACCCCGGCAGGTTGTGGTTGTCCTTTTAAAGTTCCATCCCACTTATCCCGCCAGTTCTGGCTTTGGAAAACTAATTGGCCCCATCGGTTGTACACCCTGAACTCAAGATTGTCGGCTTTTAATGCATTGTGCGGCCAGAAGAAATCATTGCGGCCATCATTATTGGGAGTAAAAGCTGTGGGCACAGCAATGCGGCAATGATCAAGAACGGTCAAGGTTTTCTTCATACTGTCTGCGCAACGCAGGCTGTTGTTGTAAGCAACCAGTTTTACAGTATAATAGGCTTCCCGGTTTAATGTAGGGAATTGTACCGGCGCCGGATCTTTCAGTGTGCTGGTGGCTATCACATCAAAATTCCATTTCCAGGCATCTACATTTCCACGGCTGTTATTAATAACGGTGAGTTTGTCTTCGGGACAAATGAAAGAGTCCATAGTAAAGTCAGCCTTTACCTCATTGTCCAGAATAATTGTGGCAGAAGCAGTATCTGTGCAGGTTCCGTTGCTTACAATCAGTTGCACATTGTTGGTGCTGAACGCCGGGAAAATAATGGTATGCGTTTGAGACAATACCGGCGGGTCGCTGTTGAAAGTCCAGCTCCAGAAATTCACATCATGGGCGGCATTGTGCGAAAAAGTCAATGTGTCCCGCTGGCAGCCGAACCTGGAAGTGAAATTAAATTCAGCATTCACTGTGTCAGCTGTATTAAAGGGAAGTGATTGAACCGGGGTTTCTTGCCCGCATTCATCAATCAACACGGTTCCGTCATTGCCTGCTTTCAGGTTTAATGTATAAGTACCTCTTGTATAAATGGGCGCAGCAAATTTCACTACCACATAATCAGTTTTACCATTTATACAATTTCCTGCGGCGCTGACAACGGTAACAGGCGTAGGTCCGGTTACACTAAAGTCGCTGCCATTGGGTGCTATACTGGCACAGCTGATCTTTTTCGGGAAATAAACTTTTACAGAATCTGAAGTACAGGGCACTTTACCAATGCTGTCTGCAAAAATGGGTTGTGGTGCTGCATACGTAAAGCTTACCCTGTTGCCTGTTGCAATAGCGGTTCCGCACAGGTCCAGTAATGTATTTCCATCAGTACCATTGTTGATCACCAGGTCGTATGTACCATTAGGTAATGCAGCAGCCAATGTAATAGTTACTTCTTCAAAATCGAAACCGGCAGAACAAGTGGTCGTTGCAGCAGCTGTTACAGTTGTAGCAGCCGGTAATAAGCTAAACTCACTTCCCGATGCCGTTAACGAATTGCAACGGAATTTTTTGTTCAGTTTAAGGGTGATGGACCTGCCGTCACAATCTGGTTTGGCGCTTAGCATATCCGGCACTTTCGGGTCGGTGATAACAGCAGTACCACCACCAAAAGCCAGTGTATAGCCACTTTGCGTATCCGTATAATGGCTGATCATTAAAATGTACTCATGTCCTTGTATCAGTACCGGCATTTGCGCAAATGTGGGAAGGTTATCACTGGGGACAGATGCACACTGAATAAAGTTGACACCGGAGGCAGAGGCGCCGGTGGCGCCATAAGAGCCTGACCAGTTACCCGTCACGATAATGGTTCTGTCAGTAAAGATGGCATCAGGGTTTTTGCCGGTGATATCATACAACTGCCAGTCGTAATCTTCATTAGCGGACAGCGGTGTGATGATAAAACCTAATGTGCCTCCAACATAGCAGGTGAACTTGTAGAAAAAAGGATTTTTATTTTCATAGTTGGCGCCGTCACCGGTACACCCAGGAACATATAAACTGGTTGTGCTGCACAGGGGTACCGTGACTTGTGTAAAAGTAGTGGTGCCGCAAACCGGAAAAGCTGTGGAAGGTGTTTGTCCAAGAGTGGTACAGGGCTGTGCAGTAATATTTATGACTTTAAAAGTCAAAAAGATCAGCAGCGTTATTAATTTCTTTCTCACAAATATTTCCATGGATAAATCAGCTGTTTTGTCTTGCTATATTTTATGCAAGCCTGTATAATTTGCCCGGTAAAGATAGTACCACATTTTGTAATTCTAAGCTCAGAATGGCGGCAGCCACTGCGCTGCTGCTGATACCGCTGCGGATATTGATCTCGTCAATATGCACACTGTCTTTTTCTTTAATTATATCTATAATGATTCTCTCGTCTTTTGTCAGCTCGATAAATATCTCCCGTTGTGCTTTCTTTTCTTTCTTTTTATCAGTCTGCTGCCAGCCCATTAGTTGTAACAGTTCTGCTGAATCTGTCAGCAAGACAGCCTTATTGTTTTTGATCAGGTAATTACAACCGGCACTTTTACTGTCGGTTATTTTTCCGGGAATGGCAAAAACGTCTTTGTTGTAACTGTTGGCCATTTCTGCTGTGATCATGCTGCCACCTTTTATGCCGGTCTCAATAACAATAGTGGCATCACTCATACCTGCAACAATTCGATTCCTCGTAGGAAAATTATGCTTATCGGGTTTTGTTTTACTCCTGAACTCAGTCAGCAATCCTCCGTTATTTTTCACCATGTCTTTGGCTAGTCCCGTATGATCCGGAGGGTAAACCTGGTCAAGCCCATGCGCCAGCACACCAATCGTGGGTAGATTATTTTTCAAAGCGGCTTTATGGGCAATGGCATCTACACCATAAGCTAAGCCGCTGATGATTGTAATGTTTTCGCTGGCCAGTTCTTTCACTAGTTTTTCAGTCACTTGTCTGGCATACTCCGTATGGCTTCGGGTGCCGATAATGGAAATGATCTTTGAAGCATTCAGGTCAGCTTCGCCTTTGTAATATAAAAGGGTGGGAGAATCATAACAGTTCAGCAAACGCTGCGGGTAATCAGGATCGGAAATAAAAAGCGGTTTGATCTTATATTTTTCGATAAACCTTATTTCTTCTTCGGCAATACTAAAATCGTTGAATGATATAATAGCAGCTGCCCGCACCGGTCCAATACCTTCAATATTTTCCAGAAATGATTTTTTAGCATGAAAAATTTCTTCTGCCTCGCAATGCTGCAACAAAATCTTGGCTTGTACAGGCCCGATATTGGGCACAAGGGATAAAGCAATTTGGTAAAGGAGGTCAGGTTTCATGGTTTCAGTCGTAGCCTTCAAATATAGGCTGAACAACTGAAAACTACTGACTGATAACCTTCATTTCTGTACGCCGGTTGAGTGCTTTTCCTTCTTCTGTTTTGTTATCGGCGACGGGTTTTGTTTCGCCGTAACCTTTGGCGACCAATCTGGCGACAGGAATGTTTTTGCTTAAAAGATAAGTGACCACTGCTTTTGCCCGGTTATTACTCAACGTAAGATTGTCAGCCGGTTTACCCACATTATCAGTATGGCCGCTGATCTCGATTTTTAAAGAAGGATTTTCCAATAAAAGCTGCACCAGTTTATCCAGTTCCACCTGTGATTCAGGTTTTAAATCGAATTTATTGACATCAAAAAATACATTTTTCAAAATAATGCTTGCATTCACTTCTATTGGCTGTAAGGCAATGTTCTTTTCATAAGTAGAATCCGGTGAAAGGCCTGTCATCAGGAAGTTGTCAGAATAAAACAAGTAACCTTTTTGATTGACACTGAATGCATAATCTTTTCCTACAGGCAAGGTCATAAAGTAATGGCCACTTTTATCTGTAGCAACAAGATTGATGGTTTGTTTTGTGGCAAGGTCTGTCAGTTCAACAAGGGAAGGTAAACCAGCTCCTGTTTTTTTATCGGTTACGGTTCCTTTTACCCAAAGCGTTTTTGCCGGCCTGATATCCTGTCTTAATTCAAAACTGTAAATATCCAGCCCGCCTTTAGAATCACTTCTGTCGCTGGCATAGTAAGCTGTCTTTCCATCGGCTGTAATAAACAATGTCCCTTCATCATCAATTGTATTGATGGGGTAACCAAGATTCAACGGTTTACTCCAGCTGCCGCCATATCCTTTGCGGGCTACAAACAAATCATTACCGCCATATCCCTGCCAGCCATTGGATGTAAAGTACAATGTTTGATTATCTGCATGAATGAAAGGGCATTGGTCATCACCAGCCGTATTGATGCCAGCACCAAGGTTTTCCGGTTCACTCCACCGGCCATTGGGCAGTAAACGACAAACATAAATATCAATGCCGCCAAAGCCACCAAAGCGGCGGCTGGCAAAGTAGAGATCCTTTTTATCCGGCGACAGGCAAGGTTGTGAATCCCATTGTTCAGAATTAACAGTCGCTCCAAGGTTTTCAGCAGTGCCCCAGCCTAGTGTTGTTTTATAAGAGATATAGAGATCATAATTGCCAAAGCCGTCCCTTCTGTTATTGGCAGTAAAAACCATCCAGTCCCCGTCTGCAGAAATTTTTTGTGCAGCTTCGCTTTGTGATGTATTTACATTTCCTTCCAACGGTCTGGCAGCAGACCAGTTATTTTCTGCCTCTATACTGTAAAAAAAATCTTCATTGATATTTTGCAATCGCCGGGTGAATACCAGTTCTTTTCCATCGAAACTCAGTGCAGGCCAGTATTCATTCTCTGCGCTGTTTACACCCGGACCTGCATTTTGCGGGGCGAAAACATAATTTTTTTCCGGGTTATTTTTTTCATAGTCCACTGCAAACTGAAACGATTTTCTATACTTGTCCACTTTTTCAAAAACGGAAGGATTCTTCGGCGCTCTTTTTTGCAGATATTCTTCAATGGCAGCAAGGGCTTTTTTAAATTCACCCAAACCAGCTAAATGGATGGAGTAGGTGTATTTGTAATCTATCGTATAGTTGGAATCGAGGGAAAATGCTTTTTCAAAATTGGCAGTGCTGCTTTTATAGTTTTTTAATATACCGTAAACAGAACCGAGTGCGAGGTAAGCGTCTACATAATTTTTATCCGTTTCGATGGCTTTTTGCAAAAGGCCTGCTGCACTGATATAATTTTCCTCAACGGCCCTTTCCTGTGCCTGGTTGTAATAGCCAACAGCTTTCTTATTAACTTTTGATGGGTCATAAGGTTGCGCCAAAGCCGTTATAGCTGAAAAAAACAAAATGAAAAGAAACAGTTTCTTCATCGAATGGATTTGTATTAGCGAATAACGAAGCTAAAAAGAATTTATTCCTTTCACTGGAAGAAATTGTTAAACCAAACGTTGCTTAGGGTACGTTGATATACTTATGAATTTGCAGAGAAAGTTCCCATTGCGGATTATCCAAAATATAGTTGATGATGGCAGGTGTCATTTCGGTGGCTTTGTCCCATTCTGGTTGCAGGTAAAGCTTACAATGCGGCGAAACAAGGGCAGCATATTTCTCTGCCCATTCAAAATCTAATTTATGGTAGATGATTACTTTCAGTTCATTGGCCACATGCAATATTGGTTCCAGCGGTGCTTTGAATTTTTTAGGAGAAAGACAGATCCAGTCCCACAATCCGCTTAGCGGATGAGAACCGGATGTTTCAATATTTGTTTTAAAACCGGCCTCCTGTAATTGATCTGTTAGTTCATCGAGGTTATGCATCAACGGTTCACCTCCGGTGATGACCACTAATTCAGCCGGAGTTTTTTTTACGGCAGTTACCAGGTCTTCAATTTTTAGTAAGGGATGTTTGGAAGCATCCCAGCTTTCTTTAACATCACACCACACACAGCCCACATCACAACCGCCAAGCCGGATAAAATAAGCTGCTCTCCCCTGGTGGTAACCTTCTCCCTGTATGGTATAGAAATGTTCCATTACCGGAAGAGTCGCCGTGCTGATATTATTTGTGATTGTTTCTGCCATTTAGTTTTTCTGCATGCAGGATTTATAGGTGTTCTTCATCAATGCAGCAATGGTCATTGGCCCCACACCACCGGGTACTGGTGTTATCCAGGAACATTTGGGTGCAACAGTATCAAATTCCACATCGCCTTTCAGCCTGAAGCCGCTTTTTTTTGTCGGGTCTTCCATTCTTGTTATGCCCACATCAATAACCACAGCGCCTTCTTTTACCATATCTGCGGTTACAAATTCAGGTTTTCCCAATGCAGCAACAATGATATCTGCCTGCAAACAAAACTCTTTTATGTTCTTTGTTTTGGAATGGCAGATGGTAACCGTGCAATTGCCGGGATTCGTATTGCTGCTTAATAAAACGCTCATGGGCCGGCCGACAATATTGCTGCGCCCAACAACAACAGCATGTTTACCGGCTGTTTCAATTTTGTAATGTTTCAGCAGTAACATGATGCCATGCGGTGTAGCAGGAACAAAAGTAGGTAGCCCCTGCAATAAATAACCCACATTCACCGGGTGAAAACCATCTACATCTTTATCCGGGTCAATTGTGTTAATTACTTCTTCATCACTTATATGTTTGGGCAGTGGTAATTGCACCAGTATGCCATCCACATCTGGATCTGTATTCAGTAATCTTATCTCATCCAGCAACTTGGTTTCTGTAATATTTTCATCCAGCCGGATCAAGGTGGACCGGAATCCAACTTCCTCACAGGCTTTTACTTTTGCGCCGACATAGGTTTCACTGGCGCCGTTGTTGCCAACGAGTATAGCTGCCAGGTGTGGTATTTTTTTTCCTTCTGCGGCCAGTTGGGCTACATCTATTTTCAGCTCATCTTTGATGGCTTGTGCTGCTTTTTTCCCGTCTAAAATTTTCATGTCGCAAAGGTAGCAATGGCAACTGTGCCATCCATCGCTGTTGTATCTTTTTATTTTGTTGAAAAAAAACTGGATTGTAACTTTCTGCTGTAAACGTTATCCGCTTGTGAGAAAATTCATTCGTATTGTCTTTTTATGTCTTGTTGTGCCCTTTTCAGTCAGGGCACAAACATTGCAAAATCCGCTCCTGTCACCATACACCGGTTTTGGCGCTTATAGTTCCGGTCATACAGATGTTTTTTCTTTTACCAATAACCAGGCATCGCTGGCCGGGTTAGAGAATTTTTCAGCCGGGCTCTTTGGTGAGAGAAGGTTTATGCTCAGCGAACTAAACAATTATATGGCGGCAGCGGCATTGCCGACCAGTTCCGGAAACTTTGGATTAAATGCCTCCTATGCCGGTTTTACTGATTACAACGAAACCCAACTAGGCCTTGCCTATGCCCGCAGCCTGGGAAAAAAAGTTGATATCGGTGCTCAGTTTAATTACAACGGTATTCGTATTGCCGGGTATGGGGATGCATCAACTGTTAGTTTTGAACTGGGAACCATTTTGCATATCACTGATAAACTGCATACGGGTGTACAGGTGAATAATCCTGTTGGAGGAAAGTTTGGAAAGGACCAGGAGAAACTACCGTCTGTTTATTCATTTGGTTTAGGGTATGAAGCCTCCGAAAAAATTCTGCTAAGTGCAGAAGTAGAGAAAGAGGAGAATCAACCCATAAATGTTAATGCAGGATTTCAATACCGGTTTATTCCGCAACTGCAGGTGAGGGCGGGAGTGTCTTCTGCTGCATCAATCGTTTGGGCCGGCATCGGCGTTCATTTGAATACAGTGAGAATTGATATTACCAGCAGTTACCACCCACAACTTGGCATTACACCGGGACTGATGTTAGTGTTTGATCTAAAGAAACAGGAGCAGTGAAAATTTGGTTCACCATATTCGTTACTGTGATTTGTATTTGTAAAAGCACAGTTAACTATTGCCAGGAAATTCCCCCGGCGGCAGAGCAGCAACTCGAGAACCAGACGGATGCAGACCAGGGAGAAACAGAAGATGATGCCTGGTTGCAGGATATGGAACAGTTTAGAAAAAATCCTTTGAACATCAATATTGCAGAAACGGAAGAATTGAAACAGCTGCGCATAATTACTGATCTGCAAATAGCCAGCCTCATTAGCTACCGTAACTTATTCGGAAAGTTTATCAGTGTTTATGAATTACAGGCTGTTCCTGCCTGGGATTTATCAATCATTAAAAGAATATTGCCTTTTATTACAACTGCAAGTCCATTATCATTAACAGATGAAGCAGGCAAAAGATTCCGGGATGGTGAGCACAGTTTTTTGCTCCGTATATCACAGGTACTTGAAAGATCCCGGGGTTTCGATAAATCTACAAGCGGTACAAAATACCTTGGCAGTCCTCAACGGATTTTTTTCAGACATCGTTATACTTACAAAAACTTACTGCAGTTTGGTTTTGCAGGTGATAAAGATGCAGGCGAACAATTTTTCAAAGGCAAACAAAACAAAGGTTTTGACTTTTACTCTCTTCATCTGTTTGCCAGGAAGATTGGAGTTATACAATCATTGGCATTAGGTGACTTTACTGTTAATATGGGTCAGGGGCTGATACATTGGCAGAGCCTTGCTTTTAAAAAAAGTGTGGATGTGATGGGAGTGAAGCGGCAGTCTGCCATATTGCGACCCTATAGCTCTGCCGGCGAATTTTATTTTCACCGGGGTGCCGGCATTACAATAAAGAAGGGAAAGATGGAGGCAACAGCGTTTGCGTCTGTTCGGAAACTCAGCGCCAACTTTGTGGCAGACACGGTCAACAATGAAGATTTCATTTCCTCTTTTCTTACTTCCGGTTATCACCGTACAGAAAGTGAACTGGCCGACAGGAATAAACTGACGCAATCCACTTTTGGCGGAAATATCGCTTACAAAAACAATCGTTGGCACACAGGTGTAAACGGAGTGTATTATCAGTTTTCATCACCGGTGCAAAAAAGGGATGAACCTTATAATCTTTATGCAGTAAGCGGCGATACATGGTACAACTTCAGTGTTGATTATAGTTACACATATAAGAACCTGCACTTTTTTGGTGAAGCAGCGGCGGATAAAAATTTTGATAAAGCATTTGTCAATGGATTGTTGTTGAGTGTTGACCCCAAAGTAGATATTTCGGTGGTGCAGCGTACAATCGCTGCTGGTTACCAGGCGGTAAATGGCAATGCATTTACAGAAAATACTTACCCAACCAATGAAACCGGTTTTTATATCGGCACTTCAATAAGGCCTGCAACCGGCTGGCGGATTGATGCCTATGCTGATGTTTTTAAATTTCCCTGGCTGAAATACCTGGTAGATGCGCCCAGCAACGGCAAGGATTTTTTGACACAGGTAACTTATACACCCAACAAACAAACGGAGATTTATAGTCGCTTCCGGTATGAGTCCAAACAGGCTAACCAATCTGATAATTCAACTGTGACGAATTTCCTGGTGTTTTTGCCAAGGCAAAACTGGAGAACCCAGGTAAGTTTTAAACCGGGCACTGCGTTAACCTTGCGTAGCCGGGTTGAAATGTTATGGTATGATAAGAAGGGAGATAACAGCGAGAAAGGTTTTCTTGGTTTTGCAGATATTGGCTATAAACCTATGCTGAAACCTTTTTCTGGTATACTGCGGCTGCAATATTTTGAAACGGATGGTTACAATTCCAGGCTATATGCCTACGAAAACGATGTTTTGTACAGCTATTCTATTCCGGCTTTTTTTGATAAGGGGTTCAGGTATTACCTCAACCTGAACTATGACCTGACCCGAAAATTAACCCTTTGGGTACGCTGGGCACAAACCATCTTCCGGGATAAAAAAAGCATTGGTTCAGGGCTGGATGAAATTGAGGGTAACAGTCGTTCGGAATTAAGGTTGCAGGTTCGCCTTTTTTTGTAGATAATCGCCTCAAAAACAGATTTTAAGATTTTTTTGCTGCTTTTAACTAATTGTTAAAAAAATTTTTACCTTGCGGCAGCATTTTGTAAGGCAATTGTGTCTTTACAAATAACCTTTACCCTTTGGAAATTGACGGTTTTCCCTGATAATCAAGCTTTTAAATTCTAAAAATTAACGTTAACATGAGAAAAATCGCATCACTGTTCACGATGCTTATGCTTTTTACAGCATTGGCATTTGGTCAGAACCGGACGATTACCGGTACCGTGACCGATGAAAAGGGCGACGCTTTGCCCGGCGCATCTGTTAGAATCAAAGGAACTCGTACAGGTGTGGCTGCTGACAACAACGGCCAATTCCGCATTTTGGCCAAGACCGGCGATGTACTGGTAGTATCTGGTGCAGGTCTTGAGTCAACTGAGGTTACTGTTGGTACAGGCAGCACTCTTGATATTAAAGTTCAAAGAACTGTTATTGCCGGTACAGAGGTGGTTGTAACTGCCCTCGGTCAAACCCGCCAGCCCAAGGAATTGGGTTATTCCGTTTCTAAGGTAAAAGCTACTGAGTTGACTCAGGCCAAGGCTGTTAACCTGCAGAACGGTCTGACTGGTAAGGTTTCCGGTCTGAATGTACAGACTGTTAATAATGGTGTATTCGGAGATACAAGGATCACTCTTCGTGGTATCCGCTCTTTGACTGGTAACAACCAGCCGATGCTGATCCTCGATGGTGTACCCATCTCTTTGGGTTACCTGAACTCAATCAACCCTAACGACATCACAGATGTAACCATCCTTAAGTCAGCTTCAGCTACTGCGATCTACGGTCCTGATGGAGCTAACGGAGCCCTGGTGGTTACTACCAAAAAAGGTAGCCGCACTAAGCCTCAGGTAAGTGTTGGTCACACTGTACAGGTTGAAAGAGTATCTTTCATGCCTAAACTTCAAACAAGGTTTGGTTCTGGTTCTTCAGTAGATGCTTTTGGTTACGGGGTATATGATCCAATTGAAAACCAGTGCTATGGTGATGAATTTGATGGTTCTCTCCGCCAGATCGGCCGTGACGGTCCTGATGGTTCCCAGTACCTGACTGAGTACAGGGCTTTGCCAAAAGAAAAATTAAGATTCTGGAATACTGGTTTAACTAACCAAACTGATGTTTCTTTCTCTACCGGTGATTTCTACCTGAGTGTGCAGAATGTACTGATCCAGGGTATCATGCCTAAAGATGTAAACCGCAGGGTTTCGGTTCACATGTCTGCAAACAAAGAGTACAACAAGTTCAAAGCTTCTTACAGCATCAACTATACAAAAGGTAATTATGATGTTACTGCAGGTTCAAGCTTCGGTAACGGTCGTGACTATACTGTGTATTGGAACCTGATCAATACCCCGATGCAGATTCCTATTACCCGTTTCAAAGACTGGAGAAATGATTTTTGGGCCAGCCCAGATGGTTTCTTTAATGACTATTATTCCAACCCATATTTTATGATTGATAATTTCAGAAGTGTGGGAAGAACAGAAGATATCTTTGGAAACTTTGAATTAAATTATAAGGCTACCAACTGGATGACCCTGACTTACAGGTTAGGTGCTACAATTTCTAACGGAAGTGCAAAGAGCACTGCCGGTGCCCTTAACTACAGCCCATTTGCCAAGGCAAGTGGTAAGTCAATAGCCCAGTCTGGTGATATCGTAGCACAGGTTGCTGATGGTATCTCTAACTCAAGCCGTATCAACTCTGAATTTTTTGCTACTATCCGCAAATCATTTGGTGATTTCAAAGTTGAAGCTCTTTTGGGAACTTCATTCCGTGAAGACAACACAAAGAACATCAACGTATCAAGCAACAACCTCGCTTTCCCGACCTTGTTCAATATCATCGGTCGTAAAGGTGAGCCCGGTGCTTCTGAATCAAACCTGAAATCAAGATTGGCTCGTTACTTCGGTAAAGTGTCTATTGGTTATAATAACTGGGCGTTCCTGGAAGGTACTGCCAGCTATGATATCAACAGCCGTTTGGCTTATTACTGGGATTTTGATTTCAACGCAACTAACTTCTTCTATCCTGGTGTAAGTGCATCAGTGATCCTGAGTGAAGCAATCCCTGCTTTAAAAAACAGCAAAACCATTTCTTACCTGAAACTGCGTGGTGCGATCTCTAAAACCGGTAACGTAAACCTCGGTGTTCAGTCACTGGAGAATACTTACGGTTTAGGTGGTGGCTTCCCTTATGGTTCACTGGTAGGTTATACTTCAGGCAACGTATTGCGTCTGCCAAGATATACTCCTGAGTTCGTTAAGAACAACGAGATCGGTTTTGAATTAGGTTTATTGAAGAACCGTATCAGCATCGAGGGTACTTATTATACACAGGATAATACAGACCAGATCGTACAGGTGGCTTACTCTGGTGCTACTGGTTTTACCAGTGCCCTGCTGAACGCCGCATCATTTACCAACAAAGGTTATGAGTTCGATCTGAAACTGACTCCGCTGGTTAAACTGGGTAAAGTAAATATTGACTTTAAAGCAAACTACACTAACCAGTCTAACGAAGTAACCAAGATCATTGAAGGTGTTGATCAGTTAGGTATCGGTAATGGTAACTACGTTATCGTAGGTAAACCAGCTTATACCTTCCAGTTGACAGACTATCTTCGTGATGATCAGGGTCGTGTAATTGTTGACAAAAACACAGGTTATCCTACTGTTGACCCGACAATCAAGCCTTTCGGTCAGACTCAGCCTGAGCATTTGCTTGGCTTGAACCTGAACGTAAGTTGGAAAGACCTGACCTTCAGCGCTGTTGCTGATTACCGTGGTGGTGCCCAGATCTATACTGGTAACCTCGGTACAGGTATGGACTTCTCTGGTATCTCTAAGAGAAGTGCCCAGAACAGCCGTCAGCCTTTCATCTTCCCTAACTCTTCTTATTGGGATGGTTCTAAGTATGTAGACAACACAGACGTTTATACTGCCCAGGGTGGTTATAACTTCTGGTCTCAGGCTATCAATACCAGCGCCAACACTAACTATCTGGTAAGCGGTGATTTCTGGAAGATCCGTGAGGTGAGCCTTAGCTATAATGTACCTGCTAAATGGTATGGTTTCGCTAAGAATGCTATCAAAGGTGTAAACATCACAGTGAGCGGAAGAAACTTGTTCATGTTCCTTCCTAAGACAAACGAGTGGACCGATCCTGAGTTCTCTAACACAACTGGAAACGCACAGGGTGTGAGTGGTTTGGATAATACACCGCCAACAAGAATCTTTGGCGCCAGCATAAACATCTCATTATAACCTGCTAAACTCAATCAAGATATGAAACTGAAAAAACTAATATATGGTGTTTCCCTTGCAGCGCTGATCGTGGCTGTGGGATCGAGCTGCCGCAAGAGCCAGTTCAACATCAACCAAACGCAAAACCTGCCGACAGATAGTACGGTTACCTATGATGTAATATTACCTGCGGCGCTTCATGCATCAGGAACTATCGTAGCCACCCAGTGGGGTCCTATACAGAACTGGATGGGCT
>JBGARY010000011.1:0-89372 GCA_044229985.1 Chitinophagaceae bacterium
ATAGCTTTAAGCTTGTCCGACTCTTCCTGTGTGAGTTTATGCTGCTCAGTATTTTCTTTTTCAATCAGCTTATCCAATACATCCGCATCCACTCTCTTCAACGATGTTTTCTCCAGCTTCATTTCAAGGTGATGAATGAAATGAGTATCAATGGGCGAATTCATCAGCAGCACATCGTAGTTTTTTTTCTGCGCTGCCACCACATAACTGTGCTGGTGCTCTGCATCGCCAGTATAGAGATATACCAGTTGACCGTTCTTGTCCGTCTGGAAGTCTTTCACCTTAGCGCTGTATTCTTCCAGGGTATAATGTTCTTTCTGGGTGTTGGTAAGCAGTAAAAACTCTTTCGCCTTTTCATAAAACTTCTCATCACTTAATGCGCCGTACTTTACAAACAGGCCGATATCACTCCACTTTTCTTCATAAGCTTTGCGGTCTTTTTTGAAAAGTTCCAGGAGTTTCTCAGCTACCTTACGGCTGATATAGCTGTTGATCTTTTTCACATTACTATCGCTCTGCAGGAAAGAGCGGCTCACATTCAGCGGAATATCCGGCGAGTCGATCACCCCGTGCAGCAGCAATAAAAATTCCGGAACAATGTCTTTTACTTCATCCGTGATGAATACCTGCCGGCTGAAAAGCTTGATCTTATTCTTGTGTACCTCAAAATCATTCTTTAGTTTGGGAAAGTATAATACACCGGTAAGGTTGAAAGGATAATCTACATTCAGGTGTATCCAGAACAATGGCTCATCCTGGAAAGGATACAACTCCTGGTAGAAGTTCAGGTAATCTTCATCCTTCAGGTCAGCAGGGGCTTTGGTCCAGATGGGATTAGTGTTGTTGATGATATTATCAACTTCAACAGTTTTGTATTTGGTTTTGCCTTCTTCATCGGTTCCGTCTTCCACCGATTCTGTTTTGGTGCCAAACTGCACCGGCACCGGTAAAAATTTGGCATACTTGTCCAGTATAGATTGAATACGGTGTTTTTCTAAAAATTCAACGGAGTCTTCATTGATATAGAGTATCACATCGGTTCCTCTTTCACTGCGGTTTCCTTCTGTGATCTCAAATTCAGTGCTGCCATCGCAAACCCAGCGGGCCGGTTCAGCTCCTTCCTGGTAAGAGAGTGTTTGTATCTCCACTTTCTCTGCCACCATAAAAGCAGAATAGAAACCTAAACCAAAGCGGCCGATGATCTCATTGGCATCATTAGCCTCCTTGAATTTTTCCATAAACTCGGTAGCCCCGGAAAATGCTACCTGGTTGATATATTTCTTTATTTCATCTGCTGTCATACCAATACCACTGTCGGAGATGGTAATAGTTTTGGCATCCTTATCCACCGCCACTTTGATATTCAGGTTACCAAGGTCCTTATTGTAATGTCCCAGCGAACTCAGTCGTTTGATCTTTTGGGTAGCATCCACTGCATTGCTTACCAGTTCCCGCAAAAAGATCTCATGATCGGAATAGAGGAATTTTTTAATGATGGGAAAAATGTTCTCGGTATTGATCGAAATGGTTCCTTTTTCCTGTACCATAACCCTGTGATATTTAATTAATGATTATAAGAATATCTGCCCGCCGGTTTACCTGCCGAAGGCGTGGCAGACAGGTCTGCAAAGTAACAATTGGTGTTCCAATACGGGGAATTTTGCCAGATTGGCATTTGAAACCAACATAAAGGCAGGTTATCAGTAACAGGTATTGAAATAGGAACCACGGTGACAGGAAGACAAAGGATAGAGTTTACTCCGATATCCCCGTGAATTCTCTGTCACTGTGGTTCCATTACCTGCTAATTAAATTACATTTTTTACAATCCTTCCCCTGTCCATTCGAAAAACTACACCGACCCGTTCACTTCAAAAACATCCATAAACACCAGCCTTTCCTCATATTGAGGAACCGGCGCCCCGGTGGTGGCTCTGCGGTCAAAAGCTCTCTTTCTTGCTTCTTCTGCTACCCGAATCGGATCAAACTCATGCAATTCATATTCCCGGATCACTACCCGGAAAGGCTGAGTGGCATACGCTGATCCAAGACTTATCCTTTCTACAAATTCTATCTGATTTCCTTTGAACTGCTGACGATCTAAATAATACTGTTTTATAAACACACTGGTATTGATTCCCTGCGGCCGGTCATTCATGCTGATAAAAGCATCATCACTCTTGCCAAGTGTTGTATTCTCTACAGTAACAGTGATCTTACAACGGGAAGGACTTTGAGCATTATCATTCATAAACTTCTGACCAGTGAAAGTGTATGGAGCCGTACCCCGCAGCGCCACATCAAATTCATTCTTGCCACCCTTGAAGTACAAAGCTGTATAACGTACCGGCACTACCTGCAACCAATCCACTGTAGTGGTGGGGCTCAGGCAACAATCCTTATTATTTATTTTCAAAGAATGTTTCTGGTATCTCGCCACACATAAACGAACAAATGGGAAATAGGCCTGGTTGATATTGATAGGAATATCTGCATAATGCAGTTGCTTCTCCTCATCAAATAATACTTTGTACGCAGCCACCACCATCCTTGTACTTTCATCTTCAGCCAGTGTGACAGTATCATAAGCTGCAGCAAAAGGAAAATTCTCCACCTGCGGGTAGTTGGTACCATTCAGTTCCGGTGAATTGAACACAGGGTCTTTCCCCCATACCGTGCAATGGAGTTTGCCTGTTTCGCTCAGCATCACATTCTTTATCGGCAACAATACTCCCAGCATTTCTTCATCACCGCTGCTGAACCAGGGCCTTTGTAAATACACCCTGATATTACCGGTACGCATCCGGGTGATCTCTGTGCCTTTATCACTGGTCAACCAGTTAAAACTGGGTACTACGTAATCTACTACCGCAGTGGCCGGTCTTGCTGAACTTAAAATATTTATTTGCAACGCATCGCCTGTCTGAATTAAACTTATTGGCTTATTTGTTTTTTCACCCGTTTCAATAATACCCGTAAAATATTCCCGGTAGCGGCTGGTGGCCACTCCTTTATAATTTACCATACGGTGTTTGGTATCGTTAAACGGATGATGTATTTGCGGAAACCTCCTCTCTTCAGCCGTACCGGCAGTCTTGGCTGCTGATGCCGTTAGCTTTTTATTACAATAGGCAACCTGCAATGTGGCCACATGAGTGTTGAACTGCCCGGTAATGATATTGGTGTTCTTTAAATCATCTACCTGTTCGGTCCAGTTGGCTTCCAAATCTATTTTATCAGTACTGCTGCCATGTACTTTCATCGTTGCTGAGAGCTTGGCAAAAGTATCATTATAGTTGCGGTCGCTTTTTAAGGTATTGGGTTCAAAGACCGGTTTCTCCAATGGCTGCTGTACTGCATGCACTAATCGTATATTCCGCCAGGGGCTGAACATCCAGTGCAAACTTTTTCGGGCATACTCAAGACTAAGAATCTTATTGGTGCCCAAACTTACAATGGGTTGCAGGGCATTATACCTGTCCACATCTTCGGGCCGCCAGAAACTGGCATACTTGATTTCAATCTCTGCCGATTTAGGCAAAGCAATCGTCAGCATCCGGTCTGATTTAATCCAGTCCACTGTTCCGTTTCCTTCTACCAGTTTAATGCGGAATGATTTGGGGTTCTTCCACGCCTCTTTGGTAAAAGGAGTATTGGCCGAAGCATCAGTCACTTCATCATTAAAGTAAAAACTGAACTTGCGGGCCTGGTCTTTCTTCCAGTTTGTTTCAAAGGTGGTATTCGATTTCATCACCAGCACTACTCCGGCTGCCATCGGGTCGGCCAAATATTCAATGGGCAGGTTGGTATCAGTTGTCTTTGCCAGCGGCGCCCGGGTCTCCGTGCTGTTGACATCTGTTTCTGTGTCTCTTGACGTAATAAATTTATACGTTTCGGCTGCTATGGCAGGATTGGTAAAACTCTCATCAAACATACCATGTGTCTCCGCCATATGCTGGCTGTTCCGCGGCGCTTTAAAATGACGCACCGCTTCCGGCAGCCAGGTTAAGGTATTGTTCACATTGGAGGTGCCTTCCTGGTAAATATTGGTGGGATTTTGTTTTTCATAATCCTGCGGGCTGATGCCTATATTGCTGCGGACGACCATATGCTCCAGCGATTCACCATCCCTCTCCCTCACTTTATCATTGGCCTTGCTGGCAATTTCATCTGTACCAACCAATACCGGCACCGGCAACGGTTCGTATCGCAAATACCTGATGCCTGTTTTTATAGCCACATTCGCATTTTCAGGCGCAACATCATGGGGCAGTGAATTACCGGCAATATCAACCGTCCTTACCTTCAGCCGGTAACTTTTACCAAAGCGAAGCATCGGTAATGTTTTCGGTGCAAGACCCATATTGACCTGCATGCGGAAGGGCACATTGTCTTTCAGTTTATACTTTTCTTTCTCAGCATTATCATTGCTTACAATATTTGCATTGTCTTCATTGATGCCTTTGCCTGGCTTGGGCACCGCTAAACTCCAGCCCTGCCAGCGGGCAATTACTTCATTTACTTTATCGGTGTCTTTATCTTCATCATTCTCATCTTCTACCAGTGCAATATTGATACAGCCTTCATCAATTACTTCATCTTCTGCCAGTGGAATATTTTCTGCTGTGGGTGCGCCCACTGGCAAAAAGCCATAAGTGTTCTTCCGTTTATGCAGCGAATACCATTGTGCCGGTTTTTCTTCATAGGCAATATCCATCCGGTAGCCCTGCACCAAGTCATCTGCAAATAAGGTTTGAGTCGCTGGCGGCAGGATAACAGGATTGGCAATCACTGCCTTTATTTTTACATTCCCTGCATCTCTCACTTTTTTAATGGCAACAGGATCTTTAAAGTTGATGACCGGCTGTGTTTTATTGGTGTTGAGCAGCTCTGCACTTTTCAGCTGGTTCTCCGGTTTTACAAAACCGGTAAAAATGATTTCATTGGCTTTTAATTTCTGAAAGATGGTTTCAGCCAGTCCGTTCTTTACCAGTCCGATTCCTGCACTGCGAAGGGCCGGTAAACCTTCATCCGTATCATCTTTATCATCTGCCACGGCAGGACCACATTCCTCGTTTTCTATAGGCAGCACTAAATTTTTATAAACATCCGAATCAATCATCTGGAAAGTGAAGTAATTGCTTTTATCTGCCAGCTTCATGCCTGTTTTCTCTACGATCGTTTCGGTATGAGTAACCAGTTTCATGGCCGCAGCATCCGTATCATAAGTCACTACATCAAACTCATCAGTGTTCAGTTTCAGCACACCTTTATCAATCGGGCTGCCGGTTTTAGGTGCAGCATAAAAACCATTGGCAGTAGATTCATACGAAGTATTTGGCGCTACTACCGATACATCTTCTGCGAAATTCAGGTTAGTAGGCACAATGCGTACCGTTCCTTTTGCGGTAGAAGGTGCTGAAGGCAAAACAAAATCAACGATCAGTCCCAGCTTGCGCAGTATCACCGGGTAACTGGTAATAACAGAAAACACATCATGGTATTCAAAATCTTTGGGAGGGATGGGCGCCGGACCTTTGGCTAATATCTTTTCATTTTTGGCAAAATAATTATGCAGCTGGCCAAAATCCCTGTCCACATTCGGCTGCTGGTTGTAAGCAATCACTTTGTTGCCGGATAATTGTTGCTTCACCTGCACCTGTCCCGTATGTCCTTTCCGGATAAAATCAGTTTTAGTGAACCGTTTATTCTGGTTGGTTATAGGGGCCGTTTGGGTAAGGGTAACTTTAGAAATTGGATTCAGCCTGGTGTATTCTTTTGTAAAGAAACTGGCCTTGGGCAGTTCCGTCATTTTCAGGTTGCCCACTTCTTTATAGGTATCAAAAATAAAATTGCTGATATGTTTTACCGGGTATGATTTGATCTTGATCGTGGCCATGTTCACCGGTGCAAATCCTTTTACTTTAATACCGCTGTGAAATAATTTCTCATACAAGGCCGGATCCCACTTCGATGTTACTGGTTTTAATTCGGCAGGTGTACCACTATTCCATTGCACATAGAAAACAGCCTGCTGAATTTTTTCCATCCACTTTAGTATATCGGGAAAAGCTGCCAATGTGGTTTCTGCTGCTGTTTCCAGCTGAATATTCATCATGGCGCTGAGCATCCATTTTCCTGTTTTGTAATCTTTCCACGGACAGGTTGTGACAATGATTTTCTGAGGCATATACTAAAGTTTCTTTTTGTTTGTAATTGGTTACTGGTTATTACGCTGCAAATGAATCACAATACTGCTGCCATTCTCCTTCGCTGATAAGCATAGCAAATGTGGGATCGGCGCCGGCGCCGGCAAACTCTCTCGAGGTCTTCAGCGTAACGGTTTTGCTGAACATGAATATCTCGATCTTGATCTTCAATGTTGCCTGGCCCCACACTTTCGTTACTTTATCCTTACCGTTCACGGTTTCAATATTGGCAATCAGCTGCAGCAGGAATTCCAGGCTGGCCGTGATGATTCCCAAAATGCTTAATGAGCCGTTGATACGCAAATAACCTTCGATCGTTATTTCCTTACCATCATCTTCTTTTTTGGTCAGTTTAAAATATACCCCACCCATAATACTTACGGCACCACTGGCTACTCCGAGATTGATGGAAGCAGCAGCGCCAAACTCCAGCGCTGCTTCAATGGTGCGGACACCTTTCATGTCCAGCTCCATCGCAAAGAAACCACCACCACCCAATGCAGAAACAGTCAGTGTAAACGGTTGATGCTTTTCACAGAAATTAAACCGCATGATCAGCGGGCCGCCGGTAAAGGACAAACTCACCGATGCACCCAGATTTATATTGCGCAACGTAAAAGCGCCGAGTTGCACATCGGGCAATGCAAGTGTATAGCCGGAAGTAATGCCGCTGGTGGTTATATCTAAGAATGGTGGGTCACTGAAACCATCAGCCGGAATAAATTTCTGCAATACATTGATGAACGTAAGCGGACCCAAAAACTCCAGCGCCGGGTTCTTCATGTCTACTGTAAAATCCGTCTTCGTATTAGCGCCGGTTTTAAACCCTACTTTCTTAAAGCCCACTTTGGCAAGCCCCATCAGTATCACATCAAAATTGCTGATATGTGAATCCACGATCAGTGCATTGGGCTTATTGGCCTTGTACCGGTAAAGGCTTGTTTCAATGATCAGGCGGGCATCGCCACCCGGTTTAAAAGTCAGTACATCGCCAAAGAATTTTTGCTGCCGCAGTTTGGCACCCTTCCAGTTGTATTGGGTGATATGCGCTTCGGCTGTTTCAATATTCTTCAATGCAGGTATCGGTGACTCTCCATTCAGCAAAGCAGCTGTTTTTTCTATGATACTGCCTAATGGAATAATGCCAAACAGCTTGGCCTCTGTATTAAAGAACTGGGCAGGGTCCATCAGCTTGTTCTTTGCATCATCCAGCTTACCACTGATTACCCCATATGCTTTGGACAAACCGGTAATGGAAAAATTGGGCGAAAGACTGCCACCTGTTTTATTACCGCTGCCGTTAAAATTTACATCCAGTTTAGGGCTGGCAGCATGCAGTTTGGCAAATACACCACCGGCATTGCGGTCATCTTCCAGTTGCACTTTGATGGCCTTGCGCTGCCCCGTGATATTCTCCACGGCACTGGCGAAAATATCCAGCGATGCAGTGGTCGGTACAAAACCCGGCGCTTCATTTTTATCAAAGCGGCCGTTAAAGACAATGCTCGCCGTTTCATAATGTGTTTCGCCCGGTTTGTTTACACTGCGGGCAAGGGCCAGTTTCTGATTGCGTAGCGAAACGGTATTGATGGCATTACCATTGTAGGCATTATTCAGCTTAGTGATATTGCCTTCATGATAGGCCTGGCTGTCATTTACCGACACATTGGTACTGACAAATACGAGGGGCATTTCAAAACTCACATCACCACCATCAAAATCATAACCTACTAATTTGAAAAGAAAGGGTTGGCCATTTGGCATAGTAGGCACAAACTGGTGGTCATCATTGCCACTGATAGTACCGGTAAATTTTGTCGGAGTTTTAATAGTAGGCGTAGCTGCCGTTACAATTTTAATAGTGGAAAAAGGAAAAGCATTGTGTTTGTTCTCCCGGTTAACAGGGTTGTATTTTTTTTCTTCTTCCGTAATCGCCACAAAATAACGCTGCCAGTTAGCTGCATAACCATTTTTGGGTTTACGTTCGGTGATACGTACCAGTGCTGCTTCATGGCCAAAAGGATACATATTACCGGCATACACCACTTCCACATAATGATCTCTTGCCAACGTGGCAATATGTTTCCACTTCAGCATGTTCAGGTCGCTGAGCACACTGCTTAGTTCCGGTCGTTTAAATTCAACAATAGCATCTAACCAGGCGCCAAGTGTACTCAGCATCAGGTTATTTACCTGCACTGGTTTGGGCCTGAATCCGCTGATACCAAAATTGCTGGTTTGGTGTACAATACAGTGGCGGTCGTCATTATAAAGAGAAGTGATAAACTTATTCAGTCCGGCAGAATCCATTTTGCCATCAGGCGAATAATCCCGTTCCGGTTTGTTTTTCCAGTCACCGTCAATATCAGTAGCCCATAAAGCCCTCACCGTTTTAATGGCATCGGTAGCCCTTGTATTGTCAAGAGCGCCGCGGCAGTTAGTACTGGCCAGTCTTGAATGCCATAGTTCATAAGTGGAAAGTTGTGTACCCTGCAGGTCGGGACGGTTCTTCAGTTTCGTTTCCTGTTTCCAGGCAGCAAACTGGTTAGGTGAAAGGAATAATCGATATGGCACTTCTATCGCTGTTTCCATATCACCTACCGGGGCTGGTTTATTGCTGTTTAGAAATGCAGTGATATTGGCCAGTATTCCATCATCCTGTTTGATGACTGTCACAGGTAATTCATTCTTCTGTATCTGTGTAGCTTCGTCTTTGCCGGCAGCACGGATATTGCGGTTTACTTCCACCTGCCGGCGCAGTGTATCTTTTGTAGCTGGTTGTATTATCCTGCGGCCTGGATTATTATTGTTCACCGGCGGTTGTTTCACTGGTTCCGTTTTTACCGGCTCTGTCTTTATTACATCAACTTTCTGCGGCGCTTTGATATTGATATTATTATAAGGCGCTGTATTAATATCAGCCGCACTGAACACCGGTGAACAGGTGGCCCGTTTGTTCACTACTAACTGAAAACCGCTCCAGTCGAGCAGCGCTGAAGGCGAAAGAGAAATATTATCTTTTCCCTTCGTATCAAACACTAACCTGGTTTTACCGGATATATACGTTTTAGCCGGAGGAATAATATTCTTTAGTCCTGGATTGATATTGGGATTACCAATAATCATTGAAGTGATGACGGGTTCGTTGGGCTTATTCCATTTCAGGTCCTTTTTGGCAGCTGTGTCTAAGTTAGCCTGGCCATCTTCACCACCTGCTTCTTCCCATGCCTGTTCAGCAAGACTTTGCGGATGAAACTCCACCAGCAGCAGGTAAGGCGCCGCTGTTTTGATTAATGATTTATTATCGGGTGATTTTTTGTAACCTGTAAAAGTCATCTTAAGTTCCAGCAGGTCCTGCGGACGAAAGAGTACCAGCTCGGTTTTGTCATTGAGTAAATCAGCAGTGCTGAATAAAGAATCAGCCCACTCTTCTGTGCTGCCCGCAAAAACAGGAGTAGCGCTGAGACCGGTGCCAAGTCCCAGTAATTTTAAAAGCTTGCGGCGGGATTTACTTTGTGGTCCATTGGAAATGGAACCACTTGCAGTTGGGCTGCCAGGTTTTTTCATAAAGAAAGGTGTGATGGTTATTAACCAAA
The DNA here is from genome assembly GCA_044229985.1 of Chitinophagaceae bacterium. Taxonomy (GTDB): domain Bacteria; phylum Bacteroidota; class Bacteroidia; order Chitinophagales; family Chitinophagaceae; genus JJ008. The sequence continues at coordinate 9,806 of JBGARY010000011.1, forward strand.
CTTAACTTTTTTACCTGCAATTCCAACTGATGAAAATGAAATTGTCAATAACTTTTTTGGCACAGTCTTTATGCAAACACTTCTTCTTCCACCGGCTCCCAGCTGCCTTCAGCTATTTCTGCTTCGAGCTCTCCGGCATTCCAGCCACAATAACCAATGAAGATTTTTATGCCTGTTGTGGTCAGGCTTTTATTATTGATAGCCGTAATGGCTTGTTTAAAATTACCGCCGTAATAAACATCATCACCAATAGCCTTTCCTTCCTGCACCACATCAGGCCTTTGATGAATAAAAAACAAATGCTCAGTATCTACCGGGCCTCCTTCATACAACGGAAAAGCAGGACTGTGTTTAAACTCTTCCAGTTCATTCAGTTGGCGGGCAAAGGGTTTATTGATAACAAATCCAACCGCACCCTTCTCATTATATTCTGTGATCAGTATAACTGCATTTTCAAAGTTGGTACCGTTTAGCACAGCAGTAGCCTTGAGCAACATACCAGTTTGAGGTTTCATAGCTGTTTTTTTGATGATACCTCAAAGTTAATTCCTGATTCACCCCAAATACTCTGATAAAACTCATCCAAAACCCAACTCCTGATCTTAAACTCAACCTTAATCTCAATCTTAACCTCTCAACCACCCTCACCACAAACTCCAGTCCACCGCAATAGCCTCATTCCTCGAAGTAGGTTTCTGCATGCCATTCGTGAGTTGCTCCACTCTTTCACCCACAATCTTCTTCAGCTTACTGATCTTTATCGTCGGGTATTGGTTCATCGCTTCCAGCAGGCTGTAGGTAAATACACCATTCTTCAGGTCACCCCGCTCCAGGGCAAACTGGTTGCCGGCTGCAGCACTGATGATCGTGGCGCCGGTGCTCTTGCCCACATTCACAAATAACGATTGCATTAATTCAAAACTGTTCTTCAGGCCCACATGCTGTTGCTGCTGCGGTTGGTCAATGATAATGCCCTTGGTTAGGCCGAGTGAGTCCGCCAGCTTGTTCATCGCTATTCCTTCCTCTTTATCCACTTCGCCGCTGTGACAGGCATCAATCAGCAGCAGTTTCTTCCTAGCTGGTATGCTGTCCAGTAAACTTTCTAGTTCATCATATGGCAAGCCGTTTTCTTCGGGCTTTTGGAAGTTGACATTATAGGTGCTGAGGTAATAATCATAATCCTTGCTCAGCAGGCCATGACCGGAATAGGAGATGATCACTTTGTCATTGACCGTTGTCTGCTGTAGCCTTTGTTTTAAAGCTCTTACATTTTCGGTGGTTACGTTTTCATTGAACAGCGTATCAATGATAATATTGTCCTTGTATTTCTCTTTCAGCTTCACCGCCAGGTCTCGGATATCCTTGCTGCTGTACTGCAGGTTGTGCCGACTTTCTTTGAACTGGTCAATACCTATACCTATAAATCTTGTCATCTCCTTCTGCTTCACTCCCGGGGTATAGTTTACATACAAAGGCATGCGGTAGCTCTCGGTACCATTTACATTGGTAATGCTGGTCTCAATCCTGTTTTCTCCCTGTGAAAGAATAATGGTGATCGTAGTGTCAAGGTTGTTGCTGTTCTTCTTTTTAATACTGATACCTCGCTGACCATAAAGGGGGGATTCATTTACCCATATATTGAAACGGTCCAGTTTATAAGTACTGTCCGTTCCTTTAATATGCAACCGCAGCGTTCCGGTCTTTTGCTCATACTCAATACTGTCCCGGTTCACAAAGTCCGCTTCGGGCACACTGTAGCCATCCCGGAACTGCGTAGTATCAATACCCAGTTTCTTAATTCTTTTTTCCCATGCCTTGCGGTAGCTTTTGATCAGTGCCGTATCGGTGTTACCGATGGCTTCCAGCACTTTGTCGGGACGGTTGTATTTGACGTCGAGCTGCTCGAATCCCAATGTGTTTAGGCCATTGACATAATAGAGTAACCTAACCATTGCTTTGTCGCCTGAATAATTACCCTTTGGCGTATAAATGAGCGATAATGAATCCTTAAAGAAAAAAGAGGCCATATTATTGGTTGCTGAGTCCGATAAATGAAATATTGCATCTTTTGAAGTAAGGAGTACTGTTTGCCCGTTAATCGAATAAAATGATTTTACGCTGGCTCCGTTTAACGGTATGGTCTGCAAAAGCGAACCACTGGACACTTCCCAAATCTTTATCGTGCTGTCCAGCGAGGCAGTATATACAAACCGGCTATCAGCACTAAATAAAGCTTTATACACAAATCCGGTGTGACCCCGCAGGGTATTAATATAACTGCCATTGATGCCATTCCAAATTATGGCGGTTTCATCCCCGGAAACAGTAACAATATACTTCCCGTCACCACTGTATTCCCCGGACCTTACCAGGGATTGGTGGCCATATAATGCTTTTACCAGCTCACCAGATTCTGTATTCCAGATCTTTGCAGTACGGTCAAAAGATGTGGTGAGTATATATTTGCCATCAGGACTAAAGGTGGCTGTTTTGACCTGCTGGTCGTGATGGAGTACATGGATTTTTCTTCCGCTGGTTACATCCCATACCAAAGCTGTCTTATCTTCCGAAGCCGTTACAATTCTTGTAGCATCATTGTTAAAACTTGCATGATTTACAATATCCGTATGTCCGTTCAACACCTGTATTAATTCCCCGGTTTCCAATTTCCATACCCTTGCCGTATTATCTGTCGCAGCTGTTACCACCTGCTTTTTATCTTTACTGAAATCTGCAAAATATATCCAGCTTGTATGCCCTTTTAAAGAGTGAATTCTTTGTGCTGATCGCAGATCCCATACCGTACAACTATTATCGGCAGATGCAGTTAAAAAATAGTGCTTGTCGTCAGACATTTTTCCAAAAAAGGCTTCATTTATTGCTCCCCTTAATTGCAAAACCATCCGTCCGGTAACCAGGTCCCATATTTTTATCGTACGATCATCTGATGTGCTGATCAGTTTTTTTCCGTCAGGGCTAAAAGAAAGAGTGTTGATCATTCCCTCGTGGCCTTCGAGTGAATGAAGAATTTTTTTATTTACCGGGTTCCATAATTTTATGGTAAGATCCCTGCCGCTTGTTGCTATGAACTTTTCTGATGGGCTGAAAAGGGCATTATACACCCATCCCGTATGCCCGGGTAACTGGTATTCCATTCGGCCGGTGGCCGCATCCCAGACAAAAGATTGATTCTTTGATGACCCGATAATTTTTTTTCCTCCGGGCGACCAGCCAACTGACATCAGGCGGTCTTCCTTTGAAAAATGATGCAGCATTTTGCCTGAGGCCAGTTCCCACACATAGGCAGACGCATCAGTATCAGTAAGGGTCAGCAGTTTTTTTTCATCAGGGCTTAGATACACCCTTCCGGTATTTTTAGCCACGGGGATTAACTGCTTTAAAAACTGGCCCGTTTTAATATTCCAGTAACTGACCAAATAATTTTCAGTAAGACTGATAAGATTTTCACCACCTGCTGTAATAATAACAGACTTCAGTTTACCACTATGCTTCAGCACATGTATTTTTTTACCTGAGGCTATTTCCCAAATGATGACGGAGCTATCAGCAGCTCCTGAAGCCAGAAATTTACCATCAGGTGTAAGCGCAAGGGCAGAAATCGAAGACGAATAAATTGTTTGTCCTGCCAGTTTGTTAAAATCAATTTTCGGAATCTCCCCATGAACTAATTGAAACTTTTCTTTCCCTGTTTTTCCATCCCAAATGATAACCCTGTTATCACCCGCTGTAACAATATTTCTATTGTCTTTCGTAAATTTTGCAAATGAAACCTGTTTGGTATGCCCTTCAAGACTAAACAGAAGCCGTCCTGTAAAGAGTTCCCAAACCTTTGCCGTTTTATCAGCAGAAGGTGTTACCATGTATTTGCCGTCTGAACTAAAGTCCGGCGTATATACCTCAGCCAAATGTCCTTTGGGAATACCTAAAACCGGGGTTTGTGCCCGCAGTAGCAGATTCCATGACAAAAAAAGAAAAACGTAAAATAGTTTTTGTTTCACTTTCTAATATTAAACTATTCCAGCCAAAACAGAAATACCCGAATCCCCCAACCTCAGCTTCCCTCTCTCAACCACTTTGTCATCCTGCCTGCCCGCCGTGGCGGGAGCCTGTCGAAGGGTGTCGAAGCATTGTCGAAAAGTGAATCTATCGAAGACTCCGGACTCCCAACTATATACTCCTGACTATCGACTATTAACTCCCTACTCCAGACTCCCCCTCCTCACCTCCTCCACTCCCATGGCGCTATGGGGTTCGGCTCACTCCACAGGCCGATGCGTCGTTTCCTCGCTTCCTGTTCTAATGCAGCATAACTGTTATCGGTTGAATACTTTTTATAATGCCAGGCCAGTCCTGCTTTTACCAATGCCTTGTTCAGGTTTTCACCGGAGGCAGTGATCACTTCACCGATCAGTCGTTTGCTGCGGTCGTATTCATTGTGGTGCTGAATGGTGACGGTTTGCCCGAAGCATTTGTCAGACATAAATTGTTTGGCTGCCTGCCCGTAGGGTTGTTTCTTTTCCGGGCAATCAATATGGGCGAGGCGGATGGTGAGTGTTTTGTTGTTGTATAAAATAGCAATGGTATCGCCGTCTTTTATGCTGATCACTTTACCGCTGAGCTCAGCAGGCGTTTGTTTTGTGGCAACGGGGCAGGCCGATACCAGCGGACAAATAAGTAGTAGTAAAACAAAACGGTACCACATCGATTATAAAAATAATGAGAACTATTCTAAACCTTTCTGTCACCCTGAGCTAAGTTTACCCTGAGGAATCGAAGGGTCGAAGGATTCGTTGCTAGCCACATTCCGCATTAGCGGAATCATCTGTGTAAATTTCCATTCACCGCAGGTGTTATTTAAACTTAACAATAGCAGTAAAACAACAGGATAAGGCCAGCCTATTGTAAAAGCTTCGTTCTAATGTTCAATCTTATAAAAGGTATTCACCTCGGTCCGCTGCTTCAATCCTGCTAACTCCAGCAGCATTTCACGATATTTTTCCTTATCGCCTTTGAGGAGATAGCTTACCATCCAGTCATCCGGAATGACCAGTTTGCCGGTAGCTGTTTTTGTTCCTACTAAAGTGATGAAACTAGTAACCCAGGGTGTTAAATTCCAAAAAGGTTCAGGTGAAATAAATTTGTTAGGTCCGGGTTGCATTAAGGCAGGGGTTGATATTAAGGCATTAAGAAAAAAAAGAAAAAATCCCTTTTCAATCATTGCTGATTTGTTCTCATTGAGCCATTGTTCGCTGACTATTGTTTCATCTAGACTGATTGTTATTTCTTTGATATCCTCAGGCGCAACCGCAAATACTTCTTTTTCACGGGGTATTTTGTAGTTACCTGAAAAAGGAACATTTTTCTTATAAAATGGCATCAGGAAAATGGAATCTTCTGTAAAATGAGTAAGCACTGCCCGGATTTTTTCTCCTTTGATGGGCTTTATCTTAATAGCATAGTTAGTTGGCTTATACAAGCTATCTGACAGTAAAGAATCAGCCTGGCAATAAACTTGATGATTAATCAGCCACAATGAAAAAAATATCAACCCTGTTTTTTTCATCTCCTCACTTTGTATAAAACTACTTCACCAATACGGCCTGAAACAATGATAAAAATCAAATATCCATCTCATGATATTTTCAAGCAAGGAGCATCGATGCGTTGAAGTATTAATGGTACAATAAAACTGTTTGCTATACCATAAAATAAGGGGGCTTTGCCCCCCTTATAATTTTTATATGCCGCTTCTCGTCAACCTATTTTGCAGCGCTGGTAGTTACATTCATATCCCGTACACAAACATACTTGCCGTCTCTTTTCTGAAAATAAGACATGTAATAACCGTTTTCCAGTTCAGCGCCATCGGCACTAAATCTTTTCCAGGAGCCGATCTCTGTAGCCGTATTACCTTCTGCAAAGAGATCCACTACCTTGTACACATTATAAATACCCGCCGTGTCTGTGGCAAAACCATTGGCAATACTTGCCTTGATAGCCGCTTTGCCCACGGAAGGCTGCTTATTGCGGCTGTAGCTAATGGCATCATCACTGTAATAAGCAACAACTGCATCTGCATCTTTTGCTTTTTCAGCAGCAGCAAATGCATCTTCCATGGCCTGTATCTCTGTTTTTAATTTCGCTGTATCAACGGGGGCGGCTTCTTTGGCCGGGCTGGTGCAGGCGGCGAATAACAAAGCAGTAAACGCCAGGCAAGCGATTTGAAATTTTCTTTTCATAATTGAAGTAGTTGGTTTGGTTAAAGAAGTAGAAGGTAACCTATTCCACCGGTCTTACCTATTCTTTCTCCCTCAGGCAGGTTTTATGGGAAATGAATTTCACAACCGGCCTATCTTTATATCCATGTGGCTGGCCTTCCTCAATATTTTCTTCTTTGTATTCCATACCGCCCTCACTCTTTTCAATATGAGCGGCTGGGCTTTTCGCAACACAAGAAAATGGCACCTGCTTACCATTTTACTTACAGCTGCTTCCTGGTTTATCCTTGGCATCTGGTACGGCTGGGGTTATTGTGCCTGCACCGACTGGCACTGGCAGGTAAGAGAAGCCATGGGTTTTAACGACCGGTCCAATTCCTATATCCATTTCCTTTTATTGCACCTTACCGGGAAAGATTTTGATACCAACCTGGTGGAGAAGGTTACACTGTATGTATTTCTTGCTGCTTCGGTACTGAGTATTTGGCTCAATATCCGTGACCGCAGAAAAGCTGCCCGGCCCCGGAAAATTGTATAGCTCCATAGTTTTATATTTATAGCTAAATCATTCCGCTATGCGCCGCTTTTTTCTTATGTCTTTGTTGGCAGCCTTACTTGTTACTTTATCCCTGCACACTGTTGCGCAGCCTGCAAAGGCGGAAGACAGCATTGCAGTCATCCTGCAGCAGCATGAAGCAATGGGTGTGGCTGTGGCTGTAGTGAAAAAAGGAAAACTGGTTTACACTCATTCTTTCGGATTAAAGAATAAAGAACTGAACCAGCCATTGCAGGAGGAGAACCTCTTTCGTATTGCCTCTATCTCCAAATCTTTTTCAGCTACGGCTATCATGCAACTGGCAGAAGCTAAAAAAATATCGCTGGATGATGATGTAAGCAACCTTGTGGGCTTCACAGTTCGGCATCCTAAGTTTCCCAATACCATCATCACCCTGCGAATGATATTATCACACCGATCTGCCATCAACGACAGCCAGGGCTACTTCACACTGGATGCTATTAACCCGGCAAAGAATACCAACTGGCAAAAATGCTACAGTGAGTATGAACCGGGCACCGGCTACCGCTATTGCAATCTCAATTACAATATGGCGGGTACCATCATTGAAAAAATATCCGGAGAACGTTTTGATAAGTATATACAAAAGCACATCCTCGAACCGCTGGGTCTCTACGGCGGCTATTGGGTAGACGGGCTGGACAGTACCCGTTTTGCCAGCATCTATGAATATAATGATTCGCTGAAGACCCTGGTGGCGCAGCCTATGGCCTATGCACCCCGCCGGCAGGAGATTGGCAGTTATGTAATGGGTTACAGCACACCGGTCTTCTCACCTACCGGTGGCATGAAGATATCGGCTCCGGACCTGGCCCGTTATATGATCATGCATATGAATCGGGGCAGGGCCAATGGTAAACGGATCATTAAAAAGAAATCAGCCATTACCATGCAAACACCCTTGTCAGAAAAAGAAGGTTATGGACTGGCTATTGCCACAACTGACAAACTGGTTGCCGGCAAAACACTAAAAGGCCATACCGGTTCAGCCTATGGCTTGTACAGCGCCATGTACTTCGACCCCAACGAAAAATGGGGCATCGTAGTTATCACCAATGGCTGCCGCCCGGGTTATACAGAGGGGTACAATACGGTGATACGGAAAACGGTGAATATCCTCTACAACCATATAGTGAGTGAGAAATAGTGGCCGCCCTCATTCCGCTCCAGTGGAATTCTCCATGCCCTTCTTGTCTTTGCGATAAACATATTTCGCTTCAGCGAAATCATCTGTGTTAATCCGTGTTCATCCGTGGCCAAACACCCATTCCGCTCCAGCGGAATCTTCTGTGTCCTTTGTGTCTTCGTGGGAAACCCTCTTCGCTTCAGCGAAACCATCTGTGCTAATCCCTGTTCATCTGTGGCCAAATACCTATTCACCGCAGGTGAATTATCATTCTCTCTTAATTTATTCGTGACATTAGTGCCATTCGTGGCTAACCTTCTGTTTCCTTTGTGTCTCAGTGGAAAACCCATTCGTGGCTTTCTTTCTCCACTCCCCTGAGTAGCAGTCAAGTCACACCTGTTGGTTATTTTGTTTGGCTGGTTTCATTAAATGCAATAACATTGACAGATCAATCCACCCCGCTATCCTCCCCCGTTCTGAAAGCTGCAAAACCTTACCTGCATTTTATCACTGTTTTAAAACCACCGAATGCGAACCAAACTGTTGCAGGCATCTCTTTTGCTTTTTGTACTGGCTATTGTATTTACCAGCTGTGTTTCCCAAAGAAAATCCGGTTGTGATACTACCGGAAAAATAAAAAGGGAAATAAAATTCAAAGGCTTTCTCTAATAAATGCGGGATAATTATTGCAGGGATTGTCAGGCTGAGCTTGTCGAAGCCTGTTTCAATGTGCTTTCTCCTTTACTACCAGGTAATATGGAACCTGTGAATCACTGTGCCGCTGTGACACTATGGTTCAACCCAATAATAACCGGGCTTACCGCCTGACACTGGTCATCCCGGTAAATACTGCCTATACACTACCTTTAGCAGGAATAATTTCTCTTCATCTATAATCAATGACCATGAGCCTTGCCCAACAATTCATTGCTGAAATACAGCAGGAAGCTGCCGCTACCAAAAGATTACTGGCTATTGTTCCCTGGGAAAAAGGAGACTATAAGCCCCACGAAAAATCCATGACACTGAAACGCCTGGCATCTCATGTAGCCGAGATCAATGGCTGGTGGAAAGAATGCCTGGTGCAGGATGAACTGGATTTTGCCAAAGACAGTGGCGAAAGAAAAGAACATGCGGACACCGGAGCGATGGTGGCCTGGCACGATGAACTGGTACAGAAAGCAGTGGCAATACTTCAAAATACTCCCGATGAAGAATTTGCCAAACCCTGGACCATGCGGGCCGGTGAGCAAATCTTTTTTACACTGCCCAAAGGAGAAGTGGTGCGCACCTGGTGCCTCAATCATTTGTATCATCACCGGGGGCAGCTGACGGTTTATCTCCGATTGCTCGATATTCCATTACCGGGCACTTATGGTCCGTCTGCAGATTTCCAGGGATAAAATAGATCTGCCACTACAAGCCACATTATTTTCTCACTACTGTGAGAAAGGTCATTGTATTGCCCTGCTGCTCCATTGTAGCTTTATACTGATAGTTTTATTACGCCACCTAAAAAAGGTTATATGAAAGCAATTTTAAAATTAATTGCTATTACAGGTGGTTTGATGATCGCTGGTATTTTCCATCCTTTACAGGCCAGTTTGGTCAATTATGCTTCAGACCGGGTTTTGCCGAAAGACATACTGGAAATGAAACTGAGTGAGTTTGTCAAACTTTCTCAAAATGATTTCAGCATTATCGCAGGCAAGAAACTGAGTTTTAAAGAACGGGTTTCTTTTATGATGATGAAGAAAGACATGAAGAAGGAATTGCGTAAAACCGGCCAGGACAGAATGGTAAAAGATTACCTGGCAGATAAACCGGGCGATAAAAAGGATAATACTGCCCTGATTATCGCCATTGCTGTAGTAGTGGTCATCGTTGTCATCGTAATAGTAGCTGAGTCCGTCAGAAATATGGACTTCGGTTTTAACTGGGGAGGCTGATCAATCCATGAAGCGAAATTCAGTAATGTTACCGATAATGAATCATTGCTGAAAATACACTTTGCTGATCTTGCCTTTTTCGATGATGTAAATAGCAAGGGCATGTACCGGCTTCGGGCCAAAACCGGATACTTCTTCATGATCAATGACCATATTGCCCTGCACTACCCTGTTCTGCAAACGGCAAAAAAGTTTCGGTACTTTGGTGATAAAGACATAGTCTTTCCGCATCTGCTCCTTTCCTTTTGACAAAAGGGTATTGGGAAACTGGTAGATCTCTACATCTTCTGCATACGGCGCTAAAAAAGCTTCCAGGTCATGTGCATTATAGGCATTCAGTTGCTGCTGCACCAAATCAACCGGCGAAATTGTAATCAATGAATCCGGATGAAAAATCGATCCCCTGTTCATCACCCATTCCACCTTTCTCCAGTTACTCAAACTGTCCAGCGGGTTGGCAGAGAGCAATAACAGATTGGCCAATTTGTTTTGGGCGATACTTCCCCATTCCTTTTCCTGTCCCATAGCCTTTGCGCCATTAATAGTAGACGCTTCGAGTAGTTGCCAGGTAGTCAGTCCAGCAGCTTGCATGGCTTTCAGTTCTTCAAAATAAGAAGCGGCATGCTGTGTGCCGGTATTGCCCGCATCGGTTCCGGTAGCAATGATGACGCCGCCATCAATTAACTTCTTCAGGTTTACTGCCATCACAGAATCTGTCTGCCGCTGCTTTTGATGCTGCGCCGGGTTTTTCAGGAAATTGATGTACCTGTTGGCAAGGGCGGTATCCGGAAGCGGGTAATCAATGATGGTGCCTGCCAGTTCAGGATGAGTGATCTTTAGTTCATCCGTAGTAAAATGATAGGTATCTCCCAGCACCTTGCCGTAATTGCCTGCTACTACTAATGTGGGGCAGAGTACTGTTTTCTTTTCCTTCAGCAGTTTTACAAAATCATCCGGCACTATTTCATCATCCACACTGTGTACCAAAAAGTCGGCGCCGGCTTCTACGGCCAGTTGTGCCGTGATACGTTCGGTGGCATGCACGGCCACCCGTTTATTGTTTTTATGTGCTTCGTCAATGGCTGCTTTTACCAGTGCCAGGTTTTTCTTTGCGCCTTTCTCCACATCTTTATCGGTAACGATATACCATATCTTGATGAAATCAGGATTCAGTTTCAGTTGTTCCTGTACTGATTTCCGGGTGCCTTCTTCTGTCAGCATGGCTTCAAAGGGGGAATCATTGCCCAGGTTCTTGTACACTTCAGGAACATAAGTGGTTAACAACGGACCTGTGATGCGGATCAGCGGTGCATAGTTTTTTATAGTAAAAGAATCCCGCTGCCGCAAAAAATTAAAGGTAGCGCCTACATCAATCACCGAAGTAATACCGACTGATAAATAACGGCGCAAAAAATCTTCCATATGGTTATGCACCCATTGGATCTCTTCTGCATAGGGCCGGTATTTGCGCAGGTCTATAGCATCGGGTCTTGCATACAGCCCTCCGCTCTGGAAGAAATGAATATGGGCATCGGTGAAGCCGGGCACTAAATATTTACCGGCAGCATCAATCACCTGTGTACTCCCCGGCAGTTTGAACGCTTTATCCTTATCCACGGAAATGATCTTATCTCCAGACACCAGTACCGTATAGCCGCTGTGTATTTTCTTTTTCTCTACATCCACCACATTGACATTCTTTATAAGCAGCTGTGCATGCAGCAGCTGCGTACAAAGCAGGAGGATAATAAGGTTTACTGATCGCATAGGCATAGCTTTAGTCAGGTAAGTTACTTATTTACAATGATTGAGGAAAAGCAGGGCAAACTTTAAGAGAAGCTTTATTTTAATGTTGCAACATTGAATAATTATTTGTCTACCTTTATGAAGTCTATGCAACGAAAAAAATTCATTTACACAATCGGAGGGCTTATTACCATGGGAACTTTAGCTGGTTTTAAACGATACACCGATGACCTTAAAGAACAGGAGGAAAAAATGCCTGTGCTTTTTATTGGTCATGGTTCACCTATGAACGGGATTGAAAACAATACTTTCAGTGCACAATGGGAGCAACAAGGAAAAGAACTGCCTGCGCCGAAAGCAGTGTTGGTCATCTCTGCCCACTGGCTCACCAATGGTACGCATATCACAGCCATGGATCATCCAAAAACCATTCATGATTTTGGCGGCTTTCCGCAGGAACTGTTTGAAGTGCAGTACCCGGCCCCCGGTGATGCATTGCTGGCACAGCAAACGAAAGATCTCATTAAATCAACCAATGTAGGACTGAACCACGACTGGGGACTTGACCACGGCGCATGGACCGTGGTGAGAAGAATGTATCCCGATGCAAAGATCCCGGTGCTACAGTTAAGTATTGACTACAGCAAGCCGGCACAGTATCATTACAACCTCGCCAAAGAATTATCAGCGCTGCGAAAAAAAGGAGTGCTGATCATCGGCAGTGGTAATATGGTGCATAACCTTCGCATGGTAGCATGGGATAAACTAGATACACCGGGCTTTGGTTTTGACTGGGCCATTGAAATGCATGAACTGTTCAAACAAAAGATTACTGATGGCGATCATCCCGCACTGATCAATTATGAATCATTGAGTAAATCAGCAAAGCTGGCCATCCCCACACCGGATCATTATTTTCCGCTGATGTATACATTAGGTTTACAAGAGAAAAATGAAACCCCTTCTTTTTTCAATGACCAGTTAGTGGCCGGTTCACTCAATATGACATCAGTGAAGTTTGGATAACCGGCGATAACTATCTTGCTGTGTAATTCAGTCTATGTTATCACATCAGCAATTGATTCAGCAATACAACCTGCTGCCGCATCCCGAAGGCGGCTGGTACAAACAAACGTATAAAAGTGCTGAGAATATCAGCGCCGCCGCATTACCCGAGCGATTTGGTGGTGACAGGCCCTTTTCCACCGCTATTTATTTTTTGCTGGAGAAAGGAAATTTTTCTGCCTTCCACCGTATTAAAAGTGATGAGTGCTGGCATTTTTACTACGGTGATCCGCTGGAAATAATTGTTTTACAACCAGACGGTGAACTTACTGTCACTACATTGGGGAATGATATCACTAAGGGCCATTTATTTCAATATGTAGTTCCGGCTGGTTGCTGGTTTGCCAGTCGCCCTGCACCCGGCAGTCAGTACTGCTTTGTCGGCTGCACGGTAGCCCCCGGTTTTGATTTTGCCGATTTTGAAATGGCCAATGGGGAACAACTGGCCAGTGAATTCCCGCAGCACAATAAGCTTATCAGGGAACTGTGCCGCCAATAAAGGTCACTTTTGTTCCAGTAACTTTTTTACTTCCTGTTTGATGTAACCGTTCTCAAAATAGCTGTACAGGTATTTTCCGGGACAGGTAGTTTGTTGGGAATAGTCACGGTGTGTGGCTACCGTTTCGTAAGGTATCTTATAGGTCCTGCTGCAATATGCAATCATTTTTACCAGTGAAGCTAATTGTGCTTCGGGTACCTCTACTTCATTGAGGTTGCCGAGGCAGCAAATGAGCAGGTGTCCTTTCGGATTGTATTCAGTATTCGTTTCCCCGACTGTATTTATATTTCTTCCTTCATAGATCTTACCATCGGGTGCAATGAAGAAATGATAAGGTACATCAGCCCAGTTGCGGTCCTTGCCCATGCCCCATGTCTGAATACCTTTTATTTTTCTTACTGCATCATCCGTGACCAGCAGCTTTGTTCCTTCATGATGTACGGTGATACGTACCGGTTCATGCCGCAGGTAAGGAATGGGGTCATTGGCCTTCCACTCCGACCGGGGAACGATACTGACATCTTTCATCCATGACTGAATTTTTCCGGAAGAAGAACAAGCCATCGTCAAACATAGTATCACAATAAGTGACCAGTAATTAGAACTGCGCATATTGGCTGATTGAATACTAAAAATACAGAAGAGAACTTATATCGCTTAAGCCAATAAAAAAGGGGCACCTGTAAAGATGCCCCTTCTGTTCACCGTAGGAACAAGTTATTTCAGATGCTTAGCAAGAGCTTTTGCTACATCGAACATAGAAACCTGTGCTTTACCACCAAAGATGGGTTTCAGCTTGGCGTCGTTGTTGATCATACGCCTGTTCTTGCTGTCCTGCAGTTTGTTTGCCTTGATGTGCGCCCAAATTTTCTTAACTGCTTCTGTACGAGCCAATGGTTTGCTACCAACCACTGCTGCCAGGTCAGCACTTGGCGTTAATGCTTTCATGAAAGCAGCATTAGGCTTGCGGGCTGATTTTTTCTTAGCAGGTTTCTTTGCGGCTTTCTTAGCAGCTTTTTTAGCTGGCTTTTTAGCAGCAGGTTTTTTTGCTGCAGGTTTCTTAGCAGCAGCTTTTTTGGCGGGTTTTTTCTTAGTTGCCATGTTGTTTTAGATTTTGAATTGTTAACGGGTTTTCAGTATTACCGGTATCAAATATAGAGTATTTATTTATCCAACTCACTGAGAAAAAACTTTTTTTCCCTCTGAATATGCACATTTTTCATTGGGAAAAACAGGTGATGTTCTTCCGTTTTCATTGGGAAAATCAGTATATCGTCTCCTGCAGTATCCATTACAGTACTTAAATTGTGCCGCACAATCACCCGTTTTGTATATCAATATTCATAGTCATAATGCCCCGTCTCCGAATGAATGGACAATCCAAAACCTGCATGATCATTGGGAAAAAGCTGCTATGCCGGGTCAATTTTCCATTGGTATTCATCCCTGGCATATAGATGGAAACGGGCAGGAACAGCTCAGTAAACTCAAACAATGGATTACACATCCGCATGTATTGGCCATTGGGGAATGTGGCCTGGATAAGGTTTGCAGTACCGATTTCTACCTGCAACAGGAAGTATTTACTAAACAAATACTATTGGCCAACAGTATACAAAAGCCCCTCGTCATTCATTGTGTGCGGGCATGGGAAGAAGTGTTTTCTCTGCTGAAAAAACAGGAAAATACTGTTCCCGTCATCTTTCATGGCTTTGCAAAAAAAGCAGTAATGGCTCGTCGTATTATCAGTGAGGGATATTACCTGTCATTCGGAAAAGCTTTGCAGCAGGATAGAATAAGAGAGATTCTTGGCAATATTCCTTCCGACCGCTTCTTTTTAGAAACCGATGACGCTGCGCTTTCTATAAAATCAGTGTATGATATGGCGACTGATACTTTATCAATTGACCACAATTCACTTAGTTTGCAGCTTCAAAAAAATGCAGCGGCTGTATTTGGCGCTGCAGCTGTTCTGCTATGACAACGGATCTATCTTGGTTATCACGAACACAATTGCTCATTGGAGAAAGGGCGCTGCAACAACTAGCCTCATCGCATGTTATGGTAGTGGGATTAGGTGGCGTGGGTTCCTATGCGGCCGAATTCATTGCCCGCAGCGGTGTTGGACAAATGACCATCATTGATGGTGATGTAGTAGACCCTACCAACCGCAACCGGCAATTACCTGCCCTCGCTACCAACCACGGTGTATCCAAAGCACTGATCATGGCAGAACGGTTGAAAGCCATTAACCCCGAACTGCAACTTCACATCATCAAAGATTTCATTAATCCGGAGATGGTACTGCAGCAATTATCACATCGCCCGGATTATATAATCGATGCCATTGACAGTATCACACCCAAGGTTACTTTTATACGCCTGGCTTATGAAAGTAAACTACCTCTGGTTAGCAGTATGGGAGCCGGCGCCAAACTGGATCCTACCCGTTTACAGGTAGTGGATATTTCCAAAACCTACAACTGCCCTTTTGCACAGCAGATCCGTAAAAAACTGAAGGAGTATAAAATATACAGGGGAGTAAAAGTGGTTTTCTCCCCTGAAGAACCGATAAAGGAAAGCCTGATGCTTACCGATGGTAAAAACTATAAGAAGTCGGCCTATGGTACTATTTCGTACCTGCCCGCTGTGTTCGGAGCGGTGGCCTCTTCAGTCGTTATCAGGGCCCTTATCCGGAAGTGAATGGTGGTTTCTTCTTACCTGGTAAACTTCTGTACCAGTGAATTAGATATTACTTTGAATTCATTGTTTTTAAGTATGATCTGGTAACTGTTGTTCATTGCCCTTATATTGGGGTTAGACAGATGCTTTTCATTATAAGGGGCCAGCATATCTTTTTCTTCTGTTACATTTCCCTTTTCATCCACCGTTCTCACTATTACCCTGTATTGAAAATGCCATGGATTGAGATCTTCTTCAAACTCCCCATGTGAATAAGAGTCATTGAAGCCTTCAAAGATGAGTTCATTCACATGGTCTTTATGATCCACCAGGTGATCAGTTATTTCAATATACTTGTCCAGTTCGGGGTCGTCCTGGATGATACCGCTATCCCAGATAACTTCACCGTTCAGGAAGATGACCATTCTATTGTCAACATGTTTTACATTGATCCAGTATTGCTTTTTCATTGTACTTGTTTTTATTGTTTGATTTTGTTTCTATGAAATGTGCCCGATCCGGTTAAGCCATTTCATATTTAAATTTAAAAAAATTAAGAGCCAAAGTTGTTAAACTATCCGTTTGCCAGGGATGACTTACGTTATCTGTTTGGCTGATATTTATTCCGGCGGGATGGTTTTATGCCTGACAAAACTCAATATTGACGACTTGTATTCTTTTTCCTGCTAACATCTGAACCCGGCATTCAATCCTGGTTCAAATGACAAGGTTCACCCGGTCTAATGAGTCATCTCAGTAAAATAAGCAGTATGATAACAGTAAATTGAAAGTGATGACAGTGCGAAAGGAGGATGAATTATGCAAAACATCCTGCAGAATGATATAACTATACCTGTAGATACCATCCGGTTGCAGGCAACCCTGACCATTCCCGGAAAAGTAATGGGTATGGTCATTTTTTCTCACGGAAGCGGCAGCAGCCGGTTCAGCCCACGAAACAGGTTTGTTGCCGATATCCTGAACCAGCATCACATCGCCACCCTGCTGGCCGACCTGCTCACCCCGGAGGAAGACGCTGTCTATGCCAACCGTTTCAACATTGAATTGCTGACGGAAAGACTTATTGCCATTACCCGGTGGATCTCCCAGCGGGACTTTGGCCAAACCATTCCTGTCGGATACTTTGGCGCCAGCACCGGGGCCGCTTCCGCTTTAAAGGCAGCGGTACATTGCGGGGATATTGTCAGTGCCGTTGTGTCAAGAGGCGGCCGTCCGGATCTTACTGCTTCTTCACTGCCACATGTAAAAACTCCAACCCTTTTGATTGTCGGGTCGCTGGATGATGCAGTGCTGGCCCTTAACCGGCAGGCACTGGACAGACTACCCTGCGAAAAGCAAATGATAATCGTTGAAGGCGCTACTCATTTGTTTGAAGAACCCGGAAAACTTGAAGAAGTTGCCCGGTTGGCCACAGACTGGTTCCTGCATCATCTCCGGCAACCGGCGATTATGGATGATATTACCCCGAACCATTAAACTAAAGACCATGTTTTTCAAAAACCGATTTGATGCAGCTGCACAGCTGGCCCCTCTGCTGGGTAAGTATAAACAACAGGATGCAGTGATAATGGCTATTCCAAGAGGCGGTGTGCCGCTCGGGTATTACCTGGCCCGCTACTTAGACCTGCCGCTGGACCTGCTGATGGCTAAAAAACTGGGTCACCCTGCAAACCCTGAATATGCCATAGGCGCTGTAACCCTCGAAGGAAGCATTGCTGAAGACTGTATGGATATTCCGGAAAAATATATTCTTGAAGAAACCAAACGCATCCGGGAACAGCTAAAAGTCCGTTACAAACAATTCATGGGAGACAAAGAACCTGTTGATATAAAAGGGAAGATCGTCATAGTTACAGATGATGGTATTGCCACCGGCAGAACCATCCTGAGTGTTATCAAAATCTTACGCAACAAACAGCCGGCAAAAGTCGTAGTAGCTGTACCAGTTTCTTCCGAACAAGCGGCAGAGCGGATCAGCCATGTGGTGGATGAATTCATTTGCCTGCAAACCCCTTACCCTTTTTTTGCTATCGGAAATTTCTATGAAGATTTTTCACAAGTGGAAGATCATGAAGTAATAAGGCTGCTGCAAGAATTAAAAGAGATGGATAAAGTAGGTTAGCCATCACCTGTCTCTTGTTCTTTATGCTCAATGAACTCATTCATGTAAATGCGGAAAAGAAGTATGATATAGTTCACCAGCAAGGGACCAAATATCAAACCAATAAATCCAAATAAACCTAAGCCCACGATCACACCAATTACTGTAACCAAAGGATGCACATTGCCCATTTTTTTCAGCAGGGTGATTCTGGCCAGGTAATCAATATTACCCGTTACCACAAAGCTGTAAATAGCCAACCCTACCGCATTCCAGGTATCGCCACTGACGTACATGTAAATCACCAGCGGCACCCAGATGATCATGGTGCCCACAACAGGGAAGAAAGCAAAGACGCCGGTGAAGAAACCCCAGAGTACAAATTCATCCACACCGAAAATAATATAACCGATTGTGGCCGTGATACCCTGTATAATTGAAATGATGGGAATGCCCAATGCGCTGACCTTTACCAGGCGCTTGGTCTCTGCAGCCAGTACATCAATATTCGTTTTCTTTAATGGGATGATCCTTGCCAGGAATGCTTCCATTTCTTTGCCGTGCACAAGCATGTAGTAAAACACAAACAAAAGGATGGCAAGGTTGAACAACAGGTTCAGCGTATCATTCACCAGTGAAGGAACAAACGCAGAGATACGATGCTGCAAATCTGCAAGGCTTTCATCTGAAACCATGACGACGCCTGTCTTTTCCTGCACATCAATTATTGCCTGCTTGGCCTGGCTTAGTGATGAAGCCGGGTTATTGAAAAAAGGTTCTACCTGCTTTTCCAGTAATATGACGGTGAAGTAAATGAGCAACCCGAGCATTATCATAAATCCCAGCATAAACATGCCTGCGGTCCAGCCTTTTCGCCATTTGCGGTGATAAACCAGCTGAAAATAACTGCCCCGGCTCAGGATATATAATGTCAAAGCACCTAAGAGGCCGGGCAGGAACACATACAGCTCTTTCAGTGCGATAAAGATCAGCAGTAACAGGAGAACAAGAATCATCACCTGCTTGATCTGGTTATTAAAACTTGGCTGTTGCTGCATATCTGCGGTTTACCAATAATATCTCCATACAAGGCTACAGTAATTATTATTATTATTTACTGATGCCTGTCAGGGCCTAAACCTGATGCTGATTAGTCATTATTTTGGTGTGTCCTCTGTGTCCACATCATTTTCCTCATCCTTTGTCTTGTGATAATCTTCGTTCAGCTTTTTTTCCAGCTGCTTTTGATCCTTGCTGTTTTGCCGGATAAGAAAAGCAATAAATGCCAATGACAGCACACCCACCAGGAATATATAAGGCCAATTTTCTTTCATTGCATTTGATTATTTATCCTTCTTTTTAGAAAAAATAAAGAGTATAAGTGTAATCACTACCAGGGAAAGTGAACCATATACAACATAGCTAAGCGGCATGTAACTGATTTCAACATGAATTTACTTCTTTTACCGCAGCTGTATTGCTTATTCCTTTTGTTTCCTTAATAGCCGGATGAAAGAAAGGACTAAGAATATTATTGACTATTTACTGCCGGCGCTTCTGCAACAATATCCTCCATAAAAATGGTCAGGTGGCTCTCATCAAATATGCATTCGCCGTCCTTTATGAGCAGCACCTGTGGTGATTCATGCCATACATTAAATCCCTCTGCAATCTTATTGGAAACATTGCGATAGCGGATCAGGTCCAGGTAATGAAAATCGATATGAGAAGGAATGGCTGATCTTTCCAACCTGGTTTTTACTACACTGCTGACCGAACACCTGGTAGAGTGTTTGAAAATAACCTGTGGCCGGTTGTACGACTGACCTATAATAGCAGCTAATTGTTCTTCTGTCTCGAGTACGGTCCAATTCATAATAATTGCTTGTAAGAAGAACAAAAATAAAAAGGAATAGTTGAGCGAACGGTGTCACCGTTTTCTCTTTCGGGAAAAAGTGGCCCTGAGTTTATCTGCGATATTTTCCATGCTCTCTTTCAGCCGGGTTTCGGTAGCTTGTCCTGCTTTGGCTGCCAGCTTTTGGCTGATATAGGTAGCACCATATTCCAGTGCAACAGACCATAATGACCGGTCACTCCCTTCTTCTTTGGGTTTTGTAGTTTTCTCTTCAGTGCCAGCAGAAGGTTTTGTCCCGGTCTTCAGTTCTTTCCAGTCTTTTTTTAGCTGTTTTTCCAGCTCCAGTTGCCGGATGCGGAGCCGCATTTTTTCCTGCTGTATGTCTTGTATCCGCTTAATCTTTTTCATCTTTCTCCTCCTCCTCATCAAAAAGATGACCGATGATAGCATTCATAATAGGCAAAGCCAGTAAACGATCCTTACCTTTCCATAATATGAAGGAAAGAAAAAGGTAAATAATTGCAACAATCAGGAAGCCCAGCCACATACTACCAGTCCATTGACCCAATGCAATAGCAGCAGCTATTCCGGCAAAAACCAAAAATAAAAAGAACACCAGAGCAGCAGCCAATCCCGCTATTACTGTTGCCATTATTTTGGATACTTTCTCTGCAACAGAAAGCTTGAATTGTGCTATCCTGGTGTTCACATACTCTTTTGCCTGCCCCAGCAATGATTCTATCCTGTTAAATTCATCACTCATAGGTATTTACTTTTGGCAGGCTGTTGAAAGGTTCAGATGAGTTCTTCAACTCTGCCATTCATTTTTTCAAACTCTTTTTCTTTGTGAAATTTGTTTTTCACTTTATCTGCCAGTTTTTTACCCTGGTCAGAAATTTTTTTCCTGGTTTCTGAACCTTTATCTGGTGCAAACAACACGCCTAATACACCTCCAATTGCCAGGCCGGCACCTAATGCAATAAGCATTTTTGATGTATTTTTCATAACCCATTCTTTAACGGTGAACAATTAGAACCTGTCGTTTCAAATATCTGTTTCAACATACTCATTTCCTATGAGATTCTTCAGCAGAACGGATGATACTTATCACTCTTATCCGTCCATCACATTGCTTTCATCACCGTTGTTGTTTTCAGGTTCATCAGCACATTATTCTTCACCATGTCTTTGGCGATCATCTGGCCATATTCATGGCCCAGTGTTTCAGATGAAATCGGATCAAAAGACTGGCTTTGTGCTGAATAAACCAGTTGCTGCCCGTTTTCTGTCAGGTCATACAGGTTGGTTTCCCAGAAGTACTTGGTATCTTCTGCATAATAGCCTTCTGTATAGATCCTGTCATATACGGTCCGGCTGTAAATCCAGAACCGGTTGTGATAAACAACATAGGGAGTATAGCGGACACGGCCGGGTACATAATATCTTTCCTTTGTTTTGTCCAGCAATACTACGGTAAGCACGGCATCTACCCCTGCATTACGCATTTTACCGATTGCCTGTTCTTCGGTCATGTTCTCAAACGCTTTTGGGTTATATTCATCGCAACTGCAGGTAGCATCATAACCTAAGTCTCTTAAATCGGCAGCCAGGTGCTGCTCC
Organism: Chitinophagaceae bacterium; assembly: GCA_044229985.1. Classification (GTDB taxonomy): domain Bacteria; phylum Bacteroidota; class Bacteroidia; order Chitinophagales; family Chitinophagaceae; genus JJ008. Next base: position 31,286 of record JBGARY010000011.1, read on the forward strand.
ATATTCTCCCTCAATGTTCTGTCGGCCTCCCGGATAATACCCACCACCACAATTTTCTTAAACTTTTTAGGTGCTGCATTATCTGCTTTCCATGTGCTGGTTATTTTGGAAGAAGGCCCGCATCCTGCCACTATAAACAGCAGCAAGAATGTCATTAGCAATACCTTTTTCATGATAAACCGTTTAGTAATTGTAAGGTAATACCAGACATAGATCAAAACAATGACAGCACTCATTGGAATGAATGATACACCTCAAAAAAACCGGATTCCGGGCAGAATCGCCTGTCTTATAAGAGATTTGGTATAAAATCATATCAATTGATTTTTAAATAAACTACCTTTTACTCACAAAAACTATCTGTATGAAGCATTATCACATTGTATCACGGATAGCTATTTACCTGTTGGCGGTGGTATTAATAGCATTTGGTATTTTTCATTTTATGTATCCAAGGGATTTGATGGTATATGTTCCGCTTTCCCTGGTAGGTGGTATCAAGTGGGCTTATGTGGTGGGGGCTGCTTTTATTTTGGTAGGTCTTTCGTTTTTAACCAACCAGTTCGTTAAGGTTACGGGATACCTGCTGGCTGTCCTGTTGCTCATTTTTATTCTCACCATCCATTTACCCAATTATAACAATGCCGGGGCAGAAGATATGAGACGGTTTGCTTTGATCAACATTTTGAAGGACCTGGCCATTATGGGCTTTGCCCTGCATATTGCGGCAGGCGCCCATCACCAGCACATTCATGTACACGAGGAGGATGATTAAAACTTGTTGAACTGTAAAAGCTCAGGGAGAGCCTTACCAAATCGACCAATCAGCGGCAATCACTTCGTTGCGGCTGGTTGGTTTTTGCATTCCGTTGGTCAGTTGCTCTACTCTTTCACCTACAATTCTCATTAGCTTCCTGATCAATGGTGAGGATTAATATTAAATATGGCAGAACCTGCTTCAAGTATAGGCTGGATTTATTATTGGGTAATACCACAAACCGGGTAATTTTTCAAAATAATCCCCAAAATATTAGTTTTGAAATACTAAATCATTTAGTTTTGAATTCTGGTCGAAATATTTCGACTTACAATACGCAAACACTTAATTTTAACGCATGGCAAAGAATGACAAAACCCCCGAAACGACAGTAAATAACAGTGAAAAATTAAAGGCCCTCAAGCTTACGATGGATAAGCTGGAGAAGGACTACGGCAAAGGCAGTGTGATGATGCTCGGCGATAAGGCCGAAACAATGCAGGAGGTGATCTCTACCGGCTCCATTGGTCTGGATGTGGCCCTCGGTATCGGTGGCCTTCCGAGAGGAAGGGTTATTGAAATATATGGTCCCGAGTCTTCGGGAAAAACAACCATCGCCACTCATGTAATAGCAGAAGCCCAAAAGAAAGGCGGTATGTGTGCCTTTATTGATGCAGAACATGCTTTCGACAGCAACTATGCTAAAAAATTGGGTGTAGACGTTGATAATTTATTGATCTCTCAGCCGGATTATGGTGAGCAGGCGCTGGAAATCGCTGACCGCCTGATCCTCTCCGGCGCATTGGATGTAGTAGTGATCGACTCTGTAGCAGCCCTCGTTCCCAAAAGCGAACTGGAAGGTGAAATGGGCGATAGCAAGATGGGTCTGCATGCCCGGTTGATGAGCCAGGCATTACGTAAACTGACTGCCACTATTGCCAAGACAAATACCATTTGCATCTTTATCAACCAGCTGCGGGAAAAGATCGGGGTGATGTTTGGCAATCCCGAAACCACCACCGGTGGTAATGCCCTGAAGTTCTACGCTTCCGTTCGTCTGGATATCCGCCGCACACAACAGGTGAAAGATGGTGATGAAGCCATCGGTAACCATGTAAAAGTAAAAGTGGTAAAGAATAAAGTAGCGCCGCCTTTCCGGGCAGCAGAATTTGATATCATTTTCGGCGAAGGCATTTCCAAAAACGGGGAGATCATAGATATGGGCACTGAACTGGGCATTGTTCAAAAGAGCGGCAGCTGGTATAGCTATAATAATGATAAGTTGGGGCAGGGAAGAGACGCCGTTAAACAATTACTGGTGGATAATCCTGAACTGGCTAAAGAAATAGAAACCAGGATCAGGGAGAAAATCAAAGAAATGCAGCAGGCATAATCATTTTGTTGATTAATTTTCAATGGGTTAGCAAGTAAAGCCCCAACAGATCTGTTGGGGCTTTTTATTTCTTCACAAAATATTTTGACTCTTTTTGATTATTCAATGTTTAAACATTGTATTTTTGTTTAACAGGGTCGCAACCATTTATAAGCGGCACTCGTTATATCGAATTCATGAATAATTCGACAAACAATAGCAAAACAGCAAAATGGTTACATCTGGCCTCGGGGCTGATCTTACTGATCAGCTACTTCTTACCATGGGTAAAATGGCAGGCCATAAATGTTAACGGATACGACCTGGCAGGTGGTAACTTTTTTCAGCTATCCGAAACAAATTTCAAACTAGGAAATCCCTTCCCCCAGTTTGCCTTCACTTTTTATGTTTTCTGGTTGATTCCGTTGCTGGCAGCACTGACACTTGCCTTTGTGTGGCAAAATAAGAAGTCAGCGTTTCCTGCATTCGTTGCCGGAGCCCTTGCCTTATCACAGATAACTGTTTATTATTTATTCACCAATACACTGGTTGACCTGGGAGTTGGTCAATCTGCCCTTGCTATGATGCAGCCTGCAGCATTTATCGCAGCTAGTGCAGCCATAGTTTTTGTCCTGACTTCATTGCCTTTTAATAACTGGTTAAAAAAGTTTGCCTGGATTATTATAGGCCCGGTTATTGCCTTTGCGTCTTATAAAATGGGAGAGAAGTTTGTGATGTCTGAAACGTTCACTAACACAACGGACATAAAAGCAGATTATACCGTAAATGCAACAGACCTGATCAGGGAGTTTACCATAAATGATACTGCAGCCAATAATAAATACAGGGAAAAGATCATTGTTGTAAACGGAAAAACAACACAAGTAGAAAGATTGAGTGACTCGACTACTACTATACAGTTTGCTGATTCCACTGGCTCTTATATTGCTTTCTCTTTTGAAAAGGAACAATATGAACAGGTAAAAGAAATTAAGACAGGCGACCAAGTCTCTCTTAAAGGATCCTGTAGTGGCAGCATCTATAGTGAAATCCTCGGAACAACCGCTATCACTTTCAAACGAGCAACATTAAATAAAAAATAAACCTAAAAAATCACACATGAAAAAAACAACCCTTGTTCTGGCTTTAATTTTTGCAGCAGGCGCTGTATTCGCCCAAAAGAAAACAACTTCATCTGCAACAGTAACTTTTGATGCCACCACACCAAAAGATGCATTGCCCAAAGCTGAAAACAAAACTGTTATTGGCTCAATTGACACTCAATCTGGTGCTGTAGCTTTTGAAGCAGCCGTAAAGAATTTTGCATTTAGCAATCCAAAGATCCAGGAGCACTTTAATGCCCCCAACTGGCTTGATTCTGATAAGTTTCCCAAATTCACTTATACCGGTACAATTGAAAAAGCAAACAAAGTAAAATTTGATAAGAACGGTACTTACAAAGTGCAGGTGAACGGAACAATTACTGTGAAGGGTGTAAGCAAACCCGCTAAAGTTGAAGGAACAATTACCGTTGCTGATGGTAAAATAAAAGTGGCTGCTAATTTCAGTATTAAGCTGAAAGATTTTGGCGTAACCGGCCAGGCTATCGAAGCTGGTAAAGTAGCGGAAGAGCCTTCTATCACTGTGTCTGCTGAGTTTTAATAAACATTCTTTAGAATAGAAAAAGCCCCTTTTCAAAAATTTGAAAAGGGGCTTTTTATTTCACTATCATATCGTTATTGCACAATAATTTTTTCTACATGCACCAAACGACCGGTTGCATCAAACCCTTCTAATACGATTTTATATTTCTTTGTAAAATCATTATTATAAAAATTCAGTTTTACCACTTTCGTCTCTCCATCGGTAATCACATCAGGGTTCCAGTATAAGGTTGTCCTTTTGTCGGCCAGTGCATGACGGGGGTCTGGTGTATTATAGTCAGGATGATAAAACTCCTTCGTAATTGCATAGCCATCTGCTTCAACATAATCAAGTTTTTCAGGTTTCAGATCTTTATTTGACTTCTCTTTCGTATAAACAGCCAACGCACCACCCGGTGATCCGCTGCCCACACCTACAAAACCTGCTTCATAAAATTTAACTAGGGCCACATCATCCGCTCTTAGTATCCTGAGTTGATTAATATCCGTTGGAATTTCATTCAGAAAAATACCGACTACCCAGTTACGACCTGATTGAAGACTGAAATTTTTACGGTTCACAAATGTTCCTCCCTGCAAAGTCAGCTGTGGTATCCTGTTTTTAATATAATCCACCACATTCATAGCCCGATCATTTGCCGGCTCATTAATATTATCCAATGTTACCTTTCCCGGCGCCCTGAACACACCAGTAGTATATTTTTCATTCACTGCATCTACAGGTTTTTTAGAAGATTTGGCCTGTACGTTTACATTCTCCAGCTCTTTTACTTTTTCATCTTTCTCAGCTTTCACATAACCAAGCCTGTTATTGATCTCCTCACTATTGGAAAAATTAAACGGGCTCTTTATTCCTGCAAGTCCCTCCAGGCCAGGTGGCACACGGTTAATAATATAGCCCAATGAATCTGTATCCATTTCAACTATTCCGGGCTTTTGCTTTCCGTTCTTATCGAGATACCCATAAAAGAGTTTACTCTTGCCGGTGAAATACATGGAATCTCTTGCAAATCTTCCTTTTTCATCAACGGGCAACTCTATTGTTTGCTGGGATGAGTCTGCTGCTTCAAGCAAAACATTTAATTGACCATATGACAATGGTTGTTTATTTCTCTCATCTACCACTTTGCCGGAAATAGCAATCAGGTCCTGGTCACTATATTTCTGTTGGGGATACTGCCCGGCAAAGAGCTTAGTCCAGTTAAACCGGCTCCATCCATGTGTAAGCATAAGATTATCGAGAGCTTGTTTTACAGTATCGTTTTGCCCCCTGAAGTACCAGGCCGGATTATAAATATATCCTTTCAGGTCGCTGGTTAACAAAAACCGGGACCAGATATTATCTTCATCACCGAAGCTTCCCCCTGACATATCCACCACAGAAACTGAACAGCTGTACTGCAATGAATCCGAAAAACTAAGTTCAAGGGAATTGGATGCCCTTTTTTCCAGGCTGGTTGTAACTGGAACAATGGAGGCATGACCTTTATATTCCCCGTTATCTACAAAACTGAGTCTTTCCGCAACAGGTAAACGATCCATTGTAAACACAGTAAAATGTAAAATTCCAGAGGGGAGACTGTCTGTCAAAATATGCCCGATCACTGAAGGGTAGTCTTCAAACGTAATTTCAAATTCGTTCACCACATGATTATTGATTTGCACTACCAGCAAAACTGTCTCAAATCTTTCCTTTTCTTTATTGCCCCGGGATATCTGAAACTTCTTACCACCCTTTTCATCCTGTATCTTCAGGCTGATACCAGAAACCTGTACTTCGGGTAATGAAAAAGTTCTTTTCCCTGCGGGGGTTTCCAGCTCAGCTATATATTTTTTTCCGGCAATCGGTTTGAACTGCACTTTACCAATTCCGTCATGATAGCTGTGAAATGGCGCTACTGTTGTACCGTCATCTGTTTTAATTAATCCATGAGCTTCCACCGGTATTCCCCACTGATCATTGGCTTTAAAACCGACAACCGTCAGTATACCATCAATAAGGTGGCCGCTTTCTGGAAAGAATTGCAGGGAAATAGTTTGCTGAGATTTTGTTGCAGTAACAGTATTGGCCGATGGCTTGTAAACAAACAGGTTCTTTTTATAAATAAAATCTTCTTCATCATTCAGCATATTGGGAGTTACCGCTCTTATATAGTAATTGCCTTGCAGAAGAGAATCAGGTATCACAATACTTCCTTTCGTCACAGCCCCCATCACCGGATACCGGCCTGAGCTGATTAATTGACCATTTGCATCCACAAACTGCAAGTACAAATTGCTGCTGATACCGCCAGGTTTCCCATCATTATAGATATAAGCTTTGAACCAGATCGTTTCACCTGCCACATAATATTCCTTATCGTAATGTATATATAACTTTTCTACAGGTACACTGGCAGACAGGACATTCAGAACTGAGTCAATCTTTTGGGCATTTGAAAACAGCGATACTGATACCAGTAACATTGTAAGCAGCAGGCTTCTTTGCTTTTTCATCTTTTGAAATTATTTCGGTAAGGTAATCTGTAAAAAGTTCCATTTCTCTTCCAGTTACACCAGCGGAAGGGAAAGCGGATAAAGATAGTTTTTCCGGTTTGCCTGTTGCATGACTTTGGTGTTAATCCCTGTTAATCTTCCTTAGTTTTTCCTTTATTGATTTGGTAAATTGCAGGTTCAATGCCATTCAAGCTTCATACTCCTTTTCCACCGGCGGGTGATCAGCCGGAAGCTATCCGCCAATTAACAGAAGCGGTGCTAAACGAAGAAAAATACCAGACACTACTGGGAGTAACGGGTAGTGGCAAAACCTTTACCATTGCCAATGTGATTCAAAATACGCAGCGCCCAACTCTCGTATTAACTCATAACAAAACCCTGGTAGCACAGTTGTATGGCGAGTTCCGGCAGTTTTTTCCTGAAAATGCCGTAGAGTATTTTGTTTCTTACTATGATTACTACCAGCCGGAAGCCTATATGCCGGTGAGTGATGTATATATTGAAAAGGACCTGAGCATTAATGATGAACTCGACAAATTAAGATTAAGAGCTACTTCCAGCCTGTTAAGCGGACGAAGGGATATCATTGTAGTGGCATCGGTAAGTTGTATCTATGGCATGGGTAATCCAACAGATTACGAGAATGGCATCATACGCATCAACAAAGGACAAACCATTTCCCGGCAGGCCTTTCTTCATTCAATGGTCAACGCATTGTACAACCGTACCACCATTGATTTTAACCGCGGCACTTTCCGGGTAAAAGGGGATACAGTGGATATCAACCTTCCTTATGTTGATTATGGCTACCGCATCACTTTCTTTGGAGATGAAATAGAGGAAATAGAAAGTATTGATGTGGTAACGGGAAAAAGAATCGGGTTAATGGAAAATGCAGCCATCTTTCCTGCTAATTTATATGTGGCGCCAAAAGATATTTTACAGCAGGTCCTCTACGAGATACAAGATGAAGTAGCAGCACAGGCTGAGTATTTTAAAAAAGAAGGAAAATATATAGAAGCGCAGCGGCTGACTGAACGGGTAAATTATGATATTGAAATGATCCGTGAGTTGGGTTATTGTAATGGTATTGAAAACTATTCCCGGTTTTTTGACCGGCGCAAACCCGGTACAAGACCTTTCTGCCTTTTGGATTATTTTCCGAAAGACTACCTGATGGTGGTGGATGAAAGCCACCAGACGATACCGCAGGTAAGTGGTATGTATGGTGGCGACCGTAGTCGTAAATTGATATTGGTTGATTATGGTTTTCGTTTACCCAGCGCACTGGACAACCGTCCGCTTAATTTCCATGAATTTGAATCATTGCAAAACCAGGTGATATTCGTTTCGGCAACGCCGGATGATTATGAACTGGAAAAATGCGGCGGTATTGTAGTAGAACAAGTGGTGAGGCCAACAGGATTATTGGATCCTCCAATTGAGATTCGTCCTTCTGTAAACCAGATTGATGACCTGCTGGATGAAATAGACAAACGGGTAACCAAAGGCGACAGGGTACTGGTAACTACTCTGACGAAACGTATGGCCGAAGAAATGGACAAGTACCTGCACAAAATCAATATCAAATCCAAATACATCCACAGTGAAGTAGATACACTGGAAAGGGTGGAAATACTCCGTGAATTACGATTAGGAAAAATTGATGTACTCGTTGGTGTTAACCTCTTGAGGGAAGGATTAGATCTTCCGGAAGTATCGCTGGTTGCTATTTTAGATGCCGACAAAGAAGGATTTCTTCGCAACGAAAAATCACTGACGCAAACAGCCGGTCGTGCCGCAAGAAATGTGGATGGTCTTGTAATCTTCTATGCTGATAAGATGACGGAGAGTATGCAAAAGACGATTGATGAAACGAACCGCCGCCGTGAAAAACAGGTTGCTTATAATATTGAACACAATATCACACCCAGAACTATTTCCAAAACTACCCAGGATGTGTTTGCCCAAACTTCAGTTTTAGATATCAAAGGGTATAACCCGAAAGATCCTTATGCCCTTGCCCCGGATGAAGAACTTGTAACGGTGGCTGCTGAGGAACAAGAAGTATATAAAACCATTCCTCAAATGGAAAAGGCGATTTCCAAAATCAAGAAGGAAATGGAAAAGGCGGCAAGGGATCTGGATTTTATGGAGGCGGCTAGGTTAAGGGATGAAATGTTCCGGTTGCAGAAGGAATTGGAAACCATGAAGAAATAAGCGATTCGTAGTTTTACGAGTTTACCCTGAGTACTTGTGCCTGATTTTGGCATTTTCTTTCTCCCGGATTTGCTGTGAGAATAACCCCGTTCTATCTTAGCTATGAAAACCGAACGAAATCCAATATTAGTAAAACCGTAAATCCAGTATTTATGAAAAGACGTGTCCGCAAGATCGCCAACTTCTTTGCCTTCAATTTACTTTTCTTCGCTTTGTACCTGAATTTCATTCACAAAGATGAATCAGCGTTGAGCGGTATGAACCAGGTGGCTACTACACAGCCGGCAGCTTTTAGTAATACAACTGTTTCAGTTAATAATACTGAACCACAAAATACTAAAGCAGAGCAGCCTGCTACCAAAGAAGAAAGTACAGCACTGAAACTGTCGATAAACTAAGATTCCAAGCAAAGCAGCGTTAATAAATAACACCCCGGTCATATGATCGGGGTTGTTGTGTTTTTCTCAATGCCTCCACCTGAAATCTTTACCTTAGGGGCATGGATAAAAGAATCTTTTTGCTGGATGCTTTCGCTCTTGTTTTCAGGGCTTATTATGCACTGATCCGTAATCCCCGCCTTACTTCGAAAGGAAAAAATACCAATGCACAGTTTGGATTTACCAATGCATTGGTAGAACTGATCAATAAGCAAAAGCCATCGCACATGGCCGTTTGTTTTGATACTTCAGCCCCCACCGAAAGACATACTGATTTTGCAGACTATAAGGCCAATCGCCAGGAAACACCGGAAGATATTCTGGCTGCTGTACCCGATATAAAAAGAATTATTGAAGGATTCAATATACCTATCATCGCATCAGATGGATACGAAGCTGATGATGTGATAGGGACATTGGCCAAACAAGGAGAAAATGCAGGATATGAAGTGTACATGGTTACACCTGATAAAGATTATGGGCAACTGGTTTCTGAGAAAGTAAAAATTTACAAACCTGCTTATCAGGGAAATGATGCTGAGATATTAGGTCCTGAGGAGGTTTGTGCTAAATGGAATATTAAAGACGTAAGTCAGGTAGTGGATATGCTGGGTATGATGGGCGATGCGGTAGACAATATCCCGGGCATACCGGGTGTGGGAGAAAAGACTGCGGCGAAGTTTTTAGCAGAGTATGGTTCGCTGGAAAACACACTGGCCAATGCAGATAACATAAAGGGGGCCATGGGTGAAAAGGTGCGAAAAGGAAGAGAAATGGCGATACTATCCAAAAAACTGGCGACTATCATAACCAATGTGCCCGTTGAATTTCATGAAGAAGATTTCAGGTTGAAAGAGTGGGATAAAGAAAAATTAAAAGATGTTTTTGCTGAACTGGAGTTCCGCACATTGGGTAAACGACTGCTGGGCGACGATTTCACAGTCGCTGCGCCATCCAAATCAGTTGTTGAGAAAGAAATTCCGCAAGGGGTTCAAACGGATCTTTTTGGTAATATTATCGAAAGTGCTGAACCGGAAACCAGGTCTGTTGAGCCGATAACATTAAATAATGAAGGGATTGACGAAGGATTAACAGTTGATAAAAATATACATAATACTCCGCACAACTACTATTCCATTGTGGAAGATGCCGCTATCCAAAAACTGGTAGCAGTATTAAAAAAACATGACGAAATCTGTTTTGATACTGAAACGACCGGCATTGATGCCAACGATGCAGAACTGGTCGGATTGAGCTTTTCCGTTAAACCTTCAGAAGCATTCTATGTACCCTGCCCTGCCAATCAGCAAAGAACAAAAGAAATACTGGCGCATTTTGAACCATTGTTTTCTGATTCAACAAAAACATGGATTGGTCAGAACACCAAATATGACATGCTTGTACTGAAGTGGTATGGTATTGAACTGACAGGAAATATTTTTGATACCATGCTGGCCCACTATGTAATTGAGCCGGATGGTAAAAGAAGTATGGATATACTCAGTGAAAAATTTTTGGGATATGAACCGGTACATATTGAAGAACTTATCGGCAAGAAGGGCAAGACACAAGGCAATATGCGGGACGTGGAAATTGAAAAGATAAAAGAATATGCCGGGGAAGATGCAGACATAACTTTACAACTAAAAAATGTATTTACTCCATTGCTGAAGGAGAAAGAAGTGGAAAAAGTATTCAATGAAGTAGAAAATCCATTGGTGAAAGTACTGGTGGATATGGAATACGAAGGAATAAAAATTGATGTTGACTTCTTAACCGATTATTCCAAAGAACTTGAAAAGGATGCAAAAAAAGCTGAAGAAAGTGTGTACAAGCAAGCTGGTGTCCGATTTAATCTCGCCTCACCTAAACAATTAGGTGAAGTATTGTTTGATAAGCTTAAACTGGATCCTTCTGCCAAGAAAACAAAAACAGGCCAATACCAGACAGGCGAAGATGTGTTGCTCAAACTTGCCGCCAAAGGCAACCCAATAGTAGATGATATTTTAGCATTCCGTGAGCTGACCAAACTAAAATCTACTTATGTAGATGCATTACCGCAACTGATCAACCGGAAAACAGGAAGAGTGCATACCACTTACGGACAGGCAGTGGCTGTAACCGGAAGACTAGCCAGTAACAATCCGAACCTGCAAAACATTCCGGTGAGAACAGAACGGGGAAAGGAAATACGGAAAGCATTTATTCCTAGAGACGAAAAGCATATTCTTTTGTCTGCTGATTATTCCCAGATAGAACTGCGCATTGTTGCTGCTATCAGCGGCGATGCCAATATGTGTGATGCATTCAAAGCCGGAACCGATATACATACGGCTACAGCAGCGAGGGTATATAATATACCAGAGGCTGAGGTGACCAAAGAAATGCGTTACAAAGCCAAGAGTGTGAATTTCGGTATCATCTATGGGCAAGGTGCATTTGGCCTGGCAGATAATCTTGGCATATCAAGAACAGAAGCCAAAGAGATCATTGATAATTACAAAAAAGAATTTCCGGGTATTCAGAAATACATGGATGATACCATCAACTTTGCAAGAGAACATGGTTATGTGCAAACACTGATGGGAAGAAAGAGATGGCTGCGGGACATTAACTCTGCTAATTTCACTGTCCGTGGTTTTGCAGAAAGAAACGCCATTAACTCACCGATACAGGGCACCGCTGCTGATATGATAAAACTGGCCATGCAAAAAGTACATGCTGCCATGAAAAAGGGAAAAATGAAAAGTAAGATGATATTGCAAGTACATGATGAGTTGGTTTTCGATGCCCTGAAATCAGAAGTCAGGGAATTAAAACCATTGATCATTGAAAACATGCAGATGGCGCTGACACTTCCTTATGAAGTACCGGTAATTGCGGAATGCGGCGAAGGCACAAACTGGCTGGAAGCCCATTAGTTTTTTCTGAAGTCATAAGTTTCTGGCTCAGCATATCCATAAGTTTGCAATCTTATGGAACCGACAGTTTATTATTGCTACGATGCTTATTGCGGATGGTGCTATGGTTTTAGCCCGGTTATCAAAAGAATTGCAAAAGAATATGAAGGCCGACTTTCTTTTGAAGTATTGTCAGGCGGAATGATCCCTAAAGAGCATCGGCGGCCAATCAGTACTACAGCCACTTATATAAGCCAGGCTTATAAACAGGTGGAAGAGATGACAGGTATCCGGTTTGGCGAAGACTATCTCTGGCATATTTTCAACCCCGATAAAAGTGACTGGTTCCAGCATTCAGAAAAATCTGCTGCTGCACTATGTATCTTCAAAGAGTATTACCCTGATAAACAAGTAGCATTTGCCGCCGACCTGCAGTATGCATTACATTTTGAAGGAAGGGACCTGACCGATGATGAAGCTTACCGGCATTTGTTGGAAAAATACAATCTGCCGGCAGAAGAATTTTACGGGAAACTCAAGAGCGAAGAGTACAAGGAAAAGGCAAATTATGAATTTGCCTTGTGTAAACAGTTACAGGTATCCAGTTTTCCCCAGGTACTGATACAAACGGATGAACAAAAATTTTACTTGCTGGCAAAAGGATTTACTGATTATGATACCCTGAAACTAAGAATAGAAGCAGTGCTTAAAGAAACACAAAACAACTCTGTAAAATAATTACACGATGATTCTTACTGTTACACTTAATCCCTGCATAGACAAAAGCTCAAGGGTTGAAAAACTGAAGCCGGAAAGCAAGCTTCGTTGCAAAGAGGTGGTGAATGAGCCTGGTGGAGGTGGTATCAATGTTAGTAAAGCTTTAAAAAAATTAGAAGCTTCTTCCGTTGCCTTATTTCCGGCTGGTGGACACAACGGGAACATGCTTTGTTCTTTATTAAAAGATGAAGGCATTTTATTTCATGCAGTAGATACAAAAGTGGAAACCAGGGAAAACTGGATTGTACTGGAAACATCTACCAATAACCAGTATCGTTTCACTTTCCCGGGAAGAGAAGTGCTGGAAGAAACTATTAAATCACTGGTGGATCAGATCAGGTCTTTTGCACCAACCTATGTTGTTGCCAGTGGTAGTTTACCCCCGGGGTTACCAGATTATTTTTATGGCCTGATTGTAAAAAATGCAACCGCTGTCGGTGCGAAATGTATTGTGGACACCAGCGGCCCGGCTTTACAGGCATTAAAAGGAAGAAAACCTTACCTGATAAAACCCAATATTGGCGAACTCTGTAAAATGCTGAATGTAGAGTGGCTGGATAAAGAAGAAGTGCCTGATGCAGCGCAACAAGCTATAAGAGATGGCTACGCTGAGATCATGGTAGTATCAATGGGGCCATTGGGAGCCTGGCTGATCACAGAAGAGAAAAGGTATTTTGTAGAAGCCCCTGAAGTTGAAAAGAAAAGTACCGTAGGCGCCGGGGACAGTATGGTAGCAGGAATTACCTACTCCCTTCAAAAAGGCATGACTTTACGGGAAGCTATTCGTTTTGGTGTGGCCTGCGGAAGTGCGGCTACAATGAATGACGGCACCCAGTTATTCAACAGGTCTGATGCAGAGAAACTTTATGCCATTATCAATGAGTGAAAAGAACGATATACAAAACAGGCAAGACCTGTTAAACCTCGTTACAAGGTTTTATGAAAAATTACTTGCAGACAGTTCAATCAGCTATTTGTTTACGGATATAGCTAAGATTGACCTGCAACATCACTTACCTGTGCTGGTTGATTTTTGGGATGCCATCCTTTTTCAATCAGATACGTACCGAAAGAATGCCATGCAGCCCCATCTCGATCTTCACAAACAATCTGTTTTACAAAAACACCATTTTGATACCTGGCTCCGGTACTTTAAAGAATCCGTAGACGAGTTATTTGAGGGAGAAAAAGCATTCCAGGCCAAAGAAAGGGCTACCAGTATTGCCACCGTCATGCAGATAAAAATCAGCCAGTTATAATAAAGTATTGATCGCTCATCCTGCTGATTATTATTTTCTCCATTTCTTCCTTGTTAAGTGTCTGCCAAATTAGTACCTTCTTCCTCTAAAACATTTTTATGAAACGAATACTTTTAACCTGCTTATCCGCATCAGTAATTCTTTTTGCCTGCAACAATGAGAAAAAGACAGATGAAGGAAAAAAGGATGAGACTAAAACCGAGACAACCGAAACCAACAACACCACTGCTCCGCCAGACTCAGCCGCACAAGCTGAAATGATGAAGGCATGGCAGGATTTTGCTACCCCCGGGCCGGAACATAACTGGATGAATGGTCATGCCGGCACCTGGGTCTGCGACTCGGTTGCTCAGTGGATGGATCCGGCACAGCCGCCTACTTATTCAAAGGCAACAGATGTAGTTTCTGTAACCATGAACGGTCTTTACCAAATGTCAGACTTCTCCAGCAATATGATGGGTATGGAAATGAAAGGCCATGGCATTATGGGCTATGATAAAATGAAAAAGAAATTTGTACTCAGCTGGATTGACAATTTAGGGTCAGGCATCGTAAGAATGGAAGGAGCTTATGATGAAGCCAGCAAAACGCTGACCATGACAGGTAAGCAATCAGATCCTGGAATGAAAAAGGAAACAGATATGAAGCAAGTAATGAAGTTTCATGATGATGATAGTTATACCATGACCATGTACGGAACCGGACATGATGGAAAAGAAACAAAGTTTATGGAAGGAACTTTTAAAAGAACAAAAAAATAATAGCCTGTATTTAAAACGAAAAACCCGGAGTTAGTTCCGGGTTTTTCGTTTTACTCAGCCTCCTCATTCCATGCATCATATAACTCGTTGAAAAAGGCATTTTCCTCTTTTGAAATTTGTCCATCGGCTTTAATAATATTCATCGCAAATTGCAGCAATTCCAGGCGATCTTGTTTTTCAGAGTGCTGATAAAACAGGTTCATATGGGTATGAAAATGCGAAGCATAGTCACTTTTTTCCAATGAACTGATCACTTCCATCTCATTATCGAGATTTGGCTTTACAGGAAAATGCTGACTGAGCCAGTCCCTGATAACCAGGTCTTCATTTACATTTAATCTCCCATCTACATTGGTAAGAATCATCAGCAAGTGATAACCGGATATTGCCCTTTGCATGAATTTTTTGTTTTAACAACAAATATCCGTACTTCTTGTTTAACCGCCTGCTTGAATAATAAAAAGTATTTTTATTGTTTTGTCGTTTTTTCCATTGGCAATGTTGCATCACGGCTCCACTCCTGCATGCTTCCATCATAGACTTTCATTTTATACCCCAGGCTACGACCAACCAGGTAATCTACGCAGGCGGTTTGACCAATAAAACAATAAACCACTACTTCTTTATCCTTACCGGGTACTTCTGCACTAAAGTTCTTTTCTAACACGGAAACAGGTTTAATGCTGTTGGTAGAATCTATCATATCCGGGTAAGGAATATTCTTTGCACCGGTAATATGTCCATCCCTGGGATTACCGGTTGGGTCACCATCATACCATCTTTTGGCCCTTGCATCAACTACTTCCGAAGATTTTGTATTTAAAGCATTCAACACATAATCTTTATCTACCAGTGTGCCTGTTACAGTTGCAACATAGTTCCCTTTTTTAAATACGGCTGGTTTATTGGTAACGGCATATCCGGCTTTCTTCCATGCTTCAAGACCGCCATTGAGAAAAGAAACTTTTTCTTTTAAGCCAAAATGTTCCAGTGTCATAAACATCCGGGAAGCAATACTTACATCGCTTCCTTTATGACAGATCACAATTTTTGAGTTCTTATTAATACCGAGTTCCTGAAGCACTCTAGTGGCTGTTGTTGCATCCGGTGCATACATACTGCCTTCTGGCTTATCAAAGGCCAGCCAGTCTGGCCAAAGAAAACGGGACCCCTCAATATGTTCCCGGTCATAATCTGCTTTTATCACAAACCCGGTGTAAAGAATCACCAGGTCGGGATCTTTTCTATTCTCATTCAGCCATTGCGGGCTGACAAGTACAGGTTGCTGGGAAAAAGAAGATGAAAAGCCTAATGCCAGCAAGGCGGTGAATAGTATTGATCTCATAATTCTGCATTTATAGAAATTTACTTCTTTCTAATGTCTGCAGATCTATCTATTTGACAAAAGGCGAATCAGGCTTACTAACCGGTAGTTATAAATTTAATATATGTGCAAGACCTCCGGTTTCGGTTATGATAAGGCGCTTACCATCTTTTGAAAAATTAACCGTGTACAGTTCATGGTCAAATCCAAACAAGGTTAGGGTGTTAATCCCTTTTTCCACATCCCAAAAACGAAGAGTGCGGTCGTAGGATGCGGTAACGGCAATTGGCAGCGTTGGGTGAAATGCACATCCATACACCCATTTAGTATGTCCGGCCAGAGAATTGCTCTTTTTCTTTTTCAAATCCCACACAATAACCTCTGCGTTACCACTGGTAAGCAAATATTTACCATCGTTGGATGCGGCCATGTTAAATATGGTTGTACCACTTTGCAGGCTGTCAATAACCATCCAACTGGTTGATGAAATTATTTTTACTTTACCATCTGCACAGCCCGCATAAATATTTTTTCCATCAGGAGAAAATTTTACAGTAAATGGACTTTTAATGTTTGATACAGTTTTATATGCAGTTGTATCGGTTGTATTCCAAACCCTGACAGTATTATCAGCCGTAGTTACAAACAAGTTCAGTTTGCTGTTATAATCCATTCCATAGATAACACCGGTATGCCCTTTACCGGCTAGTATCTTCTTTCCGGTATTGGTATGGTAGATATTGATTTGCCTGTACCCGGTTGCCAGGTATTGCCCATCAGCAGAAAATGATGCAGCAAAAGCCGAGAGGCTATCTAAGAAGATTTCCGGTTTGCCGGTGTTCAAACTATATAATGCCAGATACTTATCACTATTAACAGGGGCCGTCCATTTTCCGTCAGGAGAAACAGGTGCATTCCAGGGGCCCACCACACTTGCTGTGAAAGCCAATTCACCAGGGTGATTGATGTTCCATATCTTAACTGTGTTATCAGCTGATGTAGTATAAATTCTTTTCCCGTCAGGATGCCAGGCCAGTTGATTTAGCCCTGCAATATGTCCCCTGAATATGAGCAGGTTTTTACCATTGATGGTTTCCCATACTTTGAGTAAGCCATCATCGCTTACGCTGGCGAAACTCAATCCATCAGGAGAAAAACGGATGCCATTCACCCATTCCTTATGACCCTGCCAGGATTCTATTTCATACAAAAGTTTGCCATCTGCAGCATTCAGCATTCTTATTTTGTTGTCTTTTCCGCCCTGTGCTACATACTTATTATCAGGGCTTACATCCATCGTTTGTACAGCTGTGTAATAGTCAAATTCTCTCATATCATAGTTCCAGTCGGTATTACCGGATGCGATATCATGCTGCTTGATTTGAAAACCCCATGTACCTGTATACAATTTTTTATTATCAGCAGAAAATTTTAAAGCAGAGGCCGGGTGATCGTCCGTATCAAAGCGTTTGATTAAAGTGCCGGTTTGCACATCCAGCACTTTGGCAAAGCCCTGCACCCCTTTAGTACCTCTCTCCCAAGAGACTACACCCAGCATTTTCCCATCGCTGCTGAATTTACACTGATAAATTCCCTGTTTGAATTCGCTGTTGTAATTTCTGACCTCATTTCCGGTAGCTACATCCCATAGCCGTAGCGATTTATCTGTTGAGCCACTTATGAGTGATTTTCCATCCGGCGAAAAATCAAGTGTGGTAACCTGTCCCTTATGTGATTCGATTTTCTTTATTTGCTGGTAAGTATCCGCATCCCAAATAATAATGGAGTTATCTGCAGAGCCTGTAGCAAATAATTTTCCATCGTCGCTAACAGCTATTCCTGCGACCGATTTGCTGTGTGCGGCTATAGTATATATGCTCCGGTCTGTTCTGGCATTGAGCAATTGCCACTCAAATGTTCTTTTACTTTCCGGAACAGCCAATAATATTTTTTTGGCTTCGCCGATCTGGTTGTGGCGATAGTAGGCTTCTGCTGTTTTAAGCCGGGTGAGATACAGTTCATCAATCTTTTTATTTTTTTGCCCTGCAATAAGCAATGAAGAAAATAGAGGTAATGCTACAATCATTCTTTTCATATGATATTTTTTACCCTGCCTGTTCGTAAGCCTGTTTTATCCAGTTGAATAAGTCTTTATTGATTGTTTCTTCATTTTCTATCCGGATACGATGCGTACACATTGCATTCCATTTCTTCCCATCCTCAACAATTCCTGAAGGCTCAACTCCTTTTATATTCAAGCCGATATCCAGCCGGTCTTTGGTGGAGGGCTGAATCAAACCAAACTGTTTCTTTCTGCGCAAACTTACATAGGCTTTCTTGGGGGCTGCTTCCACATCTTTGCCAAACTTGCTTATCTCAGCCATTATCTTATCATACCAGGGTTTCAGATTTTCTTTCCCCTTGTATTGTTCTGTAATCAGGTCATCGCTGTTCTCTGCTGCTCCGGCATGAGATTGTTTGGCGAAATGAACTACAGTATTCGCATTTCCGTGGGTGAATCCATGTATTTCTTTAAGAAAATTTACCAGCTCCCCGTGTTTTGCAAAACCGGATTTATTGACGATTTCAATCCACTGCTGTAGTGTTTTACCGGTGTTTTTTTCAATATTGGCTATCTGCGTTTGTGTGGCTTTGTCAATTGATTCTGTACTCATAACTATCTTTTGCTTATTCACATTTGTTTACTGCTACCCCATAAGGATAAACTTTCGCCTGCATAATTTTTGCCTTTACAGCCGGGTCGTCCTGCATAAACTGGTTCGCTTCCTTTTCATCTTTTGCATAAAAAATTACAAGCCCTTTCATTTCCGGGTCATTAAGTGCTAATTCCATGCGGCCGGCCAGTATTACTGTTCCACTTTCTTTCATTCTTACCAATCTTTGAAAATGCTCCCCTACTACAGCCTGATCAGCCGGAGTCCAGTTGACTTCCGCTGTAAATTTTTCAGTAAGCGTAAGCACACCTAGCCATTCTTTAGGTTTTGCTTTTGTACTATCCTGTGCGAAAGAATTAAAACAAGCCAAAAGCGAAGTGATTACAATTAATCTTTTCATGGTTCTTTTTATTTTTTTGTGTTGCCCTTTCGAAAAGCCGACTCATACATCTCAATCCATTCCTGCGGAGTAATTTTGGACGCCAGTTCTCCGATTAACTCAAAGGGAATATCTTCCGGTTTTTTATACCTTATACAGCTTTTACCCATGTCTAGTTTTTTTGGCGAGGCTTTGGCATGAGCATCCTGGAACCATTTGAGCAGCTTTGGATCTGCATAGATGCCCATGTGGTAAAGATTGATAGAATTTTTTTGTGAAGCCAGCCCCATAAATGGCAACGGATCTTTAGGATTGCAATGATAGCCCGCAGGATAAATACTATGCGGCACACACCAGCCCATCATACCATAACCCATCGACTCCTTAAATCCTTTTGGTAAATTTTTTTTTATTACTGAACGGAGTTTTGCCATTGCCTTTTGACGGTCTTCGGGTATTTCAGCTAAATAAGCATCTACTGTTGCAGCTTTAGATTGCATAGCATTGTTTTTAGAAACTTAAAATACGAAAAAACTCAGTCCATGGCCCCATTTCTTCTTTGTATTGCTTTGCCATTACCCTTGTAATTTGAGCAATATGCGTAAGGTCATGCACCACCCAGGTAGCCAACAAGTTTTTCAATGTTACTTCTCCCAACGAAGGGTGCATACCTTTTTTATCAAAATCAGCTTCATTAAGCTTCAGCGATTTTAGCCATCCGAGGTTCTCATTACGCAGTTGTTCAAACTCATTCAGTAATTGTAACAGGTCTTTCCCTTTGCTTTCTTCATATTGTGCAAAGCGGTCATAAGGATCAAAAGGCAGTGAAGTTCCCTGCTCTAAAATCCGGCGGATGCGGACTGTCCAGTCTGTTTTTTCTCCATGAAGCAAATGGCCTACTACATCATAAGGCGTAAATGTGTCCGGGCCCTCATTATTGAGCATCCAGTTATCATTCAATCCATGGAGCAAAGATCTGAGGATGCCGGGTGTTCTCTCCAGTATTTCATACGATGTTTCAAGATTGTATTTCATTTCTTTCTTGAATAATAAAAATCAGACCTTTTCTCGGTTTGCTGTGGTCCGCCATCGATAAATGCATGAATGGAATCCTCATTAACCAGTGTATAACGGATCCGTCTTGGAAAATCATGTTGCGGGTTTTCAGCAACAAATGCTGTATCAGAAAATGAAGTGAGTTTGAAAGCAACCGGCTGCTCATTGTTCTGTCCCGCTGCTTTGGCCTCATAATAAAAATCATTTCCACTTCTGAACATCCGGATGGTTTCAAAGGGAATGACAGAATCACCTTTCACAAAATCTGATTTCCCTTCCATCAGGCTGTCGTTTACCCGTTTCCATTGCTCAGTTACAATTCCATCTTTTTCCTTCATTTCCCAATACCCATTCATCCAGCTAAACCGGTCAACTGTTTCAACCTTTTTCTTCTCATCGCTTTTACAAGCTGTGAATTGCATTGCATACAAAAGGAAAATGATAAATAATACTGGTGTTATTAAGGACTTCTTCATGTGATTACTTTTCAAGTACTGCTTTCAGGTTAGTGAGACCGGTACTAAAATCCTTTCCCACCATTTCACTCATGTTCATAAACAGCTTCATGACGTTCATCGGGTAGTTCATCTGACTTTTAAAGCCCCAGGTAACTTTTGTGCTGTTTGCATCAATCGCTTCCGTTGTCATGGTGGCTTTGGCAAAAGACTTAAATGGCTTGATGAAACGTAAATCCGTATACAATGCTTTCCCTTCTTCAATGGCCGTAATTTCCTGCTCACCTTCACCCACTTTCTTATTCCCCGACCAGTGATTGACAAATCCAACCGTTCCGTCTGTACCGCGGTGTTCGCTTTTCATATTGGGATCAAGGCTGGCCCACTTGCTGTAATTGTCCTGGTTCTTCAAATACTTAATATAGTTAAACACTTCGTCAACGGGTTTACTGATAATGATTTCCTTGGTGGCGCTGATGTCTTTGCCGATAACAAGACCGGCAAGCAGGAGCAGGGCAATAATGCCCAGGATGATATATATTACTATCATTTATTGGTTGATTTTATGGTTGTAAATATTTTTCAGGAACAGAATGTAATGCAATTCGGTTTCCTTCCGTATCCAGGAATACAGCCATATAACCATACTCCGGGCTTATTTCGGTTTTAGGAACCATAATTTTTCCTCCGGCAGCTTCCACCCTGTCCAAAAAAATCTGAACATTAGGATTACCATTCAGGTAAATCAAAGGACCATCGGTTGCAGATGGTTTATGAAAACCTCCGCTGTCAATGAGTGTTCCGCCGATACCCTTCATAGGATCATCAATCGGGAACATTCGCATTTTGGTTGACTGAAAATCCATAGGCTGCATTTTAATCTGAAAAACAGTTTCATAAAATTGCTGCGCCCTGTCAATGTCGGTGGCCGGTATTTCAAACCAGCTGATAGCATTATCCATGTTGGTTGTTTTTGTTTTACTATTTATTTTTTTGTTTTAGTAAGCTCTTTCATTTTGTGGCAGGCAGTAGTTATCAATTCTTTTAAAACATTCGTATCTACATCGGCCAGCTTATTAATGTATAAGCAGGATCCACCGGTTTTGCATTTACCCAATTTTTTAACCAAATCTCCATAATGACTGATAGATGGCATAATATATAGGGTAAGGTTAGCTTTTCTTGGTGAAAATCCAGCAATAAACCAATCACCTTGCTGCCTGCTCCTTTCCGATTTGTAATGGTAGGTACCAAAGCCTATGATACTGGTTCCCCACATTTTGGGCTTCTCTTTTGTTGCCTGCTTCATTATCTTCAGTACTGCTTCGCAATCTTTTCTTTTACTTTCTTCTTTTACAGTTTGAAGAAAGGCTTCCACACTGGCATCATTTTGTTTTGTCTTCAACTCCGCCATTTTTCAGTTTTTATTGTTTAAATCTGTATTCCATATTTCCCGGTATAGTTTCCACCGGCCATCTTCTTTCTTCCATAAAGCAATAAATTTTCCTTTGTCCAGGCTCCCGCCTTTCCCATCAGGAAAATTATAAGTGCCTTCCTCCACTACCAGGTCTTCATTACCATAAACACTGCCTACAGGCAGTTCAATTTTTGCGCCGGTATTTGTTCCATCTCCGTAAAAGAAACTGATAATAGAATCCAACCCTGTTACAACCGGCACTCCGGGACACAGAACAGATGCATCTTTGCAATAACGCTGGCTATAATAATTGGAATCTTTTGTAATGAACCGCTCACTATAGCTCTCGTTCATTTTCATGATATGAGCTTTTACTGAGTCAATATTGAAATTTGAATTTGTTGTTTTGGCAGTCGTATTTGAGTTGCAGGCGATAATACTTGCAGTAAGCAGGAAATGGAGTAGCATCCTCATAATAATAGTTTTGGGACATTTAAGTTACAGAATTAAATAATGAAAGATGCACCGTTTATCACGGTAAAAGCTCACTTAAAATCATAAATGTGTCCTGTCAATACTTATTGTGAGGCAGCCAGAATGGTCTTAAAAGAAGAAAGCCGATCTGAATAAACAGAACGGCTTATATAACTTAAACAACGAAGCTTATTAATTACCACCACCCGGGCGGCCACCACCACCTTGTCGTTGTGGTCGCATGGCTGGCTGAATTTTTTCTTTCCAGATTTCATATTGCTCCTTGGTAAGCACTGCTTTAAACATTTCATCCTGGGCATCATTGAACTTTTTCATTTCTTCCATGAAGGCATCCCGGTCAAAACTACCTCCCGCCATCATTTCCTGCCTTTTGGCATCTTGTGCTTTGTACAGGGCGATGAGAGCAGTGTCCAAGACGGCTAATTTAGAGGCTTCCAGTTTAAAGGCACTATCCAGCTTTTGGTGAATAACGGCGACTCTTTCTTCAGGAGTGCGGCGGATACCGCCTGGCTGAGCCGAAACTACCACTGCTGAACCCAGCAGAGCCAGCAGGCAAACGAACATTTTCTTCATATCTATTTATTTACAGGTGTTTATATGGAACATTTTATATGACGATGAAAGTATAAAAACCGTTCGGGGTGGTCATATTTATTTTTACATAGCACCCTTTTTGCCTGAACTCAAGTATCTTGCATGCCCTTAATAATCAAAAAAACTATGGAATACAGTAAACTAGTTGCCGTTACCGGGTTGCCGGGTTTGTTTGAACTGCTCAACAGCAAAACTGATGGAGCCATTGTTCGTTCATTGGAAGATAAATCTACCCGGTTTGTATCCAGCCGCATTCACAATTTTTCTCACCTTGAAAGTATTGAGGTGTATACCATCCGTGATAATGTGAACCTGGTAGATCTCTTTACGGCTATGGATAAAGCAGGTGCAAGCCTGCCATCTGATAAAGATGCGGATGCAGTAAAAAAATATTTTGAAAAAGTATATCCTGATATGGATTTTGAAAGGGTATATGCCAGTGATATGAAGAAGATGGTAAAATGGTTTGATATCCTGAAAAAGAACAATGTGGAAATCAAATTGTCTGAACTACCAGAGGAAGAAGCAGTTGCTGAACCTGTAATAGAAGAACCTGTGGCAGAAGAGACCCCGAAGAAAAAAGCAACCCGAAAGAAGAAAGCAGAATAATCAGCCGATTAGTAAAAGTATTAATGTGCTAATGAACCCTGTACCACAGGACACTTCATTAGCACATTGGCTTATTATCAAATTATCATTTTATGAATTACAGCGCCGATATTCAAAAATTACCGAGAAATTTTTTGCCAAGGGATTTTCTAATCAAAGACTGGCAAAGCCTGGAGCCATATTTTAAAAACCTGGATGAAAGATCATTAGATACAGTTGCCGAACTCGAACAATGGCTGAAGGATGCCAGTGAACTGGAAGCAGTGATCAGCGAAGATGCCTGCTGGCGGCAAATAAAAATGACTTGCGATACAGAGAATAAGAGCCTGGAAGAAGCTTTCAATTTTTTCATGATGGAGATTCAGCCCATGATCCAGCCTTATTCTGATAAGCTGAATAAAAAATTATTGGCTTGTCCGCATTTACCCTCTCTGGATCAATCAAAATATTTTACTTACCTGAGAAATGTAAAAAAGAATATCGAGCTGTTCAGGGAAGAAAATATCCAGCTGAATGCTGAACTGAATGTAATGCAGCAGCAGTATGGCGTCATTGCAGGAAAAATGACCGTGACTGTAAACGGGCAGGAGTACACCTTACAACAGGCAGCTAAATTTTTGGAAGACCCTGACCGAAAATTAAGAGAAGAAGTTTACAGAAAAATAAATGAAAGAAGACTGCAGGATAAAGAGGAGTTGAATAAACTTTTTTCAAACTTGCTGGAAAAACGTCATCGTATAGCCTTAAATGCCGGCTTTGTAAACTACCGGGATTTTCGATTTAAAGAGCTTGGACGTTTTGATTATACTAAAGACGAATGTTACCAGTTTCATGAAGCGGTGAAACTGCATGTCATGCCGTTGGTTAACCAGATCTATGAGGAAAAAAAGAAAAAACTGGGCCTGGATACGCTTCGTCCATGGGATGTGGAAGCGGAGCCTGCCGGTATTCAACCGCTTCGTCCTTTTACAACCGGCGAAGAACTGACGGAAAAAACCATTGCCTGTTTTCGGGAATTGAAATCATTTTTTGCTGATTGCCTGCAAAAAATGAAGACCATGGGTCATTTGGATCTTGAAAGCAGGAAAGGCAAAGCGCCGGGTGGCTACAATTGCCCGCTGGCAGAAAGCGGTGCCCCCTTCATCTTTATGAATGCTGCCGGCACCCTGGATGATGTTACCACAATGGTACATGAAGGTGGACATGCCATCCATTCTTTTCTTTCTCACAACCTGGAACTGACCGGTTTCAAAGAATACCCTACTGAAATTGCCGAAGTAGCCAGCATGGCTATGGAATTATTCAGCATGGATAAATGGGATGTATTTTTTGATAATGCCGATGAACTCAAAAGAGCTAAAGAACAACAGCTGGAAAGAGTAATCACCATCTTCCCGTGGATTGCCACTATTGATAAATTCCAGCATTGGATTTATGAAAATCCTGCACACACAGAAGAAGAGAGGGCAGGAAAGTGGATTGAAATACTCAACGAGTTCTCATCTCCCATAATAGATGTGCAAGAGCTGGACGAATATCGTCGCTATGGCTGGCAGCGCCAACTCCACCTGTACGAAGTACCGTTCTACTATATCGAATATGGTATTGCCCAGCTGGGAGCCATTGGACTTTGGCAACAGTACAAGCAAAATCCTTCAAATGCAGTTAATAATTATATAACAGCGCTTAGCCTGGGAGGTACCCGCACCCTACCTGAGTTATTTAAAGCCGCCGGGCTGGACTTCAATTTTTCTCCTGGGTATATTAAAGGGCTAATGGAGTTTGTTAAAAAAGAAGCAGATAGCTTGTAAATAGTAAAAATACCACAAAAGTGGTATGCCCTAAATTCGGAAATATCAAAGTGAGAACTTACTTTTGATTCAGAATAATAATCCGATAAAATCGGATTTCACATAGCTACTAATCAGAGCCTTAACCAAAAGTCCCGCTGTTTCTACACCGGGGCTTTATTTTTTACTGGCAGTTTTTGCAGATACCTTCTACCACCACTTCCACATGACCGGCAGAATATCCCTTGGGTAGCTTAATGTCTGGGGTCACCACATCATCTAAACAATAGGTTTTATTACAATGAGTGCAAACAAAATGTATATGATGATCATGGTGGTGTCCTTCGCCGCAATCATCTTTGCATAATGCATACCGAATAGAATTATCAGCAGTCGGGATAATATGAATAATGCCTTTGTCAACAAATGTTTGCAGTGTTCGGTAAACGGTAACCCGGTCAAACTTTTCACCAGCCCCTTTTTCAATATCGCCATGCGCCATGGCGCCGGTATGCTCCAGGAAAAGCTGTAATATTTTTTTCCGGCTATCAGTAACACTGAGCCGGTTGCGTTTTAGCAGCGATTCGATCCGGACAGACATTTCTATGGCTGACTGTTTTGGCATTGTTTACTCCTGCAGGTGTTTTTTAATATCACTGATCAGTTCTTTTACTTCCTCTTCCTTAAGACCATCGTAAATCTTTCTTACATCACCGTTTCGGTCCACCAATGCCCAAAATTGGGAATGAATAAACTGATCTTCAATGCTCTTTAGATTATTGGCCGGGTCATCAATGGTATAACTTACCCTCGCCATATTATAAAGGCTGTCCTTTCTTCCGGTAAGAAATATCCATTTGTCCGTATTCACTCCTAAAGAATCTGTATAATGTTTCAGTTGTGCCACAGAGTCTGTTTCCGGATCACAGGTGTGTGAAAGAATCAAAAAGTCCTTCTCATTTTTAAACTCTTCATAGACCGTTTTCAGGTAGTTATTCATAGTGGGGCAAATAGACTTGCAGGTCGTAAAGAAATAACCCGCTACATACACCTTTCCCTTAATATCTTTCTCAGTAATAGTTTTTCCATCCTGGTTAGTAAAGGCAAAAGGCCTTACAAAACTGATCGGCGCCACGCCTTTTTTGGTAAACCCGGGAATAATCTGGGCCAGTACAAAATAGAAGCCCAAAGCCAATAACACAAAAAAGCTCAGATAAAAAACACCCTTCTTTGACATACTCTCACCATTAATTGAGGGGCAAAGTTACGACAGCAAGTCATAATTATTTTGCAACTGTGTTGCTTTTTTATATTTTTGCTATTTGCATGAAACTAAAGATCAATTGGGACGCTTTGGGCATTGGGGCCACTTTGGCCTGTGCTATTCATTGTGCCATGTTGCCTTTGCTCATGAGCAGCGTTCCTTTATTTGGAATCAATATCATTCATCATACCGGGTTTGAAGTTGGGATGATCCTGTTGGCACTGGCGATCGGTACTTATTCTCTCTGGCATGGCTACAGGAAACACCATCACAGCATCTTACCAATTGCAGTTTTTTACAGTGGCTTTGCTTTCCTGGTGCTCAAGCAATTTTTTCTGCATTACAGCACCTGGCTATTGATACCGGCTGTATTGCTCATTATCACCGCTCACCTGATTAACTATAAATCTTGCCGTGTGCATAACCATGCCCATTCTGATGACTGCAATCATTAGTATGTAAGATTGTGTATTTTAGATTGACTATTTTAATCACTGCGGCTTTCTTTCGAATATTAATTTTTAATTGCCCCCTACATGAAAAGGTATTCTTGTTTCATTGCTTTCCTGTTTTTTGGCATTTCCATACTAGCCCAGCGTAAACAGGAGAGAATTATACTTGGTATTTTAGACAAGCAAACCCAGGCATGGAACCGGGGCGATATTGATGCATTTATGAATGGTTATTGGGAAAATGATTCGCTGATGTTCATTGGGAAAAGTGGTGTTACCTATGGATGGAACAACACACTCAACAATTACAAAAAAGGCTACCCGGATACTGCCGCTATGGGTAAATTGACCTTTACGCTGATACAGGTAAAGAAATTATCAGGCAAATACTACCATGTAACCGGCAAGTGGTTCTTAAAAAGATCTGTTGGGGATGTGGGAGGGTATTATACATTGTTGTTCAGAAAGATCAGGGGACGATGGGTGATTATTTCAGATCATAGCAGTTAACAAACAATTAATTTTACTTTCAAATTAATTACAATGGCACTTATAGTTCTTGGAATCCTGGCTCTTATTGCCAGTTTTGCTATACAGCGCAATCAGCAAATTGGCAGATTTGCAGGTGTAGTGCGAAGCATTGCTGTATTATTAGTGGTAGCAGGAATATTGTCCAAGTCTATCATTCAGATCAATGCCGGGCAAATTGGGGTAAAAACACTTTTTGGTAAAGTGCAAAATGATGTGCTGAGCAGCGGTTTGCATTTCATCAATCCATTTGTTGAAGTAAGGAGACTGGATGTAAAAACACAGAATTACACCATGAGCGGTATACACGATGAGGGTGCAAAAGCCAGTGACGATGCCATACGAATTCTGACTGCAGACGGTCTGGAAGTGACCATAGACCTGACCGTTTTGTATAAATTAATCCCATCAGAAGCGCCAAACCTCGTAAGAGAAACCGGGGAAGATTATACGGATAAGATTGTCCGTCCGCTTACCCGTACCAAGATCAGGGATAATGCTGTATATTATGATGCTATATCGCTTTACTCTACCAAGCGGGACGAATTTCAGCAACGCATATTTAAAAGCATTGAAGATGATTTTAAAAAAAGAGGTTTGATACTGGAGCAATTACTTGTCAGAAACATTACGTTACCGGCTTCTGTAAAAGCAACCATTGAACAAAAGATCAATGCAGAGCAGGATGCGCAAAAAATGCAGTTTGTCTTATTAAAAGAAAAACAGGAGGCAGAAAGAAAAAGAGTGGAGGCGCAGGGTATAGCTGATTACCAGCGAATCATCAACAGCGGGCTGACAGATCAGCAGCTGCAATATGAACAAATAAAAGCTTACCTGGAACTGGCAAAGTCGCCTAATTCAAAAGTCATCATCATGGGTAAGGGTAATACACCTGTGATACTTGATACCAAAAATTAGTGAATGACCGGCATTCTCCGCTGAAGGAGCCTGCCGAATAGTAAACAGGATAAAAGCAGGCCAACAAAAGAAAAAAGAACATCGTAATAGTCAAATGTTCTGCCAAATACAGGAATTTTTTGCAAATATTCATTTACAACCAGCATGGCAAATCCCAGCAGGCACACTATCCTCAGGTCAAATGCAGATTGTATCCGGAATATTCTTGCCAGCAAAAAATCTTTTCCGCTGAAAAACCAATAAGCCCCAAAGGGTATGAGGAATGATCCTGCCAGGTTGGGCATAATACCAAGTATAAAACTTAAGGGTTCATCAAAATGCTGCAGGGGCCGTATAGCAAATTTAATCAGGCAAATAAATATTGTACCGTACGAAACCAACCGTCTGCTGATCAATTTTAGTTGCATAATGAATAGTAAGATAATAATTAGGTGATAATTAAAGGCAACTGCCATTCAATTATTCTTCCAGGTATTATAAAAAAAACGAAGAAGCAGCAAAAAGCTGGCTGCCATCAATACATAAAAAATAACTGTATAAATACCCCGGCCATAAGCTAATTGAAAGTATAAACCAGCCGTGGCACAGGCCATCAGCCATAGCAGACCCCACGAAACAGTATTAATGATCCGCAGAAAAAATCTTTTGACCTCCGGGTCCCAGCCTTGCTCCATTATTTTAAATTGAAGCCGAAAGGTACATTATTTCAAAAGCAGGTAATTGTTTGTTTAACGGAGCAGCAGGTTCTTAAAATCAGAGGAGTCGCCGTTAAAAACATTGAAATCAACAGGAGAAACTATCCCATTTACCCTTCCTTCATCACTGTGCTGCCAGAAAATCCATCCCCTGTTAATACGGGGTTGTTCCGGCTCATAATAATGCGCTACCCATAATGGGTAACCATCAAACTCACTGCCAAGGTTGCGGTTATAAAAATCCACATTGGTATAAATGATCGGTTTCACCCCGTAATGGTTCTCTGCGATGTCGAGCCATTTTTTTACTTCTGTTCGTAATTGAGCCGGAGATGTTCCATTCAATTGCTCCACATCCAGAACAGGAGGCAGGTCACCAGGTTCCAGTTTCACTTTATCAATAAAATTCTCTGCCTGCAAGCGGCCATCTTTCGATGCAATGAAAAAATGATAGGCACCGCGGAAGATTCCGGCATCTTTTGACTTTTTCCAGTTTCTCTTGAAAAGAGGATCTGTATTGCCAATACCCTCAGTGGCTTTTATAAAAGCAAAACCCAACTGAATATCCTGCACACTCATTGACTTCACATCCTCCCACGCAATGGAGGATTGATACTTTGAAACATCAATGCCGTGAATGGCATAACCGCCTGGAATGACAATTCCGAATTCGGGGTAACGAACAGATTTGGCCTTACGATATGTTTTCCATTGCCAGAATAACCAGCTTCCCGTTATTAAAACAACTATACCAAGCCCTAAAAGCAGCAGACGGCGTAATTTATTTTTTTGGCGGCGGGAAAGCATTAGTAGAAGGTTGCTGTCAAATACTTATGACAGCAAAAATAGACTGCTTACCGATTGCAAAATGTTAATTTACAATCCTCAGTTTGGCATAATTCAGCATGATCTTTTTCTCACCATTGTGCTCAAACTTTACAGTGGCAATGGGATTGTGCGCTGCTCCTTCCATTTTCATTACTTCTCCAAAACCGAATTTCTGATGCTCTACTTTTTGTCCCAACTGCAAATTAGAAGTATCGCTTGCCACAAAATCAGCCGAAGGTGTATGCTCCACGACTTTAGGCACTGAAGTTTTTGGCGCTAAATAAGAAGGAGTGGATGATTGCTTCTTAGACGGTGCTGGTCCATATTTTTTCTCTGCTTCCTGTACATCATTGTGCGAGGAGCCTCCCCAGCCTCTCATCCGGTCGAAACCACCGGAGTTACCCCATTTGCTACCAGAATTATTCCGGCTACCGCCACCTGCAAAACTTCTGTCGAGGTACTGCTCGGGAATTTCTTCGATAAAGCGGCTAGGGTCATTTTGCACCAATTGCCCAAAACGATACCGGGTATTGGCATAAGTGATCCAAAGCCTTTGCTTGGCCCTGGTGATGACTACATAAAATAATCTTCTTTCTTCCTCCAATTCTTCCCTTGTATTGATGGCCATGGCATTGGGAAAAAGCATTTCTTCCAGGCCTGCTGCGAACACACAGCTAAACTCCAATCCTTTGGCGGCATGTATGGTCATTAGCTTTACCGTATCTGCATCGGGGTCCTTTTCATCTGCATCCGTCAGCAAAGTGATCTGCTGTAAATAAGAAGCAAGAGACTTATCAACGAGTTCACCATCTTCATTATCCGGGCTTTCCGTCCATTCTTTAATAGAGTTCAGCAACTCCTGTATATTCTCGTAGCGCTGTACCCCTTCGGTACTCTTATCATTGAATAACTCTTTTACCAAATTCGTTTGCTTGCCTACATGAAAGGCTACTTCATAAGCATTTTGTTTTGTCAGCATGCTGGCAAAACTTTTGATCATGATAGCAAACTCATCCAGCGCCGATAGAGTTCCTGCTTTGAAACCATACTTTGCTGCATTTTCCACTACTTCCCATACGCTGATGTTGTTTTCATTAGCGATGAGAATCAGTTTGTCAATCGTTGTTTTGCCAATTCCCCTTGCCGGGTAATTAATGATGCGTTTCAGCGCTTCTTCGTCCCTTGAGTTTACAATGATCCTTAGATAAGCCACCAGGTCTTTGATTTCTTTACGCTGATAAAAACTAATACCGCCATAAATAGTATAGGGAATACCCATTCTTCTCAGCGCTTCTTCAAATGCCCGGCTTTGGGCATTGGTGCGGTAAAGAATGGCAAAATCTTTATTGCTGTAATGATTGCGGAGTTTTTGTTCCTGTATGCTGTCGGCTACAAACTTGCCTTCGTCATTATCCGTCATCGTGCGGACCAGCTTTATCTTTTCTCCTTCACCATTATCCGTGAATAAAACTTTTTCTATCTGTCCCTTATTATTCCGGATCACTTCGTTGGCCACATGTAGAATACTCTTGGTGCTGCGGTAGTTCTGTTCAAGCTTTACAATTTTTACATCATCATAATCTTTCTGGAACTGCAGGATATTTTGAATAGTTGCCCCACGAAATGAATAAATACTCTGCGCATCATCACCCACCACACAAACATTCTCATACATAGCACCCAATAATTTAATGATCTCGTACTGGGCTGGGTTGGTATCCTGGTACTCGTCGATCAATATGTACCTGAATTTTCGCTGGTATTTGGCCAATGCTTCCGGTACATTTTTCAGTAGCTCGTAGAATTTCAGCAGCAGGTCATCAAAATCCATTGCCCCGTTTTTGAAACAGCGTTTTACATAAGCATCATATATCTGACCTATTGCCGGGCGATTGGCCCGCATATCTTCCTGCTGAATGGCATAGTCATTCCGGTATTCAGCAGGTCCGACCAATGCATTCTTCGCAGCAGAAATTCGGTTGTACACTACATTGGGCTTGTAATGTTTGTCGTCCAAGTTCAGCTCATTGATGACCGTCTTCACCACACTTTTGGCATCATCAGTATCATAGATGGTAAAATGACGGGGATAGCCAATCTTATCTGCTTCAAATCGAAGAATGCGGGCAAAAACAGAGTGAAAAGTGCCGATATACAAATTCCGGGCTTCGGCATTACCTAATATCTTTTCCACCCGTTCTTTCATTTCTTTGGCAGCCTTATTCGTAAATGTCAGTGCCAATATGTTGAAAGCATCCACACCATTGGCCATCAGGTGGGCTACCCTGGTTGTCAATACTTTTGTCTTGCCACTGCCGGCTCCGGCCACAATCATCAGGGGACCGTCAATATGTAATACAGCTTCCCGCTGCCGCTCATTCAATCCTTTTAAATAATCAACCATTTACGTCTGTCACCCTGAGTTTTATGAAGGGCAATCATGGCCGCAAATTACATGTAATGAATGAGAGCCTCAAACAAGGGGGCTGCTGTGAATAAGTATTTACTGAATGGTTACTTTTTTAGCCAGCACAGTATCCTTAATACCAGTTGGTTTATTTTCAACCGGGTCTGTGCCTGTGGCAACACCATAAACCTGGTATTCACCTTTTGGGAGTTCACGGACTACCGCATGCACGGTTGAACTGCAACGGCATTTACAGCCTAGCCCAAACCAATATTCAGTAACAGTGATGATATTTTCATTTTTTTCAAGAGTTACTTTAACCTGCCTGCAGCAGAGATGTTGTTCGAACCGGCTGTAAGTAATAGAATCTCCGTCGGCTTTAATACCTAAGCCTTCCGGCGCCGGCAGGTCAGGATAATCCTTGTATTCACCAGAGTCAGGAAATTTAGTATTGCTGCGGGTAGCTTTTTCTGCACAGCCTTTAATGCTCCATGCAGTATTTAGCGAAGGCTCTTTGTTATCCGCCTGCTGCGGCGACTGCTGGTGATTACAGGAAAACAATAATATGCTGGCAATGAATAGTACGTACTTTTTCATTTTAGTCAGTTTAATCTTTAGTATTTAAACTACCAGGGTTAAACGTCAGAGAAAGAAAATAACCGATCCGGTAAACAGACTGGTAGTGTTTATCATCGATTTCTGTGAAGCTCACTTTATCTCCCGGCTTTATACCGGTAAGTTTTTTAAGTTCAGACCCGGCAATACCTGCTGTAATACAAACAGGGTCATTTTTCCCTAAAAATGTACTAAGGCCGAGCATGATATTGATATCCTTATTTCCGCTTAGTGGAAGACCGGCTCCAAAAGTGCCTCCCCAGCGGAAACCTTTATCTCTCGGTGCATAAAAATGCAGATAGGTTACCACCAGTGGTTTAAACTGGTTGGCCGATTCCCGGGCAATTATACTATCAGGGGTAACATAATAATTCCAGCGGCTCTCAGCGAATGATGCAAAACCAAAACCAAATGTATTTCTGAACCGCAGCGGTTCTTTTTTATAAATAGGTACTAACCGTCTTATGGTATCAGCAAGGTTCATATTGAGAGTAAAAGCCGTTACAGAATCGATAACGGGAACAAAACTTATTTCTGCCAATATGGTTTTTCGATTTACATCTAAAGGAGTCAACTGCGTATAATTGTCATTCAGTATCTGCCTGAATATTTCGGCAATCCTGTCTATCACTTCATCCGGTTCTTTACCTGTATCATATTTCCTGTTGACCAGCGCCGCCTCATCCTTTATGTTTTCCATCAAAGAATCTGCGATGGGAGATTTTATTTCCAGTTCCCTGAAAGAATCATAAACCGCCTGCAAGGACGCTAAGCTGTTTTTTACAGATGAGACCGAGGTTTTAAGGTTGGCCGCATTATTATTCAGCAAAATAGCAGATGGATTTTCGGCTGCGCCGGGAAAAATTGTTTCCGTTTTACTTTTAGCAGCTTTCTTTACTTCGGCAGCGGGGTATTGCATGCTGTAACGGAGTTGTGCAAGGTCTTTCCACAACACCCTGCAGTTTTGTTCATACAGCATGGCTTTTTGCCATTGTGCATAGGCTTTGGTAAAAGCATTGTATTGGTTAGTAAACTCTTGTTTGGCTGCTTTTTGCTGGCTGCTTTCAAATAAAGCCTCTACATCTTTATTACCCCCGCCTCTTTTAAAAATTTCTGCCGATTTCAAATCGCTCAGGTCTACATCCGCAAGGCCGCTTACCAGGTTTTTAGAAGGATCTGATCCCATACCCGGAATAATTACTGTTTCCGGGGTTTCTTCCTTTTCTATGTATTGTATACGTCGCTGGTAACTATTGGCTGCATTTACCAGTTGCAGGTTTACCCGGTTGGTCCGGGAGAGTTGGATAACCGGCGCAGCAATAGTATCTCCGGTTTTTCTCACTTTGTGGTAAGTAACGTTTTCAGCGGCAAGGTCGTACCGGATTATAAATTGCTGTGCCCCCGAAAAGTAGCTGCACAACAAGAACCCGATGGCTATCCAGCAGGTTTTCATAAAATGAAATTTTTGTGATGGACAAGGTAGTCTGCCTGCCATAAAGCAGTAATGACCTGTATCATTAATCCGTTTGCTTTAACTCATACAATTCAGCCAGGATGGATGCTATCTTTCAGCACAAATAAAGCGAGGTAATTGGTTTTGTCTGATTATTCAGACGAAGTGTTAATGGTATTGCTATTCTTTTCTGAAAAGCAATTTGCAGAATGTCAGAAAATCTTCGTTATGTCTTATCCATCTTTGACAACAAATAAGAATACCCTGTGGAGTGGAAAATGGTTTTTACCAATTATCCTTTTAGAAATAATAACAGTATATTCTATCCCCTTGTCAGCACAAACTGCCCTGAGCCAGCTTGAAAACTGGGCAGGTGCCAGAATATCATCAGTAAATGTTCCTGCACCTACTGCTCCCGGCGGAGGGAATTACACTTACCGATTACCTTTTTCAAAAACACCGGAACAAAAATCTGCAGAAGCAGCAGATCATTATGCCGATGCACTGAAAGCCATGCGTAACCGTAATTGGGATGATGCCGTCAGGTTGCTGAAAAAAGCAGTTCGAAAATCACCCTACAGTTCTGCTTATACCGATAAATTAAAAGAAGCTGAAGCAGCGTTGGAAAAAGAAAGGCAACAAAACCGGGACTTACAGGAAAAAATAAGGCAACAGGAAGAAGCAAAGAAAAAAGCTGAGGAAGACAAAAGACGAGCAGAAGAAGCAAGGCTGGAAAAAATCAGGCAGGAACAGGCGGTTATTAAAGCAAAACTGGAAAAAGCCGAAAATACAATCCTCGCTTTTCGAAAGGATATTAAAGAAGCGCAGTTGCAGTTGAAAAATTATTCGAAGGCATTGCTGAATAATAATTCAGAACTGGAAAAATGGGGGCAGCAGGTAGACCAATCCTACAACAGTGTGCTGGAAAACAGCAAGGAATACCTGGCCGGCTTATTCATCAAATACAACCTGATGGGCGCATTGAAAAAGCAGCTCCATGCAGATGTATACAAAAAGATGGGTAACCTATGGAAGTCATCCAACCCGGAAATACAAAAATGGCTGGCAAAAAATCTGGCCGAAGCAGACCTTAAGGCAGATAAAGTAGAAGAAGTGGTTGACTTTGTATCAAAGGGCGGAGATCTTGCTGAATTGCTTACGGCAGATAAAGAAGAAGCCGGGTACAATCTGAAAGTGTTGTTGTTCCTTAATGGTGTAATGGAAAGCTCTGGTTTATCCGGTTACGAAAAACTAATGGAGAATGCCCTGGGTGCTATGCCCGGCGATTATTTTGAGCAGGCAAAAATGATCGGCGAAACCTATGCCGATCTTGCGGCTATTTGTTATAGCTGGTTCAGCATAAGAAAAATTAATGCCTCTAATGAGGAAATGGCGCAAAAAGTAAAGATCCTTTCTGCAGGTATCGAACAACGGATGGAAGAAATAGAGTGCCTGAAAAAATGTATGAAAAATTATACCAGCCGCTGCCTTGAAAACTGTACAGGTAAAACCAGGTGGAGTACACCTCCGCCTCCGCTACTTTTTAATTACCGAAAATGGTGAGATATGAAAACTGTTTTATCCGGGCTTCTATCATTCGTCATACTCATTCATGCCACTGCCTTTCGCTTGTCAGCACAGTTATCCGGTGGTATGCAGGATTTTATCGAATCCTTCCTGCAGATCAATAAATCACCGGTCAAAAATTCCAATGATCTCTCCGGTTATTATCTGCAGCCGCAAATGCATAACGGAAAGTGGGGATTTATCGATACCAGGACCGGTGATACAGCTATTACTTTCAGATATGACAGCGTCAATTACTTCAGTGAAGAATTGGCCGCTGTAATGCAGCAGGGCAAATGGGGATTCATTAATAAATATGGAAAACTGCTTATCCCGTTTCGCTTTGATTCCACAGGTGATTTCCAGGACAATCTCTGTTTCGTTTCAAAAGGAAAAAATGTGGGTTATATCAACAAAAGCGGAAAAGAGATTATTCCTGTTCAATTCAGCGAGGTGTACTATGTTGATGATACCCTTGTAAGAGTAATGAAAGACAAAAAATATGGATTGTTCAATCTTGCAGGAAAACAGTTAAGCCCTCCCCGGTTTGATGATATGACCAATTTTTATGAAGACCGTGCCTGGGTAGAAATAAACGGTAAGTGGGGTTTCATTAACAAAGAGGGTGTTTTGCTGATCAGTCCAAAATATGAAATGTTCAACCGGTTTACTGAAGGCCTGGCATGGGTAAGAAGCGAATCCGGACTTTATGGTTATGTAAACAAAAACGGCGATGAAGTGGTATATCCCATGTATGAAGAAGCTCAATCATTCAGCGAAGGATTGGCTGCCGTAAAGACCTATATGGAAGGTGGTAAACTTTCGTATATCTATATAAATAAAAATGGTGAATCAGTAATTTCTAATATTGGTTCAGGTATTGATGAAGCCTATCCTTTTAAGAACGGGTATGCAAAAGTCATGTCTGGTATTCGTTATGGATTAATTGATAAAACAGGCAGAACAATAATACCGCTAATTTATAAGGATATGGGAGAGCTTAGTGACAGTATGATTTCCGTAAAAGAAGATGATGACAAATGGGGATATGAAAAAGTATATTATGACAACTTGCTAAAAACAACAATGAGTGACAGGGTTATACCCTGTAAGTTTGACGAAGCTTACAATTTTGAAAACGGACTGGCAATGGTAAAAAGCGGTGATGCTTATTTTATCAATAAAAAAGGGGAGTATGTAAAACCAGTAAAAGAAGATGCAGATGAAGAAATGACTAATAATACCGGGGATCAAACCGAAAGCATTTCCATTGACTATATCAACTTACGGGGCGAAAGAATCATACGGGGCAAGCCCGGATATATGTCGGGTCTTTTCTTAAATGGTGCCGCATTGGTACAAATGGATGGAAAGTGGGGTTATATGAACAAGCAGGGAACAATAATAATTCCCTGCCGGTATGACAGTGCCGGTTCCTTTAATGAAGGACTTGCAACAGTAAAACAAAACAATAAATGGGGCTTTATTTACCAGGATGGCGATACACTTACTTCCTGTCGTTTTGATTATGCTTATAACTTTCATAATGGTATCGCTATCATTAAAATGAACGGTAAGTACGGTTATATTGACAAAACCGGTCTTATCCTGATCCCTTGCCAGTTTGATATGGCTTACACATTTAAAGACAGTGTGGCCATTATTCGAAATGGCGACCAGTTTGGTTTCATCAATAAAGCAGGCAGATTGGTAATACCCGCAGAATATGATGATGCATTTGATTTTCATGAAGGGCTGGCAGCCGTACAAAGGGGCGGCCTGTGGGGGTATATCAACAAAAGCGGAGTAGTCGTCATTCCATTCCGATACGAAAATGCAGGACGTTTTGCCGAAGGCTTTGCCCCGGTGATGAAAAATGGCAAGTATGGGTATATAGATATAGCAGGTAATACTATTGTTCCCTATGTGTACAAATTCGCCTACCCGTTTGTAAATGGCAAAGCCATTGCAGGAGAGGAAAATGAGGAAATAGTAGTACTGAATACAAAAGGAAATGAGGTCTTTGCTGCACAGCTTCGCAGTTTATTTTATGAAGATCTTGCAATTGTTGTAAATGATAAAGGCAAACTGGGTTTTATGAATCAGAACGGACAAACCGTTATTGCCTGCCAGTATGATGATGCAATGATCTTTAGGGAAGGATTGGCCGCCGTTGCGATTAATAAAAAATGGGGATTTATCAATAAACAAGGAACGGTTGTTATTCCTTTACAATTTGATGCAGCTCTTGTATTCAATGAGGGAATCGGAATTATTGCCAACATAAAAATCGATTGATATGAAAAAAATCCGTGACAGCATTTCATTCGGCACTGTCCGCAATATGGCTTTTATTGGAGCCGCTATTTTATTTGCATTCTTGCTTCTTGGTTTTGACCGTCAGCAAAACCGGTCCGAAAAATTGCTGGGCATTACTTTTGATGATGAGAAAAAAGAAGTAACCATCAAAGTAACCAGTACCGGGTGTACTGAAAAAAATTATTTCCAGTTCAAAGTGAGAGGCACTGTGATTGAAATAATCAGAACAAAAAGAGATGAATGTAAGCGAATGCCTTTTGCAACAAGCTTCACTTACAGCATGGCAGAAACAGGCCTGGTACCTAACAAGGTTTACACCATAAAAAATAAGTTTAGTGCAAGCCCCGACCTGGTAAATTTACCATAGTTATTCCGGGTGATAAACAGCTTTGGCTTTTTTAAGCACTTCCTTTTTATCCAAGGTCATAGGCTTTGTTTGCTGCGCCTGGAACATTCCCCACTGGTCATTAAAATGCGGTGAAGCCGGGTCCATCGATGCGCCAAATGTATTTACCGATTCTATTTTTGGCAACCCTCCGTCCCTGGGATAACGGACAAAACAGATATAGGCATCTCCACCTGTAACTTTTCGCAGTCCGTTTTTATAAGGCTCCGAGAAGGAAGGCGCAAGCACATCCGGGAAACCCCATGCCGGTCTTTCTTCCCCGCCTCTTACCAATTTTTGAATATCTCCAAGCGTCAAATCTGTTTTACCAAAGTATTTCAGCATATAATCATAAACATATTGGAAAGTTTCTGCGGCCTCTGCTTTGGTGACCTTTCTCGAAGGAACACCTTTCAGGCGATCTGCCAGGTAATAATAAGTAAGCAGGAAAACAGCAGCTCCTTTACTGGAAGCAATTGATTTTCTATCCCATGCCTGGAATGTGGTGATAATATCTTTCAGCTGCGGAAAATCAGCAGCATTCAGGTTGAGCATACTGTCAATACCGTATGTGTATTTTAATTCTTTTGGCAACTGCTGATCAAATTTTATTCGTTTAAATGTGCTGTAATCTATTTTTTCGGAGTTAATAATCTCGGTTACCCGCTGGCTGCGATTGTTGTGATAGGTTTCCCAGCCATCTGTACGGTCAAATTTATTCTTGTCGAGGTTATACGCTTTGTCTGTTGCAAGAAAGGGAGAATGGTTGGTATTGAATAAATAACCTGAAGGCGGATTGATATATTGCGGTAGCTCTTTTATCGTTTTGAATTCAGTCCACAAAGTAGCCGAAGTGTTGCCGGGCACTGTACTTTTCCAATTATATTTTGGATCAGGATTTCTTTTGGGCATTTTACCATTGCTCATATAAAAAATAGTATCGTACCGGTCAGCATACATGATATTGAACATGGGCAGGCTGGTCATGCTGAGTGCCCGGTAAAACTCTGTAAAGTTTTTAGCCTTGTTCATCCGGTACCACTGTTCAAGGGCTTTGATGTCCATGGTGGCAGGTACCCGTAATGAGAAAACCCCTTTTCCTGTCTTCAACGTAGCGCCATATTTACTCCAGTAAATTTTTTTGCTGATAGTAACCGGTATACCCTTCACTTTCAGCTTTGCTTTATTCACTTCAAGATCTGTCCATTGCCCGTCGAACTTGTATTGATTTTTATTCGCAGGATTTATTTCAAGCTGGTATATATCTATTTTATCCTGGTAATTGACCGTATGTGCCCAACCAAGGTTCTCATTCGTTCCATGAAAAATGAGGCAGCCTCCCGGGAATAAACCACCGAGCATATTCCATCCCTGCTCACTTTGCAAATGTGCTTCGTAGAAAGCTACTGGACCGGTATTTGGCTGATGTGCATTAATGGCCAGGTAACTTTCACCGGTGGTTGTTTTCACCGAATTCATGGCAAAAGCATTAGAACCTTGCGGATTGAAACCGGGAAGAGTGGCCACTTTTCCACCCAATATTTGTGGCAATGCATCGTCCACACCACAAAAAAGACTGATGGAAAAAACAACAGCCGTCATATAGTCTTTCTCCGTAAAGGGAAATGCCTTTTTATATTTTACTTTTTCGGGATACTTTTTTGCAAAAGCATTCAACCCAGCTACATACCCCTTTATTAATGTCAAAAAATCCGGGCTTAAAGTACT
The DNA here is from genome assembly GCA_044229985.1 of Chitinophagaceae bacterium. Lineage (GTDB taxonomy): Bacteria > Bacteroidota > Bacteroidia > Chitinophagales > Chitinophagaceae > JJ008. Next base: position 71,881 of record JBGARY010000011.1, read on the forward strand.
CCACTGTTCCTCCACTGTTTGGCGGATGCGCAGCAGCTTAACTACATAATCACCCTCGGCTCCTTTTTTTCCTAAACCAGTGCCCAATTTACCTTTCCCACTAAGCACAACCAGTTGCAAGGTTTCAAAATCATCTTCTATACCATAGGCAACTTCGGGATCTGTGGGTGCAAAAACATGGGGAACACCAAAACTATCCCGGGCAATTGTGATATTAGCCGGATTGATCTGTGCTGTACTTTGCAAACCGGCAAGTAACAGGATGACAAAAATTTTTCTCATTGAGGAAAATTAAAGAAAACAAGCTTTACCTGGAAAGACAATTATTTGTGCCTGCTCTGTAAATATTTTTCATGTATAATAGCACTCATTGGCTTATTATACACCTTGCTTTCCACCCAGGAGATAATATCGAGGTAGGCAAATGCCCTTGTTTCAAACCTGCTTTTTTCCAGGTGCTTGATGCTTTGCAGGAACTTTTCAAACTCCGGCTTCAGTTGCCGCGGTGTCAAAAGAAACGACTGGCGAAGGAATTTGAACATAGCCTCTTCCACTACGGTCAGGTTAGCCATCTTGGCCATAAACCGGTAAACAGACTTGCTCAGAGATTCCATCAGCATATCATTACCTAATTCATAGTGTGCCAGCAGGTGTACTACCCGTGCATAACACTGTAAGTCGTAGCGCAGATCCGTTTTTTCATGTATGATCTTTTGCAGGTAATCTATACAGGCATTATAATCGCCGCTGCCAAAATACAGCATGGCTATTTTGTAGTTCAACACTAATATGCGGTGCTGGTCAACAAAGAGATGGTATTCCTCCATCTTGGCCTCTATCTCCGGCACCAGCTTCAGCCCTTCTTTGAAAGTTCCCATCATGAAATGCTGGTTGATCCGGGCAATATTGATGTAAATGAAAGCCTGGATACGAAAGTTATCATGCTCTTTCACCCGGTCTGTCTGCGAAAATTTCTCAAACCGGCGAAGTGTTTTTTCAAACTCCTTGTAGTTACGTAAATCAAAATGGGCATTCAAAAGATTGTGCAACCCTTTAATGTAATGACCGGTTTCAACTCTAATCATTAATGGCTGTTCCTCAAAAAGGTCAACCCACTTTTGAGTGTACCGGTAATATTGTAAAAAATCCTGTCGTATGAAAGCATACCAGCAAAAACCCTGGTACAGGTAAAGCCGCTCATAAAAACCCGTCTGCTGCAATACATCTTTGGGCAACTGCTCTTTCATGAAAGCCCTGATATCTTTTTCATCCTCTTCATTGCGGGCATGTCCATGCTGAATATACCAGCTGTATAATTTCAGCGCCAGGTTGGAGAGCCGGGCCACATTATCGATATGACGGCTTACTTCGTTGGCCTCAGCGGAAAGTTGCTCGGCCCTGTTTTGCATACTGCGGGTAATATGCAACCCCTCAATTCTTTTTTCCAGTGAAATGATCTGGGGAAGAAAGTTGAACTTCTGGTTGGCCTTTGCTATTTCCTTGGCACGGTCAAGTATACGCAGGCTTTGCAGGAACAATCCTTTTTTATAAAGGATATGAGCATAGTCGAATTGCTCGTTGAGTTGAAGATCGAGACTGTCTGAACTTTTTAACAGCCGGAGTGAAGCCAGCAGTTGTTTATACAAGTGTGCTTTCAGGTTAGCCAGTTGCGGCCGGGTCACATCACCCATTTTCTTCATTAACCCGGCTTCGTCGTATTCTTTCATTTTGTCCAGCACATCAAAAAGCCGGATAATCTTAAGGTCTGCATTGCCCGAACTGCGCTTTATATATAGCTTAAAGTGCCTTTTTTCGGCCTTTTCAAGCGATTTAATAAGCTGAAATAATATGTCGGTAGTGCGGTTGGGCATCATACGTCTTTTTTGCTGAAATCAGCCACCAGTAAGGATTTCACTAATCTCCCTATCCTTTTGGCATAATGAAATGATGCCGTATTTGGTTTGAAGGACAAGGAGGTGCTTCCTACTTTTGGTTTAGAAGATTGATCATACAGCAAGACAATCGTCAGAGGGGCAAGCGTCAGAGGTCAAAGTTAAAGCTAAAAATCTTCTAAAGAGCTGGTAAAACAGCCAACAACCCGCACTTCGAAAATTTTCATATGGCAAGCAATCGTTAGAGGTCAGTCCGTTTCTACGGAAGGACCTTTTTTGTATAAAGGCCTGCTAAAGTAACAGTTTCTTAATATTAGAAAAGCGAAATCGCTGTTTTTTTTATTTTTTCTACTGACTTTAATAAGCTGTTGAATAACGACAATCTGCCCGGTGGCTGTGAAAAAAAGTCAATCAATATCTTTATGTTCTAAACTATGGCTATGGCAGTACGCATATTCATCACCGGCGGCACTTTCGATAAAGAATACAATGAAATAACAGGACAGCTGTATTTTAAAGACACCCATATGCATGATCTGCTGGAGCTGGGTCGTAATAAAGTTCCTGTTGAAATAAGAACATTGATGATGGTGGATAGCCTGGAAATGACAGACGAAGACAGAGAACTGATTGCCCACCAGTGTAACCATAGTGAAGAAGACAGGATCATAATTACCCATGGCACAGACACCATGAGTGAAACGGCGCAATTCCTTGCACAAAAAGTAAAAAACAAAACCATCGTTCTTACAGGCGCCATGATCCCCATTAAGTTTGGCAGTAGCGATGGTTTATTCAACCTTGGAAGCGCATTGGCATTCGCACAAACACTTCCGGTTGGTGTGTATGTAGCTATGAATGGCCGTTATTTTAACTGGGATAATGTTCGCAAGAATAAGCAGACGGGTATGTTTGAAGAAGTGATATAACTCAAGCTTCTTTATTAAAATAAAAGCCACCCTGATTGGGTGGCTTTATCATAAAAGATTTTTCTTAATTAATTTTTCTGAGGCTCCAGCAGTTTAAAGAACTGGTCAAGCTGCGGTAATATTACAATCCTTGTTCTTCTGTTAGCAGCTTTTCCTTCCCGGGTACCGTTATCTTCCAAAGGCTTGTACTCACCTCTTCCGGCTGCAGCCATCTTGGCGGGATCAAGGCCGTATTGCTTTTGTAAAATACGTACAACCGCTGTGGCTCTTTTTACACTCAGGTCCCAGTTATCCAGCAGTACACCGCCCTTATAAGGCACATTATCTGTATGGCCTTCCACCATAAACTCAATTTCTGGTTGATTTTTCAATACGGTAGCCACTTTACCGAGTACTTCTTTAGCCCTCTCAGTCACATCATAGCTGCCACTTTTAAACAACAGTTTATCGGATATATCTACATAAACAACACCTTTGTCAACTTTAATATTGATATCCTTGTCGTCAAGATTACCGATTGCCCCTTTCAGGTTCATCACTAATGCCATGTTCAAAGAATCTTTGCGGGCCATTTGCTGTTGCAGTGTTTGTATATAAGCGTCTTTGGCACCAATGTTTTCCATTGATTTTTTGATGCTTTCTGCCTGGGCTGCAGTAATAACAGAAAGATCTTCCAGTTGCTTCAGCGCAGCATTATTATTGGCTTTCAGGTATTCTACCTGGTCGCCTAAATCCTTTATTTGCCCTGCCAATAAGGCTCTTTCTCTTTCCAAAGCCTCTTTCTGACGGGTGAGGATCGCTTTCTCCTCACCACATTCATTCATGTCTTTCTGCAATGTGTTGAAACGTTCTTCGAGTTTGTTGTAATCAGCCTCTTTGGTCTTGAATTTTTTACTGCTGACGCAGGATAACAGGGAAACAGAAATAATAGCTGCAATGAGATAGGTTGCTTTCATGCGGATTTGTTTTAATAAATGAATAAATCAAAAACAAATAAGATAAGGATTCAATGGAAAGGAAGGCAAAGATAGCCATGTCACCATGTTAGATTGTCCTGAATTTGTTAATTATTGAAAATAAAAAAGGCCGGATAGAAATCCGGCCCGGTTCAGAATCAATCGTTTTTATCCTATTATATTATTCTTTTTCTTTCTTTAAACTCATCGTTCTGTTGATGGTAAAACCAAAAGCAAAATGACCATCTTTTATCCAGCTTGTGTTCCTCGCCAATTGATCAATGGGTGAAGCAGCAGTAGTGCTTCCTACATAGAACTGGAACAGGTGACCGCCGGTGTTCAGTTCCAAACCTACTGAAAGCAGATCAGGACTGTAGTTAACAATGTTACCATTCTTGTCGATCAGGTTTTCATGCATATTCAGTTGCCTGTTATATTCAAAGGTCAGGTTCTTTTTTGCAGACATTTTATACTTGCCGGAAAGACCCAGTGAATAAACAAGGTTACTGTTGTTGATACCATAAGGCACCACATTGAAATGAATAAGGGCAGGATTAAACTGCAATGAAAACTTATCTGAGAATTTACGGGCAATAAGCAACTGGTGCATATAAGCCCATTTGTTCCATCCAAAAGTGATGTCGGCATTTTTGGCAGCATTTACATGTGCCATAGAATACCAGGTAACAGATACCGGAACATTTTTTAATCCTGTTTGCTGACGCAATATGCGAAACTTGGCAAAGCCTTCAAAGCGGCTGCGGCCTGCTGCTGCCCATCCAATATTGGCCCAGTCTGTAATGGAGTAGTCGAAAGAAAGGTAAGTGTTGGCCACACCGGAGTTCAGACCCAGTAGTTGGGCAAAATTTTCACCGCCTTCGGCATCTTTATTCCACAGGTTGCTGAAGTGGTGAGAGATCAGGAACTGCAGGTTACCCTTGCTCACTATTTCAGTACTCTGCATGTTGATGATCTTCGTAGCATTAAAAGTTGCCCGGGCATATTTTCTTTTAGGAGCTTCTTTGGTTTCAGCTTCGGGTTCGTCTTGTGCAATACCCATTGCCATCAAACCGAATCCAAAAACGAGAAGCAGTAATATCTTTTTCATACGATCTTATTTTATAGTAAGAACATTTTGTTTATTAGCTGTTATTGAGGTTGCCCCTGGGCAATCCATGCTTTCATTTTATTGACTGTACAGGTAGTAAGACTAAGTGCGCCGCCGGGGTGACCGGTATTACCACCACTGTTCAAAATGGTCAGCAATACATCTTTTTTAGCCACAAATTTTGCATAATCAATAGGAGCTGCAATACCACCATGGCAGGTAGCACCCTTACAACTGGTATTGTAAATAGGAACTATGTCTGTGGTATAAGTCAGGTTACCGGAAACAGTACAGCCGGCGCCATCATCATAAGGTTCGCCTTGTGCAATCCATTTTTTAATGATGTTTTTCTCACTGGGTGAAAAATCAATGGCTCCGCCACCGGGGTGTGTACCGCCGTTTACCCATGCTTCAAATGCGCCTCTGCGTGCCAGGATGGCATCGTAGAAAATGGTATTGGTTCTTTGATCGGAGAACAATACCGCACGGATGGTTACACTGGTATTGTGACAACCACAAGGACCAGCCGTTACAATAGGAACTACTTCGTTTCTGAAAGACACTCTTGGCAGGGCCAGTATGTCCTCTTTATTTTGATAACAGGATGACAACAGGTAAACCAACATGGAAGTCGCCAGCGCTGCTATGGTTATTTTCTTTTTCATATACCTGGAAATTTTTGAATGAGTTGATAGGGTTTATCGCTTAATGATATAGTTATTCGTCTTCCTGTATTTGAAGATGCCGACATTGCCAATACCATATTTCCATACATCCGGAATATTGGGATCAGCAAAATACCAGGCCTTGAAGAGAGCTACTTCAGAAGGACTGAATCCGCCATCATCATAAGCCATACTACCGTTCTTTGAAGTTTCAACCAGTGTCAGCGGGTTGCGATAAATCAGGCTGGAATCCATCCGGCGAACAAAACAGTCTGTAGAAACCAGCGGGTTACCCCTTACATAATATCCTTTTAATGTTACCGGGTCTGTATATACCACACTGGAATTGGTTCTTACTGATTTTGGATAAAGAATATCCATAATGATATCATCATAGTTACCCAACGGGCCTCTTGTGCTGAGTGCAGAAACCGGAGTGCTCACTGTTTTCCATGGGCGGAAGCTTGCATTGGCAACTGTATCTGCATAGAAGCGTTTCACACTGTCTTTATATGCTGTCCAAACCTGGCTCATCAGGGTTTGATTTGACAATTGGCAATACACGGTAATTGATCCGGATGAAGGATTGATATAAGTGTACTGAGTAGTATCAGCAGAAGTTAATCCGCTAATAAGTCCTTTTCTTGCCCAGCCACCGGTAGCAGTAGCTGTATTGTGGCAGTTGGCAGAACTACAACCATCAACCATCAGGCGGATAGCAGCCGGCCTGAAGTCATTCAGGTCAGGTCTTTCTTTTGCGCCATTCCTGATCCAGTTATAAATAATGCTTTTGTCTCTTTGTCCCAACTCATGACTAGAGTTAACAGGAGGCATTGCTTTGTCAAAATCGTTGGTAGTAATGTATTCCCACAGTTTGCTTCCTTCCGGATCGCCGGGTTTTACATATTGCATGATCTGGGAATAGATCTCAAAGCGGGGTGCAATGGGCCCGCCATGGCAATTGGAAGTATTGCAATACTCATGAATGATGGTCTGCACACCTCTCATTTTGATCACATCGTTCACATCGGGAACAACGTCTGCAGTAGCGATGGTGTTGCTTTCATAAAAGGCTGCATACACAGTGGAATCTGGACCGCCTGTGTATGATCTGTCAAGGTTTTTTACAAGTTCTCCATCCTTCGTACACTGCAATAAGGATGCAGACAGGAAGAATACTCCTGCAAAAAGGGAGACCGCTTGTACGATTGAAACTTTTTTCATAAAAAAGCTAGTTTAACTGAATGAAATTGTTGCTATAAGAACTGTTTCTAAAAAAGCACTGTCAAAAGTATTGGAGGGTAGTTGACAGTTTCATGACAAGTAGCTGACGCAAACATGACTTTAGTCACACAGAATACTAAAGTTAATCAAACCTCCGCTTACTGTGATAATTCTCACTTATACCCTTGACAAACGTCATGAAACTGTCAGTTATTGGTAAATAAGTTGCGGCGGTTTTTTATTAAATTTAAAAAATAAAACCAACAATAAAATGGGAAACGACAAAAAAAATGGGCAAAAGTCCCGTCGGCAGTTCTTCTCATCTTTCTTTTCAGACCCCTCAAAAACAGAAAAAATAAAAATGCTTACCCCGGATGGCAAACTGGTGGAAGTGGATAAAGCTGTTTTTGAAGAGGCCGCCCGGAAAAAGAAAGCCAGTAACAAAGACATTTATAACTGGATGAAAAATCCATCCAAAGACACTGAATAACCAATCTGCTTCACTCCTTATTTATAATACCATGAAATGCCCTCAAGCCAAGTCTGCATACGAATCGAAACTAATAGTAAGGGCATAACATGTGACAAAAAATAAACCGCCGAAGGCGGTGATATAAATGACAAACACATGAAACAAGAAGAAACTCATGACAAAGGCCGGCGGGACTTTTTGAAGACTGCTGCCGTTGCCACCGTGGCGGCTACCGCCTGTGGCAGCCTCGCTTGTTCCTGTTCTTCCAAAAAGGCACCTGCCGGAGATAAAGTAAAACTGCTTTCACCGGATGGTGAGATCGTAGAAATTGACTCTGCCTACCTGAACCACCAGGAACATATGGCCATTATTTCCAAACTGGAGGCACGGGAAGGCATAGCCGGGAAAAAATTCGTGATGGTAGTCGACCTGGCCCGTTGTAAAAATGCCCGTAAGTGTATTACCGCTTGCCAGAAATGGCATTACCGGCCGGAAGAAACCGAGTGGCTGACCGTAAAACTTATTAAGGACAGTGAGAAAGCTGCGCCTTACTGGTTTCCCAAGCAATGCTTTCACTGCGATAATCCGCCTTGTGTAAAAGTTTGCCCTGTCGATGCTACCTATAAAAGACAGGATGGCCTGGTATTGATCGATAACGATCGATGCATAGGTTGTAAATTCTGTATGGCTGCTTGTCCATACTCCACAAGGGTATTCAACTGGGATGAACCGGAAGTACCATTTGATATTAAGGACCTGGCCTATAATCCTGAAACCGGTATTCCTGCTAAAGTGGGTACTGTTGAAAAATGTGATTTCTGCCCTGACCGTGCAAGAGAAGGGCTGCTCCCACCCTGTGTGGAGTCTTGTCCCAATGGTGTTTTCTACTTCGGTGATGAAAATGAAGATACTGTTACCAACGGTGAGGAGACCATCAGCTTCACTCAATTGATAAAAGACCGTGCTGGTTACCGTTATATGGAAGAACTGGGTACCAAACCAAGAGTGTACTACCTGCCGCCAAAAGACAGGCAGTTCCCGGTAGAGAGAGGTTATGAAGACCTGGAACCCGAGATCAAAGACCGTTTTAAAGACATCATGGAACCAGAAAAGAAAAAATCCTGATCTGGCTGATCACAATTATCAACCGAACAACTCTTAATTATGGAACTCAATTCATATCAACAGCAGGCCTTCGATTACCAGCGGCCCAATATTGAAAAATTCAGTAAACGCAACTGGTTCTGGATCATCTTTTACCTGCTTTGGATCATTGCAGGAGGCTATGCTCTCTACCTGCAGATAGCTAAAGGCCACGGTGTAACGGGTATGCGGGACAATGTGGTGTGGGGTTTGTTTATCGTAAATTTCATTTTCTTTATTGGCCTTAGTTATGCCGGTGCCATCATTGCCGGTTTGCTGCACCTTTTTAAAGTGCCCTGGGGTAAACCCATTGTTCGTATTGCACAAATGATGACCATCATTTCTGTAATAGTGGGTCCTGTTTTCATTTTGCTCTGCGTTGGCCGTTTCGACAGGTTACACCACTTGTTTTTTTATCCCCGCATACAGTCGCCGATGACATGGGATGTAATGGCAGTTTTGACTTTCTTCGTAGGAGCAGTTTTATTTTTCTACATGGCCATCATCAAAGACCTCGCTGTTTACCGTGATGCTAATTTGAAAATTCCGAAGTGGAGGCAAAAGATTTATAATATACTGGCCCTGGGTTATCGTGGTGCTGCCAGCCAGAAACGCCACCTGCTCATTTCACAAAATCTGCTGGCCCTCATTATGATTCCGCTTTCTATTATTGTAGCATCTATCCTATCCTGGATTTTTGGTATGACGCTGCGCCCGGGCTGGCACAGCACCATCTTTGGTCCCTATTTCGTAGTAGGAGCTTTGTATTCCGGTTGCGGTGTATTGATTGTAGCTATGTGGGTGTACAGAAGGATGTACAAACTAGACAAATACTTTACTGATAAACATTTTGTTTATCTCGGTTACATTATGCTGGCGCTGGCCGCAGGTTATGGTTATTTTACTTTCTCTGAATATTTCACCCATTGGTTTGGTTCTGAAAAATGGGACAGTGAGCTGATCCATAAATTATTCAGTCCCGGAGAATATGGCTGGTGGACATTATTCGCCAACCTGTTTGGTATACTGTTGCCTATTCTAATTGTGGCAATACCAGCCACCCGAAAAGTAAACCTGATCACCGCAGCTGCATTCATCATGGTCATTGCCATGTGGATTAAACGTTACCTGATCATTGTACCTACACTGGAAACAACCTTGTTGCCCATGCAGGATACCAGAACAGAATATGTAAAATACGCTGCCACCTGGCCTGAATGGGTACTGACAGGTGCAGGTATCGCTACTTTCTTCCTGTTTTTTACACTGGTATCAAAATATGTAACTGTGGTGCCTGTATCCGGACTGGAAGAAGCAGAACCTCACTTCACTCACCATCCGCATCATCAGCCCGCCCCTAAAAAAGAAGAAGTAAAACCTGCTTAAAAGAAATGCTATGAAAAAGATCAATCTCATCAACTCATATAAACAACTGTTGCTGCTGGCAGGTATGTTACTGCTGCTTGGCTCCTATAATTCTTCTTTTGCACAAGAAGACACTACTCAGCCGCCTGCTACTGACACTACAACCACACCGGCAGAAGAACCTCCTGCAGAGGAAGAAGAGCCATCACTCATCTCTCCTTCTATTGATTTTACAAGTGTGCAGAAAGGTGATAACTCCATTGACCTGAAGGTGGGTATGCGGGCCAAAGTAAAAGGCCAGTTCATCAACCTTTATAAAATGAAGGTCTCCTTTTTCCAGGTAGCAAATGAAGAAGAAATTCCGCTGGGCTTTAAAATAACTGACGGTAATGGAAAAGCTGTTTTTAATGTAAAAGGAGATTCATTAAAAACAGATGCCGAAGGCAAGTTGCAGTTTAAAGTAGTTTTTGCCGGTAACAAAGCCATGGAATCTGCCGAAGAATATACTTCCTTCAGAAGAGGAAGATTGGAAATTATTCCGGTAAAAGAAGATTCATTGCTAACCGTGCAGGTAAAACTCATTGATGTCGGAACAGGAGAAGAAGTTCCTGTTAAAGAAACCGCTGTGGGCATTTTTGTCAAAAGAATGTTCCTTCCTATGAAAGTAGGCGAGGCAACTACTGATGAAAACGGTGAGGGCTCTGTTGAATTCCCCAACAACCTGCCCGGCGATGCCAAAGGCAACCTGACGCTGCTGGCCCGCCTGGATGAAAACGAGACCTTTGGAAATATGGAAGCAGCCGTTGTACAGCCATGGGGAGTCCCTGTTTCTGATAAGCCTGAAGCCCAGCCCCGTGCATTATGGAGCTCTCACCCGCCGCTCTGGATGCTGATTACCTTTATCGTACTGATGCTGGCCGTATGGGGCCACTATATAGTGATAGTGTATGAACTGTTCCGCTTAAGAAAAGAACAGCCAAATGCACCAACTCATGCAACTAATTCGTAAATTGAACATTCTTTAATACGTAAAAAACAACAAACATGAAAACAAAAGCACCTGTTTTGATTGCCACACTGGTAGCCTTTGCATTATTTGCTTTCGCACCTAAATCAGATTTTCAAAAACCCTGGCCAGTGCCGGATGCATGGAAAAACAAAGTAAATCCTATTAAAGGCGATGCAGCCTCTCTCACTGAAGGAAAAGCATTGTGGAACCAGCATTGTAAATCCTGTCACGGTTCAAAAGGAAAAGGAGATGGTCCAAAAGCATCACAGCTTGACACAGAACCCGGTGATTTCACAAAAACAAGTTTCCAGTCACAAACAGACGGCGCATTGTATTATAAAACATATCAGGGCAGAGACGATATGCCTTCTTATAAAACAAAGATCCCTGATGCCAATGACAACTGGGCCCTCGTTAACTATATGAGAACATTCAAATAATCATGATTTTAAAATAGAAAAGACCCGGCCATGAGCCGGGTTTTTTATTGCTCATATACTGCATGATTTAATTCATACTGCTTATTGACCGTTAACAGTTGAACTTTTTGAAATAATATTCATTTTTACTGCACTGAAAAATCTTCTACGGTTTCAGTACGATTGCCTGCCTTTTTGTAAATTCCTTTTTTAAATACACTATTTATGTCAACGCAAACCAACTTCTTTGCCATGGAGACGGCTCCGGCAAGGGCAGAACTCGAAACATGGGTAAAACAAGTTTCTACATTTTGTGAAGCAGACGCCGTACACTGGTGTGATGGTTCAAAAGAGGAATATGACCGTATGTGCCAGCTCCTGGTGGAAAAAGGAACCTTCATTCCCCTGAACCCGGAGAAAAGACCCAACAGCTTCGCCTGTTTTAGCGACCCCAGTGATGTGGCAAGGGTAGAAGACAAAACATTTATCTGCAGCCTGCGCAAAGAAGATGCAGGTCCTACCAACAACTGGATGGACCCTATAGAGATGAAAAAGATACTGGAAGGGCTGATGAAAGGAAGTATGAAAGGACGTACACTGTATGTTATTCCCTTTTGTATGGGACCATTGGGCTCTGCTTATTCAAGATACGGTGTACAAATCACCGACTCGGAATATGTGGTAGTGAATACCCGCATCATGACCCGTATGGGAAAAGAAGTATTGCCCTACCTTGATACAAAAGGATATGTAAAATGCCTGCACTCAATTGGCGCACCATTACAACCGGGACAAAAAGATGTAACATGGCCCTGCAACCCCGATGTGAAATACATTTCTCATTTTCCGGAAGAAAGAACTATTGTTTCTTATGGCAGTGGCTACGGTGGCAATGCATTGATGGGAAAAAAATGTTTTGCACTGCGGATCGCCTCTGTTATGGGCAGAGAGGAAGGATGGCTGGCAGAACATATGCTTATCATGGGAGTAGAATCTCCTGAAAAAGAAAAGACCTATGTGGCAGCCGCTTTTCCCAGTGCCTGCGGTAAAACAAATTTTGCCATGCTTATTCCGCCAAAAGAGTTTGACGGATGGAGAGTGACAACTGTCGGTGATGATATTGCATGGATCCATAAAGGAGAAGACGGTAATCTTTTTGCCATCAACCCTGAAGCGGGTTATTTTGGTGTGGCCCCGGGTACCAACTATGATACTAACCCTAATGCCATGGAGAGTATCAAAGGCAACACCATCTTTACCAATGTGGCCATTACTGCTGATAAAGATGTGTGGTGGGAGGGATTGACTAAAGAAGTGCCTGATGGTTTGACCGACTGGCACGGCAAGCCTTATGATAAAAGCAGCGGCAAGCCTGCTGCACACCCTAACTCAAGATTCACCGCTCCTGCTTATCAAAACCCAGCAATAGACAAAGATTGGGATAACCCGAAAGGTGTTCCTGTTGCCGGTTTCATTTTCGGCGGAAGAAGAAGTACCGGAGTACCCCTGGTGTATCAATCGTTCAACTGGAATTTTGGTGTGTACCTCGCCACTACTATGGGCAGTGAAATGACAGCTGCCGCTTTTGGCGAAATAGGAAAAGTTCGCCGTGACCCCTTTGCTATGTTGCCATTCATGGGATATCATATTGGTGATTATGTAAATCACTGGTTGCAGTTTGGCCGCAGCCTGCCCAATCCTCCCCGTATTTTCGGTGTGAACTGGTTCCGCAAAGATGAGAATGGTAAATTCCTGTGGCCGGGCTTTGGTCAAAATATCCGGGTATTGAAATGGATTGTAGAAAGAATAAAAGGCAAAGCTCCTTCTGTAGAAAGCCCGATTGGCTGGATGCCGAGATATGAAGATATTGACTGGACAGGCTTGAAGTTTTCTAAAGAAGATTTTGAAAAGATCATGACGGTGGACCGTGAGCCGGGTAAACAAGAGTTGTTATCCCACGAAGAATTATTTGAAAGAATGTATGATAAACTGCCTAAAGAAATTTTCTTTATGCGGGAACTTTTACTGTCTGCCCTCTGGCGTTCACCGGAACACTGGGGCCTGCAGCCAGAAAAATACTAGCCTCTGATGATTGCCTGCTTATAACAAACAAGTATACTGAACGGGTAACGATCGGTTGCCTGTTCAGTTGCTGTTAGCTTACTTTTGAATTCTTTTTATGTTTCACTGGCTGCAACAACTCTTTACTGAACCATCTATTGCACAATCTGTGATCATCTACGGGTTGGTAATTGCCGCAGGTATCTGGTTGGGCCGCATCCGCATTGCAGGCATATCGTTAGGAATTACCTGGGTGCTGTTTGCAGGGCTAATTATTTCTTATACAGGTGTAGAAATAGAAAAAAGTACCGAACACTTCATTAAAGAGTTTGGTCTTATCCTGTTTGTTTACTCAATTGGTCTGCAAGTGGGTCCCGGTTTTTGGGCATCACTGAAAAAAAATGCCATGACCAATAACTTGCTTGCTTTGACGGTAGTAGCCATTGGTGTTATCATTACTGTTATACTTTATTACACAAGCCATAACCATATTTCTGTGATGGCCGGCGTAATGAGCGGGGCCGTTACCAATACTCCCGGTTTAGGTGCTGCACAAGCGGCCGTAAGTGATCTGCATGTTACCGGCACTGATAAATCACTTATCACACTGGCGTATGCGGTCACCTATCCGTTGGGTGTATTTGGCATCATCGGTTCATTGTTGTTGTTGAAAAAAATATTCAAAGTAAATATTACCGATGAACAGGAGTTACACCGGAAGCTGGCCGTGTTGCGGGCCAATAAGCCTTTATCCATTCATTTGCAACTGGAGAACAAACAACTGGTGGGACAACCGCTTCGTAAAATATTTGAATTGCTGAAAGATCCGGTTGTTGTTTCCCGTATGTACCACAACGGTGAAATCATAACACCAACTCCCGATATTGAACTGGCAGAAAATGATGTGCTGCTGATTGTGGCAGCAAAGCAGGAAGTTGAGCAATTGAAATTACTCGTAGGCCCCGTCAGCAATATGAATTTAAAAACAGCCAAAGAAAGTGACCTGATATCAAGACATATTGTTGTAACGAGAGCAGCCGTTACCCATAAACGCCTCGGCGATATTCCTGAGTTACAGCAACATGATTTCACACTGACCCGCCTCAGCAGGGCTGGTATAGAAATGGTGCCCCATGGCGATATCTTTTTACAGTTGGGCGATACGGTAAAAGTAGTGGGCACAGAAGAAGGAGTAGACATAGTAGCCAATGCGCTGGGCAATTCACTGAAACGTCTTGAAGCCCCTGACCTGGCTCCCATTTTCCTGGGCATTGTATTAGGTGTGGTGCTGGGTAGCATTCCTTTTCATTTTCCGAATATGCCGGTAGCCGTAAAGATTGGTATGGCGGGTGGTCCGCTCATTGTAGCATTAATATTAAGCCGCTTTGGAAACCTTTTATATTTAAACAATTACACTACCAACAGTGCCAACCTGATGATCAGGGAATTGGGAATCAGTTTGTTTCTTGCCAGTGTAGGGCTTAGCAGCGGTAAAAATTTGTCTCATGCATTTGCGGATGGCAGCGGGTTTGGCTGGATCGCTATGGGAATTGCCATTACCATCATTCCGTTGCTGCTGGTTGGCTTTGTCGCCCATAAATTTTTCCGCAAAACTTATTTTGAAGTCTGTGGCCTGCTGGCCGGCGCCTCTACCGATCCTCCGGCATTGGCCTTTGCCACCAAACTGGCAGGTAATGATATTCCCTCTGTTACTTATGCAACCGTATACCCGCTGACAATGATCCTGCGAATAGTAGCCGCTCAATTATTGATCCTGTTATTGGCCTGATAACTATTTTAATGCCTGCTTAAGTGCCTCTACATTTTTCTTTTCACTGCCGATAAATATCTTGTTGTTAATGATGACAACAGGCCTCTTCAGAAAAGTGTATTCCTCCAGGATCAGCTTACGGTAATCTTTTTCAGTCAGGACTTTATCTTTTAAACCCATTTCCTTGTACTTGATCGCCCTGCGGCTGAACAAGGCTTCATAACTACCAGCCATTTTTTTCATTTCATCTAACTGGGAGGCGGTAACTTTTTCTGTCTTTATTTCCTGCATATCAAAGCCTTTTTTATCAATGCCTGTTTCTTTAATGATGGCCTGGCAGGTGGTGCAGTTTCCGAGATGATATACTTTTTTCATATAAATATTAATACAACGCAAGATAACCTCCGGTTCACTACCGTATAAATTGCTTTACTTTGTATCCCAATTTTTTTGATTATGGCAAAAGATGAAGTGTTTCGGGACGAAATAGAAAAGGTCAGTGACTTTAAATTCGGTGCCAATGTGGCCAAAGTGTTTGATGACATGGTAAACCGCTCCGTTCCGTTCTATGGAGAAATTCAGCGGATGATGGCTGAGCTGGCTGCTGATCATGCCAGGGAAGAAACTTTTGTGTATGATTTGGGTTGCTCTACCGGTACTACTATGATAGGCATGGATACCATGGTGGACCAGGATATTAAATTCATCGGTATTGATGATTCACAGGAAATGCTGGACAAGTGCAAGTCCAAACTCATGGAAATCGGTTTTTCCCGTCCCTACGAATTACGATGCGCTGATCTTGGACAAGGTATTAAAATAGAGAATGCCTCTGTTGTGGTGCTTTGTCTTACTCTGCAATTTGTAAGACCCATTTACAGGGAGCGGCTCTTGAAAGATATTTACAATGGCCTTAATCCCGGTGGTGTGCTGATACTGGTAGAGAAAATATTAACCGAAGAGAATAACTTCAACAGGGATTTTATCAATTACTATTATAATTACAAACGCAGAAACAATTACAGCGAACTGGAAATCTCCCAAAAAAGAGAAGCCCTGGAAAATGTACTTGTCCCTTATAAATTATCCGAAAATATCACCCTGCTGCGTGACCAGGGATTTGCCCATTGCGAAGTCTTTTTTAAATGGTACAATTTTGCGGGGCTGGTAGCAGTCAAAAAATAAAAGGCATGGTTAGTATCGGGAATTTCTTTTTCAAACACCGGAACTGGATTTTCATTTTATTTTATGGGGCCTTGTTCATTCCTTCCTGGCCTTTATTTTCTTCCGCAAACTTTGGCAATAACTATTTTATCTGGCCCATTGCAATCGGTTTGTTAGTAACCGTTTTAGGTCAGCTGATTCGTGGCCTCACCATTGGTTTGGCATATATTGTCCGTGGCGGTAAAGAAGGAAAGCCATACGCTGAAGGATTGGTAACGGAGGGCATCTTTCGTCATTGCCGTAATCCGTTGTACGTAGGCAATATTCTGATGCTGCTCGGTGTGGGCATTTTGGCCAACTCGCTGGTATATGTTGCCATTGTAATTCCGGTCTTTTTATTCATTTACCAGGCCATTGTATTAGCCGAAGAGAATTTTCTCCGGGGCAAATTCGGTAGTGGCTTTGATGAATATTGTAAAAAGGTTAATCGTTGGTTTCCCAACTTCAAAGGGCTGGGCAAAACAATCAACAGCATGGAGTTCAAATGGAAAAGATGGATTTTGAAAGAACACACTACCCAATTCATCTGGCTTTGTGGTATTGTACTAATACTTTTACTCAACTATCCCCAGCTCAGCGGGTATGACAAAAATCACCGCAACTTGTTATTAGGAATTTCTCTCGGTATCCTGGTGGTTGTTTACGCTATCGTCCGCTACCTGAAAAAAAGCGGTAAAATGAAAGAATAAGCGGTTCGTTTTCAGTACCTCCCCACTAAACGTTTCCTTTCCCGCCTTCGTAAACATTGGCCCCGCAGAATTGTTACTTTTGCAACTTAACGTGAGTTTATGATTAAAACTGGTAATCCTATCATCAGCATTTACACCGAAATGACCCCGAACCCGGAAACCATGAAGTTTGTGGCCAACAAACTCCTGTATCCCGGCAAAAGCGTTGATTTCCCGGATGCCGAAAGTGCCAAACCATCGCCCCTGGCAACTGAATTATTTGGTTTTCCATTTTTAAAGGCCGTTTTTATCGCCAGCAATTTTGTTACGCTGACCAAAACAACAGATACTGACTGGCAGGATGTGATTCCTTCTGTTCGCCAGTTCTTAAAAGATTACCTGGAAGAAGGCAAAGCCGTTATAAATGAAGAAGAACTCGCTGCTGTAAAACAGGAAAGCAGCAACGAAGTCGCTGCCGATGATGATGATGTGGTAAAACGTATCAAAGAATTATTGGACAATTATGTGCGCCCTGCTGTAGAAATGGACGGCGGTGCCATACAATTCAAAAGTTATAACGAAGGAG
>JBGARY010000011.1:89382-89645 GCA_044229985.1 Chitinophagaceae bacterium
CCTGATGATGCAGGGAAGCTGTAGTGGCTGTCCTTCATCCATGATTACTTTAAAAGCCGGCATTGAAGGGATGATGAAGCGGATGATACCGGAAGTAAAAGAAGTAGTGGCAGAAGCAGAATAAATAATTTATATCATTTAAAAAGGGCTGTATCAGAAATACAGCCCTTTTTTATTTACGTAAAATCTGTCTCATCATAGTCTTACTCCAAGCCCTGCTCTTACATTGATAACAGAAATACTTTGCTGGTAAGGATCAGCGG
>JBGARY010000012.1:0-89099 GCA_044229985.1 Chitinophagaceae bacterium
AAGGCTATTTTGCTGCAGATGAATAATTTGGAAATGGATGCAGATGTGAGGAGGTTGATGGGTTTAGGTGACAAAGGGTATTCAAAGTAGAATTATTTTAATAGCAAGTCTCCCTTATCGTTAAAAACTGCTCTATTACAGGTGCAGGATTTCTGGGAGTTGAAACCAGTTAAGAAGTATGGACGATAACCCACAAACATACTGTAGAGGCTATACCATGATTGCCGCTCTCCTGGCTCTAAAGCTTCATCGGCGAGCCCGATTGCTCCCCTTAATAGTAGCCTTTTTTTCGTATTTCCCGTTTCACGATAAATCTCTCCTACTATGCGATCAACATATATTTTTAACACATTGTTTTGGCATAGTGCTTTAATCAAAAATTTAACATCGAATTCCTTATTAGGTGCAAAAGATTCAATGGCTTCTAAGTCGAGATCGGCATTTAGCAAATAAGAAACCCTCATGGTATCTAACTCAACTTCATTTCCAAACCTGGTATCATTTTCCAATAGATTTCCATCAGTCCCCCATTTTAAACCTGAACTTATTTCAGGGAGTATATAATTTCCTACTGAGGCTTCTATCAAACTTACCAACCATTCTTTTTTGATAACAGCTGGCGGTCTCCACATATTTTTCCTGGAACCGAGATAATTCCATGTACTGCTTTTACGTAACTGATCGTATGTAATAGTGTAAATTTTTTTTTCGTTTGAATTATTATCTATACAAATACCTCTTGGGTCAGGGCTTTCACCGGTAGAAAATACAGGAGTGGCGCAATTGTTCAACAGTAATTCCACTTTTGTAAAACAGACGCCGTCATTGCCCGTTATACCCAGTTCAATTTTCTGAATATCACGAACAAACCGGATTTCAGCAGTAATAATATCATGGGTTTGGGTATTACCCTGCTTAAAATTATTGCCAGGCTTATTAAGTTTAAACTCACTGGGCCAGCTAAATAGATCCCCTTTCATATTTACGTATACTTTATCATCGGTAGCCGCACCTTCGCCACGGCCGGTAGTAAGGCGAAGTTGAATTCTGAATACTGGCATGTTTTCAAATAAAGGCTGTACATAAGCTGCATTCATATCAATTTCTCTTCTATGGTCAATAACGGAAACATTATCTGGTTTTGGTACGGTGTCTTTATTGCTCCTTCGGTCTGCTACTGTTACTTGTGCTGTTGCATTATAATAAATAAGAATATTTATTATAACAATAATTTTTTTAATGTCCATAGTAATGAAGTTTATTTTTTGTGACAAGTCCATAAATGGATGAAAAAAAGATCATGTTAAACTATGCCAAATCGCAGATACTGGAGTAGGGCTAATGTAACAGCAGGTCGCCGCCTTGTGTTACAATGGTTTTTTTACAGCTATATGATATACCGGGTTTTTGAGGATTTAATTTTACACTGAAAGCAATAGCCCTTCGTACAGAAAACCAGGCGCCAACAGTTAATGGTGTAGCGACAGCAGGTGTTACAAAAAGGCCAACGGCAACGCTAACCAGATCAAACCCTGTAGTTCGGATAAACTCCTGAACACTGCCAACTGCATCTGTACTAACCGTTACATTTTGGACTTCAATTTCAATAATACCATTGCTGCAACGAAAGTCTAACTCAAATTTAATATTCGCTTCGGGGTTTGGGCCTGTAATGTCTCTTTCCAAATCAAGGTCAACGCTGAGTGTATGATCGTTTTTAAATTTCACATCTACCGCATCCCCAAACAATGTGCTGTTTTCCAAAATACCACCATGGCTTCCCCATTTTAGTTTTGAACCGTCTTGTACCATTTGGTTACCAATAGAGGCCTCTATTATTGAGGTTATCCATTCCTTAGTAATTTTTGTGCAAGGCCGCCAAATGTCTTTTCTGTTTGCATTATAATTCCAGTTGGCATGGCTGCGCAACATGTTGTATGATATCGTATGATTTGGTGAAACCTGTGTATTATTATTGTCAAAACAGGTTCCATTTGCTGTTACAATTGGTGTGGCATATAACGGGGAATTTGAATTATTGATTAGCAGCTCTACTTTTGAAAAGCAAGGACCATCATCCCCTTTTACACCAAATTTTATATACCGGATATCTTTTAGCTTTTTAATTTCGGCGTCCACCACATCGTATGTAACTGTTTTTCCAGGCTGAAAGTTATCAATGCCTTTGGCCAGGTAAAACCGGTGGCCTTCTTCATTTAACTCCACCCACACTGCATCATCCGTTCCATTATTGGCAGATGTGGTGATCCGCAGTTGAATACGATAAACCGGCATTTCCTCAAATATAGGGCGGGTAAGTGAGGAGGATATATCTCTGGTGATACGGTGATCAACTACTGTAGGTGGTTTAACTGAGTCTTTACCATTACGATGGTCAATAACAGTTACTGTTTGTGCACAACAATAATTTGCTGACACAAAAACAAGAAGCCCCAAAAAATAATTTCTCATTTAATGTATTTGATAATTCTGGTTAATTTGTTATACTGACAGATAAAATCAATGAATTAATTAGCCACTTTTGCCGGAAGTGTCACCCCCGGTGTTACATTACATTTTTTGCAAACCGTGACACCGCCAGGCATTATTACACAATCCTCACAGGTTGTAGGGCTTAATGCTACAGGCGAGGAAACCGTTTTTTTACCTTTGTTATCTATCGCATACCACTCAATAAGTTTGTTGTTTTTAAAGGAGGCGAAAATTTTATACTTCCCTTTTTCTTCATGGACCAGCACAATGCCATTTTTAACTTTGAGGCTATCAAGCTTAGCAGTTATATCAATTCTCTGTGAATTGGCTGATGCTTTTTCGGGGATAATATTTGTAACAGGGATCCATTTAATATCAGGGGCATTTGTCGCATTTTGCATAGTTGCCAGTATTTGGGTGGACTTACTAATTTCAAGCCGGCAACATTCATCAGAAGCAAAACACTCAATTTTTCTGTTTGTCATAGTTACTCCACAATCCTTACCATCAGAACAAGTACACTTAAAGTTAGGATACGCCCCGGGTGTGTTACCACCCGCCTTTTTTGCATTCTGATCGGGAATAACAGTGATAATTTTTTTATCTGTTGACAATATAGCTTTGTAACCTTCTTCGATATAAACAGAGCCCTTAACCATGTTTACCCCAACAGGTAAAGTGTCAAGTGTATGTGATTCTATTTTTTGAGCTTGTACTAAAAATGCTGAGGACATAAAGAACAGCGCTAGCTTTAGTTTTTTCATAATAGTCGTTTTTTTTATTAATAAATAACTGAAACTATTATAAGGACCAATTCCAATCAATCCCCCAACGGGTGATTTTTACTTCACTACAGCACAATTTATTTGCCTGTCGTATTCACTCCAGGAACTGGCTGCTAATGCAGCGTATTTACCGCCACCAGTATAGTTTTCTTTAAGCTCTACTGTACCCACTTTACATAACCCATCTTCCATATAGGCCACATGCAGTATGCCGTTAAAATACCGGTACCGGGGAATACCAAAATCATTTTTTGAAACCAGCCACAGTTGACCACCATCGGAGTCCAGAGCTATTTTTAAAACCTTGCGATGCGGATAGTCTCTTTTAAGAATAGCCATAAGTTTGGGAGCAGCTAACTTTGGATCATTTGTTTTAAACGGGTTGAGAAAAATTGGAGGCAGGCTGGAAAGATTTAAACCGTTTGCTGCTACTTTTTTATCAGCCAGATCGGCGTTCTGTTTGTAAGTATCATAATCAGCATGGTTTACCGTCATATCAAATTCGCCGGTTACCTGTGGCATGCCTTCTGTTGTAGTAGTGCTGCTTCCGGGCCAGCTTTCTTTGTAGCCGGCCAGCCTTATAGTTATTTTGAGCTTACTGCCGTTTTTATACCGTTTTAAATCCAGGTTGTAAACAGTACTTGAAAAGAACCCTCCTTTAAAATTTCTAACCATACAAAAAACATTTGTTGCCACAGTTGGACCTGGTACAATATCAAAATTGAGATATGTCTTCCCAAGGTCTTCTGGCATTATGTACATAAAACTCCCGCTTGAGAAATTGGAGGCATAAGTTTTACCATCTTTTGCATCGGTGAATTCCGTTTTAAAGGCGAAGTTTAAAGAGTGTGGCATTGCGGCATCACCCGGGTTTTCTAATTTGAAAAACTCCTTTACGGGTTTTCCCAAATCTGCCCGGGCATAAATAAACTCATTAGTGTTAAACGTTTGTTTAGATTCACCATCACCACCGGACTGATTGTAAAACTTAAGTACCGCTTGGCTATTGGCCACTATGGAGTAAGCAAGAATACCAACTAACAAAATTTGTTTTAAGTACATTACTGTTGTTTTGATGATCGGATGGAGTAGCTATTTCTGCATTTAATACCAAAGGCGCAACCATCTATAAAATATATTCTAAACTACCTGCACTTATCTTCCTCATCAATCACCTGTTGGGTGATTTTATGGTGATAGCCATTTCTTGTACCAACATTTTTTTAATTTATGATAGTTAGTATTAGGAGACTTTAATTGTCTTCATGCAATAAAAACGATGTGCAAAAGTGTATGCCTGTTGAAAATGGAATACTGTAGAAATGGCAATCAGTATGCATTTCATTGCTTGCTTTATTTCTGTTCTTTCAACTTAAGCAGCTCTTCTTTTGCATCATAAGGCCTGGTACACATACAGGTGTTGCCTACACATATAAGGTTCTCCTTACACTCGTCAGATGAAAACAACGCTTCACATTCTTTAGCGCCTCTGCAGCCACAAACAGGCAGGGTGCATTGATAGGAAGAGGAGCCCTGGCCAAAGAAAATACCTGCCATCACCTTACCTGAGGTATCAGAGGTATAAAAGCCCCTTACAACCCCATTTTTATAATCTACATAGATAAACCGGCCCGGCTGATGGCTGAATACATTCCAGCCTTCTTTCATATACTTTTCATCTACATATCTAACAGTGGCAGCACTTATCACTTTGTTCACTACCAGGCTGTCTGGAATTTTGTTGGAGTGTGGATGGAGGTTTTTTATCTGTGCACTGGCGTTGTACATACAAAATAAAAGGCAACCAATACTAATTATTTTAAGAAATGAACTTTGCATAAGAGATCGTTTTAGTTTTTTACTAAAACGGTTTTAAGTGCCTCATACATAGCTTTGCCGGTTGCTGTTTTACCTTCTTCATAGTTGGCAATAATCATTTCATCCGTATAGCCATCGGTAAAGGCCAGGAAGTATTGGCTATAAGCCGCATTTTTACAATGATAGATAGTAGCAGCATGGCCGTTAATCGTTACAAGATCCTCCTTCCAGCTTCCGGGAAAATTTTTATCCGCCTCAGATTTAAATTCTGAAAACAGCTTTTCCTTCGTGTAGCCGGCCAGTATTTGCATTTGCATAAAATGGGCAGTCCCTTCTTTTTCCGCCAGTGTGCCCGACAGATCATCAACTGCAAAACCTGCCGGCGGAATAATGTATAAATGACTGTTGGGAATTATTACATGCCGGTCAGTCAGTTCAGCAACAGCTTGATTTTCTGCAGTCATTTCTTTTTGTTCTTCTGGTTGTGCTTTGGCTTTATTACCGGAGCAGGAATTAAGAACAATTGTCAAAGACAAGCAAATAAGGAAAACAGTGATTTTTCTCATGTTGGTGGTTTAGTATTTTTAATTCAATGTACGGTTGCCATATATCATCAGTGTTCCTGAAAATTGTGAGTCGCTGTACAACCTGGCGGCCATATAGGTTACCTCCAGCCAATCATGCTGGTTTGCCGGCTTTCTCACAAAGTCTGCCGAACTTGTATACGTTTCTGCGGTAAAGCTTGCATAACTGGGTACGCCAACAATGTATATATCATCATACTCTTTTGTAATCCAGTCAAGGTTCAGAACAAAACTTACAATACCAGCGGCTAATACATCTCCCGGGTCGCAGTAAAACTGTAATATCGAATTGTTCATAGTGGCCCCGTTTCCTGCATTTTTAATTACCACGGTGCTATTGTTGCCAAGATGCATATTGGTTACTTTAAAATAAATAATCCCTATTGGTACGAGGTTAAACTCGCCTGTTGCTTCCGTGTAGAGCTGATTGGTCGTCCTGACCCTGCCAGGCTGTCCATATAACATATCTATCCAATGGCCTCTGCCCGCCCATACATTATCTGTATGCCGCAGTACATTAATAGCAGTGGGAAAACTGGCGCCGGCGGTTGTGGAAGAGTAATACTGCAGGCCCACACCACCGGTGGAGGCGCTGTTGTTCAGCAACAACCGGCCCCCGCTTCCGGTGGCAATTGCTTTTCCGTCGGCATAGTTCAACCCTATATTCTCATTGTTGGTGGATACGCCTATTGATACTCCCGAACCGTTTTTAAAAAGCCCTACCACCGGGCCAACCGATCCTTCCACCGTAAGTTTTGCACTATTGACGTTTGTAGTACCGATGCCCACATTTTGCGCCTGTGTTTTAACAAGAACAAATGAGAAGAGGACAAGATAAATCTTTTGCATATAACCAATTTGATGCTAAGCTATTTGTATAAGCTGCTGCCCGCAATCACCCGTCGGGTGATTTTCTACTTCTCCGCTTTCAGTTTCTCTATTTCTTTTTTTAGTATTTCTATTTGAAGTTGCTGTTCTTTCACAGCATTGATCAGCATATACGTCATGGCGCTGTTGTCCACACTTAAGTAACTGCTGCCATCGGGTGCTTTTTTAGTGGCTGATTCAATTACCATATAAGGTGATACTGCTTGTAGTTCCTGCGCCAGCACACCTACATACTTTTGTGTTATATCAAAACCGGAAGCCTGGTTATAATTGTACCATACAGGGTTTATTTTAAGCAATGAATTAAGTCCGTCGGTATACGGGGTTATGTTTTGTTTCAGCCGCATATCGCTGGAGTTGGTCCAGCTGCCGCCACCCGGTTTACCGGCTGTACCGGTAAGTTCTAATTGGTAAGACGGCGCACCAGTGCCGCCGATACCAACACTACCGCCATTACTCTGTAAGTACAAATTAGAAGCGGCGCCGTTATTCCTCACCTGTATTTCATTATTATCTAAAACCATATTGCCGCCTCCCACACCGCCAAGGGTCATAAATCCTGAATTATCTGTCAGGTTCAAATCGCTGCCGCCGGTAATGTGCAGGCGGTTTACGGGGCTACCGTTATTACCAATGGATACATTACCGTTTTTGAGAACCACCATAGCGTTGCTTCGGTTATTAGAAGCATCTCCATTGCCAATAATGAAAAGAGGAGTAGTTGGTTCAATAGAGAATTGATTTGCTGTAAGTATACTGTCATTATTCATACCAATGGCCAGGGAAGAATACCCCTTGTTAACTGTAAAATGACCCAATGCCGTAGACATCGTTCCAGAAGCACTTGTCCGATCTCCGGCGGCAAAGGAATAATCGCCCAAACCAGTTGTGTGGTACCCCATCGTAGTTGAAAAGACTCCCATTGCTGTGGTTTCGTAGCCCATTGCAGTGGAACGGGAGCCTGTTGCCATATTACTATTTCCAATGGCAAAAGAATATTCGCCACTGGCAATTGTTCTGTATCCCATTGCAGTGGAATATCTATCGTTTGCTGATGTTTGGTAACCTATGGCTGTTGCGGATTCATGGCTTGCAGTTGCCTGGTAACCGAAAGCTACTGATCCTTCACCTGTAGCTATTGAAGCAAACCCGATAGCAACGGAATTATTACCAATAGCTTTTGCATTTCTTCCGATAACTGTTGCATAATCTCCTTTTGCTTCAGCATTACTCCCCATGGCCACACTACTCAGCCCTTTGGCAGCAGGGTTATCGCCTGCGGCAAAAGAAAATTGACCTACACTGTCTTTATCCCAACGATCGCCACCCACATAGCCCACACGGAATGCTGTTTTGCCGGGATACCACATCATCCGGAACCCCATACCGGAGGCTGGGGGATCGGGAGTTACATAGCCCGGAATCAATGGTATGCCATGGCCAGTAAATAGTACGTTGCTGTCTGCCACATGCAGCCTTGCCTGCGGAGTGGTAGTACCAATGCCTACATTTTGTGCATGGGTTTGCTGTATAAAAGCAATAGCTATAAGAAGAGGGAGTTTTCGCATACAACAGTTTTGAGCTAAACTATTGCTATGCTGAAGGGGAGGCAATCACCCGTTAGGTGATTTTTAGCGAAGGCTATCTGAAAGAATAGGGTTTCGGTAGTCCCAATAAGATGTAACGTTTACAATCTTCCAATCGCCATTTATTTTTTCCATTATGCGGCTGTCTTTGCTATAGTAATATTTTTGAGAATGAAATGCGTCGCTATTGTATTGGTCCCAGATAAGATATGCCAGTTTCTCGCTAAAGAACTTTGCATTAATATTTTTTCGTACAACATCAGGATGGGAACTGGCTGATACTTTCGCTGTATGCTCTTCGCCCATTTTATCTTTCCGTTCTTGAACCGGGTTATTTTTTAAATATTCTTTTGCATAGCGGCTCACTTCATCCCAACCATACCTGGCATTAAATGTGCCGTTTTCGTTATTCCATGCCTGGAAGGCATACTCAGTTTGTGCATAACAGGCTTGCCAGCAATCATAGTCCCGTTTAAAAAAGCAGTCTGTTTCTTTCTCTATTACTTTCAGCATTGCCGCTTTTTCTTTGTCTTCATTAAATCCCAAGTTACTTTCTTGTTTTTCATTGGACTTTTTACTGTTGCAGGCAAGGGTAAAAAGAAGAAAAAGGATAAATGTAAATCGCATAAAAAAAATTTAGATTATTCCCTGCTGTGTAGCTTTCATGACTGCTTCTGTCCGGTTGGCTACATGCAGTTTTTCGTAAATATGTTTTACATGGGTACGCACCGTCTCCAGGCTTATAAAAAGTTTTTCCGCAATATTCTTAAGTGGCGCTCCCTCTACCAGTTCTGTAAGAATTTCTTTTTCCCGTTTACTTAGCTGGTAGTCGTTACCATCCGGGGCCACTATGATGATATTTTTCTGGGTAAAAAAATTGAGTGTTTTACGGGCTACGGATGCATTCATAAACGAGCCGCCATTGTACACTTCAGTAATTGCCTCTAAATATTTATAGGGCGGGTCGTTTTTAAGTATATAACCCCTGGCGCCGGCACAGAGGGCTTTAAAGATTTTATTGCTGTCATCAAACACAGTTTGTATCAATACTTTAATAGCGGGAAACTTTTGCGTAACCAGGCGGGTGAGTTCAATTCCGTCAAGCCCGGGCATTTCAATATCCATCAGCACTACATCGGGTTGGCTGCGCATGATATCCATTTCCCAGCTATGGCCGCTGCTATAAGCACCGGTGCAGGCATAGCCGGGGGTGCCATTGAGTATGGTTTGCAGGGCATCCCTTATCAGCTTATTATCTTCAAAAATTGCTACTTTAATATCCATAGTTATAAAATTGGTTTATTTCCACATCCTGTACAATACCCTATTAGGTGATTTTTAATTGCAGCTCCACCCTGCACCCTATGCCTGGCGCAGTGTTTATATTTAGTATACCGTCAATTTGTTCGGCCCTGTCCCGCATATTATTAAGGCCGTTCCCATTTTTGTTGCTATCGGGGTTAAAGCCCTGCCCATTATCTTTTACAATTATGTGCAACCATTTTTCTTTACCGATAAAATGAACAGCCAGTTCTGTTGCCCCACTATACTTTACGGCGTTGTTAATAGCCTCTTTACAAATGAGATAAATATTTTTTCGCTTATCCAGCGGCGGTGTGTTGCTGGCGGCTTCGGGGGTAACTTTTATTTCTGGTACTATGTTTTTGGTAGCGCAAATTTCAGTGGTAAAATTTTTCAGCCGCTCAAATAATGCCTCCATCGTTTCATTCTGTGGCTTAATAAGCCAGACAATATCATTTAGTTTATTCACCATTTCGGTGGATGATTCCTGAATAATATTGGCCGATTGAATGGCCAAATTTGTATTATTTGTATCAAGGCTGCCCTTTACCATGTGGCTGTACATGGCAATACCGCTGAGGGTGGCACCAATTTCGTCGTGGAGATCACGGCTGATGCGGAGACGTTCTTCTGCAATCTCTTGTTGATTTTGCTTCCTTTTTTTGTTGCGGTAGCGTTGAAACGAGTAAACTCCTGCTATCAATAAAATACTTGTACCGGTGATAACTAGATTCTTTTGTTGTTTTTGTTTAGAAACAATAGCTGTTTTCATTTCGCTTTCTGCACTTAAAATTCTTAATTGGTCTTTACTTTTTTCCATCTCGAACTCAGCTTTATACCCCTCTCTTTTTCTTACATTTTCTTCGTTATATAAATCATTATGATACCGGATGGATTTCAGCATGTTTATATAGGCAGATTTAAAATTTCCCTGCTGGCTGTCTATTCTGGCAAGGCTGTAATAATTACTTTCCAGCAAGCGTTTATCCCTTGCAGAATCAGTAAGCTGAACCGACTCCCTTACTTTTGATCTTGAAAGTTCATATTTCCCCCATGACAGGTAAAGCAGTGCCATGTTGTTTTTTATAAGTGCAACCATATAAACTTCATATTCCGGGCATTTTTTTAAGGATTCAAATAAATATTTCTCAGCAAGCTTATATTGTTCATTTGAGGCATTAATGTTATTAGCGGCTTTACAGGAGTCACCCCTGCTTGTATGCATAAGCCCGAAGGCCCTGTAATAATCAGTTTCATACCAAAGATTATTTTTGGAGTCTTTTGCTATTATACGGGCAGCATTAAAATCGCTTATTGCCTGCTGGTATTTTTTTTCACCAAGGCCTGCCATTCCCCTATTCCAGTAACTAGATGCTAATAACTCTATTTCTCCCTCTTTATGATACAGGTCAATTGCAATTTCCAGATGTGGATATGCCGGGCTTACATCAGCGCTTTCAGAATAAAGCCTTCCTAACAATAAATGAGCTCTTGCAACGCTATGCCTGTAGCCGGATTCTGTGGCTAACTGTAGCGCTTTATAAATATTTTTAATCGATTCCGGATATCTTTCCAAGGAAAGGTATGTGCCTCCTAAGTAATTATAGCCCATGCTTAAAAAGGCTTTGTCGCCTGATTTTTCAAATTCAGCTATTGATTTTTTAAAAAAAGGAACAGATGCAGATATTTCATAAACAGCGGACTTCAGATTCCCAAGATTAAGGTTTGCAAAGCCTAAGCCCTTATGATAGTTGTGTTTTTCGGATAGTGAAAGCGCCTTTTGAACCCAAACCCGACTGCTGTCCAATTCATATTCATAGTAGTATCTGAATGCAAGCCAATTCATCGCATCAATTCTGTCTGTTTCTTTTTTTGCAGTGGCAATAATTTTCTTCAGACTGTCCGGCGCCACATACTGAGCTGAGGAAACTACAGAGTTGAGGCAAATAAACAAGCATATAGATTTTAATGAATGTTTGAGCATAACTATAATACTAAAGGGATTGGCAGTGCTAAAAAAATAATTTTAATTATCACCAGTGATCACCATTCAGATGATTTTACTAGTATATTTTATTACTGTTCCTTTTTGCATCGATGAAATAATTGATAATTCTCCGCCTATTTCCTCTGCTCTTTTTTTCATATTATTAATTCCATTACCTGTTGGAACCATTTCGGTATTGAAGCCTTTGCCATTATCAGTCACTGATAATACAAAGTACCCGTTTAAAATTAATGCTTTAACAGTAACCACTGTCGCTTCGCTATACTTTACTGCATTATTCACCGCCTCTTTTCCAATCAGGTAAATATTATATGTCATTTCATCCGCCAATACTAAACCAGTAAGTCCAACATCTGTTTCAGTTATCAATTCAATACCTTTTGCCCGGGACATTATAGCCGTATATTCTTTCAATCTTTCAAATGTGGCTGCCACACTTCCAGCACCTTGCTTGTTAAACCAAACAATGTCTTTCAGCCGGTTGACCATTTCATCTGACGAATGCTGAATAATTTTTATGCTTTCACTCACCGCCTTATTATCTTCATTTTCTGCCTGCTGCATAGCCATATAGCTGTACATACTTATGCCGCTCAGTGTACTGCCCACATCATCATGTAACTCCTTGCTTATTCGGCCCTTTACTTCTTCCACGACAAGCCTGGTTTTTAGTTCTGCTGTTGCCAGTTCCTTTTCCTGTTCCCTCCATTTCTTTAGCAATGCCAGCTGATAAAAAAACATATCTCCCAGCAGGCCAAGCCGCATAAAGAAAAGGGGGTAGCTGGCCGCCAGCAGAAATGTTGCCCCGTTATTGCCCATATAAATCATGCATACGGTAAGCAGTGTCCCGGCAACGGTACAAATAAGTCCGTTGGTTACCAGTAACGCATAAGGCAACTTGTTTTTTAGTACATGAAAAATGATAATGGCTGCAGGCGGGATGCTCAGCAGATTTACCGTGTAAAAAATTAGTTGTGTGTCTGCATTCATTATTCTAAGCAGTAAAAAAACAACTATTAATAAGGGTGCAAACAGCAGGGTTAGCTTTAGTATCTTTTTTACCTGCACCGATGTAATAATATCCTTAAAAAAATAGTGTATAAAGAGCAGGTAAAAGACGTTTTGTGCAATAATAAGCGGAATATTTAACCAGTAATATAGGCGTGATTCAAAAAAATGGTTTTCGTCTATATTAAAAAATGTACCGGTGGCATTGATAAAAAAGTATGCTGCCGCTGATAAAAGGTAAAGACTGTAAAACAATACGTCTTTGCGATGGGTCATAAAATAGATCCCGCCAAAGAAGATGCCCTGGAAAACCAGTGCTCCCTGAAACAGACGATAAAACTGTTCGATACTATAATTCATAGCAACTATCTAAATATACAATTTCTGTTTCTAAGAAACGTTCGTAAACGACAGATGATGGAGGGAATAATAAAGCGGACTGTACATAAAAAAACCCTCCGTTTACAACGAAGGGCTTTTTTTATATTTATTTCTCTCTGTAGATTATGCATCCTTGCCATGACAATGCTTGTATTTTTTGCCTGATCCACATGGACATGGATCATTACGGCCGATTTTAGGTCCTACACTAACAGGTACCAGTTTGTCTTTTTCATTAGCTGCATAGTCATCACCGGTGGCATCCACTTCTTCTTTATTGGCCCGCATTTTACTCATGTCTGTCTTTTGCTGGCGACCTTCTTTTAATTGTGCATCTTCTTGCTGGATGGGAATAGATGAATGGCAAAGGAAGGAAACGATATCCTTATTCACATCCGCATTCATATTACGAAACTGGTTGTAGGCCTCTACTTTATAAATAACCAGCGGGTCTTTCTGTTCCAGGTAGGCTGTCTGTACACTTTGTTTCAAATCATCCATAGCACGCAGGTGCTCTTTCCATGCGTCATCAATCACTGCCAGGGTGATGGTCTTTTCCAGTGCATTGGTCAATTCAACTGCATTTGACTGCAATGTCTTATCAAGATTACTTAATACATTAAGTCCTTTGCGTCCATCTGTAAACGGAACAATTACATTTTCTATGTGACTCCCTTGTGTTAGTCGTATGTTTTTGAAAACGGGTATCGCCTGTTTCTGTAATTCTTCTTTGTGCCGGTTGTATTTTTCAGTGGCTTCAGAATAAATGCGGTCAGTCAATGTATTCAGATCACCTCTTTTAAACTCCTCTTCTTCAATAGAAGTGTCTAAACCAAAATTGACAATGCAGGCCATTTTGAATCCTTCAAAATCTTCCTGTTCACGGAATGAGCTGACAAGGCCTTCTGCTACCATTGAAAACGAAGTATCAATATCAAGGGCCAATCTTTCTCCAAACAGGGCATGATTCCTTTTTTCATAGACAGCGTTACGCTGCTTATTCATTACATCATCATACTCCAGCAAACGCTTACGGATACCGAAATTGTTCTCCTCAACTTTCTTCTGGGCTCTCTGTATACTGTTACTTATCATGCTGTGCTGGATCACATCACCTTCTTTATAACCCAGTTTATCCATCAGCGATGCAATACGTTCGCTGCCGAACATCCGCATCAGGTCATCTTCCAATGACACATAGAATTGAGAAGTACCCGGATCGCCCTGGCGGCCGGCACGGCCACGCAACTGCCTGTCCACCCGGCGGCTTTCATGTCTTTCTGTACCAATGATGGCTAAACCACCGGCTTCTTTTACACCGGGGCCCAGCTTAATATCCGTACCACGACCGGCCATGTTTGTGGCAATAGTTACAGCACCGGCCAAACCAGCTTCTGCAACAATCTGTGCTTCACGGGCATGCTGCTTTGCGTTCAATACATTGTGAGGTATCTTTTTTTGCTGCAGCATCCTTCCGAGTAATTCACTTACCTCAACCGAAGTAGTACCCACAAGGCAAGGCCTGCCGGCATTTCTCAGGTTTTCAATTTCATCAATAACGGCTTTGTATTTTTCCCTCTTTGTTTTGTATACCAGGTCTTGTTTATCATCCCTGACCATGTTGAGGTTGGTGGGAACGCCTACAACATCTAATTTATAAATACTCCATAATTCCGCTGCTTCCGTTTCGGCTGTACCGGTCATACCCGCCAGCTTATGATACATACGGAAGTAATTCTGAAGTGTAATGGTAGCATAGGTTTGTGTAGCCGCTTCGATTTTCACATTTTCCTTGGCTTCAATGGCCTGGTGCAAGCCGTCAGAATATCTTCTTCCTTCGAGTACACGGCCTGTTTGTTCATCTACAATCTTTACAGCGCCGTTATCAATAATGTACTCAACATCTTTATCAAATAAGGTGTAGGCCTTCAGTAATTGCTGCACGGTATGAATACGGTCAGCTTTCTGAGCATAGTCGTTAAGAATTACTTCTTTTTGCTGAAGTTTCTCATCAGCGGAAGTACTGCTTTTTTCAATTTCTGCCAGCTTAATACCTATATCCGGCAATACGAAGAACTCTGGGTCTTCACCGGTTTTGGTAATCATTGCCAGTCCTTTGTCGGTCAGGTCTACTGAGTTGTTCTTCTCATCGATATGAAAAAGTAGTTCAGCGTCTACAATATGCATATTACGTTGCTGATCCTGCAGGTAATAATTCTCAGCTTTCTGCATTTTTACCTTGATGCCCGGTTCACTCAGGTATTTGATCAGCGGACCATATTTGGGTAAGCCCCTGTAAGCCCTGAATAAATAAAGGCCGCCACTTTTAGGATCATCATCACCTTCTGCAATTCTTTTTTTGGCTTCGTTAAGGTTATTACGAATAATTCTTTCCTGCTCCTGCACCAGTTGCTGCACCCTGGGTTTGTGCACATGGAATTGCTGGTCTTCTCCTTTCGGTACCGGGCCAGAAATGATCAATGGTGTTCTGGCATCATCGATCAATACAGAGTCCACCTCATCCACCATGGCGTAGTGGTGCTTACGCTGTACCATTTCTTCCGGTGTATGTACCATGTTATCACGGAGATAGTCAAAGCCAAATTCGTTATTGGTGCCATAAGTGATATCGGCGAGGTAGGCTTTTCTTCTTTCTTCGCTGTTAGGCTGGTGTTTATCGATACAATCGACAACTAATCCAAGCCATTCGAATATGGTACCGTTCCACTCCTGGTCACGACGGGCCAGGTAATCATTCACCGTTACAATATGCACACCTTCACCCGGTAATGCATTTAAATAGGCAGGAAGAGTTGAAACAAGGGTTTTACCCTCACCCGTAGCCATTTCAGAGATTTTCCCCTGGTGCAATACCACACCACCAATCAACTGCACATCGTAGTGCACCATGTTCCAGGTTACCTGTCCGCCTGCAGCAGACCATGTATTTTTGAAGACCGATTTTTCACCATCAATGGTAACATAATCTCTTTTCACACTCAGGTCACGGTCAAGTGGTGTAGCGGTAGCAATGATCTCTGTACTTTCTTTGAAGCGGCGGGCTGTTTCTTTTACTACGGCAAAAGCTTCCGGTAAGATGGCCTCCAGGGCTTCTTCAATCTTTTTGTCCCTGTCTTTTTTAAGCTTATCTACTTCCTGGTAGATGGCATCTTTACCCAGCAGGTCGTTGAAAGGCAAAGCATCTGCAGCAGCATTTCTTTCAGCAATCTCCGCATCTATTTCTTTCAGATGTTCTTTTATACGCTGACGAAATTCTTGTGTCTTATTACGCAGCTCATCATTACTTAATGATTGATAAGAGTTGAAAAACTGGTTGATCTTTGCGACATAAGGTTCAATTTTCTTCACATCTTTCTCCGACTTGCTGCCGCCAAATAATTTTGAAATGAAACCAAGCATGTTATTGGGAATTGGGTAATTGGTTAATTAGTTAATTATTAATTGGTCAAAAGGGATAACTTATACTTTCCCGGGAATTCTTTTTTTGTCAAAAACGGTGCTACAAAAATTTGCAGGCCAATTTGACAGCCTCAAAAGCAGGGCTTTTGAAAGGCTGGCAAAGATAAGCCATAGTTTGGAGTTAAACAGCGGCTTCAAACACGGCGTTTAGCTAATTAAAGGGATGAGTTTCAACGCAAATTTCCGCTGTTGATGTAACTTTCACCCCTTATGACAAGTAGTAAGCGTTTCGTTTTTTTTCCCGGCGTTTTGTGCATTTTCATCATCAGCTGCTTTATTGCTTGTAAAAGCAAGGATAAAGCGGCTAACCAAAATGATGATCCTCAATCCATCTTTTTTGATTACCAGGTAACAGGAAGCGAGGAGGAAGACTCAGTCACGATTTTACTGCATTTCAGAAACGGCGATATTGAGGGTGAAGCATTCAAATTGAATAAACCTTCTGAAGTAAGGCTGGATGGAGAAAGCCTGGCTTATGACAGCTCAAAAATGACTGGCTTTTACTATGAAGTGCGAAAGTCATTGGGTTCATTTGCAGGGAAGCATAACATAGTCTTTACCGATACAAAAGGGGATTCATACCAGGAAGATTTCTCGTTTCAAGCCTTCAGCCTGATTAATCCGCCAGCCGAACTCAATTTCAACGACAGCCTGGTGTTGCAATTTTCTGACCTGGATAAGGAAGATTATCTGCTGGTCTTAATGACAGATACCAGTTTTCCCGGCAGGGGAATAAACCGGGTTGATACGATCAGGAATGGAAAGTTAGTTATTGCCCCAGGCGAGCTAAAACAACTTGCCCCGGGACCTGTACAAATAATGTTTACCCGGGAATTTGAAAAGCCTGTTGAAAATGGCACGAAAAGCGGCGGAAGACTGGCCATAACCTATCGCCTGAGCAGGGAATTTATTCTTCAGGAGTAGCTTGAAAAAGAAGGATTTACACAATTAAATCACACTGATCGTTCAGGGGCTTATTATTTTGATTCAACGATGGAATTTTAGCTGTCAGGCCATACCTTTGCGGCCAATTCAAGAAAAACTATGTCAGGTCAGTTAAAAGAGGTAAGAAACCGGATCAAATCGGTACAAAGTACGCAGCAGATTACGAAGGCTATGAAAATGGTGAGTGCAGCCAAATTACGCCGTGCACAGGACTCCATTTTACAAATGCGCCCCTATGCCCAAAAACTACAGGAAATGCTGACAAATATTGTGAGCAACAGTGAGGGTGGTGCCGGTATGTCATTAGCTTCGGAACGTCCTGCTGAAAAAGTGTTGCTGATTGTCCTTACCAGTGATCGTGGCCTTGCAGGTGCATTTAATGCTAATGTGATTAAGCTGACCAAAGCAACGATTGCAGAGAAATATGCTGAACAGCACAAAAAAGGAAATGTAACGATCTGGAATATTGGTAAGAAAGGATACGAACATTTTGTAAAGCTCAATTTCAAGACAGACCCAGCGTTTAAAGACATATTCCTTCACCTGACATTTGAAAATGTACAACAGGCTTCTGCTGCCGCAATGAAGGCTTTTGAAGAAAAGCAGTTTGATGTGGTAGAACTGGTTTACAGCCAGTTTAAAAATGCAGCAACCCAGCGATTTGTAGTTGAAAGATTCCTGCCAATTCCTAAGGTTGAAAAAAAGGATGGAGCAACGAAAGCCGATTTCATTTATGATCCTTCAAAGGAGCAATTGATAGCAGAACTGATGCCTAAGATCCTCAATACTCAATTATACAAAGCTGTTCTTGACTCCAATGCATCAGAGCATGGTGCAAGGATGACTGCTATGGATAAGGCCAGCGAGAATGCCAACGAAATGCTCAGAAGCCTTAAGATATCTTACAACCGTGCAAGGCAGGCTACCATTACAACTGAGCTTACTGAGATTGTAAGCGGAGCAGCTGCTCTCCAAGGTTAATCTGGAACGGAAGATTTGCATTTTGCAGTGGTAATTATGCCACGAAATGTTAATAACTGTGTTTCTGACTTCCTCGGGGTAATATTAATTTCGTCCAAATCGTTTCGAAACAACAACCATGGAAATAGCTAACCTGATACCTCATATAGAATCCCTGATTTTTGCCAGTGATAAACCGGTTACAACGTTAGAACTCACTGACCTGGTAAATAATGCACTGGGCTTTATGGATGACAAAGTATCGCTTGACCAGGTAGAAGCGGCACTAGAAGGTATACAGGAAAAATACAATACTGAATTCTATCCTTTTGAAGTAGTACAAAGCGGCGGCGGCTGGCAATTCCTTACTAAAAAGGAATATCACAAAACAGTTGCCCAGTTGAACGGCGATAAATTTTTAAAACGTCTTTCTGCAGCTGCGCTTGAAACACTGGCAATTGTAGCTTACAAACAACCGGTTACAAAAGGGGAAATTGAAGCCATCCGTGGTGTAAGTTCTGATTACGCATTGCAAAAGTTGCTGGAAAAAGAACTCATCATCATCAGCGGCAGAAATGAAAAAGCGCCGGGTCAGCCTTTGCTATATTCCACTTCGAAAAACTTCATGGATTATTTCGGTATTAATTCCGCCGAGGATCTGCCAAAGATCAAGGAAGTAATTGCAGAGCAACTGGTAGAGCCAACGGTGATAAAAGATGTGCAGGCAGAAAATGAAAGCAGTGCAGATGAGCAACTGGACAATACAGAAGCATTGGCGGTAAATGATGGTGGTGAACTGGTGATTAATGATGCCAGTAGTGAAGGAGAAGAAAATTAGTAGTTTCTCTTTTCAATAATATTTGCCATGCCATTCCTGCGGGAGTGGCATGATTGTTTTAACTATTTTCGCAAAAATGGCAGCACAACTTACTCAAGAACAATTACTGAATGCAGCAGGTGAATTTGGAACTCCTTTGTATGTGTATCATGCTGAAAGGATCAGTGAACAGTATCAGCGGCTCATCAAGGCATTTAGGGGTACAGATTCCCGGTTTTTCTATGCAGCCAAAGCATTGACCAATATTCATGTCCTTCGCCATATCAAAGAAATTGGCTGCAACGTAGACTGCAGTTCCATCAATGAAGCTAAGCTTGCATTATATGCCGGGTATGTACCATCAAACATTTTATATACTTCCAATAATATTGCTTTTGAAGAAATAGAAGAAGCTAAGCACCTGGGTATTCATATCAATATTGACAGCATTTCAAATTTGGAAAAATTCGGAAAAAAATTTGGACACAGCTACCCGGTGGGTATCCGACTACGGCCCAATATCATGGCAGGCGGTAACCTGAAAATATCGACAGGCCATGCAGCCAGTAAGTTCGGAGTGCCGCTGGAGGATATTGAGCAGGTGCTGAAAGTGCAGAAAGAAACCGGTTTATTCATCCGCACTTTACATATTCACACCGGCAGCGAGATTAAAGATGTAGAAGTATTTGCCAAAGGCATCGAAGTATTATTTGAAGTTGCCCAGCATTTTCCTGAACTGGAGGTGATTGACCTTGGTGGTGGATTTAAAGTGCCATATATGCCCGGTGAGGAAGGAACGGATATCGAAAAGCTCGGACAAAAAGTAAAAGAAGAATTTGAAGAGTTTGAAAAAAAATACAATCGTCATCTGCAGGTATGGTTTGAGCCGGGAAAATTCCTGGTGAGTGAAGCGGGTTATTTTATTACGAAGGTAAATGTGCTGAAGCAGGCCGGAAGTATAACTTTTGCCGGTGTGGATACCGGTCTTAATCATTTTATTCGCCCCATGTTTTATGGTGCTTACCATGAAATTGAAAATATCTCCAACCCATCCGGCGAACCTAAAGTGTATAACGTAGTTGGCAATATTTGCGAAACCGACACTTTTGCTGAAAACAGAACTTTGCCGGAAATAAGGGAAGGTGATTTTCTTGTTTTCAGAAATGCAGGAGCCTATGGCTTTGAAATGGCTTCTAATTATAACTCCAGGTATAGACCTGCAGAAGTATTATTCAAAAATGGATTACCGCAATTAATAAGAAGACGGGAAACTTTTGAAGACCTTCTCTCCAATCAAATTTAATTAGTATCTATTTTACAGTGATAACGGAACTGGTTCTTGATGTGACCGGTACATTCCCAAAAGAAGTTTCAGTATTTCCGGTTGATTCTGTATTGATTGTTTTTTCACGGATGATGCCGGTATTTTTGTCCACCAGAATTTTACCAGTTGATTTATTGTTCATGGTTGTAGTAGTTTCATTGCCCATCATTTCTGCTTTACTTACCGTTACAGAATTGGCCGTAAAATCAATCACAATAAGGCTATCGGTTACTTCAGCAAGTTTATAAGTGGCATTGTACTTTCCGCCTTCCAGGTCGTATGATTCTGTCCAGGTATCGCCAATTGCAACTTCCGATTCAGGCAGAACTTTAAAGAAACTGGCTCTGCCTTTTTTGGGTGGCTGTACCAGGTCGAAAACATCTTTCATCATATTACTGATGATAGCCATCCTGCTGTCATTTTCGGTAAGCTGAATTTTTTCAGGCAGGGCCATCATAGTAGTACCGGACGGATCGATAATTACATCATATTTCTTATCCAGCAAGTCTTTAATTGGCTTTCCAAAAGGTCCGCTGATATCCTTTTCATTATTGGAGTCGAAATTTCGTTTTTGACCCATGCCATCGAAGGCAAAATTGATTGATCTCATTTGATGGTTGAGTGTACTGTTATCATCGGTGGTGTTTGTCACTTTATATTCATGAATGCCTGTGGCATCGACAGTAAAGTCAATCGCCTGGCCCATTGCCTGCTGAGCAATGGTAGTTTTCATTTGCAGGGTCACATTCAGTGACTGGCCTTGTTCAAATTTTATTTTCCCTGCTACTTTTTGTCCCATAGCAAAAGTGACTGATAATAGGCAAGCAAAAGTGATCCAGTTTCTTTTCATATGTTTTAAAATAAGAAGCACAAAAATGACGATAGTTGGGGATAAACGTTGCAGCTTAATAAATATTAACAACAGAGGTTGTATGACAGTTTATTCGGCTGAACTTGCTATTTTTAATACAAATTACTATTAAAACAGTTTACTATGCCTATCAGAATGACAGATGATCCTGTGGATCCTAATCAGCAGGATGACAGTGGTGGAGGTGGCGGTAGAAAGCCTTCTTTTCCAGGTGGCGGGGGTGGCGGTTTAATGTCGTTACTGCCCATGCTCATGGGTTTGTTTAAGGGTAAAGGAATTATTTTCCTGTTAGTGCTGGCTGCTGGTGCATATTTCCTGCTTGGCAGGAGCGGGGGCTGCAATGTGGCGGATGTTGTAAAAAAATTCTCAGAAAGCGGATACAATTTTAATCCTGCTGAATTCAATAAGGCTTCCGTTTATGAAGGTTTGGAAGATGATGCCGGGAAAAATCCATTACCTGAAGCTGTTTCATTACTGAGGTTTGCTCCAGAAAGATTAAACCAGGGGCAGCAGGGCAGTTGTGTAGCCTGGAGCTGTGCGTACAGTGCACAAACAATTTTAACAGCAGCGGCCACGGGTGCCGACCCTAATTCGATACGCTTTAGCCCTTCATATTTATATAACCAGATCAAATTGGATGGCTGCCAGGGATCCTACCTGCAAAGGGCCATGGAGGCCATGAGCAGAAATGGAGGGGTACCCCTTA
Source organism: Chitinophagaceae bacterium (assembly GCA_044229985.1). Classification (GTDB taxonomy): domain Bacteria; phylum Bacteroidota; class Bacteroidia; order Chitinophagales; family Chitinophagaceae; genus JJ008. The sequence goes on from JBGARY010000012.1 coordinate 21,957, forward strand.
GTCAATATCCCTACAACGATCAGGATTGTAATAGTGAGCCTTCTTCATCAGACATTCAGAGAGGAAGGCAGAATGTGATACACGGATTTACCCGCATCACCAACGGTGATAATATCAATGAAATAAGTGTCCGTGGTATTAAAGAGCATTTGGCTAAAAATGCACCAGTGGCTATTGGCATGATGGTGGGCCAAAGCTTTATGCAGGATATGATGGGGCAGGAGTTGTGGACTCCTCAGGGAATGGATGAGTCGCAAATGGGAATGGGCGGTCATGCGATGACCGTTATCGGTTATGATGATCGCAAATTTGGCGGCGCTTTCCAGATCATGAATAGTTGGGGTCCTGAATGGGGACAAAACGGTGTGGCATGGGTCCGCTACGGTGATTTTAAGAACTACGTAAGGGAAGCTTATGGTATCGATCCGCTTCCGCAGAGAAGCAATGTGGCTAATATTCCGCTGGAATGTGCTATCGGCCTGGTGAACAATGAGGGCAAGCAAAATATTGCATTGAGAACAGCAGGCGGAAATTTATTTGAAACTGTTTCTCCCATAAAAGTGGGTACCCGTTTCAAAATGTCAATCGAGAATGCTACAGAATGCTACATCTATGTATTCGGGCAGGAAGTGGATGGTAGTAGTTTTGTGTTGTTTCCTTACCTGAAACCCGGGGAAACAGTTTCAAAACATTCGCCCTATTGCGGCATTACCGGTTATCGTTTGTTCCCCAAAGCACAATCCATGGAAGCAGACAGTATTGGTACCAAAGATTATATTGCCATCGTAGTGAGTAAAGATGAACTGGATTATAACAGTATCAATAGTGCAATTACGCAAAGCCGCCAAACCACTTATGCTGCAAAAGTGAACGAAGCGCTGCGGCCTGTTTTGATTTCTTCGGCAAGATTTAATAATACCAACGATGGCAGAATCTACTTTAAAGTAGATGCCAATAGTAACAAAGCAGTAGCGACAATAGTTGCGTTTGATAAGAGGCCATAGGCTATTTAAAAGAAAAAAGATGAAGAGTACTTTTGTTTTTACACTCATATTTTTTACTTCTGTGTTAGTTTATTCACAGGATATGACAAAGTTCAATTTGTATAATCCTGCCGATGATGCTAAAACAGAAATTGAATCAACTGTAAAAAGAGCTAAGGAATCAGGTAAACATGTTATGCTGCAGATCGGAGGAAACTGGTGTGTATGGTGTGCCCGGTTCAACGATTTTGTTACTAATGATAAATCATTAGACTCCTTACTAAATGCCAACTTTGTGGTTTATCATCTCAACTACAGCAAGGAAAACAAAAACCTTGATATACTGAAAAAATATAGCTTTCCGCAACGATTTGGGTTCCCTGTTTTTTTAGTGTTAAATGAAAAAGGAGAATTGCTGCATACACAGACGTCCTGGTATTTGGAAGCAGGAAAGGGGTACGACAAAGAAAAAGTAGCAGCTTTTTTTAATGACTGGGGAAAGAAAGCTTTAGACCCGGCACAATACAATGACTGAACATGAATCCTAATACACAAGATTTTATCAAGTTGATGAAACATCCTGTTAAGTTCAGGATGTTTCTGTTTACCAAATTACCTGCAGCGTATATTGCCGGTGTTAGGGTAAGAGAAGTGGATGAAAAAAAATGTGTGGCAACGGTGCCCTATAAATGGCTCTCACAAAACCCTTTCCGGTCTACTTATTTTGCCTGTCTCAGCATGGCTGCCGAATTGAGTACCGGCGCACTGGCCATGGCACATTTATATAAAATTAATCCACCGGTTTCCATGCTGGTGGTAAAAGTGGAGTCTGAGTATTTTAAAAAAGCAACTGGCCGTACAAGTTTTGTTTGTGAGGATGGGGAACTTTTTCAAAAAACCATTGAGGAAACAATTGCAACAGGTGAGCCCAAAACACTGAGGGCAAAATCTGTTGGCGCAAACAAAGAAGGTGAAATAGTTGCAGAGTTTTACATAACATGGTCTTTTAAAGCAAAAAATGTACAATGAAAATTTCATTTCATGGTGCCGCCAGAACCGTTACCGGTTCAAAACACCTGCTGACCTTAAAAAATGGCAAGAAAATATTGTTAGACTGTGGTATGTTCCAGGGGATGGGCAAGGAAACCGACATGCTCAACCGGCACTTTGGTTTCAACCCGAGAGAAATAGATGTGATGATACTTTCTCATGCCCATATTGATCACAGTGGGTTGATACCAAAATTGATTGCTGAGGGTTTTGAAGGAAAGATATTTTGTACGCCGGCTACAAAGGATCTGACAACTGTTTTGTTAGAGGATTCGGCTGAAATACAGGAAGACGATGTAAAATATACAAACAAACGAAGAGCTGCAGAAGGATTACCCTATCTCAAACCACTTTATTCTGTGGAGGATGCTGCAAAAGCACAGGAGCATTTTGTGGTGAAGGCTTACAACGAATGGTTTGATGTAACAGATGGGGTGCAGGCTATGTACACTGATGCAGGCCATATTATCGGTAGTGGCTGTGTACACCTGCGGATCAAAGAAAAGGACGAGAAAGAGCAAAGGCTTACGTTCAGTGGTGATGTGGGCCGGTACAGGGATGCGATACTGAAATCGCCGGAAACGTTTCCGCAAGCTGATTATATCATCCTGGAATCTACTTATGGTAACAGCCTGCATGATAATAATGTAACCACACCGGACATGTTGTTGCGCTGGATCGAAAAAGCTTGCCTTCAGAAAAAGGGAAAACTGATCATGCCGGCTTTCAGTGTAGGAAGAACGCAGGAACTGCTATATTCATTGAATCAGCTGGAGATTGAGAACCGCCTGCCACAAGTGAATTATTATATCGACAGCCCTTTAAGTGTAGAAGCTACGGAGATTGTAAAACGCTACCCGCAGTATTTCAATAAAACCATACAGCGCATCATGCAAAATGACCAGGATCCTTTTTCATTTGAAGGATTGCATTATATCAAAACAGTTGATCAATCGAAGCAACTCAACTTTATGAACGGCCCGATGGTGATCATTTCTGCCAGCGGCATGGCTGATGCAGGCAGGGTGAAGCACCATATCAGTAACAGTATAGAGAACAGCCATAATACCATTTTGCTTACAGGCTATTGCGAGCCCCGTTCACTGGGCGGTCGTTTACTGGCCGGAGAAAAAGAAGTGGGCATCTTCGGTGTGCAACATGAAGTACATGCAGAAATTGGTGTTATCCGCAGCATGAGTGCACATGGAGATTATGAAGATATGTGCCAGTGGCTGGCCTGCCAGGATCCCCGCCAGGTAAAAAAATTATTCCTCGTACACGGAGAATACGAAGTGCAGCAAAACTTTAAACAGCGGCTTGTTAAAAAAGGATTCATGGACGTAGAGATCCCCGAAATGCACTACGAAGTTGGCCTTGGCTGACAAATAGCAGACATTCATCTTTAATTCTAACCGGATTTTCACATCTTGTTAGTAATCCCAGCATATTTTTTGACGTTTATAATGTGGTCAATTAATTACCACATAAAAAACGATCCGTATGAAGAAGATTGGGAAGCTGTGGAGTTTATCGGTTGCGATCGTCTTCTTGCTTGCAAGTTGCACTTCCACTGCTCATATTGAAAAAGACGATAGTGCTGATTTCAGCCGTTATAAAACTTTTGCCTGGATAGAAAAAGACGGACAAGGAAACAGTGATAAAATCAAGAATAACAACCTGACTGAACAAAAGATAAGGCAGGCAGTAAACGCTGAGCTGGAAAAGACGGCAGGTTGGAGAGAAGTGAAGCACAAGCCGGATGTGCTGCTCAGTTATGATGTACTGGTGGAAAGATCCAGCAGGGAAACTAACAGCCCTGTTTATTCAAGACCATTTACCAGGCTTATCTATAATCCTTATACCCGCCGGTATACTACCATCTATTATCCTTCTCAGTTTGTAGGGTACGAAAGAGATGAGAGACCTATACGGGAAGGAACCGTTACCATAACAATGATCGATGCCAGAACGGATAAGGCAGTATGGCAGGGATGGACTACGGAGGAAGTGAACAGTAAGCATCTTACCACAAAAGAAATTCAATATGCAGTTCGATCCATCTTTAAAAAGTTCGATATCGCAAAAAACTGATTTTTCTATGAGGACGGTTCCGGATACAGCCTCTCCGAAAGGAGGGGCTTTTTTCTTTCAAAAAATAAGCTGAAATCCATTATTTTTGCCGCCCAATGCCGGGGTAGCTCAGCTGGTTAGAGCATCGGATTCATAACCCGAAGGTCGGCAGTTCAAGTCTGCTCTCCGGTACTATAAAGGGCTCTTTTAGAGCCCTTTATCTTTTTTATAAGTCAGTGATAGGTTTGTATTCGGGTACCAGCGATTTCATTATTCTCCAGCCAATCAGGTAGGCAACGGCACAAATAGAGAAGATGATAAAGTAACCGGATTCAATTCCTTCAAATCCCAGCAATTTCATTTTTGTTTCCGCAGCATGGTCGAATAACATGCCCGATCCCTTATTGATAAGGAAAGAGCCGATACCACCAGCCATACCACCGATGCCTGTAATAGTTGCAATGGCGGAACGGGGAAACATATCACCCACAGTAGAAAAAATATTGGCCGACCAGGACTGGTGTGCTGCACCGGCAATACCGATGATGACCACCGGTATCCAGACGGATATGTGGCCCAGAGGCTGTGCCAGCAAAGCCAGCAATGGGAAGAAGGCAAAAATGAGCATGGCTTTCATACGGCCTGCATAAGGGTTCATATGTTTTTTTTCTACAAAATAGGTGGGTAGCCATCCGCCAAATATGGACAATAAGGTGATGGTATAAAGAACAAAGATCTGTGGGGCACTTTGGGTGGCATTCAGGTTATATACCGAACTTAAATAAGCCGGTGTCCAGAAAAGAAAGAACCACCAAACACCATCCGTCATGAATTTACCGATGGCAAAGGCCCATGTTTGTTTATAGCGAAAGGCCTGTGCAAAGGAGATCTTTTTGGTATGCAACACTTTTTCTTCCGGGTTAGCATGATCATCCTGCTGAATGTATGCCAGTTCCGCTGCATTCACCTTTGGATGTACCTCCGGTTTTTTATACATGAATATCCAGAAGCCCATCCAGATAAAACCAAGTCCGCCAATAATGATGAATGCCATCTCCCAGCCGTATGCTTTGGCTATAAAGGGTATGGTAAGGGGAGCAGCCAGTGCCCCGATCGTTGCCCCTGCATTAAAGATACTCGTAGCAAAGCCCCTTGCTTTTTTGGGGAAATATTCGGCCGTTGCTTTGATGGCAGCAGGAAAATTGCCTGCCTCACCTAATGCAAGTACTATCCGGGCAAAAACAAATAAGGTAACACTGACGGTGGTGATCTTTGAAATATCTGCAACAGTTTTCAACGCTTCTGCTGAGCCACTAAAACTAAACAGCCAGTTACCGGTGATCATACCTGAAGCGGCTATGCCGCAAAATGCATGAAGCACGGCTCCGGCTGACCAGATGCCAATCGCCCAAAGAAATCCTTTTTTTGTATCCATCCAGTCCACAAACTTTCCGGCCAGCAACATGGAAATGGCATAAGCAATAGAAAAAACTGCTGTGATGGTGCCATAGTCGTTATTGTTCCAGTGAAATTCAGGAACCAAATGATCTTTCCAGGTAAGCGATAGTACCTGCCTGTCCAGGTAATTGATCGTAGTAGCAAAAAATAGGAGTGAACAAATAGCCCACCTGTAGTTGGTCATCTTATTATTCATATGGCTGCGTTGTGTGATCAGGCTTTTATTGCCTTTATTAGTTCCAGTACTTTTTTAGTTTCCATTTCCATCGTTGCGTAATCTTTTGCTTCCATCAGTTTTTTACTGATCAGCTTACTGCCCATCCCTACTGCACAAACCCCGGCTTTGTACCAGCTTTCAATACTTTCTTTGGTAGTGTCTACGCCACCGGTAGGCATGAACAACAGTTTAGGGAAGATATCTTTAATCGTAGTAAGAAAATCTGTGCCCAGTATATTCCCGGGAAAAAGTTTGATGAATTTGATACCGGCATTTTCGGCAGCAATGATCTCGCTGGGTGTCATGCAGCCGGGAGCATAAAAAATATCGTTGTCCACGCAGTGTGCTGCTACATCCGGAACAAAACCCGGACTCACTAAAAAGTCAGCACCTGCTTCCAGGTAATCTGTAGCCTGCTGCATATCCTTGATGGTCCCTACGCCCAATAACAGGCCGGGCATTTCTGCATTGCGCAACTCCACCATCTTTTTGAAATTGGCCAAAGCAGCTTCGCCACGATTGGTATATTCCACCGCTTTTATCCCGGCACGATAAATGGCTTTTAATACATCCAGGCTTATTTCTTCACTGGTGTTAAAGTATAAAGGAAGAATGCCCTGTTCAATAATAGCGTCAGTTATTTGTTTAGTCTTGCTCATTGCTTAAATCTTTACTTTAATGACCAATTTTTTTATATCACTTTCCCCAATCATCGGGGCATGCACATCTTCCGGAAAGAAAATAGCGAATTGACCGTTGGTCAGTTGAAAATAGGTGTCAGGCTGTTCGTGATATAGCTGTACATCCTTTTCTTCGTTATAGCTGCCGTTTTCTTTGTAACATTTTTTCTTGGTTTCCAGCCAATGGTTTCAATGCCATTTATGCAAAGCTGTATGTCAATATGCTTATTGTGGCATTCAAACTTTGCAACGGATGCATCGGCCGTCACGCCGGGTTTGTTGGAAAAGATGGCTTTCAATCCTTCTGCAATATCTGATTTGCCATCAGGCTCATTTGCCAGGTCAGTCGAATATATGAAATCAAATGCCTTTGAAAATAAAGGATGGACTGAAAAATATTTTGATGCATTTTGAATAGTATCAACAATCATAACTTATTATTTTATCGTTGTACACGGCCACTTCCGTCACCCTTCATCAAGTCCTTTACATCGCTTAAAGTAGCATGGTTCAGGTCGCCGGGAATAGTATGTTTTAACGCAGAGGCTGCCACGCCAAACTCTGCCGCTTCCGGCATTGGCATGCCAGTAACCAATCCATAAATCAAACCGCTGGCAAAGGAATCTCCGCTACCGACCCTGTCAACAATACGGACATTATATTTTTTTGTGTGATAAAATTCGTTGCCGTCATACACCAAGGCACTCCAGCCATTATCACTGGCACTGTAACTTTCACGAAGGGATGATGCAATGAATTTGAAACCGAATTTTTCTTTCATTTGTTTGAATACATCTTTGTAGCCATCCAGGTGTAATTCGCCTTTGGTTACATCGGTATGTGCTGCTTTGAAGCCCAATGTTGTGTCAGCGTCTTCTTCATTGCCGATACATACATCTACATACGGGCAGAGTTTGGTCATTACCTCTCTTGCCTTTTCTTTACTCCATAATTTCTTGCGGTAATTCAGGTCAATACTGGTGGTGATACCTTTTGCTTTTGCTGCTTTTAAAGCGGTTTCAGCTAATACAGCTGCTTTATCACTTAATGCAGGTGTAATACCGGTAGTATGAAACCAGTCGGCACCATCTAAAATTTTATCCCAGTCAAATTCATTTACATCTACATCCGCAATAGAAGCGCCGGCACGGTCATACACTACCTGAGATGCCCGCATAGAAGCACCTGTTTCCAAAAAATATATACCGAGCCTTTCGCCACCTCTTACAATGTATTGTGTGTCGACACCATAGCGGCGCAGGTGATTGATCGCTGACTGACCTATTGGGTTGTTCGGGACTTTGGTTACAAATGTGCCATTCAATCCATAATTGCAGAGTGCAGCGGCAACATTGGCTTCGCCGCCGCCGTAGGTAATATCAAATGTATCAGCCTGAACAAAACGTTTAAAGTCAGGTGTTGATAAACGCAGCATGATTTCTCCCAGTGTTACTACTTTCTTTGCCATATCGGTTGTTATTAATTAGGTGAATGAAAAATTATTTAAGTGCGGGGACAGGGGCCGGGTCCATATCCGTAAAAACCTGGTTTTCTCCCGCCATACCCCAGATAAAACCGTAGTTGGATGTGCCACAACCAAAGTGCATACTCCATGGCGCTGATATAACCGCTTCATGGTTAGCCATCACTATATGCCTCGTTTCCTGTGGCTCACCCATAAAATGAAATACACGGTGGTCAGCAGGTACATCGAAATAGAAATAGACTTCCATTCTTCGGGTATGCGTATGAGGCGGAACAGAATTCCACACACTGCCATTTTCCAGCACTGTTAATCCCATTACCAGTTGGCAGCTTTTGATGCCATCCAGATGAATGTATTTGTAAATGGTTCGTTTGTTTGAGGTAGCGGCATCTCCAAGATTCACAGGTGATGCTTTTTCCTTTGTCATAAGTTTGTTGGGATATTTATGATGAGCAGGGGCGGAGAGAAGATAGAATATGGCCGGGTCTTTCTTGCTTTTACTTTTAAACTTGACTTCTTTAGTGTCCTTGCCCAGGTAGACACAATCCAGTTTATTGGTAGTAAATTCTTTTCCATCTGCTATTATTAGGCCGGCACCACCAACGTTGATAATACCCAGTTCTCTTCTTTGTAGAAAGAAGTCAGCTCTTAGTTCAGGATGATTGGGTAATGCCAATGTTTTATTTACAGGCTTTGCCCCACCAATGATCACCCTGTCGTAATGTGAATATACTAATTGAACAGAATCATCCTGCATCAGGTTTTGCACCAGGAAATTTTCCCGTAGTTGTGCTGTTGTCATTTGCCTTGTTTCGGCAGGACTATTTTGAAATCTGATTTTCATTGTTGTGCTTTTACAGTACTGCTATTTGTTTCTTCAATCTGCTGCCAATTGAAATAATTTCTGGCATTATTATAACAGATGTCCTGGATCACTTTACCAATCCATTGAATATCGTTAGGGAGCTCACCATTTTCTACTTCTTCCCCAAAGATGTTGCACAACAGTCTTCTGAAATATTCATGCCTGGGGAATGAAAGAAAACTGCGGCTGTCTGTCAGCATGCCCACAAATTTGCTCAGTAATCCCATATTGCTGAAGGCATTGATCTGTTTGGTCATGCCGTCTTTTTGATCAAGGAACCACCAGGCAGAACCCCACTGAACTTTGCCTGCAGCGGTACCGTCATTGAAGTTGCCTATCATAGTGGCAAATAATTCATTGTCGGCAGGATTCAGATTATAAATAATAGTTTTAGCCAGTGTGTTGTTTCTGTCAAGCCTGTCCAGGAATTTTGCGAGGGCCTTTGCTTGTGAAAAATCACCAATACTGTCCCATCCTGTATCCGGGCCGAGGTGGCTCATCATACGGCTGTTATTATTGCGAAGAGCTCCGAGATGGTATTGCTGAACAAACCCTTTTTCCCAATCCCATTCTGCAAAGGTTACCAGCATAGCAGATTTGAACTTCCTGTTTTCTTCCAGTGTTAATGCACCACCGCTTCTAATTTTGGCAAAAATGCCGGCTATTTCAGTGGTCGTATAATCTTCTGCATAAATTTCTTCCAATCCGTGATCGCTTACACTGCAATGATTTTCGGTAAAGTAATCATGCCTTTTTTTCAGTGCTGCCAGGTAATCATTGTAAGTGCTGATGGAAACATCAGCCGCTTTCTCCAAATTGGTCAAATAATTATTAAAAGTGTTTACATCGTCCACATTCATCGCTTTGTCCGGACGAAAAGCAGGTAATACTTTTATTTTCCATCCATCATTGCGGATTTGCTGGTGATACAGCAGGTTATCTGTAGGATCGTCAGTAGTGCAAATCAGCTTAACATTCATTCGTTCCAGCAGACCCCTTACACTGTATTCTTTGGTTTGTAAAAGCGCTGATGTTTCGTCGTAAATATTTTTAGCAGAGTCTGCATTCAGTATTTCATATATACCAAAGTAGCGTTGCAGTTCCAAATGTGTCCAATGGTAGAGCGGATTTCGTAATGTATAGGGAACAGTTGCCGCCCATTTTTCAAATTTTTCCCAATCAGATTTATCACCGGTAATATAGGATTCATCTACACCATTGGTACGCATGGCTCTCCATTTGTAATGATCACCATTGAGCCAGACCCTGGTTATATTTTCAAAATTCTTGTCCTCAGCCATCTCATTTGGCGGCAGATGGTTGTGATAATCAATGATGGGCATGTCTTTGGCATACTCATGATAGAGTTGCTGCGCCGTAGCGGTGGACAACAGGAAATTTTCGTCCAGAAATTTTTTCATCTTGCTGAGTTTATAATGATACACCTCTTTTCCACGGAATAAAATCATCCTGGTTTAATAGCACTGCTTTGGGAATCACTTCTCCGCTGGCAGCTTTGATACAATATTCCAGGATATCTTCTCCCATTTGCTGAATAGTTTTTTCTCCTTCTATCACCGGTCCGCAATCAATATCAATAATGTCATTCATTCGTTTGGTAAGGTTACTGTTTGTAGAAACTTTGATGGTCGGGCAAACAGGATTGCCGGTTGGTGTTCCCAATCCGGTAGTAAACAAAATGAGTGTGGCGCCACTGGCAGCTTTTCCCGTCGTTGCTTCCACATCATTGCCCGGGGTGCAAACGAGGTTTAGGCCCGATTTTGTTGCAGGTTCAGTATAGTCCAGCACATCCACAACAGGTGATGTGCCACCTTTTTTAGCAGCACCGGCACTTTTCATGGCGTCCGTTATTAAACCATCTTTGATATTTCCCGGTGAAGGGTTCATCGAAAAACTGGAACCTGCATTGGTTACTATTTCATCATACCGCTTCATCAGCTGCATAAATTTACGGGCAGTAGGTTCGTTGACAGAACGGTCAATTAATTCCTGTTCTACCCCACAGAGCTCAGGAAATTCAGCTAACAAAATTTTACCTCCTAATGCTACTACCAGATCTGAACAATAGCCAACAGAAGGATTGGCAGATATGCCGCTGAAGCCATCGCTGCCGCCGCATTTCACACCAATGCATAGCTTGTCTAGCGAAGCTGGTTTTCTTTCCAGTTTATTAATTTCAATGAGCCCTTCAAATGTTTTTCTGATAGCATCAGCAATTAATTGTTCTTCACTTTGCGATTGCTGTTGCTCAAATATGTAAAGTGGTTTGTCAAAATCCGGATTTAGAGATTTCAAATCGTTCAGAAAATCCTGAGTTTGCAGATTTTGACAGCCCAGACTCAATACAGTTACACCACCTACATTGGGATGATCGGCATAAGCTGCTAACAACTTACTCAGGATAGCAGCATCTTGTCTTATACCGCCGCAACCTCCCTGGTGGTTCAGGAATTTTATGCCATCTACATTTTTGAATGGCCTGCCAGGGATATCAGCAGAAGGAGAGATATCTATGTTTTCCAGTTGTCCGCCAGTTTGCCAGGCTGAAAGCAACTGATGTGTATACCGTTTGTATTTATCGGTAACAGCATAACCTAATTCATTATGCATGGCTTCCCGTATCACATCAAGATTCCTATTTTCACAAAAAACGGTTGGGATAAATAACCAGTAATTGGCGGTGCCAACTCTTCCGTCACTGCGATGATAACCATTGAAAGTTCTATCTCTGAATTTTGAATCATCAGGAGGCTGCCACTCATATTTAATATTTCTCCAGTCGTATGGTTGTGTGGCATGTTTGGTATTGTCGGTACTCATCCGGCTTCCTCTCAATACATCTTTTTGCACTTTCCCTACCAATACACCGTACATAATGATTTTATCACCGGCTTTACTGTCTTGCATAAAGAATTTATGCTTGGCTGGAATATCTTCCTGTAAAAGATAGTCCGCTCCCTCAAAAGAAATGATTTCTCCCTTGCTGAGATTGGTCAGCGCCACCAGCACATTATCCTTTGGATGAACTTTTAAAACTTTATGTTTCATTTAAGCGGTTACCTTTTTTGATTCCAGTTGTTCAACAGTTGCCAAAACACCATTATGAATACATTCCCTTAATTGTTCCTGTACTGCCTGAAGAAATCCGGGAAACTTCGTAAGGTCTATTTCCCATAAATCATTATTCGCCATTACTGCAGCTGCTACTTCATCGCTGTTATTCTTTTGCCATATATCAAAGAAATATTCTGCTGAATCATCTTTGATTTCATATTCTTCCGCATTACGGGTGCCGAAATATTTATTGCCAGCTTTTCTGGTTACTTTCATGTAAAGAAGGTAAGCAGCGAAACCTGTTGCCATATGCATCGGGACCGTGTTACTTAGCTCAAAATGCTTTTCCAGCAGCGGCACATTTCTCATCCTCATTTTAGAAGTATATTGAACGGTGATGCTTTGCCACTGATGATCAATGAACGGGTTAGAGAAGCGTTCAAATACCTTGTCAGCAAAATCCGCTTTTACTTTTTCATCAACGCTAAATGGGATGGCAGGTGCGATTTCGTAGTGCATCAATTCCCTGGTGAATGCACCATATACAGGGTGATTGACAGCCTCCCTGGTTATATTAAACCCGCAGAGAAATGCTGTTCCGCAATTGAAAGTGTGTGTGCCGTTTAATATCCGAAGCTTGAGTTCTTTGAAAAGGGTAATATCAGAAGTTATGATAACGCCTTGGTCAACCTGGCTGAATGAAAGTACTTCTTTTACTTTTTCATTTCCTTCAATTGCCCAGAGACGAAAGACCTCACTCATCGTCATTAACTCATCTTCAAAGCCCAGATCGGCTTCTATTTTTTTTGTTTCGTCAGCATTTGGTTTACCGGGTACAATCCGGTCAACCAGCGAATTACAAAATGTATTGTGATTTTCCAGCCATTCGATAAATTTAAAATCAAGATTATTCAGGTGTGCCAGTTCCAGTACAATGCTTTCCAGTTTGGATCCATTATCGGTGATCAGCTCAGTTGGTACAACCACCATTCCGCTTTCTTTACTGCCATTAAATGCTTTGAACCTTTCCAGCAAAAAAGCCAGCAGTTTACCGGGAAAAGAGACAGGGGGTTCTGCCGTTACATCTTCCTGCACCAGTTGAATTCCAACCTCTGTCGTATTAGACAGGACGATTTTCATTTCAGGATTATGGGCACATTCCAGTATTCGTTGCCAGTCAGATTTGGCACTGAGTACCCGGCTGATGGAGGCATTGACAATACTCTCCTGGATAGTTTCCCCATTTTCAATTCCTCTTACACATATAGTATAAAGTCCATCCTGCCTGTCAAAAGCACTGCTGTCGCTATCGGTTGATTTTACTACAACAATTCTTCCGTTAAAGATTCCTTGCTTATTGGCTTTATCAATAAAATAGTCAGGCAATGCTCTCAGCAAAACACCTGTACCAAACTGCAATACTTTTTCAGGTAATTCAAAAACCCGTTCATCAGGTATTTCTAATCCCTGTTTTGCTGCAATTTTCCCAATCGCATTTTTTGATAATTGCATAGTCATTTCGTTTCGGGATTCCAGCGGTTGCCAAAAACCCAGTTAACAGTTATGTCACTTACTTTTATTCCATCAGGCAGGTTGTTTTTATACCAGCTGAAATCGTTGCCTCCTTCCCGGCGGCAGTTATAATAATAGATTCGTTCGCCCCAGTTGATCGTATTGTTGGTTGATACCCGGTAGATAGGGGCGTCTTTCATATTTTTTGCAAAGGCACAGTTGATAAGGAAGAATTGTGCTTCACGATGATAACGGCCTAATAAAAAGCCATCGTAGCCTTTGAATTGGCAATTTAGCAAAACAGTTTTTGATTCTTTACTACCAGAGCCGTCATGCCAGATTGCTGCCGGGCCGGTATGCGAAATGAACTCACAATTTTCTGCCCATGCCCAGCCACGGGGGCAATAAAAATCCACACCTCCTTCCATAATACAGTCTTTGAAATACCACATGCCGTTGTATATTTCCCATGGGCTTACTGTATCTCCGCCAAATGACCGGAACCGGCAGTTTACAGCTTTTAATCTTGTAGCCATATTCATGGTACGCAGCGCCATTTGGTGACCATCTTTCCTTAACTTTTTTTCTTTATTAGCAGAAGTATCCGAGACACACCGGATAGTTTTTTCTTTAAAATCAAAACCATAGTTGTTGGTGATGGTCAGGTTTTTCAAAGTGATATCGTTAGCGCCTACATTCATTGTAGCTACGCCCCAATCATCTGTATGGCCACAACGCCATTCATCCCTGGCAATGGAAGCAATGATGATGGTTTTCTCCCGGTCTTCTCCTTCGAAAATAATGTTGGCTTTTTCGATATATATTTTTTCTGCATAAGTCCCTTTCCGGATGAATATTGTTCTTGGTTTTGCAGACGAATCCGGTAAACTGTTAATGGCACCCTGCACTGTTTTGTAATCACCGCTTCCGTCAGCTGCTACGATGATCTTCTGCTGCGAAATTGCCTGCAGTGATACAAGAGAAAGTAATATGATAAGCCACTTTCTCATTTAACAGGCACTTGTTTTAACAGCCATTTCACCCAGTTAACAGCGGCTTCATAGTTATCAAAGTCAGCGGGCAGTTTTCTTCCATCGAGGTATTCATTATAAATCCAGGGATCACCAAGGGCAAACACAGTTCCTTTGCCATATTTTGAAATTGCCATTACTACATCGCCGTTGTGGGTGAGTACAGGAATAGCCGGTTCTTTTATTGATAAGGAACTAAACTCTTTAATGTAAAGTCTTTTTGCATCTCCAAGAATGGAATGATTTTCCGGTACGAAAACAGCGCCTTCGGAAAAATTATCTCCTTTTACGAGGTTCTTATTGTCTTCATTGAATTGAATTCCGAATTTAGCAGCTAGGTTATTGAAATTTCTGAATTCAGCATTGCCTGCATCATTGCTCAGGAGTACCAATACACCGCCGTTCTTTACCCAGTTGCTGATGGAGATGGCATCCTTGCCGTTAATAAATCTTGGCCTTTCTGTTTCTTTATCCGTATCAGGATCAACGAGAATGTAAACTGAGGCACTCTTTAAATCAAAGGATGTAGGCCACTTTTCTATTGATTTAGTAGTGGCTCCATGTCTTCTGAAAATTTCGCCCAGCATGGCATAACCACCATTACTTTTATCTTCCCATGTGTAATGCCAGCGAACCATTTTACCGGTGGCATCTTTTTTCCATTCATTGTTAAAGTAATAATCCAGCAACACAGTTTTGCCTTTGCCGTTTAATTCATCGTCTCTCAATTCCATCTCCGCTGCACATTTAATGAAAGCACCCATGCCTTTTGGATCATTCACAATCACAGGTTCACTCATATAGTAGTCAAAGCTTCCGTCACGATATGGATTACCACCGAGACCCGATACGGCAACAGTGCCCTTCAGGTTTACTTGTCCGTTTGCATCAGTTGCCACAAACTCTTTTATGATTCCTCTCCATGCATCTCTTGCATGATCATAATAGGCTCCGGGTATATATCCCTTTCGGGCGGCTTTCGCCAAAGTGTAAGCCAGCATACAGGAAGCTGATGCTTCCCGATAATTTTTAGGTTCGTTCGGCAGGTTCGGAACATCATACCATAGTCCTGTTTTTCTGTCCTGCACTTTTCTCACTCCGTAAGCAAAGCGATGAAGGATTGTGATTAAATGTGTTCGTTTTGGATGATTATCCGGAAAATAATCCAAAACATCTACCAGTGCCATTCCATACCAGCCCAAACTTCTTCCCCAAAAATTGGGTGATTGGCCTGTAGTTTTATCAGCCCATTTTTGCTCCCTGCTTTCATCCCAGCCATGATACAATAAACCTGTTTTTTTATCCATTGCATATTTTTCCATAAGGATAAACTGGTTCGCAATGTCATTAAATGCTGAGTCTTCGTGAAAGATCTTGGCATACTCAGCATAAAATGGTTGACCCATGTACAGACCATCCAGCCACATTTGGTGAGGATATATTTTTTTGTGCCAAACCCCCCCTTCTTTAGTCCGGGGATGTGTTTTCAGTTGATTACGCAACAGGTCGGCCGCTTTTTTATACTTCTCTTTCCCGGTAACCTGGTAAAGCAGCAATAATAATTTTCCGTTATTGATGTGATCGATATTATACTCATCCGGACGATAGCCTTTGATGCTGCCATCATCCTTCACATAAAAGTCCATGCTTTTCTGAATGTACTTGAACCACTTTCCATCGCCGGTGGCATTCCAGACAGCTTCCATCCCTTTCAGGATCACTCCCTGGTCATAGCGCCATTTGGCAGCCTTATCAGTTCCGATCAGGAACGAGTCAGGCCATAATTTCATGGCAGTCTCCGATATCTTCTCACTCCACTTAATCTGTGCCTGAAGAACGGAAGTTGCAGCAATACATGTTATGAGGAATAATTTTTTCATTCAGTAACTATTTTTTCATTGGCTCCTAATTCAAATTTTATTTTTTCTTTCGCCTTACCGGCGTCAGTGTTTTTGATACGGATGGAATTGCTCCTGTCGCCACTAATACGGAAAAGGAGGTCGGCTCCTTCTTTATACCTGATATTATCAAAAACAAGATTATCGCTTTGTACAACGTCAATCACAGGTTTTGTTTCTTCGTTGATCACTTTGATATTTCGAAAAGTAATTCCACTTGCTTCCTGTATGTCTATACCTTTATGAGCCTGCAGTACCATATTTTCCAAAAGGATGTCTTTTACATGCATTTCCGGTAATCCTCTTACGAAAATGGCTTTCTCAGCTCCGTTGCAGAATACATTACTGATTTGAAAATTTTTGAAGACAGGTGTTGTTTCGTCAACAGCTTTGAATTCGACTTTTGGTAATTCTCTCTTCTCACCGGCGAGCGGAATGGGGTCTTTGGCCGCATAATACATATCAAATAAAATAGCTTCGCCGGGAATATCTTTCATGTAAATATCCTTAATGAAGATATTTTCCACCACACCGCCCCGACCCCTTGTCGTTTTAAAACGAAGACCGATGTCCGTACCTATGAAGCTGCAATTGCTGACATGAATATTCCTGGCGCCACCGCTCATTTCACTGCCTATTACAAAACCGCCATGCGAAGCATAAACAGTGCATCCGCGGATGATAACATTCTCTGTGGGCATTCCTCTTTTTCTTCCCTCGGCATCACGACCGCTTTTCATACAAAGGGCATCATCACCTACATCAAAAATGGAATTCTCAATCAATACACTTTTGCAACTCTCCACATCTATACCATCGCCGTTTTGTGCATACCACGGATTCTTGACAGAAATATTTCTTACTGTCAGGTGCTCACTCATCAGAGGATGCAGGCACCAGGCTGCAGAGTTCTGAAAAGTTACTCCCTCAAGTAAAATGTATTTACAATTGGTAAGCAATACCAGGTTTGGCCTGAGAAAATCTTTGATGCTATCATAAAAGGATGCATCTTTTTCCGGACTGATGGCTCCCGGGTTTGATAATTTAGATCCTTTCAATGATTTTTCAGATGGGAACCATGTTTTTTTATCGTCGCTGAGAACGCCTCCGCTGGCTACTAATTTTTTCCATTGTGTTTCATTAAGTTTATCTTTCTTTACCATTCTCCACGCATCACCATTTCCATCAATGATGCCTTTTCCGGTAATAGCAATATTTGTTGCACCGGTAGCTGAAACAGGAGACTGGTTTCGCATTTGTGGTAAGCCTTCCCAATTAGCTGCTACTAACGGATATTGATCAAAATCTTTGGTAAATAATAAAGTGGCACCGGTTGCCAGGTGTAAATTGATATTGCTTTTTAAAACAACAGGCCCTGTGAGCCATAAACCGGCAGGAATCAAAACAACACCGCCGCCTCTCTTTGCCTGTGCTTCAATAGCGGCATTTATACTTTTAGTGTTTAGTGTATGACCATCCGGTATAGCACCAAATTTTACAATGTTGCTGGTGTCTTTTTTAAATTTTGGAGAAATAACAACAGGAAGCTTTGCTTTTTGTGCAAGTACTGCTGAAGTAATAAAAGCGGCAACAAATATGACCAGGATTTTCTTCATCAGGCAAACAATTTAATAAGCATTTCGCTATACAAGTCTAACCAGATATTGCTTGTTTATCAACGAATTGTGACTCTTTATTTACGCAATCGTTACCGGGAACGGTGTCGGTTTTCAGGCATTTTTCGCAGGGTGAATTTTAAGCCATTTTAACTGCCTGCCTGGCCAATAATTTCCATTTTCCTCCCTGCTTTTGCCATACCAGGAGGATGCGTAAATGAACCTCTCCAGGTTTCCCGTTATCATTAGTTTTCGCTTTCAACATATGACGGACTATAGCCGTTTTACCACTTATGTTAATAGTTTGTTCTGTTAGTTCAATAGTGACAAAATCAGACTTGCCACTTACAATTTTTTCTACAAATTCTTTTTTATCATCAATGTGGCCGCCACTATGGCCATAACTGAGTTTGTCGGTAACGAGACTCTCGAGTATAATTTTATCAGCATCGATCATCGCCAGTCTTAGTTTCTCAACGGCAGTTGCAACAGCTTTTTCCTGCCTGCCTGCCGGATAGGCAGGTTTGCTTTGTGCAACAGAGATTAGGGATATTGAAAGAACTAATAGAAAGAGAATACTTTTTTTCATTTTCAAAATCTTTTGGTCATTGGAATAAGATCAGTTAGTTCTGTGATCTTCACTGGTCTTTTTAATTCTATACTTTTTCTGGCAGCTATGCCGATAAGAATTGACATAGCGCCTTCCCGGGTGCCGGCCATAACGTTGTGAGGATTATCGTTTCTGTCAACAAACATTCTCCGCTGCATTCGGATGTCACCACCACCGTGGCCACCCTTGATCTTTGGAGTTGTGTATATTTCATAAGTTTTGGCGAAATTGTCCATGACCATGATCTCCCTGAATTCGCCGGGTATGGCATCATCTGCATTGCTCATCTCCACGGCATGACGGTTGGCCTGGTCATCCGCTGTCTTTTGCAGGTAAGGAATATCTTCCCATGTTTCCATTCTTCCATTGGTTCCATTAAAAGCGATCTGCCAGCCTTCGTAAGGTGAGTAGGTGGTGAGTGAATAATTAACGATGACACCATTTGCATAGATGATCTGGGCACTCATCTTGTCATATATGTCAATGTCATTGCTCCACACACAGCCGTCTCTTATATAACCATCATGCTTTTCGTTTTTGGCATATAAATTATTCAACCGTTCATCTTTGGTGATATCCCAAAAGAATTTGCATTTGTCTTTGTATTCACATCCGCGACATTTTGTTCCTCTGAAGACATTGTTTTTTCCATAGTGCTCCAACGCACCATAGGCACTTACTTCTACCGGCTCACTGTTTAGCCACCAGTTAAGCAGGTCGAAATGATGAGTAGACTTGTGTACCCATAAAGAGCCGCTACGGTTCAATCTTCCGTGCCAGCGACGGAAATAATCTGCACCATGATAAACGTTCAAATACCAGTTAAAATCAACTGATGTAACCTTGCCTATGCGTTGTTGTGATACTAATTCCTTTACCTGCATAGCATGCACACTATGCCTGTAATTAAACGCTACAATTACTTTTTTACCTGTTCTTTTTTCTGCATCCAGAATTCGTTTGCATTTTATCTCATCGGTCGTCATTGGTTTTTCAGTAATCACATCACAGCCCATTTCCAGGGCGGTTACGATCTGCTCATCATGCTCCGCATCTACTGTTGTAACGATTACATAATCCGGCTTACTTTCCCGAAGCATTTGCTTAAAATCTGAGTAAGCAGGACAAGTAACCTTCATTACCTCTTTTACATATGCAAGCCTTCCGGGATTGATATCGCAAAGCCCTACAAACTCTATTACATCTCCGAATGACTTTAATAAAGTGCTTCCCCAGAATCCAGAGCCGCGGTGACCGGTTCCAACCAGGGCCAGTTTAATTTTCTTATTGGGTGTGAAAGCAAAACCCTCAAAAGGATGGAGCATCAATGCAGTACCGGCTGCTGCAGTATAACCTAAAAATTTGCGACGTTCCATATATAATTGTTTTACTATTTAGCAGGTTCAATGCGAATCCAATCTATATCAGCGTAACCAGTATCATTTGTAATATTATTGCGTAAACAAAATATACCAAGCTTTGCGCCAACCCAGCGACCGGGCCTGGCAATATGTTTTTTTACCACCTTCATCTCCTGTTTATCATCATCACTGAAGCCGAAAGAATAGATGCCATTCTGTTCCATTCTCACTTCGAGCCAGAATGTATTTCCTTTTACCAGGAAAGTTGCTTCATCACTTTCAACGCCATTCTTGTCAGCTTTGATATTTTCCCTGCAAACTATATAGAGCCCATCATCTCCTTTTTCAATTGATATAAATGCATAATCAGATCCAAATATGACCAGCCCGAATTTTTCATTTTTAAACTTAGGTCTAAAAGTTACTTTCAGCTTTGCAGAAAATCCTTCAGCTGGCAATTTCTGGGCAAGTATATTGGGGGAGTTCCAAATACTATTAATGGAATCTGCCTGATAAACTGAAAACATTCTTAAAGAGCCTGAAGATGTTGGATAGGCCCAACCTTCTTTAGGATTGGCCTGCCACTGCCATTGCAGGCCAAGTTTAGTTGTATTGAATTCATCTGAATCAGCAACGGTTGTAACGGAATAAGTTTTGCCAACATTTGGTTTTTTATAAGTTGTCACAGGTTCGCCTTTCCCATCGCCATCTTTATCTTCTCCGATCACCGGCCAGTCGTTTATCCATTTCATGGGTTGCAGGTGTACTACTCTTCCGTAAGCATCCTTATCCTGGAAATGCAGGAACCAATGTTCACCTGTTTTTGTATTTACCCATGCACCCTGGTGAGGTCCGTTTATTGTAGTGCTGCCCTGATCCATTACTACTTTTCTTTCGTAGGGGCCATACACATTCTTGCTGCGTAAAACGGTTTGCCATCCTGTGCTTACACCTCCTGCCGGTGCAAAGATGTAGTAGTAGCCATTACGCTTATAAAATTTAGGTCCTTCAATAGTAGGGTCAAGTTCATGACCATCGTAAACCATTACCGCATCATCGACAACTTTAGTTCCTTCTTTATTTAGTTCTTTAACTACAATAATTGATTTGATACCGGCACGGCTGCCTGCATAGGCATGAACGAGATATGCTTTTCCATTATCGTCCCAAAGAGGGCAGGGGTCAATCAAACCTTTTCCTGCTTCTACCATTATTGGCTCAGTCCATGGGCCATTAATGTTTTTTGATTTGATCAGGTAAATTCCAAAATCAGGATCAGGATAGTAGATATAAAATTCATTGTTGTGATAACGGATGCTTGGCGCCCATACACCACCACCGTGCCTTACTGTATCAAAATGCGGAGAAGGTAATTTTTTCAAGGCATGCCCGATCAGTTGCCAGTTCACCAGGTCTTTCGACTGAAGGATCGGCAGCACCGGAACATGGTTAAAGGAAGAAGAAATCATGTAGTAGTCATCGCCCACTCTAATGGCATCCGGGTCACTATAGTCAGCATTAATAACAGGATTTTTATAGGTGCCGTCTCCATTGTCAGCAACCCATACTTTGGAAACAGGTTGTCCCAATGCTGCGTTTCCCCAAAACAATAATGCTAAAACAAAAATTTTATACACTAATAAACCGATTAACTAGTAAACCAATTACTTCTTCCCCGGTTCCCATTCGCCTAAAATATTCTTCATTGTATATTTTGATGCTTCCTCTGCCGTTAGTTGTTTTGCCCATTTCACCCTGGCAGACGGGTTAGCTCCCGGACCGCTGCTGTTGTATTCTGCATACCGGGCAGTCAACTCATTAGCCGGATTTTTCCAGTTATTCCATCCTTCAGGAATAATATGCTTACCCAGCCAGCAATTAATATAAGTAACACTGGCGGTAGGGCTCCAGGGTCTGCCCAAAGAAACTTTATTGATAGTACTGTCTGCCGTCAGTTTGCAATCAAAAAATACAAAGCCATAAGGAATAATGCTATTGGTAGATGCAGCCGTTACATGGCTATTTTTTTTGCTGTGGATATGACAGTTTTTGAATACAGCTGTCGCTGCTCCAAATATGAAATCTGTGGTTCCTTCTATATAACAATTTTCAAAATAATGTTTAACGCCGCTACCACTAAGAAACAATATATCCTGGTTGCCAATTATACGACAATTTTTAACTGATGCCCTGTTGCCTTCAATGCGCAGGCCCACCGCCTGGCCTGCAGTAAATCCGGCAGTATTCTCAAAAGTCAGGTTCTCTGCATGAAAGTCGTTTCCATATACAAAAGTAGAGGCACAGGTCCATGTGTTCAGCGTGTCGCCGTTAGAAAGCCTGGTGCCGGCATGATTGTCGTAGGTAAGTATTGTTTTAAACTCGTCTTCACCGATTAGTGTAATGAAGTTTTTCCTGGCGTCTACCACTACCACCTCTTTATAGGTTCCGTTTTTAATATAGATGGTAAAAGGTCTGTCCTTGCCAGCAGGTACAGCATCTAATGCCTCCTGTACCGATTTGAAATCACCACTGCCATCTTTTGCCACAGTAAATTTATTTTGTGCTGAGACAAAAACTGGAAGTAAAAAAATGGCGAATAGTAGTTTTTTCATCGGTTTATTTTTTTACAGGAGGAATGAATAATCTTTGGATCAGTTCAATATTTAATTGCTTCAATTCTTTTACGACAAGCTGTGCAATCAGTCTAGCACCCATTTCACTAAAATGAGTATTATCATTTTTCCCTTCAGGATAATTAGGGTGTTCTCCCGGTTGCAGTTGAAGGAATAAAAGTTTGGAGTTCTCCGGGCCAAATTGCTGGTACAGTGCTTTACTTTTTTCATCAAGGTCAATAAAAAGAACTCCTGTTTCCATTACAACTTCTTTAACCAGTGCAGAATATCGTTCATGTGTAGCAACTGCATTTCCCTCTTTGTCGAATTTTCGCCTGGAAACCGGAGTGAACAATATGGGTGTGGCATTTTTATCCCTGGTTTCCCTGATGAATTTATGCAGGTTCATCTTAAAAGTATCGGGAGTAGCATATCGTTCTTTTTTTTCAACCGACTCATCATTATGCCCAAATTGTATGAATACATAGTCGCCTTCCTTTAACTCATCAGTGATTGACTTCCATAGCCCCTCGCTGATAAAGGTTTTGGTGCTGCGGCCGTTTTTTGCACGGTTTACAACAGTTACAGTTGAATCCCAGAAATGAACAAAGGGCATACCCCAGCCGGTTTCGGGATATGCTTTGGGTTCTTTTATGCTCATAGTGGAATCACCGGCCATAAATATTCTGATCTTCTTTTTTTCCGGCAATACTGTAAATGCCAGCAGTCCAATGCTTATTATAAGGGCTGTTATTTGCTTCATTTAACTATACTGTTGATGTATACTTCAATGTTGGTATAATGTTTATTCAAATTTAATTTCGAAGCATCTGCGGGGTCATTGGGATTTAAGTGATTCTTTACTTCCCAATCATCGGGCATGCCATCTTGATCAGTATCAGTTGGTGCCGGAAAAGAACGTAGTGCCGGCCATGCATTGGTTGTTTGGTCATAAGGAGTACCATGCGGAAAACCACCCTGCACATCGATGAAGCGGCCTGTCCTGTTTTTTACATCATTGATGATGCGTTCATCCAACGTATCTCTTTTATAGCTTGCACCGGCAAATCGAAGCACAGCTTCATATGCTTCTGCGGCTGTTTGTACAGGCATTGTTTCAGCAGGAAAGGGTTTGTCCATCATTGCTTCTTTTTTATCTGTTTCAGTTCCGCCATTTCCCATGTCCACCCCAAGGTGATTATTTTTGGATATGGCTTTTGCTTCATCAACAAAATTCCCTTCTACGAACCATTTTCCAAAGGGTATTACATCCGTTTTGGAAGGATTAGCTATCCTGTAGCGGACATTTTTGTTGGTGGAAGGTCCGTATTTGTAATAATTATTTACAACATTATAATGTCCTGCCTCACCGCCATAAACGTTATTACTGCCCCAGTTATAAATAACGTTGTTCCGGTAATCAACCAGTTCCTGTTCAGCACCCAGTCTTGTTCCGTTAAACCTTGGATTTCGGCTGACGCAATGCGCAAACAGGTTGTGATGGGCTGATAAATGAATGCCTCCCCAGATACCGCCATATCCATGTCTTTCAAAATCTTTGTCGCCTTCTTCAAAGTGATAAGAGTAGTTGAGCGGTTCGGCTATTAAATTCCATTGAAGAGTTGTGCTGTCTCCTCCATATACAGAAAGGCATTCATCTGTACTCCAGCTGAAGCTGCAATGGTCAATAATTATATTGTTTCTTTTATTTCCGCCAAACGCATCATCATGTCCGCTGCCGGGCACCATGCCCTTGTTCTGATAGCGGTCGCCAAGCCTGAACCGTAAATACCGGACGACTATATTGTTTCCGCCAAGGCCAACGGGATGATCAGCTATGCAAATGCCATCACCCGGAGCTGTTTGTCCTGCAATAGTTTTATTGCTTTTAATGGTGAGTGGCGATAGTAAATGGATTGTTCCTGAAATAGAAAAAACTACAATGGCAGGTTCTTTGCCACTTACAGCTTTCCTTAGGCTTCCTTCACCATCGTCGTGAAGGTTGGAAACAATAAACACTTTCCCGCCACGACCGCCGGTAGTATATTTTCCAAAACCTTCAGCGCCGGGAAAGGCAATAGCTTTTTCATTGTTGTCCCCACTTTTTATTACAGACTGCTGGGCACAGCATGAAAAAAGGCTGGTGGATAAGATAGTTATGATGATTGTTCTTTTCATTCCTTTTATGAGACGGGAAGATGAAAATAAGGCTGCATCCCTAAGGATAGCAGCCCTATTCTTTAAAAAACACAGTATGAGAAAAAACTTAGTAACCCGGATTCTGCGACAGGTTTCTGTTAGCATCCCTTGCAGGTTGCGGAATCGGCAATAATTCTCCCTTGCCGGTTGTAAATCCTGTGGCAAATCTTCCTACTGGTGAATTGGTGCCGGCTGCATTGATAGCACTTGTCAGCCAGTTCACACTGGTAGTGCCGGAAGGGGTGGAAGTAGGTGCCGTTTTATATAAGGAATTCCTGTACATAAAACCAATATTGTAATTATCGGAAGTAGTACCGGTATTCACATACATTCTTATGGGCAATGTATTTGTCAGGCAATAGGAAGGATAACCGGCCATATAAGTTGGGTTTACCATGGCAGTAACCGTAGCCATTCTGTTCATATTGGCACGGCTTTCGGTAATAGCGGTACCTAACAGATTCCAACGGATCAAGTCATACTTTCTTACGCCTTCACCAGCCAGTTCCAAAGATCTTTCTCTTACAATGTATTTGAAGAAATCTGCTTTGCTCAATCCTGCAGGAATATCTACTGTAGCATCCGGAGTATTGATTGGCTTGCCAAAACCTCTTCTGCGTACCATGTTAATTGCATTATAGGCAGAGGCTGTAGGACCGTTTAATTCATTTTCAGCTTCCGCATACATCAGCAAAACATCAGCATAACGGAGTATCTGCCATTTTAAACCGAAATATTGGATCGCATCAGTGGGAGCAAAGCTGGGGTTAGTTATCCAGTCTCTTCTGTATTTGCCATCTGTCAGGTTGGTGATTGCCTGGCCTGTTCTTGTACCATTTGTATTTGTAAAATAGGTAGTAACTGTCACTTCTCTTCGCTGGTCGGTTGAGTCAAATAAATAAAAGAAACTGGGCAGTGGGTTAACACTGCTGTTACCAAAATTATTTACTCTTGGTCCGTTATAGTAGCCAAGTTTTGTATCAGCCACGGCATTTAAACCGGCAGCACTGGCCTGGAACATCAATTCTCCATCAGGATCAGCCACGGCATGTGCACATACCTGGTCTTTCCACAATGCTCTGAAACTTGGGTTTAAGTTGTGCTGACCGGAATTCATTATTTCTAAACACTCTTCTCTGGTAACCTGGTAAAAGTTCAGGTAATCACTGCTTCTTTGCATACCACCTGTCTGGCGCAATGAATAGCCGCCACGGAATAATGCGATCCTTGCCCTGAGACCTTTTACAGTACCTTTTGTTATCCTTTCATCTACTGGATCACCGATAGAAGTAAGTTCATTTTTCCAGGGAACTAAATCCTCGGCCGTAGCCAGGTCTGCAAGAATCTTATCGTATAAACTATCCCTGTTAGTCCGGCTGGGAAAAGGATTGATCAAAGCCAGATCTGCTGCAGGCTGAAAATGAGCAGGCAAATCTCCCCAGTTACGGATGGCTTCAAAATAATATTGAGCTCTCAATGCCAGTGCTTCGCCATACATTCTTTGCAGTTGCTTTTTCTCCTGGTCACTGCCATTATTGTACATATCCATTTTAGGTATGTTGGTAATACAATGATTGGCATATTCGATACCCTGGAACAACTGGTTAAAGGGGTTGGTGATCTGGGCATTACCCGATGTGGCTGAATAGCGGGCAATATCCCGTCTGTCATTATCTGCCGCGCCGGTAGGGCCCTGCATCTCATCGTTATCAACTGTGTAATACAAGCTAAGGCGGATTCCGTAACCCGCATCACCCACCATCCGGCTGTAGGCGCCTGCCAATGCCTTATAGGTACTGGCCACATCTTTAAATACTACTTCAGCACTGGCTTCCGTAATAGGCTTCTGATCAAGAAACTTTTTGCAGGCCCCCAGGGTGAGCAGGAGTACACCTGCAGTAATCAAAGTCGTTGCCTGAAAGATTTTAGTATTCATACCTTAAATTATTAAGTTGTTATCAGAATGATGCGTTTATACCGAAAATAAAACTGCGGCTTTTTGGATATGCTGAATAATCCAGTCCCGGAGTCAACGGGTTGCTTCTCACACTAACTTCAGGGTCGTAGCCTGAGTAATTAGTAATAATGGCGAAATTATTAGCAGTGAAATATAGCCTCAGTTTACTCAGTTTAGTTCCTGTCAATTTTTTGGCAGGGAAAGTATAGCCAATGGTCAAGTTATTAAAACGAAGGAAGGAGCCGTCCTCTATAGCCCATGAATGAGGGTAAAATGCTCCTGCGCTTCTGATCGGTTGCCAGATGGTAGCATTGGCATTCAGCGCAGCGAGCTGATCAGGTGCAATACCATAAACAGTATTACCTACAACCCACTGTGCGGTTTCACCTGTTGGGGTAATTACTTTCCAGCGGCCGCTCATGATATCAAGCATATTTGAATTGTTCGTATAGCCATTGGTGAATTCAATCTTATTGGCATTATAAATGTCATTGCCATAAGAGAAGTTAACAAATAAGCTCATATCCCACTGCTTCCAGCTGAACTGCTGATTTAAACCACCGGTAAATTTTGGAGTGGGGTCACCTATGATCTGCCTGTCATTATTAAGGTCAACAACACCATCTCCATTCAGATCTTTGAATTTAATAGCACCTGGCTGAACAACGCCAATAATACCTGCATTAGATACCACACCGGATTTTAATGTATAGATACCGTTGTTGTAATTGAAGTCGTTTACAGTATAGAAGCCATCCGTTACAAGTCCAAACATGGAGCCAACCGGTTCTCCGATTTTTATGATATAATCGGTCGGTTGTCCGGATACACCCCACGCAGCTGGCGGATAGAAGAACTCCTGTCCAACACCTAATTGTTCAATGTTATTTCTGTTAAATGAAATATTGAAGTTGGCGTTCCAGTTAAGCCCTTTTGGCCTTCTTAAGATGGCTGTATTCAATTGCACTTCCACTCCTTTATTGGTGGTCTTGCCTACGTTTTGATATTGCGTGGTATAACCATAAGTAGAAGCGATCGGCACGAACAATAAGAGATCCTTAGAAGCATTGTCATATATATCAACACTCAGGTTTACCCTGTTTTTGAACAAGCCAAGGTCAATACCATAGTTCTTGTTAAGCGTAGATTCCCATTTGAGTTCAGGATTCACCAGGCTGCCCGGGAAATAGGCGATAACAGTTTGGTTATTGATACCGTAATAATATGTTCCGTCATAACGATAGGAAGTCAGGAACAGGTAATCGTCGATTCTGTTATTTCCAACGGTACCGAAACCAGCCCTCAGTTTAAGATCGGATATGAACTCAACATCCTTCAGGAATTTTTCATTCTTCACTCTCCAGGCAACTGATCCTGCAGGGAAATAACCCCACTGCTTGCCGGGCGCAAATTTTGAAGCTCCGTCAGCCCTTACGTTGAAGGAAAAAAGATAGCGGTCGAGTAAAGAATAGTTAACCCTTCCAAAGAATGAAAGGTTGGTGTACCTGGTTTCTCTCATTCTTGGATAGCCTGCAAATGGCACAGCCAGGTTGGTTTGTTTAAAAGCTTCGCTATAAGAAATGTTGTTAGGATAGTTGCGGAAAAGATTCTGATGAGTTTCCGTTCTCAGGTCATAAGTTTCCTCACCCAGTATCACATCCAGTGTATGCATTCCTTTGTAGTTTTTAACGGAGTATTGCAATACATTGGAATTCGTCATTGTCTTTCTGATAGTAGTATCAAGGCCAACTACAGGTTTTCTTCCGCCCTGGATAATAGAGTAGGGGGTAAGTGTATCATTGAATTGCCTGTCAATTAGTTTATTGTAG
This sequence comes from Chitinophagaceae bacterium, assembly GCA_044229985.1. Lineage (GTDB taxonomy): Bacteria > Bacteroidota > Bacteroidia > Chitinophagales > Chitinophagaceae > JJ008. Next base: position 50,466 of record JBGARY010000012.1, read on the forward strand.
TCATAACCAAAAGTTGACTTGAAGCTCAGGTTTTTAGTGATCTGGTACTGAACAAAAGCCGTTACGTTGAAGATATCGGTTGATCTCTTCCTGTATTCAGCATTGGCTAATGATATAGGATTATAAAGGTTCAGTCCGTTACCAACATTAGGATCTGCCAGCGGATCGGGATCATCCAGTTCTTGTGTGGTAGATATGAAGGGACGATATTTTACTGCATTCCTAAGGCGGTTATAAGAGGAACCTTTTGTATCGGATACACCGGCGCCGTATACATCCTGCCGGGTGTAACGGGCACCCACTCCAACTTTCAGGTTTTTGGTGATCTTATAATCACCTTTCAGGTTAAGAAGGTGTCTTTTGTAAGAAGAATTGATAACAATAGCCTGATCATCGTTGAAAGTATAGGCGAAGTTGTAAGTCACTTTCTTATTTCCGCCCATTACATTTACATTATGTGTTTGCATGAAACCGTTGTTGCCAAATACTTTTTTCTGCCAGTCAACTTCGGGCACATATTTATAACGGTCAAGGGAGTCAAATACTCTTCCAAAGTTGTTGGTGAAAGTGGTACTGTCGGTGCTGCTGCCCCTTGATCTTTCTGATTGGTAGATCACAAAATCATATGGGTCCATCACACCTAATTTGTTCGCCAGCATTTTTACGCCAACAAAACCGTTATAGCTAACAATAGTCCTTCCCTGGCGTCCGCTTTTGGTGGTAATTACAATTACACCATTAGCGCCTCTTGCACCGTAAATAGCAGTGGCGGATGCGTCTTTCAATACATCGATTGACTGAATATCCTGTGGAGAGATGGCTGTCAATCCATTTTCAACCTGCACACCATCTACAATGTATAATGGGGAATTATCGCCGGTAATAGACATTCCTCCTCTTACTCTGATCCTTACTTCTGCATCGGGTGAACCTTCGGAAGTAGTAGCAGTGACACCGGCTAGCCTTCCGTTCAAAGCTTCTGCTGCGGAGTTGATGGGAATATCTTTCAGGTCCCGTGCACTTACGGAAGCTACAGATGCCAGCAAGTCTTTTCTTCTTACTGTCTGGTAACCTATCACCACCACATCATCAATTGCTTTTACATCAGGTGTCATTTCAGCATTAATGACATTATCACTGCCAATAGCTGCTTCAAATGCGGTAAAAGATGCGCTGGTAAAAACTAATGTTGTTGCACTTCCATCAACTGTGATGCGGTAACGGCCTTCAGCATTTGTCGTAACTGCCGTTTTAGTGCCTTTTACCGTTACTGTCACACCGGGAACCGGTTGTTTGTTCTCAGACGAAGTAACCACACCGCTTATCTGCCTTGATTGGGCAAATACGGAGTTAAAGGGAGTGAAGGCAATTAGCAGCAGCCCGCAAAGCCCCATTGTTTTAAGCATTCTGATCATAATTCAGTTTTTGTTGGTAACCTGGAAATTGATATTTAAAAAAAACTTCAGCTGAACTGGCCTGGTTATATAGGATGTGATCGGATTTAATGAAAGGCCGGGTCAGTTTTTTTGAAAATTGCAAAGACCGGAGAAAGAAAAGATGCGGGAATAGTAAATCGGCTGTTGTGTAGAATCGTTTGAAACTTTGATCGTCTGGCAAAGCAATCTTTTCATTTCGGCAAGCAGTTTTCTTTTATTGCTGGCTTACAAAAGGCTATTTTTTGCTAAATATTTCTTTCGTTTCGCCACAACAAGTCTACACAGAACTTCCTGTTAACTGGTTGATTTTAAGTTATTTTTTTACGCAAACGTTCCCGGTAACGATATCATTTTGAGTGATTTGGCCATAGATGATTACAGATGATTTTTTGCTGATATGTTTATTTCATTTTTGAAATAAGAAAAGCAGCAAAAAAGTATAACAGAAGGTCATTTTATAACCTATAATCTCAGTAAAGCAATACTCATTTTATCAGCTTATAATTGCTAACTTTAAAGACCTTTCGATTGCCCAAGGAAAAAGGCCCTGAAACATGAAATTTGAAGCCGTTACTATAAAAGATATTGCCAAAGCTTTAGGCTTGTCTACCTCTACTGTCTCCAGAGCTTTGCGAGATAGCTATGAGATTAGCCCTGAGACCAAGAAACTGGTGTTAGAATACGCCGAAAAGATCAATTATCACCCTAATCCCATAGCCCTCAGCCTTAAGGAAAGAAGGAGCCGCTCCATCGGGGTCATCGTTTGCGAGATCGCCAATAGTTTTTTCTCACAGGTCATTAATGGAATTGAATCTATTGCCTATAAAAACGGGTACAATGTAATTATCGCCCAAAGCCGGGAATCATTGGAAAGGGAGCTTATCAATCTTCAATACCTGACATCCCGGTCGGTTGACGGGTTAATCATTTCTGTTTCTACTGAAACCAAAGACTTCTCTTATCTCCGGGAATTGCACGACAGAGGAATGCCTATTGTATTTTTTGACCGGATTGTTGACGAAATAGAAACACATAAAGTGATTGTCGACAATTTCAAAGGAGCTTATGATGCGACCAACCATTTGATCAGTTGCGGGTACAAGAGAATTGCAGCTGTAAACAACGCCTCTGGTTTATCCATAGCAAAAGAAAGACTGGCTGGTTACAAAGCTGCATTAACCGATCACGGTATTGAGCCAGATGAATCGCTCATCAAATACTGCCTTCATGGTGGTATGATCGTGGAAGAAGTAGATCAGGTTATTACTGAATTGTTTGATCAGCCTGTACCACCGGATGCCATTTTTGCTACTGCTGATAAATTAACCACCGGGTGCCTGCGCAACCTGAAAGCAAGAGGGTTGGCTGTCCCTGCTGATGTTGGTCTTATCGGGTTTTCCAATACCGATCTGACTGAATTATTAGAACCTCCCCTGTCTGTGATCAGGCAGCCGGCATTTGAAATGGGTGAAATTGCTATCAGCCTGTTGCTGCAGTTGATAGAAAGCAAAAGGCCTGTTACCGAGTTTGAAACCCGGGTACTTCCAACGGAGTTGCTGCTTAGAAACTCAACCCGGAAAACTAAGCAACGAATGAAAGAAACATCTTAGCTTAGCTTTTTACACTATTCAGATGACAACTATCAGACTGGCCCGGCCTACCGATGCTGCTGGTATATTAGCTATCTATGCACCTTATATCGCCAGTACTTCCTTCACATTTGAAACAGAGATTCCATCTGAAGATGACTTTGCTGACCGCATTACCTTATACCTTACCAACTGGCCCTGGCTTGTTTGTGAAGTGGACGGACGAGTAGCCGGCTATGCCTATGCATCCCGTTACCGGGAACGGGTAGCCTATCAATGGTCAGTGGAATGTTCGGTTTATGTGCATGATGACTACCACCGGTCAGGTATTGCCCGGGCATTGTACACAGCGTTGTTTTCAATTTTAAAAAAGCAGGGATACCGGAATGTATATGCGGTCATCAATTTGCCTAACGAAAGAAGTGTGGCCTTTCATGAGAGCATGGGCTTTCGTTGGTTTGCCACTTATGAGCAGGTGGGTTATAAACTGGGGCAATGGAAAAATGTAGGCTGGTGGCGGCTGATCATTAATGAGTTTAGCCAAGAACCTGATCCGGTTATCCCTTTTTCACAAATAGATCAATCAATGCTTCCGCAATTAATGAGTGATGTGACGGGATTGCTGAATAAATAAAAAACCGCCCCGGTTCGCAGGGCGGCTATAACTCCGGAATATTTCCGGGTATAGAGAAATCATTTTGAGAGTACAGCCTTTTCTTCTTTTGCCACAACTTTTCCGGGATACTGCTCTAGTGCTTTCTCCAAACAATCCATAGCAGCATTGATGGCATCAAGATTCAATACATATGCCAGCCTCACTTCATTTTTGCCAAGGCCAGCTGTTCCATAAAAGCCGGTGGCCGGGGCCAGCATTACAGTCTGGTTATTGTAAGAAAATTCTTCCAGCAGCCATTGGCAAAATTTATCACTGTCATCGATAGGTAATTTAGCAATAGCATAAAAAGCGCCGCCGGGGTTAGGACAAAATACTCCTTTCATGGCATTCAAACGATTTACCAGCAGGTCCCTTCTTCTCTGGTATTCTTTCTTGGGTGCATCGAAATAGCTGTCAGGAAGATCTACAGCGGCTTCACCCATTATCTGGGCCAGTCCCGGAGGACTTAGTCTTGCCTGGGCGAACTTCATGGCGGCATCATTAACTAATTTATTCTTAGTAACAAAGGCGCCCAATCTTGCACCACATGCACTGTATCGTTTGGAAATGGTATCCATCAATACAACATGCTGCTCAAGTCCAGACAGATGCATGGCACTGACATAGTCGCCATCATAGCAAAATTCACGGTAAGCTTCATCGCTGAAGAGATAAAGATTATGTTTAATGCAAATTTCTTTCAATGCTTCCATTTCTTCACGGCTGTACAAATAACCGGTAGGGTTATTAGGGCTGCATATGATGATGGCCTTTGTTTTATTGGTGATTACTTTTTCAAAGTCATGAATAGGGGGTAGCGCAAACCCATTCTCAATCCTGGAAGTAATGGGTACCACATTTACACCGGCGGCACAGGCAAACCCGTTGTAGTTTGCATAAAATGGCTCGGGAATGATAACCTCATCGCCGGGGTTCAAACAGGTAAAAAAGCCGAACATGATCGCTTCGCTACCACCGGTAGTGATCATTATCTGGTCATGGCTGACATCAATACCGACTTTTTTGTAATACTGCACCAGTTTGCGGCGATAACTTTCATTACCAGCACTGTGACTGTATTCCAGCACTTTGATATCGGCATTACGCACTGCATCCAGTATAGCAGGTGGTGTTTCAATATCAGGCTGACCGATATTAAGATGATAAACTTTGATTCCTTTCTTTTTGGCAGCCTCTGCATAAGGCACCAGTTTACGTATGGGCGAAGGTGGCATCTGCTGGCCACGCTGAGAAATAGTTAGCATGGGGCAAAGGTAAGTATCTGTCAGTATCAGTGCGATGGAATATCATATGTACAATTGACCTTCGTTAGCTAAGTTTTTCAGTTTGCTAACTATTTTACGCAGAAATTTTTGAAGGATTTTCAGGATAAAAGTTGTATATTATTAGATTTAACAGGGTGCTATCCAAAAAATTATTTGTGAAATCAAAGCCGTTTTTCCTTATCCCTTCCGCCATTTTGCTGACTGTTTTAGTATTGTTCTGCGCATGTAAGAACAGAGATAATAAAATAGTTGACTATAAGCCTGAATACGTACCTGATACTGCCAAAGCCCGGTTAATGCTGGGATTGCCGGGGTTTTCCTATTATGGAGCCTTCGACAGTTTAACCGGGTATTTCAACAACAATATCACCGGTGCAAGACTCAGATTGGTTGCTGAAAATGATATAACTGCATTTAATAATAATATAGCAAGTGGAAAGTTTGATATTTCTATCCTTAATGTGAATATTGCCATACAATATGACAGTATTTATGAAATTGCCGGACGTCCGGTTCCTATGGAAGGTAATGGGTTGTATGGAGTTATTATTACAAGAAAAGATTCATCTCTGAAAGAAATTTCTCAATTAAAGGGAAAAAGTATTTGCTTTCCTGATCCTAATGCAATTGCCGGCACCATTTTACCCATAATGTACCTACAAAAAAATGGTATAGATGTAAACCATGAAATTACGAAGCAATTTGTTGCTTCCATGGAATCATCAATCATGAATGTATACCTTGGTAAATGTTCAGCCGGGAGCAGTTTTTCACTTGCATGGGAAATGTTTAGAAAAAACAGGCCTGATATTGCAGATAAACTGACTGTATCCTGGAGAACAGAAGAAATGCTTACATCAGCACTTATTCTGAAGAAAAGCATGGCGCCGGAATTGAAAAAAAAGGTAAAAGAACTTTTCTTTTCTCTGCATACTACTGAAATGGGTAGAAGTATCCTCGGGCATTCCTTATTACTCAAATATGAGAAGGCATCGCCGGAAGACTATAAGTCTGTAATGCTTTTGCTGAAAGAGTATGAAAAGATTCTCAATAATTAATTAAATGAACCGTCTGCAGTCAATAATAAGTAAGATTTGGCCCCGCAGGTTACACAATAAAATAATTTGGGGTGTTGTGGTAGTGCAGACCTTGTTGCTGGGTTTCTTCGCAGTTGACATTATCAAACAACAGAAGCAGATAACATTAAAACAAAACAGGGAACAGGCGAAAAGCCTGGCGCAGGCGTTGGCTGTAAATGCCAGGTTTTATATCATTTCACACGATGAGGATATGTTATTGAAAACCTTGCAGTCTATCAATAAGTTTCCGGATCTTGATTATGCTGCAATATTGGAGGATGATGGAAAAGTGCTGGCGCATACCAACCCTGCTTATTTAGGTATGAAACTGGCAGACAGCATTGGCTCTACGGGTAATAAGGATTCTGATGGCAGTATAATCTTTGAGAACGGCAAAGTGGCTGATGTAACCATACCGATTTATGATGAGGGTGGTAGCAGATTAATAGGATGGGCAAAATTAGCCCTGAACAGAAGTTCAATCTTAAATGAGTTTAGCGGCATTGTCAGGGATGTGACATTATACATGCTGCTGGGGCTTCTGATCAGTATTATTATTGCATATTTTATTGCGAAAAATCTGTCAAAAGAGCTAAATATTCTTTCCGGTATCACTGAAAAGATTGCTGATGGCCATGTGAAAGAGAGGGCAGCCGGCTTTAAAAATATCGAAGTAGAGCGGCTGGGAAAATCTTTTAACCGAATGCTTGATGAGTTAAATACGAATCAGCAGTTGATGAACACAATTATTGAAAGCCTGCCGGTTGGTGTCTGGCTGTTGAATGAAAAGGGAGAAATTGTTTCGGGCAATACAGAAGGAAAACGGATATGGGCTGGCGCAAGGTATGTAGGCAGTGAATACTTCGGGGAATACAAAGGATGGTTCCTCGATACTGGTAAGAAAATTGAGCCGGATGAATGGGCAGCTGCAAGAATTATGAGAACAGGAAAGGCAGTCCTGAATGAAGAACTCGAAATTGAATGTTTCGATAAAACAAGAAAGATCATTATCAATTCGGCAGTTCCACTTTTTGATGAAGATCATAAGATAAAAGGAGGGGTAATTATCAATGTTGATATTACCCGTATAAGGGAAAATGAAAAGGAATTACAGCTGGCACAAAAGCAAATTGACCTGACAGACGCTACCATGAAGATTGCCTTTGATCAGTCGCCCATTGGAATGGCACTGGTTTCTACAGAAGGTAAGCTGCTCGAAGCAAACAAAGAGTTTTGCCAAATATTGGGCTATACAGAAGAGGAGATTGCAAAGGTTTCTTTACTGGATATTTCACATCCTGGTGATATGCAAAAAGATGTGGAGTATGCTATGAAAGTACTCAAGGGAGATATAGATAAATATAAAATTGAAAAGAGATACTACCGGAAAGATAAGTCTGAAGTATGGGCCAACCTGACGGTGCACCTGGTACGCAATAAAAATGGCACACCGCTTTATTTTATTTCACAGCTCGAAGATATCACAGAAAGAAAAGCCGCAGATTTAAAACTAAGAGAGAGCGAAGAAAAATTCAGAACATTAATTGAGAAACTGCAGATAGGCATTATTAAACACAGGGCAGATACAAGTATAGAGCTATTCAATGACGCAGCTTTACAGCTTTTGGGGCTTACAGCAGAAGAGATAGCCGGTAAAACAGTTTTTGATAAGGTATGGAATGCAGTGAGGGAGGACGGTACATTTTTTCAAGGGGAGGATTTCCCTGTCGCAAAGGCAATTGCTACCGGCTTACCTCAAAAGGGGGTAGTGATGGGAGTTTTGAAACCCGGTAGTAATAACAGGATATGGCTTTCAACAGACGCTGTACCTGAAATGGCTGCCAACGGTAAGGTAGATCATGTGGTATTGTCATTTACAGATATATCAGAAAAAATAGCTGCTGCCGTTGAAGCCAATACATTAAACAGGCTTTATAAATTTATTGGCAACATCAATGAATTAATTCTCAGGGATAATGACAGGGATGAAATATTTCAACAGGCCTGTCAAACGGCCATTGAGGATGGTGACTTCAGGATGGCATGGGTTGGCTTGTATGATGAGACGACCCAAAAAGTAAAGCCCTTCATCTGGGCGGGTCACGAAGAGGGTTATCTCACCGGCATTAAGATAACCGCGGATGAAGAGGTTACTGGAAGGGGACCCACAGGTAAATGTATACGCTTTAAAAAATACCAGTATTGTGATGATATAGCCACTGATCCGGACATGCTTCCCTGGCGGGATGAAGCATTAAAACGAAATTATCGTTCCTCAATTTCTCTCCCGATAATGGTCAATGGGAGGTTGGAGGCTGTCTTTACGCTATATATGTCACAACCATACTTCTTTGGACATCCGCAGGAAATAGAGTTGCTGCTCAAGGTTACCAATGATATAGCTTACGCTTTAGATAAATTAAGGCTGGCAGAATTACAGATGAAGATGGAAAAACAACTGCATGAAAGTGAATTAATGAACCGGGCAATACTCAATGCTTTTCCTGATCGTATTTTCAGAATTAAGGAAGACGGGATGATAATTGAAGTTCAGGCAGGGTCAAAGGATCAGTTAAGGCCCATTAGTGAGCTTACCGGAAAGAAAATCAGTGAGGTGATAACAAAAGAAACAGCGGAAAAGCTAATGATTGCCCTCCACAAAGCTCTTGTTGTGAGAAAATTGGTTAGTGTAGAATATGAGATTGCAGAACATGGAATCCGTTTTTATTTTGAGGGAAGGATAATTGCCCTTTCAGACAAGGAAGTATTATTTATTGCCAGGGATATTACAGAAACAAAAGAAACCAATGCGACGCTGGAGAAAAAAGTAAAAGAAGTTTCTGATTTACGCTACGCATTAGATGAAGGTACTATCGTAGACATTGCTGATCAGAATGGTGTTATTACCCACGTCAATGATAACTTCTGCACCATATCAAAGTACAGCCGTGAAGAATTAATTGGGCAGAATCACCGTTTACTTAATTCTGGGCATCATCCATCTTCCTTTTTTAAGGAATTGTGGACAACAGTGCAGGCTGGAAAAATCTGGAGAGGTGAGGTAATGGAAAAAGCAAAAGATGGTTCATTTTTCTGGCTTGATACAACGATAGTACCATTCATCAATGAAAAAGGAAAGCCTTACCAGTATGTTAGTATAAGAAAAGATATAACAGACAGAAAACTTGCCGACCAGGAACTAAAAGAAAGTGAGGCAAAATTCCGAAACCTGGTAGAAGGAATACCAGTCGGGGTTTATATTCTCGATAAAAATGGGTTTAAGTATGTTAGTCCCGGTTTTGAAAGAATGTTTGGATATTCAGAACAAGAAATGCTAAGCAGTATAAAGGTAGAAGACCTGGTTTATCCTGATGACAGGAAAAAAGTGCTTGCTGCCATTGATCAGAAAATAAGTGGCGAGGTTCAGAATACACACTATTCTACCAGGGTGTTGAGAAAAGATGGCAAACTACTTTATGTAGATATTATTTCATCCCGGCTTATCTACTATGGTCAGCCTACCAGCATAGGTACCATATTCGACATCACCGATAAGGTTGAAGAAGAAAAACGCATCAACAAAGCCGTTAATGATGCACAGGAAAAAGAAAGGCTGCAGATAGGTATGGAGCTGCATGATAATGTAAAACAAATCATGGCTGCTTCACTCATGAGTCTTGGTTTTGCTAAAGACAGCATGGAAGGAAATCCTGATGTGGCAGTACAAACCATCGAGAATGTCAGAGATTATATCCGGGAAGCCATCCAGGAATTACGGAGGTTGTCGCACCAGTTGGCGCCTTCGGCAGATAGCAACCTTCCGCTGGCTGAAAAAATCAGAATGCTGGCAGATAATATGAATAGTGCAAAGTCGCTGGATATTCATATCAATGTGGAAGATTTTGACGAACCTCTTCACACTGATATACAGTTGGCTTTTTATCGTATCCTTCAGGAACAATTGTCAAATATTCTTAAATATGCAAAGGCTAAACTAGCCGAGATTGTAATTGAAAGAAAGGGTAATGTTATACAGCTCAGAGTAAAGGATAACGGTAAAGGATTTGATACTTCTGTAAAGAAAGATGGTATAGGTCTCGAAAATATCAAACGTCGTGTCAGTGTACTGGGTGGAGAAACAAAGATCATTTCGTCTCCGGGCCATGGGTGTGAAATAATTGTAAGCATACCGCTGAAATAAAGCTGCTGTACTTTTCGCAATTAAATTCAAAGTACTTTTTTTCTGATGATGAGCCAGGTAATTCATTATCAGCCAACAAATATCTAATCGGATTTTAATTTCCGCCACTTCGTTTTGCCGGTAACTTTAAATGTTACAATAGTTGTTTATGATTAGTGTTATTATACCGGCATTAAATGAGGAAAAAACGGTAGGCCAGGTAGTGCGGCTTGCCAAAAAATCACCACATGTTACCGAAGTAATAGTTGTAGATGATAAATCTTTGGATAATACTATTGCTGAAGCACAAAAAGAAGGAGCTACTGTAATCACAAGCACAAGGCTGGGTAAAGGGGCTTCAATGAAAGACGGTGTTTTGTATGCTTCAAATCCACTGCTGGTTTTTTTAGATGCGGACATAACAACGTACCAGGAGAATATTGTATCATTACTGACAGGCCCTTTGATAAAGGATAAGGCAGATTTTGTGAAGTCATGCTTTTCAAGACAGGCTGGCCGGGTTACTGAGCTGGTGGCAAAGCCACTTTTGTCAATTCTTTACCCGGATTTCCCGGTTTTCTGGCAGCCATTAAGCGGTATGATCGCCGGGAAGAAAGAGATGCTTGAAAAAATTGAGTTTGAAGAAGGGTATGGAGTGGACATCGGGATATTAATAGATATGTACCATTTGGGTGCAAGAATTGAAGAAGTCAGCATTGGCCATATTGAAAATGACATGCAGCCATTAGAGCAATTAGGCAAGATGTCAAGAGAAGTGGCAGCGGTCATTTTAAAGAAATCAAGACATAAAGAGGCTAATAATTTCGAAACACTGGAGTATATACAAACCATACGGGAACAAATGGAATTTGCCATAAGGGAAAGCTCCCGGCAATTGAAGAAGATTGCCATTTTCGACATGGACAATACATTGCTTAGGGCAAGTTTTATTCATACTGCCTCAGAAAAATTTGGGTTTAAAAAAGAACTGTTGGAGATTGTTACTACGCAAGGCAACCCTTTCATCCGAACAAAGCAGATAGCGAGGCTGCTAAAGGGCAGAAACATCAGTGAGTTATTGAAGCTGGCAGACGAAATTGAGGTAACAAATGGAGCATCAGAGGTCATTGAACTTCTTCGCAGCAATGGCTTTATTGTTGGCCTGGTATCCGACAGCTATGATTGTATAACCAATCATTTCAAAAACCGGCTTGGCTTTGATTTTTCATTAGGCAACGAGCTGGAATTTTCAAAAAGTATTGCTACCGGCGAAGTTAAAATCCCTTCTTTTTTCCTGTTACATGATAAAAGTATGTGCAGCCATGAATATTGCAAATCCCATGCACTTGCACAGGTATGTTCTAATTTTGGAGTACCGGTTTCTGATACGCTGGTGATAGGCGACAGCGAAAATGATATTTGCATTATAAAGAAGGCTGGCATTGGTATTTCCTTTTGCTCCGCTAATCCCTTATTGGATTCTATAGCAGATTATGTCATAAAAGAGCCTGATTTTAGTCTGCTGGCGCCTGTAGCCGGTTGATTTTTTTCATTTGTTCTTAAACACAACTCATTTAAATAGCTTGCTGAAATGGGTTAACTTGCATAGCTATAATTAAATCAACAGGATTGTGGGTGTTATCAAGGAATTTGTTATAAGGAAAGGGCTTTGTACGTTATTGGCATTGATCTGCTTATCATTGATCTCCGGTGCACAGCTTTGCACCGGTAGTTTGGGAGATCCGGTAGTGAATATTACGTTTGGAACCGGAGGAGGAAATACATCCGCATATACTCCGCCGGGATATACTTATGATGCTTCATCCTGCCCCAATGACGGTTATTATACCATCACCGGCTATTCTTCGGGCTGTTTTGGCAATGCATGGCATACAGTAAGTAACGATCATACTGGTGGGGGTAATTTTATGCTGGTAAATGCATCATACCAGCCGGCTGATTTTTTTCTCTATACGGTTCGGGGGCTGTGCCCCAATACTACATATGAATTTTCAGCCTGGGTAATGAATGTACTCCTCTCACCAACAGGTATTCAGCCCAATCTTACCTTTAGAATTGAAACACCGGGCGGTGCTGTACTGAATACTTTTAACACCGGCGATATACCCGTAACACCAGTGCCACAATGGGATCAATACGGGTTTTATTTTACCACTACTGCTGGTAACCCGGATGTGGTTTTAAGAATAACCAACAATGCACCGGGCGGTATCGGAAATGATTTAGCTCTCGATGATATAAGTTTCCGGCCTTGCGGACCGGTATTAAGTTCCTCAATATTAGGGAACACCAACGAAGTTGATATTTGCTATTACGATCAACCCGGTTATACGTTTAATGCTGTTATTTCCCCCGGATTTTTAAATCCTGTATTTCAATGGCAGCTTAGTACTGATTCTGCCGCTACCTGGAAGGATATTGCCGGCGCTACAGACCTTGTATATCAACGACAGCCCACTGTTACTGGCAAGTATTGGTATCGCCTTACGGTTGCGGAGGATGGTAACAGCGGAATACAGAGTTGTCGCATTGCATCCAATGTTCTGCAGATAAATGTGAGGCCCAAACCTTTGGTTAACGCAGGGCCGGACAGGATAATACTAAATGGAGGCAGTGTACAGCTTTCAGCAACTGCTACCGGCGAAAATATTGTGCATACATGGCTGCCACCTGCTGGCCTTAGTGATGTGGCTGTATTAGATCCGGTTGCTGCACCGTCTGGTAATACTTACTATACTTTGCGGGCCACATCTGCATACGGATGTGTGAATGAAGATTACGTAATGATAAAAGTAGTAGCAGGAATTTTTGTGCCTACCGCTTTTACACCTAATAATGATGGCAGGAACGATTACTGGCGAATGCCTTACCTCGATCCTTTACTGGGAGCAACGGTCAGTGTTTTCAACCGCTATGGCCAATTGGTGTACCAGGCTTCAGGAACAGCAGTAAATTGGGATGGGACTTTTAGGGGCATTCCGCAAGATACCGGCACTTATGTTTACCTGGTTCAGTTTAAGGACGGCACTCCAGATATGAAGGGAACATTTACCTTGATCAGGTGAGAAATAAAAAAACCTCCTGCGGAGGAGGTTTGAATATTCGGTTAAAAGCAAAAACTTAATTCTTAGATTTTCCCTTTTCTTTAAGGTAGGCTTCATAAGCTTCAACGCTCAGCACTTCACCTGTGATCTGTACTGTCTTCGGTTGATCGATACCCACCAGTTTGATGTATACATCTTTGGTGAAAGGAGCCACTGCTGCAGCATTGTACTGAACTTTAATCTTTCCGCTTTCGCCGGGCATTATTGGTTCAGTTGGTTTTTCCGGAGTGGTACAACCGCAAGAAGCATTGGTGCTCTCAACTACCACTGGCTTATTACTTATGTTCTTTATCTCGAAAACAAAATCAACAGGAACGCCTTGCTTGATCTTGCCAAAGTCATGTTTTTCAGTATTTACTTTCATAACATCATCAGCCTTGGTTTGAGCCATCACGCCGAAAGTGAAAAGAAATGCAGTTGCGAGTAAGGTAATCTTCTTCATGGTTTGTTATTTTAAAAGGTTTGTTTTTTTAAGAAGTTAACTGAAGTGTTGGCCGGGGCGGAACCTTCCGGGGCTTTCCATACCGTGCCTTTTATTTTGATGAGTTTGGTTTGATTTCCGTTGTAGGTAAGGGTTATGTATTTTTCAAAAAATCCCTCCGACGCAGCATTATAGCCCACTTTTATTTTAGCGGTGCTGCCGGGTGCAATTGGATCACGGCTCCACTCAGGAGTGGTACATCCGCAGCTGGCATGCACATCATCCAGTTTTAAAATGGTTGTTCCTGTATTGGAAATTTCAAAACTGTAATAAACGGGTTTGCCCTGTGGTATATAAGCAAAATCATGTTCGGATTCTTTCAACAGCAGGTTATCAGCAGGAGCAACCTGTTGCGCATAGGCGAAGGAAAAACAGCCGGCAAATAATAACAGGGTTAAAAATTTCTTCATAATTCCTTTTGAAGCTTCCAAAATTAGCAAAAAGATGGCACAATATACAGATGGGTTGCAAGGGGTTACAGGTATTTTTCCCCGGGGGCTTTACCGCATGGCAATCTCCCTATTTTTGCTGCATGGAAAATACCAGCCCGGAAATGATTGCCGAAGCCGCCAAACTCTCCTTCGACCGGTTCAGGGAGGAGGTGTTAAAGGACTACCGAATTGCTTGTATCAGCAGGGAAGCCAGCCTTTTAGGCCGAAAGGAAGTGCTTAGCGGAAAAGCCAAATTTGGCATTTTTGGTGATGGTAAAGAAGTAGCACAGGTAGCCATGGCCAAGTTTTTCCAATCAGGCGATTTCCGAAGCGGTTATTATCGTGACCAGACCTTTATGTTCGCAACCGGGCTGGCCAATGTACAGCAGTTTTTTGCACAACTATATGCGGACCCCGATATTGCAAATGAACCCTTCAGTGCCGGAAGACAGATGAATGCACATTTTGCCACCCGTATAGTGGACGAAGAGGGCAATTGGCTCGATTTGGCCAACCTAAAAAATATTTCCAGCGATATTGCCCCTACTGCCGGCCAGATGCCAAGGGGTTTAGGACTTGCTTTCGCTTCAAAAGCTTTTCGCAATATCCCGCAACTAAAAGATTTTAAGAACCTTTCAGATAATGGCAATGAAGTTTGTTTCACCACCATTGGCGATTCATCCACCAGCGAAGGGCATTTTTGGGAAACCATCAATGCTGCCGGAGTAATGCAGGTGCCATTAGCGGTTTTTGTTTGGGATAATGGCTATGGAATTTCTGTTCCTAAAGAATACCAGACAACCAAAGCCTCCGTTTCAGAAGCTTTAAGCGGTATGCAGAAAACACCCCATACAAATGGGTTCAATATATACCGGGTGAAAGGCTGGGACTATGCTGGTATGTGTGAAGTGTTTGAAGAAGGAATAAGGCTGGCCAGGGAAACGCATACGCCGGTACTATTTCATGTGGAGGAAATAACACAGCCGCAGGGGCACTCCACTTCCGGCAGTCATGAACGGTATAAATCAGCTGAAAGATTGCAGTGGGAAAGAGACTGGGATGGTATTAAGAAAATGAAAGAGTGGATTATTGCCAATGCGCTTGCCACAGAAGAGGAATTAAATTCCGTGGCTGAAGATGCCAAACACCATGTGAGGGAATGTAAAGCAGCAGCATGGGAAAAATATATAACGCCGGTTAAAAACCAGGTAAGCCGAGCTGCTGATCTCATTAATAACATGGCGGCAGTCATGCCTGGGCAAAAAGAGGTATTGCATAAAATGGTAGCTGCATTAACTGCTATCAGGGAGCCGCTGCGCAGGGATGTAATGAAAACATTGCATGCGGCTATTACATTGGCAGGTAATAACGATGCTGCATACTGGACCAAAGACTATTACAACGATTTAAAGACGGAGAATAAAAAATTCTTCAACTCTTGTTTATACAATGAAGGGCCTAAAAGTGCCCTGAAAGTAACAGAAGTAAAGGCCCATCTTCCGGCTGATGCGCCGGTGGTGAACGGGTTTGAAGTGCTGAACCGCTTCTTTGATGAATTATTCAGCACAAATCCAAAAGTGATGGCTTTTGGTGAAGACCTCGGTTATATTGGAGATGTAAACCAGGGTTTCAGTGGTTTGCAACAAAAACATGGACATGAAAGGATTTTCGATACCGGTATCCGTGAACTGACAATCATGGGGCAGGGTATTGGCCTGGCGCTTCGTGGCCTGAGACCGATCGCTGAAATACAATATCTCGATTATTTATTGTACGGTCTGCAGCCTTTGAGCGATGATGTGGCTACGCTGCACTACCGTACCGCTGGTCAGCAAAGCTGTCCGCTGATTGTTCGTACAAGAGGTCATCGGCTGGAAGGTATATGGCATAGTGGTTCACCTATGGGTGTGGTGCTCAATGCACTTAGAGGCATGTATATATGTGTGCCCAGGAATATGACCCAGGCAGTGGGTATGTATAATACTTTGCTCCGCAGTAACGATCCCGGGCTGGTAGTAGAATGCCTAAATGGGTATCGTTTGAAAGAAAAGCTGCCGGCAAATTTGCTTGAATTTACGGTGCCACTTGGCATACCGGAAGTGATCAAAGAAGGAACAGATGTGACTATTGTATCCTACGGTTCGACTCTGCGTATTATTCAGGATGCGGTCCAGGTATTGGAAGAGCAGGGTATCAGTTGTGAAATAGTAGATGTGCAAACACTTCTACCATTTGATAGTAATCACAGCATCCTGGAGTCATTAAAGAAAACCAATCGAATCGTTTTTGTAGACGAAGATGTGCCCGGTGGTGCCGCAGCTTATATGTTCAATAAGGTAATGGAAGAACAGGGTGGTTATCGTTATTTGGATGTTGCCCCAAGAACCATAACCGCAAAGGCGCATCGTCCGGCTTATGGAAGTGACGGTGATTATTTCAGTAAGCCCAATGCAGAGGATATTGAGGAAGTGATCAGGCAGATGATGGCAGAATAAGTCTGAGCAACTTGGATATGCCGGCCGTTGTTGTTATTTGTGCAATTAAATAGTAACTTGACAAAGACAAATAATCACTAACCATAAACCTACTGCTATGCCAATTGTAAAAGTTATCGAAGTAATCGCCTCATCGGAGGTTAGTTTCGACGATGCGGTGAAACAAGCCGTTAAGGAAAGCTCCAAAACTATTCGCAATATTGATTCTGTCTGGGTTAAAGACATGAAAGCCCATGTAAGGGATGGAAAGATCAGTTCCTATGGGGTGATTTGTAACATTTCTTTCCGGGTGGATAATGAAGAAAAGAAAGAGAAGAAGAAAGGGAAAAAGGGCAAAGAGAAAAAGGAAGAGTGAAAGTTGAAGAAATAGTTGGTCCCGTTGCTGAATAGTAACGGGATTTTTACTGATAAAATGTTTTTTAAAATACAATGCCAACCCAATTTCTCCTCATCATCGACATACTGGGCACATTCGCCTTTGCAGTATCCGGCGCCTTCCTGGCTATGGAAAAGAAACTGGACCCGTTCGGTGTGTTGGTGCTTTCTTTTGTTACTGCTATCGGAGGCGGCACCTTTCGGGACATACTAATTGGAAACTTACCGGTTAGTTGGCTGCAGAATGAAACAACATCAATAGTTATTTTCTCTTCTGCTATCGCCACTATGCTTTTTGGACGGTACTTGAAAAAACTGGCAATTACTTTATTTCTTTTTGATGCCCTGGGTCTTGGACTTTTTACCATCATTGGCATTGAACTGGGGGATGAAAAAGGATTCAGCACTGGTATATGTATTGCTTTGGGCACCATTACGGCTTGTTTCGGTGGTGTTGTAAGAGATGTACTGCTGAATAATATCCCGTTGTTATTCCGGAAAGAGATTTATGCACTGGCCTGCATTGCAGGCGGCCTTTTTTATTTCCTGCTCAAGGAAATGAGGTTTGATGCAGCCCTCTCTAAAATTCTTTGCATACTCATTATATTTACCGTTAGGGTACTGGCCGTCCGGTATAAATGGTCGTTACCCCAATTTTATAATCAAACAATGGATTAAGAATGAAACTTAACCTTTTCCAGGTGGATGCTTTTACCAATAAATTATTCGGCGGCAACCCTGCGGCAATAGTCCCTCTGAAGAAATGGCTGCCTGATGAAACCATGCAACAAATTGCAATGGAAAACAACCTTGCCGAAACGGCCTTTTTTGTTCCATCGAAAAACAAAGAAGCTGATTATGATATCCGCTGGTTTACTCCGGCTATAGAGATCAATTTATGCGGACATGCTACTTTGGCCACCGCCTATCTTTGTTTTGATGTATTAAAAGCGAAAAAGAAGAAAGTAGTCTTTAGATCGAAAAGTGGATTGTTGACAGTGACCCGTGGAAAAAAAGTACTTGAAATGGATTTTCCTTCCTGGCCCCCTGAAAAGATTACAGAATACCCGGCAGAATTGCTGGCATCATTAGGCAATCCTGAAATAACCGGTGTTTACCAGAACAGGGAATACCTGGTAGAACTTACCAGTGAGGAGGCGGTTAAAAATTGCCAACCAGATTTTTCCCTGATGAAAAAACTGGACAGAATGGTGATTATTACGGCACCTGGTAAGGATGTAGATTTTGTTTCAAGATTTTTTGCACCAACTGCCGGTATAGATGAGGATCCGGTTACCGGGTCAGCCCATTCTCAATTAATACCATTCTGGAGTTACAAACTCAGCAAACAAAAAATGACAGCCCGGCAGTTGTCAAAAAGAGGAGGTGAATTGGTTGTTGAGCAAAAAGGAGAAAGAGTGATGATGGGAGGCGAATGCGTCTTTTATATGAAAGGAAGAATTCAACTATCTTAATTATTAAATAAAATCTGTTCTTATGGCTAAATTTCCTTTTTCTCTGTTAACAGATGAACAAGTAATTGATACCTGGACACTGATTTATACTCCTCCCGGCGGAGGTAAGTACAATGGAAAATTAACTGTTACGAATAAAAGGCTTCTGTACGATGCAAAATATGATGTATCCGCCAAAGGCCTGCTGTCAGAAGCTATGTTCGTAAAATGGGGTAGTGAAGGCTATCTTGAAATAAATAAGTCAGATATTAGTTCGGTAAAGGCGGAAAAAAGTTTTTTGGCCAAAAAGGCCCTTGTAACCTTGTCAGACGGATCTGTACATACGTTCAATTACGGTGTATTGAATATCGACAAGGTTATTGAAGCAATAAATCAGCGTTAGCAAATGGTATTGCAATAAAATCAGCAATGACACCACCAATAAAAAATATTGCCTGGAATGTACTGGCATTCATATTGATGACTGTAGCAGTTTGTATAGTCAATTACATTCTGCAGATCATAATCATATTCATGGATATTTTTTCAAGGAGACTTGAAGAATCTGTTGCCTATGTAATTGTTTTGTGGCTGGTTACAGGAGTTTTTGGATCCGTATTTACCACAGGTTTAGCAGAGCACCTTGTAAAAAAAGAAAACTTCACTTACAAAGTTTCTGGCAATGCCATATTAATTATGTCAGTATTGGCAGTTATTCCCGCAATAGTTATTATGAGCAAGGGACATTTTATGCATAACCCAAAAGAGTTTACTTTATTATTAAGCAACGGGTATGTATGGATTGCTTATTTTACCGGGGCAGGTGCCATGGCGGCCATTCTCCGGAACCTTGACAAATGATTAATCTATAAATCGTTCTCTCACTCCCGGAGTTGGCACCATACAGGTCTCCTTTTTACCAAACCAACGATACCGGTTTCTGGCAATGATATTGTAAAAAAAATCACGAATAAATTTCGGAATGATAAGCAACCCGTAGAATATCTTCCATATTCCTGAAAGGTATTTACATACTCTTAAAGCAGCAGATGACTGGGTGTAAGCTTTCCCATTCTCGATAAAGATGACCGAATTGATGGATTCAACGGCGATTTGATGTTGCTTCAAAAGATTCTGTCCGGCATTACTTTGAAAAGGGGTAAACCTGAGTTTTTTTTGAGGATCATGTTTTATAGCGAAGTTCACCCAGAAATTGCAAAAGGTGCAGACACCATCAAAAAGTATTACCGGGTGATTGGTCGATTTCATATTATAACCTGGTAAAGCTATGAAGGTTTGTACTTTTCAGAGTATTTGGTTCACCGATTGTTGTATTGAGCCTTTAGGTAAATAAAGCAGGCCTCTGTCAGAGGCCTGCTTTATACTTGTATTTGCCGGTCAACTTTTTATTACTTCTTCAATAACGAAGAGCCTTTCTCCGGCAGGTACCTTCCATTTTACATAGTCGCCCTGTCCAAAACCAATCAATGCTGTGCCAACCGGAGAAAGAACAGATATTTTCATTTCCTTCAGGTTGGCTTTATCCGGTGTCACAATCACCAGTTCCATCAGCTTGTTGGCCTCAAGATCCTTCACTTTTACAATGCTGTTAAGCTGGACAATATCCTTTCTAAGATTCTCCTTGGTTACTATATGGGCTCTTTTCAATTCTGCTTCCAGTTTGTCAGCCAATTGACTATCTGCGGGGCTACGCCACTTTCCGCTCCGCAGGTAAAACAGGATAAGGTCATGGTCTTCTTTGGAAAGTATAATTGGTGTTGTTAAAGTATTCATTTCAGTTTACAGTTTTTATTGTTACGTTTAAAGACAGTGTTACTCCGCCATTGGTCGAGCAGGCAGAGCAACAGTATTGGTACGGTGATCCAAAGGGCCTTGTACCATTGGTGGTTTTTTACAAGGGCGGTCTCTAAGATCACTGAATTAAGCAATAGCAATATCAGTATCAGCATGCCATGCACTGATTCTTCTTTGAGTTTCATGTTGTTGAATTAATTGCTCAAAAAATCACTTATTACTTATGGAATAAGCAAGAGTACATCTAACAGGAATCCTGTTACTGTCAGATAAAAGGTCACCGGTCCCGAATTGATCAGGCCGGGTCTAGCTTTTAAAGGCTTTAAAAGTGGAGAAGTAAAAAAGTTGTTCGCAGAAAGGAACAAATTCGGGGAATGACCAGGTATAACAATCCGTCAGGTCTGCGATTGCCTGACCTGGCAGATAAGGGTAATTATATGATGAATACCTGTTCATTAACTATGAAGATATGAAATGTTATGCGTCGGAAAAAGCTAATTTTTTTATTACTGCCGTAACACAAAAATGAAATCACCACCTTCATCACCAGACTGGAAAATGATACCTGTCTGAGGTACTACCGGCGAGTTTCCTATTACTGCGCTGCGCATCCGGTAAAAAAGTTCTTGCGAAGAAAGAAACCGGCTGCTGTTTTGCTGCAAGTTCTTAGCCAGGTATTCTAAAAAGGCAGAATTATCCGGCACCGTTGTAAGAGTTCCACTGGTCATGGCTCTGCGGCTGGGCATTTTGTATAGCTGTTGTATATCGTTGGGTGCATCAGTAAATGAGGTCACATCACGGGTTTTGAAAATACCACCGCTGAAACATGCGTCAGAGATCAGTAAGGTGTGTTTGGATTTAATGCTTTTGATTTGTTCCCGAAGATCACTGTTCGATAACCAGTTGGCCGGGTTATTAGGTTTTGCATCGGATGGCCACCAATATCCCTGGTCTGCATCTTTATCAAAATAACCGTGGCCTGCATAAAATATCAATAGGTTGTCATTGGCTTTTACTTTTTTCCGAAGCCGGTAAAGTTCTTCGAGTATTTTCTCACGGGTAGGACTGAATAAAATCGTAATCGTAGAGTCTTCAAAAGTGTATTTCGATACCAGGATATTTTTCAATGCAGTGGCATCCTGTTCGGGTTTATCAAGGTTCAGCCTTTCATCCTTGTAGGCAGAAACACCAATAAGCAAGGCATAAAAGTTTCCGGATGCAGCAGTTGCTAGGGTTTGCTTTGGGTTAGAAACAGCAGGCTTGTCCGGCGATTTGTCGGGTTGTACCTCGGTTACTGCCTGTGGTACATTGATAGTGCCCACAAGGGTTGTGGGTTTGTATAAATTATTGTTGCAGTTACCGCTTTCTGCTGTAGCATAATAAATTTTATAATAACCAGGACCCGGCGGCGTGAAATTAATAGTGGAATATCCAGTAGTTCCGGAAGGACAATCAATAGCTTTATCGTTAAATATGCAACTAAGGAATTCATCATTAACACCCACTAATAGCTGTGAAGTACAGCCGGGGCATGAAGGGTTGCCCGATACCTGGTAGCGGAAACGCATACTTACCGTGGTGCCGGGCGCAGCGGTGATATAATTAGCAGACTGTCCGTTCATCTCAACAGTTACGGATGTTGGGCAAGTAACCGTTAAAGTACCGGCTTGTTGAAGAGGCTTATAAGAAAATGCATTGCTGTTAGCTTCATCAGTACTGCAATAAAATATTCTGTAAACACCCGGTTCAGCAGGTGCAGTAACAGAATGGTTAGAATTGCCTGAACTGAAGTTGGGACAAACCGCAGCATTCCCTTCGTAAATCATAGCCTGGTAGGAATTTTCGAAGCCAAAAAGAATTCGCAGCGGTTTTTCCTGTTTACCGGCTGTAGCAGAAACATTATAACTGAATTGCATATTCACCGGTGCTCCGGGCTTTACTGAAATGGCATTACCCAGTCCGTTCATATTAAGGGTAACAGCGGCGCTTCCAGAACAATCGGGCAGTACCTGCACGGTGCCGATTACATGATCAGGCCGGTATAAAGCAGGCTTGCAACTGTAATCCTGTGTAAAATTGTACGCAATCTTATAAGTACCCGGAATGGCTGGAGCAGTGAATCGATAGCTGGTCCGGCCAGTACTACCTGCAGGGCATATACCCGGAGTACCATCAAACAGACAAACTAGATACTGGTTATCATACCCCATCATAATTTGTGAAAAGCAAGTAGGGCAGCTGCTCTGGTTGGCTAAATAATAATCCATATCCATTTGTACAGTTTGTCCGGGTTTAACCGAGATATTGTTGCCGGCTCCGTTCATATTCAATGAAACGGATGCTGAACCCGGGCAATCAGCCTGTACTATGATAGTGCCCGCAGGAATGCTTGCTTTGTATGCGGCAGGATTACATTGATAGTTTTGGTCCGGGTGCACATACACCTGGTAAGTGCCCGTTTCGGCAGGTGCATTTATTCTTTGGCTGTATTGTCCCTTGCTTGATCCGGGACAAACAGATGGAGTACCATTATATATGCAACCAACATATCGATTATCAATTCCCCATAGTACCTGGGTGATACACCCCGGGCAACTTAATTGATTAGATACCGAATAATCAAAACGCATATCCAATGCAGCGCCAGGTTTTACTGTAATCCTGTTGCCCTCGTTGTTGATATTCAGCGAAGCAGTAGTGGTCAATGAACAGGGAGCTTCTACAATCAATGTACCTATATAGGTTGAAGGTTTATAAAGATTGCTCTTACAACTGTAATCCTGTGTAGTGTTAAAGTAGAACTTATAAGCACCCGGTTTAGTGGGTGCTGTCAGGTTACGTTTAAAGCTTCCCTTTTTTTGCATAGGGCAAACAAAGGGCATGCCGCTGTACAAACAATCAAGGTATTGGTTTTCCAGCCCCACCATGATCTGGTCAATACAACCGGGGCAGGTTTTATTATTGGCAATTGAATAATTGAATTCAAGGCTTAATTGGGCACCTGGCTTTACTGTTACTACATTTCCCTTGCGATTGATATTCATCGCCACTTCGGTGGGGCATTGACCTTGTACAGTTTTGAAGCTTATAAGTATAAGGATGATAAACAAAGACAGTTTTAGGGCTCTATTTTTTTGCAGGATTAGTGGTTTCATCAGCAGTTAAGCAGTTTAGATTTGATTTCTTAAGATAACTATTTATTTGATCCATTTGTTATCTGCTTCTGGCTGACCCGGTATGAAGGTCTTTAAATAGAGAAAACAAAAAAGGCCTTGAAGTAATTCAAAGCCTTTTTTAGTAGCCCGTACGGGAACATGACCCGAGGCAAATATGATTGAAAACGAAATTGTTAGCATTTTGATCAACCACTCTGGTGACAACCGGGTGAAACATTTTCGTTTACACACGTTTGGCATCGAAAAGAACTACTGTAAAAATAAGGATTATAACCTGTATCACCATATTTATACAAACATTTCTTCATGTTGGGTGATTAATGCATGAAGGTATTTGCAGAACTGGATTATTACATTCATTTCCGTTGGTTTTAATGAACAATAATTATTTTATTTCGCAACATTTTAAATAATAATGGAATATTCATTACGGTAGTATTTTGATGATTAGATTGTACCACATTGAGTTAAAGTTTAACTTGAAACTGGTTCATTTGATCTGGGGATATACAGTAATGATGGCTCATATTTGATAACCATTTCATAAAAATTTTTATAGTAGGTGTTGCTTATAGTATTTGCATTAAGGGTTTCCTGGATACATTTTATCTCCAAGACAAAAGCGTATTCGTATTAGCTTAGAACCTGGCGTTATTCAGAATAATAATCTATTAAATAGCAGCAAACGAAAAGAGGTCGCCTTATCAGGTATCCGCCAAGATAAGGTGACGATACCTGATGATCAACACAGGTCAAAAAATTCTCATTTATTGAATAGCCGTGCAAAATGATTTTCAAGATGGTTTCTCATACCGTTTCTGAACTTTTCTGGTGTGCCTTTTTCAAGAATTTTTACTAATTCTTTGTGGGAAACAAATGTTTTTAGCTTTGATTGCTTTTTTAGCAATCCGCTGTTATGTACATAGTCAAAAATAGGCAGCAGCATACGCTGAAATTTTTTCATAGTTTCATTACCGGTTATTTCATAAAGTTTTCCGTGAAAGGCAATTTCATGTTCTATATTGAATAAGTGAAATTGTGTAGCCGGAGGCTCATTACTGACAATTTCTTTTAGCTCTGCAATGTCTTCTTTTGTAACACGATGAAATAAAAGGTCGGCCATACCAATTTCTAAAACAAGGCGGATTTCAAATATTTCCTTCAAGGTGCCTTCGTCCAGTATATGCGGGTTCAGACTTTTACCCATTACAGCAAAGATGTCAGGGCTGGTAATAACAGCACCTTTTTTCTTTTTAGACTCAATTAAACCCATAAGCCGCAGCCGTAATAGGGCTTCCCGGATTACTGTACGGCTTACCCCGATTGATTCAGCCAGTTCGATCTCCTTGGGTATGCTGTCTCCTACTTTTAGCTTGCGTTGCTGTAATAGTTCAACTAGTTGAGATTCAACTTTATCAACCAATGAACTGGTATCTATTGACCGCAGTGATGAGGTAAGCGAGGTTGTGTTCATCATAAATCATTCAATATTAGTTATTTTTTGAAAAGCTTCGGCAAATCGCTTACGCAATCGTTTCGCTTATTTTTCTAGGTTTTGGTATTTGAAATATAAAACTACATAATTTTATTATGTCATACATAATACAAATAAACAAAACTGCTTGTCATGAAATCAAAATGTTTAAGGCTTTGTCTCCTTGCATTATTTTCCCTGGTTGTATCTCTCACATTTGCCCAACCAAAACGAGTTACCGGGAAAGTACTAAGCGATGATTCAAGGCCCCTATCCGGTGTATCAGTTGTTATCAAGGGTAAGCCGGGCGGTACTCAAACCAATACCAATGGAGAGTACAGCATTGAAGCTTCTGTAGGAGATATACTCGTATTTTCTTATTCAGGGTTTTCTACCCGTGAAATGAAAGTAGGCAGTAGTCCGGTTATTGATTTGTCATTGGAAACAAAAGTGAGTGAACTGGATGCAGTGGTTGTAACCGGTTATGGTACACAAAAAAGAAAAGAAGTAACGGGTGCTGTTACCACTGTTAATCCAAAGGTATTTGAGCACAGCCCGAGCTCAAATGTTGCAACCGTACTTCAGGGAAATACTCCAGGGCTGAGAGTGCAGCAGCGTACCGGCCAGCCCGGAACTACCCCAACAATTTCATTTCGGGGTGGTACGGAGTTTGGAGGTGGAGGAACCCCGCTTTTCATAATAGATGGTGTAATTGTTCCTTCTTTATATGGCCTGGACATAAACGATGTGGCAAGTATTGACTTGCTGAAAGATGCAGCCACCACCGCCATTTATGGTGCAAGAGCTGCTAATGGCGTGGTATTGGTAACAACCAAAAAAGGACAGAAAGGGAAAACAAGGGTTACCTATTCCTTTAGTCATACTACAAACTATATTCGTCGTAACCCATCTGAGTATCTAAGTGCAGCAGATTATATAAGAATGAACCGGCTGGGCATCCAGGCCCGTTTCAGGGGTGATTCATTGGATAATAACACAGGTGCCATGAATAATGACAGAAACCAGTTACTGGGATCATGGGGCTGGGCGGTTAATTCCGGATGGAGATCAGCTGAGGGCCTATACACTACGCAATTATTAAATAACCAAAACCGTCATTTGCTGAATGATCCAAGGTGGAAACTGCTGGTTGACCCAAATCCCTTTAATGCTTCTCAGATCGACAGTATAATATTTACTGATTTAAGTGCAAAAGACAGAGAAGCAATGATTCTTCAACAGGTAAATACAACAGAACATAATATTAATTTTTCCGGGGCCAACGACCAGGGTTCTTTTGCATTGTCACTTGGAATGGTAAAGGATAATGGAATTATCATTGGGTCATTGCTTAAGCGGATTAACTTAAACTTTAATGGTGGTCTTAATGTTGGAAAGAATTTGAAGATTACTACCAACATCGGCGCTTACAATGTAGACCAGGCTTTGCCATATGGTCAGTTTGGTAACGTTGATCCGGAAGGAGGTGCAGCAGGTGGATTGTTACAACGTTTTGTTGGTGTTGCACCAACGGTCCGTTATGTAAATGATACATCAGGTGTTATTTTGCCCGGTCCGAATGATGTAACCCTCGGCAACCCCCTTTATTGGAGTAATCTTACAAATAATAGCACAAACCAGCAGCGTTTCCTGGGCGGCATTAATCTCGAATATACAATTCTGCCATTTTTGAAAATCCTGGCCAGCGGTTCCGGGTACTACCAATACACAAATAATAACTTTTTTACGAAGGCTTACCAGCAAGGTAATGGCGGGGCTTTTAATACGAACAGAGCCGCCAGCTTTAACAACACAAAAATAATTCAATATACTACCAATGCTTTCTTGCAGTTTAATAAAGCTTTTAAAGGTCACAACGTAACGGCATTGGCTGGAACGGAGTTTTATGATTATAAAAGTTATGTAAACTCCGGTTTCTCACAAGGAGCGCCTACTGATTTAATACCCTGGTTAACTGCTTCTACACCACCCAGTGTACAGGGTACTACAATAGTTAACCCCGCCGGGGCCTCTTCCAACTTTAACCAGTGGGAAAGAATTTCATCAGCTATCGGAAGAGTAAACTATACCTATCTGAACCGATACTTGCTTACCGGGGTAGTTAGGGTTGATGGTTCCAGCAGGTTAAAAAAGGGTAATTATTACGGAACATTCCCGGGCGTTTCTATTGGATGGAACCTGCATAATGAAAACTTTTACAAGGGTTCTCTGGTTTCAAGATACCTGAGCAGTGTAAAACCGAGAATAAGCTATGGGGTAAATGGAAACGTAAATTCACTGGGCTTCTTTGCTACATCACAGGTTTATAATAATGCGGGCACTTACAATGGTTTTGGCGGAACCTATGCTGCATCATATATAAATTCTGACGTGAGATGGGAGCGTACCAATAGCCTGAACTTCGGCGCTGACCTGGGATTCCTCAATGAAAAAATTACACTGACCTTTGATTACTTCGTCAGAAACGTATTTGACAAACTGGCCGGTTTGAACATTTCTTCTCAAACAGGTTTCAGCAGTTTTACTACCAATTTGGGTCAGTTACAGAATAAGGGAGTTGAAATTGCTGTAAATGCCAAGATAATTGAACCTAAAAAGACAGACGGGTTTAGCCTGGATATCGGTGTTAATTACTTTCACGTTAAAAGCTATGCCAAAAAGCTACCATTTAATGGGTTGCCGGGTAACAGGTCAAACGGATTCTTTGTATGGGATCCAAAGAACCCCGGCCAGCAGATGTATGTCGGGGGCCTCGTAGAAGGTCAGCGAATAGGATTGGATGAAGTATGGGCTCCTAAATGGGATGGTATTTATACAGATCTGTCTAAAATCACTGCAGATGCAAATGTCTGGAACACATTTCTCCCTTATGCCAATAAGAGAATTAAACAGCTAGGCGATGCTCAATGGCACCAGGTTTATAAAAATGACACTATTGATGCAAGGCAGTTTGTGTATGTTGGCCGTACTACTCCTCAGCATACCGGTGGCTTTAATGTCAGCAGTTCATTTAAAGGTATTCGTCTGTATGCAGGATTTGATTACGCATTTGGGTTTGTAATTCTGAATAACCAGATTGTAAGGGGCCTCAGCCAGGTACAGGGATCGCAGAACTCTACCACCGATGTGTTGAAAACATGGTCGCCAACCAACCCTAATGGCATAATGCCAAGATATTATTGGGCTAACCAGGGCAGAAATTATGCAACAGATGCCAGTGGTAATAATCCAGCTGCCAATCTGTGGGAGAAAGGCGATTATGTGATGCTTAGAGAACTTACACTGGTGTATGATCTGCCGGCACAAATTCTAAGTAAGTATCTGGCTAACAGAATTAAAGGCCTGAGTGTAAATATTACCGGTACAAACCTGGCTTATTTCTCAGGATACAGCGGCAATTTTCCTGAGTTTGGCGGAGTTGACCAGGGCAAATTCCCGTTACCAAAAAGGCTTACCATTGGTGTTAGAGTTACTTTATAATTGTTTATCAACAAAAAATACTGCAATGAAATACAATAAACTATTAATGATATCCTGGGCGTTCATATTAATGCTGGGCGTTCTTTCTTGTACAAAAAAACTAGACGAGGTAGTACCCCAAGATGCTATTAGCAAAGACCAGGCTTTAAAAGATCCTAACGCTGCACGGACATTGTACCACGGTACTTATGGTCTGTTCAGGTCTTATAACAGTACATTTTTTCAGCTGGGTGAAATGCGGTCTGACATTTGGGTAGATGGTCTGTTTACAGAGTCGGTAGATGGAGGCCTGCAAAATCTCTATCGGCATAACATCAGCAGCCTGAATGTGCCCTTTACTAACTGGGGTGGATTTTACAACCTCATTTATAATTTTAATAATGTTTTAAAAATAATACCCCAAACACCGTTGCCGGATGCAGAGAAAACAAGAATACTTGCCGAATTATTTGGATTAAGAGCATATGTTTATTATACCATGCTCAGAACTTGGGGTGCTGTGCCTTTAAATACAGAGCCTGTTGAAACAATTAATAATACTGCGGAAACATATAAACGCCGTACAGGTGCAGATACGATCATGACGCAGATAAAGGCGGATATTGAACAATCTCTACAACTATTCGGACCTGCCAATACGTTGCCTGCCGGAAAAAGAGTTTATTGGAACAGGGTAGCTTCGCTGATTTTAAAAGGAGATGTATTTATCTGGTCCGGAACGCATATGGGTGGGGGTAATGGCGATATAACAATTGCCAAAAATACATTGCAGGAGGTCAGAAATTTACAAGGTGCAACTTTAGATCTCCAGGGTAACTATGCCGATATATTTGATCCAACTAAAAAAACAAACAATAAGGAAATAATTTTTGCTATCAATTACGAGTTGCAACAAGCGCAGCTTGGGGTTTTTGGCAACTTCCTGGTTAATTCAATCCAGGCCAGCACACTTTCTTTTGCGCAGGCGGCTACACCAACCGTAGCATCGGTTTATCCTTATGTAAACGGTGCAAACAGGGTTGGCATGAACCAGGCCATGATAAACAGGCTTACTGCACCGCCCGCAGACCAGCGTATAAGCAATACATTCCGGGTAATGTATTCTAACGCATCTCCCTTTGCAACAAGAGGTATTTTACTTACAAAGTATATTGGCACAACAGCAGGAACATCCCAGATCTATAATAATGATTTCCCTGTTTACCGGTATGCTGACGTACTCTTATTATTAGCTGAGGCAAAAGCAAAATTAGGCGAGGATCCTTCTGCGGAAATTAATGCAATCCGGCAAAGAGCATATGGAGCAGGTTATACACCTTATGTGAATGGAAGTATTACCGCGAATATGAATGCTATTTTGGAAGAGTATTTAAGAGAGTTTATTGCGGAAGGTAAACGCTGGTGGGCATTAAGGAGGGCCGGGGATGCTTATGTATATGCAAATCTGAACCCTACCTATTTTTCACCAACTAGTACAGCTAAGTTTTTGTTGCCGCTTTCTCAGGCAATGTTAACGGCGGATCCATTACTTACCCAAACACAGGGGTATTAAAAATAGTTTTTCATTTAGCAACATAAGCAGTCAAAGACCGGGGGCATAATTGCCTCCGGTTATTCAACTAATTTTTTAATTTACCAAGGCTAAATAACCGAAGATGAAAATTCGACATTTATATGGATTGATAGCGGCACCCTTTACACCCATGCATACAGATGGGTCACTAAATTTATCTGTGATACCGGCTTATTACCGTATGCTAAAATTAAATGGTATCAACGGTGCCTTTATTTGCGGCTCTACTGGTGAAGGAGTTTCTATGACAGCAAGAGAAAAGATGGCGGTTGCCGAAGCCTGGGCCGAATGTTCCAGGAACGACGAAGATTTTAAAGTCATGACCTTACTTGGAGGCACCAGCATAACAGATTGCAGGGAACTGGCCATACATGCCCAGGAAATAGGTTTGTATGGAATATCTTTTACTGCTCCTTACTATTTCGAACCGGTGAATGTGTCTATGCTAGCAAAAGCTTGCATGGCAGTGGCCGAAGCTGCTCCGGAGTTACCTTTTTATTATTATCACATTCCGGTGCTCACAGGAGTTAATTTTCCAATGATAAGCCTGTTGAAAGAAATAGACGGGAAGCTTCCCAATTTTGCCGGGATCAAATATACCCATGAAGATTTTATGGATTTTCTTTCCTGTCTTCATTTCCAGAATGGGAAATATGATATGCTTTGGGGCAGGGACGAAAATATGCTTCCGGCATTATCCATTGGGGCAAAGGGGGCTGTCGGTAGCACATTCAATTATGCTGCACCTCTATATCACAGGCTAATGGAAGCATTCAGTAACGGCAATTTACAGTTAGCTGCCTTATACCAGCAGCAGTCCATTGATATGATAAGGCTTTTAGGTAAATATGGTGGCATTGCTACAGGCAAAGCTTATATGAAACTGATTGGATTGGATTGCGGAGAATTCCGGCTGCCGGTGAAGAACATGAACTCAGCGGAATTTGAACTATTCCGGCAAGAGGTAAAGGCTTTGAATTTTGATACTTTTAGATCTCAATTGCCGGATACAATAAATGCATTACCAAGATGAAATGATACAAAAAAGACATTATCTCACTTTTTTATTAGCAGGTTTGTTAACGGGCACCTCTATACCAGCACAAAAAACAAAGACCTTGAAATGGTCTGTTGTTGCAACGTTGCCCAAAGTTGACAGTTTAGTGGTTAATCCGGGAGTGGCAGGAGCATTTTCAGGGGTACATAATAATGTATTGATTATTGCAGGCGGTGCAAACTTTCCGGCAGGCATGCCCTGGGAAGGCGGAAAAAAAATGTACCAGGATCAGGTTTATATTTTAAATGAAATTGCCGGTGAAAAGTTTGAATGGTTTAATGAGGAAAAATATACACTGAAAGAACCTGTGGCTTATGGAGCAACTGTCTCTTCACCGGAAGGTATAATATGTATAGGTGGCGAAAATGATAAAGGTGCATCAGCCAATGTTTTTTTGATTCGCTGGGATAAAGCCAATAAAGTACTTGTAACAGATGATTTACCTTCTCTCCCTTATCCGCTGACCAATCTGTCAGCTGTTATCAATGATAATAAAATATTTGTGGCCGGAGGTGAAAATATAAATGGGGTTTCTGATAAATTTCTTTTTCTGGATTTGAAAGACAGGGCATCAGGCTGGAAACAATTACCTTCTTTGCCTCAACCAGTATCACATGCCGTAATGCTTGTAAAATCTGGCAAGAATACTAAAACAATATATATTATTGGTGGCAGAAGAAAAACAGAAACAGGTATTAGTGAATTGTACAAAAATGTATATGAATTTGATTTACGGAAAAATGAATGGCAGCAAAAAGGATCACTTCCCTTCGTCCTGTCTGCTGCTACAGGGATAGTTTCACAAAAAAACGATCTCATTATATTGGGAGGTGATAAAGGCGAAACTTTTCACAAAGTGGAGCTGCTGATTGCGGCTATTGGCAGCGAAACAAATGAAGCCAAAAAACAAGAGCTTATTCTGCAAAAAAATAAGATACAGGTATCTCATCCCGGATTCAGCAATGAGATTTTATGTTACAATACAGCAAATGACAAGTGGAGCCCTGCCGGTGTCATTCCTTTTCCAGCAGCTGTGACCACTACTGCTGTTAAATGGAAGAATCGCATTATCATTCCAAGCGGAGAAATAAAAGCAGGTGTGCGGACGGCACAGGTACTCATGGGAAAAATGCTAAAAAAATGACGCCATCAAAAAAGTATCCGTGGATAGTAGTTGGCCTGCTCTGGGTAGTAGCCTTACTAAACTACATGGACAGGCAAATGCTCAGTACCATGAAGCCTTCTATGATGGCTGATATTACGGAATTACAATCAGCTACCAACTTTGGTTATCTGATGGCCATTTTTTTGTGGATATATGGCTTCATGAGTCCGCTTTCAGGAATTATTGCAGACAGGTTGAACAGAAAGTGGCTCATAGTAGGCAGTTTATTTGTATGGAGTGCCGTTACGTTTGCAATGGGCTATGCCGAAACATTTGAGCAATTATACTGGCTGAGAGCTGCAATGGGTGTCAGTGAAGCACTTTATATCCCGGCAGGTTTGTCTCTGATTGCCGATTATCATCGTGATAAAACAAGATCATTGGCAATAGGCATACATATGACTGGTCTATACATGGGGCAGGCACTTGGCGGATTCGGTGCAACAATTGCTGCAGAATTCTCCTGGCAAAAAGCTTTTATGTCCTTTGGACTAATTGGAATTGTATATGCCGGAGTGTTGATTTTGTTTTTAAAGGAAAAAAGAAATTCAGAAATTGAAGAAGATGTAAATCCTGTATATGCCCGGTCTTCTTTCTTTAAAGGATTGGGTGTGTTATTCAGCAACATAGCTTTTTGGATAATACTTTTCTATTTCGCTGTGCCTAGTCTGCCCGGGTGGGGAGTAAAGAATTGGTTACCGACATTGTTTTCGGAGAATCTGCAAATTGATATGAGTAAGGCCGGCCCACTCTCAACCATCACGATTGCTGCTTCTTCATTTATGGGTGTGGTGTTTGGGGGAGTTTTATCTGACAGATGGGTGCAGAAAAATTTAAAGGGAAGAATATATACAAGTGCAATCGGATTAGGGTTAACAATACCGGCGCTGGTACTGGTTGGTTTTGGTCACAGTATTATTGCCATTGTGGGAGCGGCTTTTTGTTTTGGTTTTGGCTATGGAATGTTTGATGCTAACAATATGCCGATTCTTTGCCAGTTTGTTTCGGCAAAATACAGGGCTACAGCTTACGGCCTGATGAATATGGTAGGTGTTTTTGCAGGTGCCTTTATCACCGATTGGTTAGGTAAGTCAACTGATGCGGGTAATCTTGGAAAGGATTTCGCATTACTTGCTGTCATTGTAATTATAGCATTGGTGGTTCAGTTGTCTTTTTTAAGGCCTAAGGCAAATGATTTTACTGATAATAAAATGTGATTATGAAGTATTTACATTATTGGTTTATTCCGGTGTTTCTTATTGCAGGGTTTAGTAATAGTGGGTTTAGCCAAAAATCGCAGAATCTTTTGCCGGGAGTTATTAAAGTATCAGCATGGTCGCCTTCCGTACCGGTTTTAAAAGGGTTAAATGCCAATCCTGTTTTAAGAGTAGCTGTTTCTGTTCCGGCCGGAAAAAGAGAAATACAAATTCGTAAATTATACTGCACATTGAATGCAGGTGCCCTTAATAATGTTCAGAAGATCGATGTTTTTCTGACAGGGGCAGAACCATTCTCAACGAGCAATCAAGTTGCCTCCGTTTCTCCATCTTCTGCTTTATTTGATATACCTGTTTCCCTGAACATCAATGCCGGAGTACAATTTATATGGTTTAGCATTGTGCTAAAACATAATGCTTCAATCGATAGTAAAATTGAGCTTCGATGTATAAAGCTTGTAAATGATGAAGGAAAACAACTGCTCATTAAACAGGAAAAGTATGGTTTTGTAAAACGGACAGGAGTAGTGGTACGAAAGGCAGGCGATGACGGTGTAAACACATATCGTATTCCCGGAATTGTACAAACAGACCGGGGTACTTTAATTGCAGTGTATGATATAAGGTATAATGACAGCCGTGATTTGCCCGCAAATATTGATGTAGGGATGAGCCGAAGTACGGACAATGGCAAAACATGGGAGCCGATGAAAATAATTATGGATATGGGATCACCACATGAAAACAATGGTATCGGTGACCCTGCCGTTTTATTTGACCCTGTCACCAAAAAAATATGGGTAGCTGCATTGTGGAGTAAAGGCAATCGTTCTATTGCTGGTTCATTACCTGGTCTTTCACCGGATACTACCGGTCAATTTATACTGGTAAGCAGCAGCGATGATGGTATTACCTGGTCAGCGCCTGATAATATTACTGCCCAGGTAAAAAATCCGGCCTGGCATTTATTTTTTAACGGACCCGGTAATGGCATTGCTATGCAGGATGGCAAATTGGTTTTTGCAGCACAGTATTGGGATGAGGTAAAAAAGCCTTACTCAACTATTGTTTATAGCGATGATCATGGAGCTACTTGGAGGGGAGGAATTAACGGCCCTAAATCAAATACAACTGAAAGCCAGGTGGTAGAGACCATACCCGGCACATTGATGCTTAATATGAGGGATAACCGAGGTGGCTTCAGAAGTGTAGCCACCACAGCAGACATGGGAGCTGGCTGGACAGAGCATGCCACATCTTATAATGCATTAGTCGATCCTGTTTGTATGGCAAGTATTATTAAAGCCAAAGTGAAGATGAAAGGTTCTATGAGGGATGTATTGTTTTTCAGTAATGTCGCTTCCCGAACGGGTCGTATAAATATGACCATAAAAGCCAGCCTTGATAACGGCGAAACATGGCTTGAAGCAAATCAGTTATTGGTAGATGAAAGATTATGTTTTGGATATTCCTGTCTGACTAAAATTGATGATAATACAATTGGTCTTCTATATGAGGGCTTTAAGGATTTGTACTTCGTAATGATTCCTGTTAGTGAAATAATAAAGCAAGACAAATGAATTACTCCAAAAAGGATTTGATTGATTTAAGAGATTTTTATCGCAATCAGCTCCTGAATGACACAGTGCCGTTTTGGTTTCCAAGGTCATATGATAGCCAGTGCGGCGGCTTTTTATTAATGCGTGATGCTGATGGTACATTGATTGATGATGATAAAGCCGTTTGGATACAGGGCAGGGCTACCTGGTTGCTTTCAACTTTGTACAATACCGTTGATGATAAACGGGACACGGTAGCTAAGGTCTGGCTGGAAGGTGCAAAACTTGGGTATGATTTCTTGAATAAGTATTGTTTTGATTCCGATGGTCAGATGTTCTTTCATGTAACAAGGGATGGAAAACCTATCCGAAAGCGTCGTTATTTTTTTTCAGAAACATTTTATGTTATTGCTGCAGCTGCCTACGCCAGGGCAAGTGGCAGTGAGGAAGCAGCCCACAACGCAAGAGAGGTTTTTGGGCAATGTATAGCTTATGCAACAGGTCAAAAAAAACTTCAATCCAAGTTTACTGCTACAAGACCTGCCAAAGGAATCGGTGTGCCTATGATTATGATCAATACCGCCCAACAGCTGCGCAACACCATTGGGGATGAAAGATGCGATGAATGGATAACAAAATGGATAGAAGAAATTGAAAGAGACTTTGTAAAAGATGATATTAAATGTGTGATGGAGCAGGTTGCGCCAGACGGTGGTATTATTGACCATATTGATGGACGAACACTTAACCCGGGTCATGCTATTGAAGGTGCCTGGTTTATCTTGCATGAAGCAAAATACAGGAATAATGATCCCCGTTTAATTGAGCTTGGCTGTAAGATGCTCGATTATATGTGGGAGCGGGGCTGGGACAGTGAATATGGGGGCATTCTATATTTCCGTGATGTATTCAATAAACCGGTTCAGGAATACTGGCAGGATATGAAATTTTGGTGGCCGCATAATGAAACGATCATTGCTACATTGCTTGCTTATTTACTAACTGGTAATTCAAAATATGCAGAATGGCATAAAATGGTGAATGATTATTCCTATTCTCATTTTCATGATAAGCAAAATGGGGAGTGGTTCGGTTACCTGCACCGGGATGGAACAATTGCTCAGACCGCTAAAGGAAATCTGTTTAAAGGGCCCTTTCATTTGCCAAGACAGGAATGGTATTGCTGGCAGCTATTGGACTACTATATTGAGCAATACTGATGTATAGGATTTTACTATTCATATTATTAATTTCTAACGCCGCAAAGGCTCAGTTGCAGCTGGCTAAAATCTTTACAGATGATATGGTGCTGCAAAGGAATAAGCCGGTGCCGGTATGGGGCAAATATATTCCCGGATATGAAATCAAGGTTTCTATAGGGAGGGATACGAAAATGACAATAGCAGATCATGATTCCTCATGGAGAGTCGTATTGTCGCCACAAAGGGCTAACGCTGATCCGCAAAGCCTTGTAATTTCCACTAAAAGCGATACCATCGTTTTAAAGAATTTACTCATTGGTGATTTATGGGTTTGTATTGGACAAAGTAATATGGAATGGCCAATGATAAAGGAAAAACACTTCAAAGAGGAAATCGATCACAGTTGTCAGCCATTAATGAGATTCTTTAACCCAGTTTATGCCGGTAAGAATATTTTCGGAACAACTTTTACAGATTCTGTTGTACAGTTTTTGACTCAACACAAATTTTATAAAGGGAAATGGCAACATTGTGATAGTACTACTTTTAAAACAATGAGCGCAGTAGCTTATTACTTTGGTAAGGAGATAGTAAATAATATTAGTGTGCCGGTAGGCTTGATTAATCTCTCTATTGGAGGTGCCCCACTGGAAACATTTATTGCCAAAGATGCATTAGAAAACAGCAAGATTTTTTGGAAAAAGGCAAAGGGAGATTGGCTTTCCAATAACGCCTTGCCGGTATGGATAAGAGAAAGGGGATTGCAAAATTTGGGTGCAAGGCAGGATGTTCTTACTGATGAAAATGGTAAAAACCATGGGTTTAAACCGGGCTTTGCTTATGCCGCAGGTATTGAGCCACTACTTGCAATGCCGGTGAAAGGTATTGTTTGTTACCAGGGAGAAAGTAATGCACAGGAAGCTGAAAGAGTAAATGAGTATGCGATGTTGTCGAAGCTGATGGTGGATGATTACCGGGTAAAATGGAATGATCCAAAATTGCCCTTTTATTTTGTCCAGTTATCTTCAATTGATACTGCAAAATACAAAGGCCATTTATGGCCAGAATTCAGGGATGAGCAAAGGAAAATGTTACAGCTGATTGAGTATATTGGTATAGCTGTAAGTAGTGATATTGGAGCCAGACATGATGTGCATCCCACAAATAAAAAGTCAGTTGGTGAAAGACTGTCAAGGTGGGCTCTATGTAAAACCTATAAAAAAAAATTATTGCCATCAGGGCCTATGCCTGTCCGGGCAGTGTATAGAAAAAAAAGAGTACTGATTAGATTTCGTTTTACTGGAAAAAAACTAATCACAATGTACGGGCAATTACTAAGAGGATTCTCTTTGAATGGTAAAGATGATGCGATTGCTTCTATTCAGCGAAGACATGTAGAGATTCGGTTTGACAGGAAGCCTGAGTATGTTTATTATGGGTGGAAACCTTTCAGCGATGGGAATCTCTTTAATTCGGAAAATCTCCCGGCCTCAACATTTAAAATCAGGGTGAAGTGAAAAGAGTTATCACAATTTTATCCTTATTGCATTCAGCGTTTCTATCTGCACAAGTGAAACTGCCGGTTTATCCGGATTCAAATTTTTCTGCTTATTATCATCAGCGACACACCTTATTTCAATCCTTGCCTCAAACAAAAAACGATATAATTTTTATTGGTAATAGTATTACGGATGGTAATGAATGGAGTGAAATGTTTGGAGATTTAAGAATCAAGAATCGTGGTATAAGTGGTGATATCACTGCTGGTGTGATGAAGAGGTTGGATGAAGTAGTGAAAAGAAAACCTGCCAGTGTTTTTCTGATGATTGGTACTAATGACCTGGCCAGAAATATTTCTCCCGATAGTGTTGTGAGGAATATATTACGGATTGCTGCTTACATGAGTCAGGAATGTCCAACTTCAAAACTCTTTGTACAAAGTATTCTTCCGGTAAACGATGTGTTTGGAAAATTTAGTGGCCACACCAGCAAGTCTGTACAAATAAAAGAAGTGAATAAACGGCTTTTTGACAGTGCATCTGCCCTTCAATATGCGTTTATCGATCTGTACACTTCCTTTTGTGATAAACAAGGAAAACTCGAAGCCGGCTTGACAAATGATGGCCTGCATCTCTCCGGTGCAGGATACATTCTTTGGAAACATCTGGTATTCCCGCATGTTTATGGTTTGCAGGAAAAGCCCTCGTTGATTCCACTACCACAACAATTAAAATGGAAGTCAGGCTTTTTCTCTTTGCTTGGCTGCAGATTTATAGTTGTTAAGGGTGACAGCCTGGAAAATGAGGCTG
>JBGARY010000013.1:0-88215 GCA_044229985.1 Chitinophagaceae bacterium
TTTGTATTCTGCCGGAAGTAGTTTGACTTCAGATTTCTTTATCCAGCCATAGACGAACTTGCCGGGTGAAGGGATGTATTCAGTGTAAATACATTTTTCCGTTTCGGCTATGCTCATGAATTTATCGCCTTTCACAAAATATCGTTTGGGTGAAAACGAATGCAGGCAGGTTTCGTCCTGGAAAATTTCAGCCCTGTTATTTGTTACCAGCGCAACGGGTGATTGCGGGTATTCTTTCTTCAGCCAATCGTTATTCAGTGCTGGTTGTATTTTTAATTTGGCATAGTCTCCGTCAGCATGAACTCCTTGTCCAAATCCGCAATTAAAAGAAGTAGAGTGGCTATTAATAGTGACGATATTCCCGGTTACTTTAAAACTTAGAATACAAGGGTTGGTGGCATCTTCAAATGTATTATCAAAAGAAGCAGTGTCATTTACAAATGTGATCGTTCCGTCTGTTTCACCTACATGATACCGGGGCCAGCCTGTTTCTACATCCAGCCAGAAACGGTATTTATCGCCATCCATTTTTAACAATACGAGGCTTCCCTTTGGCCCCCTGTTTTTTTCTGTAGCCGGTGGATCGCCTTGTGGCTTGAAGGAATATCCATAAGCGCCAGAAAAATTTGTTTGTGCCTGTACGATCATACCAACAGCCAAGAGCACCGGCAAAAAAAGGTTCTTTTTCATACGGGATAAGTTTAAAACAATATCAGGAAAAATAGACTTTGAATGCTTCAGCCAGGCGGGCAAATTCTTTTTTCACCTGGTTCATGCCGATCAATCCGCCGGAAATGCCCGAGGAATCTTTGTGCAGCATTACAGAGAACAGTTCACCTTCCTGCTTTACATTTAAACTTTGCTTATGGTATTTTACAAATGCGCCAAAAAGAAGGCGAAGCACCCGGTTGCCTTTTGTATAGTAAGTGGTATCACCTTCTGTGGA
Organism: Chitinophagaceae bacterium; assembly: GCA_044229985.1. Classification (GTDB taxonomy): domain Bacteria; phylum Bacteroidota; class Bacteroidia; order Chitinophagales; family Chitinophagaceae; genus JJ008. Next base: position 947 of record JBGARY010000013.1, read on the forward strand.
TCCTTGTTTATATCCTTCGGAAGTAAAGAACAGGTTGAGCTTATTCATCAACTCTTCACGGGTACATTGCGTAATGTTATAAACAACACGGTCTTTTGCAAAATCAACAACGGATACTTGCATGGTGAAAGGTTTTTGGTTGTTCTAAAGATAGCATTAATTCCGAATCGGCCTGCCGCTCTTCAGCACACTCTGTATCCTTTCCAGTGTCTTCTTCTCGCCACAAAGAGAAAGAAATGCTTCTCTTTCCAGGTCAAGTAAATATTGTTCTGATACCAATGTTGGTTCACTCAAATCGCCACCACACATTACATATGCCAGCTTTTTAGCCACTAATGCATCATGCTCTGTAGCATAGTTGGCTGTCTTCATGGCATGAATACCGGAATACAAGGCACCGAGTGCAGACTGGCCCAGTACTTTTATATCAGTTCTTTGAACAGGGGCTGTGTAGCCGCTGTCATATATTTCAATCACCGATTTCTTTGCTTCTGCAATCCTGCGATTGATGTTAGGTACCACTTCGTCTAATCCTTTTCGGTAAACACCCAGTCCAAAACCTTCATGTGCAGAAGTAGCAACCTTTGCTGTTGCAATAGAAAGGAAGCGGTTCTTTAATGTAATGGTTTCGGGTTCATCTTCATGCATTTCATCAGATGCCCTGAGCACAAATTCTTTAGTGCCGCCGCCACCGGGAATAAGACCAACGCCCAATTCAACCAATCCTGTATAGGTTTCAGCAGCAGGGCAGCATTTATCTGCATGCAAGCTCAGTTCGCAGGCGCCGCCTAATGCTAATCCATGTGGCGCTACTACAACGGGAACTGAAGAATAACGGGCCCGCATCATGGTATTCTGGAACAGGCGGATGGCCATGTCCAGTTCATCGTATTCCTGGTCGATTGCCAGCATGAAAATCATACCTACATTGGCGCCTGCGGAAAAATTGGCGCCTTCATTGGCAATAACCAGTCCTTTGTATCCTTTCTCTGCTTTATCAATAGCTGTCTGAATTCCACTCAGTACATCACCGCCAATACTTCCCATTTTGGTGAACCATTGCAAACCGAGAACATCATTACCCAAATCGTAGAGCCGGCAGCTTCCATTTTTCCAAAGCTGCTTTTCGGTGTAATTGCTCATAACAATAAATGCATCACCACCCGGCAATACTTTGTATGATTTTGAAGCCGGATCATAACAATATTTTTTACCACCTTCTACTTTATAGAATGATTTATTACCTGCTGCCAGCATTTCATCCACCCAGGCAGCAACCTTATAACCGGCGGCCTTCATGGCTTCCGTAGTTTTGGCCACACCTAAAACATCCCAACTCTCGAAGGCACCAATTTCCCAGCCGAAGCCTGCCATCATCGCATCATCTACCCGGTACAGTTCATCACTGATCTCAGGAATGCGGTGTGAGATATAAGAGAACAAACCATAATGAAACAAGCGATAGAACTCACCGGCTTTATCTGTTCCCGCCACCAGCATTTTTAACCGGGTATACAGGTCATCAACCGGCTTTGCTGTTTCCAGGGTGGCGAATTTTGGTTTTACCCTGGGCCCATATTCCATTGTATCAAGGTTCAGGGTAAGAATTTCTTTTTCTCCACCGGCACTTTTTGTCTTTTTAAAGAACCCCTGCCCGGTTTTATCACCCAGCCAGTTGTTGGCAATCATTTTTTCTAACCAGGCGGGAATTGCAAACTGATCTTTTGCTTCATCATCAGGACAATTATCTGCCACGCCTTTTGCCACTTTCACCAATGTATCTAAACCTACCACATCTCCCGTACGGAAAGTGGCAGATTTAGGACGGCCAATGATCGGGCCTGTAAGCGCATCAATTTCATCGACTGTCAGTTTCAGCTTTTCTTTTACATTCATAATAGCCATCATACCAAACACACCAATACGATTGGCGATAAAGGCTGGGGTGTCCTTGCACAAAACCGTTGTTTTACCCAGGTAAAGATCTCCGTAACTCATCAGGAAGTCAACGATCTCCGGATCTGTATAGGGGGTTGGGATTATTTCCAGTAAGCGCAGATAACGGGGTGGGTTAAAAAAGTGAGTACCGCAAAAATGTTTTTTGAAATCATCACTTCTTCCTTCCGCCATCATGTGAATGGGGATTCCGGATGTATTGGAAGTGATCAGTGTTCCGGGTTTGCGGTATTTTTCTACCTGTTCAAATACTTTTTGTTTTATGTCTAATCTTTCCACCACCACTTCAATCACCCAGTCGCATCCGGCAATATCTTTCATGTTATCTTCAAAATTACCGGTAGTTATTTTCTTTACTACGTCTTTATGATAAACAGGCGAGGGATTTGATTTTATCGCAGCTGTTAATGCATCATTTACAATTTTGTTTCGATCAGCAGGTTTGGCATCAGCGGCTATATCTTTTGGCACAATATCCAGTAACAAGACCTGAACACCAACACCAGCAAAATGACAGGCAATCCTGGATCCCATCACACCACTTCCTAATACTGCAACTTTTTTTATGGCTCTTTTTGACATACAATAAAATTAGTTAGTTATGCAACTATTTTAAAATCGAAGATAAGCGTTTTTGGGAAAGAGGAAAAGGGGAGTAAATTATCGCTCCCCTACCATGACAAAAGCTCCCCAGTAATAAGGGTATTTATATTTTTCCTTGATGGTTTTTTGAGCCTGCCGGTAAGCTGCCAGTTTATCTTTTGTTTGCAGGAAATGCTGGTAAAAGATGATCATAAAATCCTTAGTGGCATTGTCATCCACTTTCCACAAGCTGGTAATGACACTGCCGGCCCCGGCTGCCCGGAATGCCCTTTGCAGCCCATATACACCTTCACCAGCATCCAGGTAGCCCAAACTGGTTTCGCAGGCTGAGAGAACAACCAGTGATGTATTATCCAGATTAAGGTTTTGCGCCTCCCAGGCAGTTAATATACCATCATAGGTATCCGGGTAACTGCTGCTGCTATAATAATTGACTACACCTGTTAATAATAAACCGGAGTTCACCATGGCGTTGAAAAAACGATAACCATCAGTGGCATTTTCCCCGGCGCCTGACCAATAGCCATGGGTGGCAATATGTAATATTCCCGGACTTTTTAACTGGTACATTTTATCTTCTGTTGCCTGTTCTTTTACAAAATGCTTTGTACTGATTTTTTTAAGCTCCAGCTCCTTTTTAATGGCTAAAACTTCTTCTTCCGTACCCGGCAGGTCTGATACACTGTTATTACGAAAGCTATTCACAAAAGAACGGGTGGTTTTATCTGTTGTTGCAACGATGGCTATTTCGCTGTTTGTTTTATAGGTCGGCCTTCCTACTAATACAGCATCACTGATTATTTTTTCAGCAGGCTTTATAAATGCAATATCGGCTGTTGATGTAGTGGAGTGAATTTCCAATTCATCAACAACAAAATTTTTTGTGGCCGGGTTTTTTAATGTATTTATATTGAGAAGATGATAAATGCCATCCGGTGAAAAATAAATTTTTGTGATGCCGTTCAGCTTTTCGCTGATTGCTTTCCAGTAATGATCGTAAGATTCTTTGTCATCCAGTTTCAGTCGGATATTGTTTTTATATAATTTATAGAATTTGTTGTCCAGATCGGCTGCCGCATCCGGCAGGTACACTACTTCAGGGTACTGACTGTTTTTGGTAATGATATATGCAGCATAGTATGCTGTGTCGGAATAATAGACCTGGTCACGCCATTGGAAACGGACGATTTCTATAGCGGCTTCTCCTTTTTTCAATTGGCTTTTCACATCATTCCAGCCGGCAGGCGTTATTTTCAAAAGTTTTTTGAAGTCTTTGGCTTTTACGGTTAACTCATTCTCCAGCCTGTTCACATCCTCCTGCAGTGATTTTAAAACTGTTTCATTGAACCTGTTGCTGGTGTCTGCTTCCGATGGATTATCTTTTTTCATGTATTGCCGGATCAATTGCTGTTTCTTGTCAATCCATTCATCGTAAAGTTTTGTTACCGTTGCATCATTTGTCTTCAGAAAGGCTTCTTTTCTTTTTTGTGTTCCTTTTAAGGAGATGGATTTTGTAAAAAGCAGGTTGTTGTAGGCCTGAATGGCAGCGTTGCCATAAAATGCTGTGGCTTTATCTTTCACTAATTTTACGAAACTGTGGTAATTATCATATCCTTCTTTGAGTTTGGCATTATAGAAAGTGACAAATGCTTTTTCTCCAAATGTGAAAATGATATCATTGATCCAGTCAATATTCAGAGTGAACAGTTCGGTATATGTTTTTTGCGATTCCTGTAAATTTCTGTCCCGCATACTGAAATAGGCATAGTTGGAAAAGGGGGTGGTTGATTCCCTGAAATCATGTGACTGCTTTACTTTATTCATGATTTCGCTGAAAAGCGTAGAATAGTTGGAGCTACCAAGGAAACCAAGTTGTGTTGCTTTGGCAACTGTAGCACTCAGATCAGCATATTGTTTATAACTGTTGTAATGATCTTCCGTTTCTTTTATGAAGAACGAGGCTGGTTTTGGCAATAACTTATTTTTACCCCGTTTGATGAGATAAACAGGGTACATGGATATCGGATAGTATTTTGCATTGGGATATGTTTTGTTATAACAATTCACCCATACATAATTTGCGGAATCCCGGCTCTTCCATAGCTTTTCTGCTGAATCGTATTCCCGCAACATTTCTTTACCAAATGCAGCATTTACCAGTTTTATTCCGGGGTAGGGGTCACAGGCTGTTTTGTTTGTCTTTTGCCATTGGGCTGAAAAGTATTCGTAATTCCTTTCAGAAGCCTGAACATATGATTGATAGTCGCCGATGTTCAGGTAATAAACTACTCTCGCAGACATGGCTTCAGACTTGTATCCATCTTTAAAAAAATCTGTGGCTTCACCGGAAAGTTTTTCCATTTTACGGATGAATTCATCTGCTTTCAGGTAATCGCCTGTACGGGTAAGAAAGTTGGTATAAAAGAGATAGGAGTGATAGTCTTTTTTTTCATCTGTAATAAACCTCAATGCTTCCTCATAGTTTTCTCTGGCCTTCGTGAAATCATTATTTCTTTCAAATGAGTAACCTATATAAGTGTAGTTGGTGAAGTTTTTTAATTCAGGGTTTCGGTTTAAGAATGCAAGTGCTTTGCTGGCATTCTCCGGATCTTCATTTTTGAACAATGCCGGAAAATAATGTGTTGCCCAGGCCATAGCGGGACTGCTGGTGTCTGCCTTCATTTCATTGTTCAGGCCCACCAATGCATTCATCAGCTTTTCAGCTTTTTCCTCGCAGGCTTTTGCGAGAGCTGCATCCGGTGCCTGGTTTTCAAAAATGTTTTTTAACAGGTAATAGTTGGAATAGGTCTGTAATTCTTTCTTCCTTTCAACAATATTGTAAAGTTCCTTTGCGATACTCAGCGCCTTTTTTTTGTCAGCAGCATTTGAATAAATGTCAGAAAGTTTAGTATTGAAATCATCCTGGGTCTGGCAGAATGTAAATAGACTGCTTAAGCATAGCAATCCGCACAGTAATGTAGTTTTAATTGGCATATTAAACGATAAGGTGTAATTAGCTAATTAAGATACATAAATCTGGCTACAGATCTATATTTTCATTCTTTGCCTTCTAATTACTGTTCTATTGAGGGTAATTGCCTTTTTTTCAATTCAAGCCGGAATTTTTTCATTTCTTTTTTTGGATTCTTACCGCCGATGCTTGCTTGAAATCCTGTCAATACAATTTTTACAAGGTAGTTGACAGCAGATTTGTCACGATTACGGATAAAAAATACAGGTGTGGTTCGGGATTTATTTCGGTTCTTAATTACAAAGCTATTAGCTATAAAATTCTTAATACGGCCTCCAAAAGAATTTTTTGATGTGTCCCCGTCTTTCAGTAACCGTATTTTCAGATTGTGATAGAGTAGTTGCATTTCTCCTTGTGCAAGATATTCTCGTCCCGTCACATTCAGTATTAAGGTATCAAGTTGGCCAGATTCTAATTTCATAGAAGCAGCAGGTATAAAAATCGGGTTAAGTTGACGAAGATCACCTGGTTTTCCCAGCAATGTCATCTGGAAACCTTCTAATGAATCGGTATAAGATTGTATTACTTTAAGCTTTACCCATAGTGTATCCAGTAAATAACCGGTAGACTGAATACTAAGACTATCGCCGGATTTTATCTTATAGTTTTTCAGGTTTAGTAATCTTGCATTCATCCGGGTAACAGGTACATATAAAGCCGTATTTGAAGGCGTCATTATTTCTGTGTACTCGACTGCAGCATTATGTAGTAAAACGGTATCAATAGCAATCAACGAACGCATTTTTTTTATTAATCCAGCAGGCAACGGTTTGATGATACCTGCGTTGAACGGAAGACGTTTGTCTTTGTAATCTGTGAAATAAAAATCATTTATCACGACTTTACCTGCCGACAGCTCGTTTTTATTGATAAATTGATTGATCTCCACCGGGCTGATTTGAACAGCACCGGATTTTGCAGTGATATAATCAACCTGGTGGGCTTGCTTTGCCAGGAATGAATCTCTTGTCAGCAATGGCTGGTAGGAAACTGAATCAAGACTGAAAGTTTTTGTTATTCTGTCAAATGCAGCATTAAACCATTTTGCCTTAATTGTTGTATCGGCGTAGCTACCGGTAAATTGCTTTACTTCAAAATCAGTGTTGACTTCTGTAATATTTTGCAGCTTTTTCAGGAAGCCTGAATTGAGCTGTATATTTTTCAAGTTAATGGAATCAATAGCCAGCATCCCTTCCTTTTTTCCAATGTTTTCCAGTTCAAGATTATTACAATGGAAATCAGACAGCAAGGAAGACCATTTTAGGTTTTCACCATTATTATATTGCAACAGAATATTATTTAGGTTTCCGGAGCCTAATGCATTTCCTGAGCTGAATTCTTTCTGGTTCGGAGTCCTGAACTTTATACCTGAGACGAAAAAAGCAGAACTACTAATGGAAGTTTTACTTTCGTTTATGCTAACGTCATTTAATTGAATTGAATTGAGCCCATTTTCAATTCCATTCCATTGAAAAAGGATTCCTCCATTTATGCCTTTTTTTTGGACAGTGATTAACGGTTGATCCAGTTTTATTTTTCCAATCCAAAAAGGAGGTAGTGTATTATTATTTCTGTTTAAGTCTGCTATTTGACCGGTTTCTATATTTATGACTGGTTTAGTGGAAGAAATCTCGTCAACGATCAGGTTGTTGTCCAGCAAAGGTTTGACATGAGTTATGAATTTAAGTTCTGGAAGTACAAGATTTGTTTTTATGTTTCCGGTTGTATTCTTCAGGGTTACCTGTGAAATGTGCGATGCTGCGCCATCTGTAAAGTCATAGTTGTGAAGTGTCAAATCAATAGAATTGCCTGTCACATCAAGCTTATCGCCGGTAAACGTCAAACCTTCCAGGTGAAGTTTGTTCTCCGGATCTTTAATAAGTTCCAGTAATGAAAGTTTACTTAAGGTTCCTTGTATCTTTTTGTCACGGGCAATAACATTGATTGTTGTGTTGTTGCCAATCACATTTGTAACATCGATAATGGCTCCGGTCTTTTTTGTGTTTCTTATCAGCGGGTTAGCCGTAACGTTATAAATTCCTTTTTGCCAGCTAACACCGTTTGCATAAATATTCCCGGTCACTTCATTAGCTTGTAGTTCTTTCACCTGCACATCTGAAAGGGTAATGTCAAGATATTCTTGTTCTGACTTCACTGCTATATCACCGGCATTAAAACTGCCATCAGTGCCGTTATACCTGATGCCTTTCATTTTAATCGTCAAATCACCAGTTTGAATTGTGCCGTCCTCAAAAAAAAGACCATCTAAGGAGTTTCTTATACCTGAAAATCTTGTGGAAGACAGTAAAGACTGGCTGCTGACGGAGAATGTGGCTTTTTGGAGTTGAATTTTTAAATCATCCTTCAGTGTAAGATCAATAGTGCCATCCACAACGTCTAATTGTTTCAGGTCCATATATTCATTAACTGCTGCAAGTGATTGAAAAATATTTTTTCTTTTTTTTCTTTCCGGCAATGCAGAATAACGGATATAAGGATTGTACATGGTCGCGGCATCTGCTTTAAATGTCCTTTCAAAGACAAGGTCATCCCAGGAGAGACCGGATAAATTGAATTGTGGTATGCTGAATGTATTTAAGACTTTTCCCTTGTTCAGTTTGTTGAAAACAAACCTGCTTAAAGTCAGTTTGTCATTTCTGAAAAGAATACTGTCGAATTGTATGCTGTATGTGCTGTCCTTTATAAAATTCTCATAATTACGGATGGCCATTGCAAAGCTTTTTACTTTCAGTGGCTTTTCAGCATTTTTATTGATACTGAGACCATCCATCTCAAAATTATTATTGCTGAATACAAATGAGTTGGGTACTCCGTCCTTTATTGTAAGGATGTTGAAATCAGCATTGGCCACCACTACATGGTTGAGGTCAAGATCGCCTGTTAATTGCTGAATTATATTTTCCAGTTTAGGTGTACTTTTCTTTAACCCGTTTTTTTTCTCACTGACTGCTGTGAGATTAAATCTTGGATTGACACAATAAACGGAATCAGCCTTGATGACTTCATGCCGGTACAGTGTGTCAAAATCAATATTTGTCATCAGCAAGGCATCAAAGAAGATATTGAAGGAGGAGGCAGTGCTGTCAGTCCGGGTAGCGGCAATGGTACAACTATCAAATTCAACCAGTTTATTTTTTAAGTTGATTCTGAATCGGCTGAAGCTGAGTTTGTGCCGGCCATCCGGAAACGTTATATCCTGGTTTTGCGTTCGCAATGTAATGTTGTCGCTAAAGAACATTTTTTCATTTACCCTGGACTTGCTGCTGTCAACTTTCAGATTGTCAATATCGAGGTGCAGTTTAGTTATGCGAACTGGTTTCTGATCAGGCTCCGTTTTATTGGCTAAAATAAAAGTTGCATTTTCAAGCTGAAACTTTTTGACCTGCAAAACATTTATCGCATCCTGGATAGAGGAATAAATTTTACCCATTTCTTCCGGAATTGATATTTCCTTTCTTTTCCCGGATTTATCAGCCATACTTACCCTGTTTACTTCAATTACAGGGTTGGTGAGAGAAAGGGAGTCAATAAATAATTCTTTACTGAATAAAAGGGCGATCAGACCTTTACCTTTCATCTTCAATTTATCAATATAAAATTTGTAAGAGGTAGCTGTAGCGGCAGAGTCAGTATTATAAAAAACAGCTTTTTCTAATTCTATTTTGTTGCTGAAGTAACCAAAACGAAGCTTTTCAATTTTAAGGTTAATTTTTCCTTTGGAGCGGGACTCAACAAGATCTTCGATAATCTCTTTGGCATGTGCCCTGAACCAAAGGTGAAAACCCAACGCTAATACGGCAAGGATGCCGATGATGATCCCTGTAATTTTTATTGTTCTCTTAATAAAGCGTACGGGCAACGTTAAAAGAATTTGGAAGTGAATTTACCAATTTATAAGCTGTGCTTAATGAAAAAGCCCCGCATTGTGATAAACAGGGCAGGGCTTTTAGTGATTTTTACGAATTAACTAACGTTTGAACCCGGGGCTACAGGATTTTCCGGTTTTAACAGCTGTAATTTTCCATCACTGTCTTCTGCTGTCAGGATCATTCCCTGGCTTTCGATTCCTTTCATTTTTCTTGGAGCCAGGTTGGTCACCACAATTACCTGTTTGCCCACCATTTCTTCTGGTTTATAATGTTGAGCAATGCCGGATACGATTGTTCTTTTTTCCGTACCCAGGTCAACTTCCAGTTTCAAAAGCTTGTCTGCTTTTTCTACTTTTTCACAGGCAGTAACGGTGGCGGCTTTTAATTCCAGTTTGGCAAAATCATCATAAACGATCTCTGCTTTACCGGCAGGTTGTTTTATCTCTTCCATTTTAATTGTTGCTTCAGTTTTAATCAGTCCGGCTTTTAATTTTTCTATTTGTTCCGCTATTTCAGTATCCTCTATTTTTCTGAATAATAATTCAGGTGCCCGCAGACTATAACCGGCACTCAGTAATTTTAGTTTTCCGGCATTTTCCCAGTCCAGCATTTTATCTACCACCTTCATGAGATAGAGCATTTTTTTGGCAGTATTGGGTAAAAATGGATTGACAAGTATGGCAAGGTTTGCTGTTAGCTGTAAGCAAAGGTGCAGGCAGTTATCAATCAGTTGTTGATCCTCTGGTTTTTCAGCCAAAGCTTTGGCAACGATCCAGGGTTGTTTTTCCTGCATGTATTTATTGCCTTTGCGTGAAAGATCTATTACTTCAAACAGAGCCTCCCTGAACTTGTATTGTTCCAGTAAGGTTTCAACTTTTTCTTTTACTGCGGCTATATCTGAAATCAGTTGCTTGTCAAGTTCATCAATCTTGTCATTATGAAAAACTGGTACTTTGCCATTGCATAGTTTATGCATCAGCACAAAAGTTCGGTTTACAAAATTGCCAAAGATGGAAACCAGTTCACTGTTTACCGCATCCTGAAAACCTTTCCAGGTGAATTCGCTGTCTTTTGTTTCGGGTGCAATTTGTGTCAGGTAATAGCGTAGCATGTCTACACACTGACCACCTCCGTTCTCTTTTTTTACGAAATCATTGATATAATCCCGCATGTCCAGTTTCCAGTTACGACTGGTGCTCATTTTGTCTCCTTCAAGATTTAAAAACTCATTGGCAGGAACATTTTCTGGTAAAATATTTCCATGCAGTTTTAACATGATAGGGAAAATGATACAATGGAAAACGATATTGTCTTTACCAATAAAGTGAACCAGTTTGGTATCCTTGTCATACCAGTAGGATTGCCAGTCTTTTTTATTGTCTATAGCCCATTGTTTGGTGGCACTGATATAACCGATCGGGGCATCAAACCACACATACAGCACTTTTCCTTCTGCTTCTTTCAACGGTACTTTGATTCCCCAGTCAAGATCACGGGTAACTGCTCTTGATTGCAAGCCACCTTCGATCCAGCTTTTGCATTGGCCCACAACGGTTGTTCTCCAATCGTCTTTATGTTGATCCAGTATCCATTCTCTCAAAAATTGCTCATGTTTCCCCAAAGGAAGATACCAGTGAGTAGTTTTTTTCTTTACGGGTGTTTTGCCGCTGAGAGTACTCACAGGATTTATTAGTTCATCCGGGCTGAGTGTTCTGCCGCAGGTTTCACACTGATCTCCAAAAGCCCGGTCGCTGCCGCAGTTAGGACAGGTGCCTTTTATATAACGGTCGGCCAAAAATGTTTTGGCTTCTTCATCAAAATACTGTTCTGTTTCTTTTGTTTCCAGTTCACCCCGGTCATGCAGGTAAGTAAAAAACTCTTGTGCAGTTTCATGGTGAATCGGTTCGCTGGTACGGTGATAAATATCAAAGCTCATGTTCAGGTCTTCAAAATCCTGTTTCATAGCTTCATGATACTTATCAATAATGGCCCTGGGTGTTGTGCCTTCTTTGGTGGCCTGTATAGGAATAGCAGTGCCATGTTCGTCACTGCCGCAAACAAACACAACATCTCTTTTTTGTGCCCTCAGGTAACGGACATAGATATCGGCAGGAATATAGGCGCCTGCCAGGTGGCCAACATGCTTCAAACCGTTGGCATAGGGAAGGGCCGAAGTGATCAAATATCGTTTCGGGTTGCTCATCAAAAAACTCTCTTTAATAGCCTGCAAAAATACCGGAATAGCGATCATTGCCCAAAAGCATGATTTCAGATAACTTTAGGGCATGACCATAAACCATTAAACATGCGAAAAATCATTCTGCCATTGCTCATTTTAATTTTTCAACAGGCAAAGGCTAATGACGGGGTATTTTATGCTATGGGAAATACATTAATGCCCCTGAAAGAGACCACCATTCGATTAAAGAAGGAAATACTGAATCTTGACCGAAAAGGTGACTGGATACAGGTGAATATTTATTTCGAATTTTTTAATCCGGGTGCTGAACGGGAACTGACTGTTGGCTTTGTTACTCCCCCCGCTGTCGGTGATGTCTCAGATGAAGAAGCAAAGCATCCGTTCATAAAAGATTTTATGGTGATGGTGGGTGATCGGCTGTTGCCGTTTAAAATTGCTAAAATGGAGGAGACCGGTTTTAAAGTGAGTTCAAAAGTTTCTGAGGGATATGATTTTGTTTATCATTTTACGGTGCGGTTTGCAAAGGGTGTTACAGTTATTCGCCATAGTTACCTGTACAAAGGCGGCGGCTCTGTGGAAGCCAGGCAGGATTTTGATTACCGCCTGACAACCGGTACCACCTGGGCCAACAGCGCTATTGATGACTTTGAGTTGAATATAGATATGGGTGATGACAGTTACTTTTCTGTGCCAGCCTCATTTAGCAATGCTCCGGCATCATGGCAAATAGCAGGCATAGGCAGGCTCAGCAAGACAAATTTTTCGTTACCCTACATGCCAGAAGATAAAGACAGGCTTAAAATGGTTTATCTGAGAAAAGGAAAACTGCAATTAAGAACTACTGCTTTTAAGCCTGTACAGGATTTGACCATTAATTTCTGGAACCTCCATAATGAAATCAACCTATGGTGCGATAATAAGGAACAAAATGATTTTAAAGGAATGATGGAGATGATCTGGGGTGATTCTGTGGAGGCTGCTGTCAGTAAACTCACGGATAATGAACTAAGGCTTTACCGTAATCTTAATTATGCAAGGATGGGGTATGACTTTAAAGACGAATCATTAAAAAAGATTTTTTCAAAATACAATTGGTATTTACCTGACCCGTTATTGAAACCAGATAATGTTCCTGATTATTATGTTACTAAAGAATTACAACAGCTTATTATTGCAGAGGAAAAGCGAAGAAAATTAAAAACAGATATTCCATGATCAAAATTCCGCCTTATCTAAAGAAAGGAGATACCATAGGACTTGTTTGCCCTGCTGGTTACATGCCGGTAGAAAAAGTGCAAACTTGCCTGGATGTTTTACAGGAGTGGGGCTACCGGGTCAAAATCGGTAAAACTGTTGGAGGAGGATCTGCCACCTATTTTTCAGGTACTGATGAAGAAAGGCTGGCAGATTTTCAGCAAATGCTGGATGATGATGCTATAAAAGTAGTGCTTTGCGCAAGAGGAGGTTACGGTACCGGACGCATCATTGACATGATTGATTTTACTAAATTCCGAAAGCAACCCAAGTGGATTGTGGGTTATAGTGATGTAACTGTTCTGCACTCACATATTTACTCCCATTTCTATATCTCTACTTTACATGCACCTATGGCCGGGGCTTTTAATGATGATGGGTTCAAGAATGAGTTTGTCCGGTCATTAAAGAATGCGCTGGAAGGCAAAAAGCTAAAGTATAAATGCGATGTGCATGAGTTCAACAGGAAAGGTGAAGCGGTGGGCGAACTGGTTGGTGGTAACCTCGCATTGTTAGCGCATTTAGTAGGAACTGATTCAGACATTAAAACGAGAGGTAAGATACTTTTCCTGGAGGATGTCGGAGAGCAATTATACAATATTGACCGGATGCTTCATCAGTTAAAAAGAAGCGGCAAGCTGGCCAGGTTGGCAGGATTGATATTTGGTGGCTTTACAGAATCAAAAGACACAGACAGGCCTTTTGGGCAATCAGTACATGAGATACTTCATGAGATAGTGAAGGAATATGATTTCCCGGTCTGTTACGACTTTCCCGTCAGTCATACTGACCGCAATTATGCCCTGAAAATTGGTGTAGGGTATAAATTAAAGGTGGGAAAATCGAAAGTAACGCTGGAAGAATAGATTTATTCCTTTGGGTATAAAATGAATCTGCCCCCGCCATTGATCTTGTAATAGGTCATATCTGTGTATGACTTATCATTGACCGTTATCCGGGAGTCCTGTACAATTTTATAATCCTTACAGAGCAGGGAAGTGATGTTATAGCCGGATTGTTTTCTTTCACCGTTTACAGCTGCTTCCAGCTTGGCTATAAATTGGCCATCTTTTTTTGTGGTGATGAAGTAAACCACCTGCACTCTGGAACTGTCAGCTCTTTTTTTCTCTTCCAGTAAAACAAAAAGATCAAAATTGGGTTGTGATGTTATTTTACCAACCGTTGCATAAGTTCTGTTCTTCAGCCTGTTTTTACTGCCCGCCGGCAAAACTGCATTGAACCATTTTTTTACTGAGGCAGAATCAAGTGCAGGTATTTCTTTGATTTGTGCATCGATAAGCAAGCTGTCGGTGAAACTGATCTCTGGAGTATTCTCTAATAGCTGCTCATAGCTCAGTGTCATTTGTGCCCTGGCGCAAAGACTCAAAACAAGCATTGATATGAACAACCTGAATTTCATCCGGTAAATATAGACTTGCTGGCTGATGGCCACAATACCACATTTGAGGTATTTTATGGCAGTTTCAGGAGCGAATCAAGCTTACTGATCGTTTCCGGGTAAGTAAACAGGTTGTTATGACTTCCTCCTTTGATGGTAACCAATTCATCTTTGGTTTTCAGGTATTTATTCAGCCTTTTGGCATTTTTGTAGGTTACAATCCGGTCTTTTGTACCATGGAAAATGGTTACTGGTGCATTTACATCCTGAAGATATTGATAGGTAGGCAGCTCGTATTTCAGTAACCAGCGAACCGGGTACATGGGTAAATAGTGTTGTACCACAGCCGGAAAGTCGTAATATGGTGTTTCAAGTATCAGCCTTCTGCAATCTCTGACAGAAGCCAGTTGCGCAGCAATGCCGGTTCCCATACTTTTTCCATAGATAATGATACTGTCAGCTGCAAATCGTTTAATGGCTATACGGTACACCTGCAAGGCCCAGTCATATAATTTCTTTTCAGTCAGCTTGCCGGTGCTTTTTCCAAAACCGGGATAATCAATCATCAATACCTGGTAACCTTGGCGGGTAAAGTAGGGGATGTATTTTGAGTACCAGGAAATGTTTCGTTTGTTACCATGAAAATACAGAACCACTCCTTTGGTTACGGTGTCGGTACTGGCAAAATCAACCAGGTTGAGAGTGTCTTTAGCATTGAGCGGAATGCTAATGTCTTTATGTGGTTCGGGAAATGTGTAATTATATGTTCTGTCTAACCGTACCGGGTGAAATAGAATAGCATTTTGTAAAAAGTAAAGGGCAATGCCACCGGCAATATAGATGATGGCTGTGATCTTCAGCCATTTAATAAATTTTTTCTTTGTCATGAGCGATGCAAAGATGAAAAGAAAAAGGACATGACAAGCATGTCCTTTTTACTCGTTATTCATGGCTTGCTTATAACCTGTTGAAGTAGTTTTTGATCCTATATATGGCATTGTTTCCTATTTCTTCAAGCATGCAGCGGATGATCTCATTTTCACCAGGTGGAAAATCTCTTCTCCTGTTCACAAGGTTTTTATCACTTTCACTTAATGCCCTTTCATCACCTTTGAAAGTGCTGAACTCGGTTGACCAATTATAAACAGCGGAGACATCATCACTCCATACCCGGCTGCCATGTTCATCCCTGACAGTGATTAATAAGGTAGCATTTGAGTGTAAGGTCCTTCTTGTAGTAGTAATGTCAGCGCTGATTTTAGCATATTCTCTTACCACAGAGTCAGGTTTGTAAACAATTTCTTTTACTACTATTTCTTTGGTCACTTTTCTTCTGCTTTGGTTGTCAATATAGCGACCGATATTAACCTGTGCCATTCTCATTTCCATTTCCTGGTCCACCCGGATATTTTGGCTGCGGGCATCCCATGCTGAGTAGAATCGTACAAATTCATTTCCGCTGCTGTATTGAAGGCTTTGTATCAACTGATCATCGAGGTTGTTACCGCCAATGGTATAAGAGCTGTAAACATAACCGCCTTGTTGTTGCATAGGCAACACCACTACATTGGTAACAGCATATTCATACGCTTCACTCATTTTGAGGGTGGCATCACGGTTGCCGGGTTTGAAGCGGAGTGCTGCCTGGAACTCACGGTATGCATTGCGGTAGCTTTGTTTGTCATATCGCTGCATGAAGGCGATACCTCTGTCATATCTTACGTCACCTGCTTTTTCGCTGTAGGTTATTATATAGGAAGAGTAGTTCATGGGCTTAACCAGGTCAAATACGGCAGGTACTTTGTAAATGGCATCATACATTCTTTGCAGGGAAACATATTCATTGTACATCCATTCCCATTTCAGTTCATTATTACTTTGGGCATAATCACTGATGCGGCTTTCATGGTCATTGACTGCATAGCGATAGGAGCTTTGTATAATGTTCAGCAATTTGGGGTCATCCGGATCTTTCTGTAATTTTTTTGCCGCCAGTTCAACCGCTTCATCATAGTTGCCTTTCTCATACATTTTGCTGGCCGTCTTACAGGATATGGTAAGTAAACTGATTCCGGTAAAGAGTAAAGCGTAGAGTTTCCATTTCATAAACACCTCCTTTTTCATGTAGTACGTTCAAATAGCAGTCCATGTTAACAAAGGGTCTTGTCAATTAAACAATCCTTAACAGTTGGGGAGCAATAAGTTCAATATTTCAGGATGTCCCGGATGAAATTGTGGTACTCATCATAGGAAGGGAGATTGTTATGTCCGCCACCATGTATCCGGATAAGCGTAATTTTTCGTGGATTGATCTTTTGTAAGGATTCGCTGTGGCGTATCGGTATCAGCCAGTCTTTTGTACCATGAATAATATAAACCGGGCAATTCACTTTTGTGATCCAGATATCTGTACGCAGGTGATACCGTAATACAATTCTTACCGGCAGTATAGGTAAAAACCGTTCAATCACTTTTAAAAAATTAAAATAAGGGGCATCAAGGATGAGGTACCGGGGATTATTGTCAGAAGCCAGTTTAGTGGCAAAACCGCTGCCCATGCTTCTGCCATAAACGATCAGGTGATTTTCAGAATACTGTTCTTTTAATTTATCATAAATAAATTGCATGTCGCCCAGCATTTCCTTTTCGCTTCTTTTGCCGGTGCTTTTACCAAAGCCACGATAGTCTACCAGCAGTACATCATAGTCATAACGGTAGAAGTCTTTTGCATACCTGGCCCAGCCCTTTATGCTCCTCGTATTGCCGTGGAAGTAAAGAATCAGGCCTTTAGGGTTTTCCCGGAAAAAATGCAGCCCGTTAATACGGACACCCGGTTCTACATCAAAGAAGTATTCTTTAAATGGGGCATCATATTTAAACTGAAAATCCTGTTTTAATTTTTCAGGTTTGAAGATCAGCCGTTCCTGCAACAAATAGGCAAGAATAGAAAGTCCGGCTATACCGGCAAGAATATACCAGATAAGATTAGGCAAATCAGTTTTGGTTTACCTGCTGAAATTAAACAACTAAATATAAAAAGAGAACTTTCTTATTCAACCCGTTTTAGCTTAAGGTTGGTGACCGGCGCAACAATTAATGGGAATTTCTCCACGGTTACATTGGCAAGGTCAAGCCCAAAGCCTTTTTCTTCAGAGAGGCTGTGTTCTTTCAGCCAGAAATGGAATTTCATAATGACCCTTTCAATGAACGGAAGCTCATTGTCCTGGCTCAGGTATTTTTCCATTACCATAAACTGGAAGTCACCCACAGTGCCGGTACTGGCAAGACTTTCATACCGGCTGATAATGTTTACTTCTTTGTTCGCTACCAGGTCTTCTACTACTTTGCGGAACATCAGGTTTACTCTTGGTTCCATCCGGAAACCAAGCCGGAAATCTACACGGATAATATCATTGGGGATGATGTGTTCCACTTTATACTCGCAGGTGTAAGGGTCATCCACCGTATCAATGTGTACAAACCAATAGATATCTGCCCGTTTGGGTTTTTTATTAAGTATAGAGTAAATGATCTTATGCTCAATCTCTTTTGGATTATTGGCACTGGTCATATACACCAGGTGCGTAGCATACTTGGGAACAGATTTGTCGTTGCTTAATTCCTGAATCTTGGGCACATAGTGCTCCATACGTACGAATTCCACATAGCGGTTTTTGATTTTTCTTGCCCTGTACCAGATGTACATGACAAAGAACATGATCATTCCGATCATTAGCGTAATATAACCGCCGTGGGTAAATTTCACCATCAGCGCAACCAGGTAGCCAAGTTCAATAGCCAGGTATAATCCAAGGAAAACGTATATCCAGATTGATTTTATCCGGTGTAATACGAGATAGTTGGCAAAAAGAATAGTGGTTGCCAGCATGGTAACAATAATAGCAAGCCCATAGGCGGCCTCCATTTTTGAAGATTGACGGAAGAATAAAACAACACCAACACATCCAAGGAACATGATAAAATTGATAGCAGGGATGAATAGTTGTCCTTTCGCCTCTGATGGATACCTGATTCTGAGTTTTGGCCACAAATTGAGCCGCATGGCCTCGCTAATGAGTGTAAATGCCCCGGACACCATTGCCTGGCTGGCAATAATGGCCGCGGTAGTTGCAATGATGACCCCGGGAATGATAAACCAATGTGGCATTAAGTCGAAAAATGCATTAATTCCCATGCTTGCTTTAGTAGCCTCGTTGATTTCCTTTCCACCATAGTGAGAAAGAATATAAGCTCCCTGGCCAAAATAGTTGATAAGAAGACAAGTCTTTACATAGATCCATGATGTGCGGATATTTCCCCTGCCGCAATGGCCCAGGTCACTGTAGAGGGCCTCGGCACCAGTTGTACAAAGAAACACGGCACCTAACAGCCAGAAGCCGCCATCATAGTTTTTCAGGAAATAAACAGCATAATAGGGATTAATGGCCTTGAATATTTGCAGGTCATCAAAAACATGCAAGGCACCAAGCACAAGCAACATGGTGAACCAGACAAACATCACTGGTCCGAACAGGCTTCCAATTGAAGCTGTTCCGAATTGCTGCATGAAAAAGAAGAGCACCAGTATGGATAAAACAATAATGACTACCGTATCGCTTCCTTCATGTATTCCCAAAGAGGGCAACTCTCTTAAACCCTCGATGGCCGACGTTATGGATATGGGAGGTGTTATTATTCCGTCTGCCAGCAGGGAAGCCCCGCCGATCATAGCGGGGATGACCAGCCATTTCTTCCTTCTTCGTACAAGAGCAAAAAGAGCAAAAGTGCCGCCTTCTCCCCGGTTATCTGCCCGTAGTACCAGGATCACATATTTAATAGTGGTTTGAAGGGTGAGGGTCCAGATGATACAGGAAAGTGTGCCGATAATGAGATTTTCATCAACCACCCGGTCATAAATAATCGAATTAAAAACGTAGAGAGGTGATGTTCCGATATCTCCGTAAATGATTCCAAGGGCAATGATCAATCCAGCTGCGGTGACTCTGTTAGTCGGTGTTTTCACTTTCTGTGGTTATGGTTTATTCCTGGATTACCTGGCCGTTCATAGGTTTTGTAATATGGACAGCAGCGGGCATTTATCATGGTTTGATGAAGGACAATTTACAAAGGTATAGGCAAAAATGGTTTATTGCAGGCAACCTCCAAAACTTTCTGCATCGTCTTTTGAAACAAATGGGGATAAACTGTGTTTTTTACGACAGGAATTAAAATTTGCATGGCTCATGTAAAATGCTAAAAAATGGCATCAACATAAAATACACAGCCCGGTTTTGGAGAACTACCTGTAACTTTAATTAGCAAAAAATCAGATTATTATGCCTTACTCTAGATGGATACTGCTGCTGTTGATCTTTTGTGCCGGATTTTCTGCCACTGCCCAAAAAATTGTTTATTCTGAACCTGATAAAGAGGATTCCAGGAGGATGAATTTTGAGATAGCCGGTAAGATCAACGGCAATTTCTTGCTTTATAAAAATGTCAGGAATAAGAACTGGATAGTGGTGCTGGATAATGAAATGCAGCAGATTGCCAAAGTGGAGCAGGACTATGTACCTGATAATGACCGGATGATCAATGCTGATTTTTTTCCTTACCAGGATTTTTGCTACATGATCTACCAGTACCAGAAAAAGAATGTGGTTTACTGTGTGGCTTCAAAAATTGATGGCATGGGTAATAAGGTAGGAGAAGTTATTGAACTGGATACCACTCATATCGGTTTTGCCGCCAACAATAAAATCTATACTGTTTTAAGCAGTGAAGACAAAAGCCGGTTATCCGTATTTAAGATTAATAGCCGCAACCGGAAAGTATATATAATGACCACCATGCTGATGAACGACAAGCTGGAGCTATTGAAAAAAAGCCGCCTCACTATTCCCATGGAGGAAAGGAATGAGTTTTTGGGCGACTTCAACCTGGATAATGAGGGAGACCTGGTATTCAGCAAATTTGAAAGAACAAACAATGATAATATCAGCAGAGCATTTTTTGTAATAAAACATGCACAGTCAGATACACTAATGGCAAAGGAGCTCAACATTGAGAAGACATGGCTGGATGAGATACACATCAAAGTGGATAATCCCAATAAGCGGTATCTTCTCACTTCATTTTATTACAAAGAAAGAAGGGGCAACGTAGACGGTTTTTATTTTTATGTGTGGGATAAAACAACAGAACAACCCGTAATGGAAGCTACTCACACTTTTACAGATGAATTCCGAAAAGATGCCCGTGGAGATGCCAGTGTAAAGATGGCTTTTAATGACTATTTTATTAGAAACATCATTACCCGAAAAGATGGCGGGTTTATCATTGCCGGTGAGGCTTACTATACCACTTCCCGGTTTAATAACTGGAACCGCTGGGATTACCTGTATGGTTCTCCGTATTTTGGCGGGCTAAACAGCTGGTACTACTCACCCTATTATCGCAACATGTGGTGGGGCAACCGCATGAACACAAACCAGGCTGTTCGCTACCATGCAGATAATATAGCGGTACTTTCCTTCGATAATAAAGGACAGCTGGAATGGGATAATGTGATTGGGAAAAGCCAGTTTGACGATGACTCAGATGACCGGGTTTCCTACCAGGTAATGAATACAGGGGGGCAGCTTCATTTTCTCTTCAACCAGCAGGAAAGGAGAAATAACTTATTGACAGACTTTAGCCTTACCCCAGCAGGAGAACTGACCCGTAACCCCACATTAAAGAACCTTGATAAAGGCTATGAGTTTATGCCGAAATATGGAAAGCAGGTAAGTGCCCGTCAAATGATTGTTCCCTGTATCTATCGTAACTATATTTGCTTTGCCAAAATAGATTACACACAGAATTAAATAATACCGTCCATTATCCGTGACAGGAATATTTAAACAGAAAAACCCGGCAAATATTTTTTTATTGCTGGTCTTTGGGGTTTTAATAAAAATTCCTGCATTTCTGCATCCTCATATCCCGGTTCCGAATAATGAAGATGGTTTATTGTTTCGGGAGATCACTCATTTTCTTGTTCCCGCCGGTAAAGCCAATCCCGTTATTTACCCTTTGCTGGCTGTTGGATTATTGTTTCTTCAGGCTGTCATTCTTACAAGGTTTATTAATCACCAGCGTATGACAAGCCATCAAACCTGGTATCCCGGGATGGCTTACCTGTTGTTGACTTCCTTGTTTCCTGAATGGAACTATTTTTCAGCACCACTTATCATTAATACTTTTTTACTTTTCATTTTATCGGCTTTATTCAAAACCTATAACCAGCCCGACGCAAGGGGCAGTATTTTTAATATTGGCCTTGCCTTAGGTATAGGGTCTTTCGTATTTTTCCCTTCTGTTACTTTCATCATTTGGGTCATTTTGGCGCTGGCAGTGATGCGACCCTTCAGGTTGTCAGAATGGTTATTATGTGTAGTTGGCGCCACTACTCCCTATTATTTCTTTGCTGTTTATCTTTTTATAACTGATCAATGGAGCTGGCAGAACCTTTGGCCGCACTTTAGTATTGATCTACCCGTTTTACTACCATCCTTATGGCTGGCTGGCGGAGCTTTTTTGTTGGTAATGCCTTTTTTGGCAGGTGGTTATTTTGTACAGGACAACCTGCGAAAAATGCTCATACAGGTCAGGAAGGGCTGGAGCTTGTTGTTATTATACCTGCTGGGGGCTCTTTTTGTACCTTTTATTAATAGTACAAACAGCCTTGAGAATTGGGTGATCGTTGCCATACCTTTTGCCGCTTTTCATGCCAGCATGTATCTATACGCCTCATTCCGGATTGTGCCCCAGCTTTTTTTCTGGTTATCTGTTGGTTTTATCCTTACTTACCAATACTGGGGGCCGGGTTGGTAAAAGGTGGAAAAGAGTTGACCTGCCGGGGTTATCTTTGTTCCTCAATTTTAATATTCATCATTTATGAAATTTGGCGTTGTAGTTTTTCCGGGATCTAATTGCGACAGGGATATGCATGATGCCCTGAAGTACGACCTGGGGCAGGA
This sequence comes from Chitinophagaceae bacterium, assembly GCA_044229985.1. Classification (GTDB taxonomy): domain Bacteria; phylum Bacteroidota; class Bacteroidia; order Chitinophagales; family Chitinophagaceae; genus JJ008. The sequence goes on from JBGARY010000013.1 coordinate 23,301, forward strand.
TGTTACCATGCTCTGGCATAAGGACAGGGACCTCAGCAAATTCAATACAGAAGATTGCATAATCCTGCCCGGTGGTTTTTCATACGGTGATTATTTACGTTGCGGGGCCATTGCCCGTTTCAGCCCGATGATGCAAAGTGTGATTGAGTTTGCCAATGCCGGGGGAAAGGTATTTGGTGTTTGTAACGGTTTCCAGATTCTCTGCGAGTCACATTTACTTCCCGGAGCCTTGTTGAGAAATGCCAACCAGCAGTTTATCTGTAAAAATGTTTATATAACAAATGAAACAGGCAAACCCTATAAAATTCCAATTGCCCACGGTGAAGGTCGTTACTATGCTGATGAAAAAACGCTGAATGAACTGGAAGCTAACTGGCAGGTAATTTTTTATTACTGTGATGAGAATGGAAAAATAACTGCTGAAGCTAACCCCAACGGCTCTACTCACAATATTGCCGGCATCTGTAATGCAAATCGTAACGTATTTGGTATGATGCCACATCCCGAAAGAGCTTGTTCAGCTATTTTGGGAAATACAGACGGGCAGGAGATTATCAGAACTATGCTGATGGCGGAGCAACTAGTCTCCTGACAACTAAACTTCGTTCCGTCTCATCTTGTTTTTGTAGCAGGATTTTAACAAGTTTGATAAATATTTAATTAGAAATTTGTACCCGGAAATTGAATAACATGAAACTATCAGTTTTAATAGCCTCAGTTTTATTGACAATATCGGTTCAGGCCCAGCTAAACCCGGTAACCTGGTCTTTTTCTGCCAAAAAGGTTGCCGATAAAACCTATGAAGTACAAATGGTGGCTACTATGCAAACCGGATGGCACCTGTATTCACAGGTACAACCGGAAGATGCGATAGCTATTCCAACCGCTTTTACGATAACGCCCAATCCGCTCTTTACCCTTGATGGTAAGATAAAAGAAGTAGGTAAAATGGAAGTGATGAAAGACAAAGACCTTGGCGTATCAGCTAATCAATATTCTAAAACCGTGACATTTGTTCAGAAAATTAAGCTGAAAGCTAATGTAAAAACCAACTTCAAAGGGAACGTTGAATACCAGACCTGTGATGATAAAAAATGCCTTCCCCCAAAAACGGTTAATTTTGATATTGCTATCAAATAAAAAATGATATAATCACATTTAATATAACGGGTTCTGTTTCGGAACTCGTTTGTTTTTTATATTAGTGACATGTATAGACTTTTACAAAGACTGGTTTTATTTATTTCACTATTCCTGACAGCATTTACTTCCAGCAGCCAGGACAAGCCTGTGACTTTTTCAGTTCAACAGGAAGGAAAGGGTGATGAATACATCTTAAAGATTAAGGCACTCATTAAGGAAGGCAGTAAGTTATACTCGATCAAATCTTTTGGTGCAGAGGCCCCTATTTGTACACAGATAAATTTTGACAGCACGGCAAAGGGTTTTTTGAAAGATACCATTCTGGAAGCCGGAACGGCTAAAACGGAAGCGGATCCTTCTTTCAATGTAAATGTCACCTATTTCAGTGATTCGGTGGAATGGCAACAAAAGCTTGACCTTGCGGGAATAGATACGGCGATCATCAGCGGAACAGTTGCCTATTTTGTAAAAACGGGAGAGGAGTATAATAATTATGAGGAGCCTTTTAAAACAACAATTATAAAGGCAGGGGAGGAAGCAACCATTAATGAAGCAGGTAGAAAAGGTTCTCTTAACGACAAATTGAAGAACCGTTCCCTATTCTGGATTTTCCTGGCATCTTTTGGCGGTGGGCTGCTGGCTGTAATAACTCCCTGCGTTTTTTCTATGGTTCCAGTTACCGTTAGCTTTTTTACCAAGCGAAGTAAGAACCGGAAAGAAGGACTAAAGAATGCATTCTTTTATTCGGCATCTATCATTCTCATCTTTACATTGCTGGGCTTACTGATCACTTTGATATTTGGCCCCGCTGCGTTGAATAAACTGGCTACCAACTGGATTGCCAACCTTGTCTTTTTTGTCTTGTTCCTGATTTTTGGTATTTCATTCCTGGGCGCCTTTGAGATTAGCTTACCCTCATCATGGACTAACCGTGCCAGCATGAAGTCAGGAACAGGAAATTTTTGGGGTATCTTCTTTATGGCGCTGACCCTTGTATTGGTTTCTTTTTCATGCACAGGTCCAATTATTGGCAACCTGTTGGTATTAGCATCAAAAGGAAGTTTTGTAGGTCCAATGATTGGCATGTTCGGTTTTTCGCTGGCAATGGCGTTGCCCTTTTTCTTCTTCGCCTTATTCCCCGGGATGCTTAATAATTTGGGCAAAGCAGGCGGCTGGCTGAATGCGGTGAAAGTAACCTTGGGTTTCCTGGAATTGGCGCTGGCATTAAAATTCCTTTCCAATGCAGACTTAGTGCAGGGCTGGCGATTATTGGACAGGGAGATTTTCATTGCTTTTTGGATAGTGATTTTTATTATGCTGGGCATATACCTTTTGGGTAAGATCAAGTTTCATCATGATGATGAACTGCCTAAAAATGATTTTGGGCATCCCTACCTGAGTGTTACCAGGTTGTTTTTTGCAATGGCCTCTTTTACTTTTGCCGTTTATATGCTTCCGGGGATGTGGGGTGCACCGCTTAAGGGTATCAGCGCCTTCTTGCCTCCTTATGGAACGCAGGATTTTACTCCAGCATCGGGTTCATCTGCTTCTACGGCTCATTATGTTTCAGGTGCCAACCCGCCAACGAAATATGTAAAGGAGCTAGGTCCTTACGAGCCGGAGGTTGTTAAAAAATATGGCCTCGTTACTTACTTTGATTATGATGAAGCCCTGGCAGCTTCCCGCCAGTTAAAGAAACCATTGATGCTCGATTTTACAGGAATTAACTGTATAAACTGCCGCAAAATGGAAGCACAGGTTTGGAGCAGCCCAGAGGTGATGAGAAGGTTGAAAGAGGACTTTGTTGTTGTCTCTCTGTATACTGATGTAAGGATCAAATTACCCGAGAGTGAAGAATTTGATTCAAAAGAGTTAGGAGAACATGTAAATACGGTAGGTGAGAAATTCATGCACCTGCAGGCAAGCAGGTTTGGTGCGGTTTCGCAGCCCTTTTATATTTTCCTGGATGGTAAAGAAGAAAAACTGGCACCGGATGGCTACGGCTATGATCCGGATGTACAGGCTTTTATTAAGCACCTTGATAATGTAATTGCAGAATATAAGAAAAGAGGAAACTAGCAGAAGCTTTTTTATAGAAAAAGCCCCTGTCTTTTGACAGGGGCTTTTCAATTTGGTGTCATTCTGTACCAGCCTTCCGGTACGGCAAGCAAACAACATTCCTTAATTCAGAAATTGTTTTTCTCCCGGTGGAGATACAGAATGACAAAAAATTAAAGAGCAATTTGTTTTTGAGTCATCAGCTTACGCAAATTAATTAATCCATAGCGCATACGGCCTAAAGCAGTGTTAATACTGCAATTGGTGGCTGCTGCTATTTCTTTAAAACTCATGTCTGCGTAATGACGGAGAATGATCACCTCCCGCTGGTCTTCCGGAAGCCTTTCGAGCATATCCCTCACTCTGTCATGGCTCTGCCTTCTCATCATCACAGTTTCAGCACTGTCTTCTGAGAAATTAAGCACTTCAAAAATGTCTTTATCTTCTCCGTTGCGGATAGTGGGGGTTCTCTTCACTTTGCGGAAATGGTCAACACATAAGTTGTGTGCTATGCGCATGGCCCAGGGAAGGAACTTTCCTTCTTCTGTATAACGGCCACTCCGCATCGTATCAATAATACGGATGAACACATCCTGGAAGATGTCTTCTGCCAGGTACTTGTCTTTTACTAAGAACAGGATTGAGGTATACAACTTGTCCTTGTGACGCAGCACAAGTGCTTCAAGGGCATCCACATTGCCATCTGTAAACAGATGGATCAGTTCATAGTCGGTCTTTTTTGCTAAAGCTTTCATAACTCCTACAGGTTTAGGTTGCTTTCCGTTACTGCATAGCAATAACAGAGGTTCATTGGATATTGGTTACAATAAAATCGGTTAAAAAAACAGAGTAGAAGTTATGCGATAGGCTGGGTAAGTTTTAGGTTATTCATTTTTTGGATATTGTATTGGACTTTAAAAATAGGCCATTTCATGAAATTGCCAAACATTTGTGAAATCAAATTGTAGTTTTGGGTGCTAAGAAAATGTTAAGACTCTGCCCGGAATACAAAGATTTATAAGGGGTTACATTTGCAGACAATTAAATGGAAAAAGCAATAAAAGGGAAAATTCCCGCTAATACAAAGACCGTAAATTCCGCAGAAAATATCCTTATTAAGGGGGCAAGGGTACATAACCTGAAAGATGTTACTGTAGAATTTCCACGAAACAAGTTCATTGTTGTAACCGGTGTATCCGGGTCCGGCAAGTCTTCCCTTACAATTGATACATTATATGCCGAAGGTCAGCGTCGCTATGCAGAGAGCTTAAGTGCTTATGCACGGCAATTTCTGAACCGGATGAATAAGCCTGATGTGGATTACATAAAAGGCCTTTGCCCTGCTATTGCCATTGAACAGAAAGTGATAACCCGTACGCCCCGCAGTACTGTTGGCAGCATGACCGAGATTTATGAATATCTACGTTTATTATTTGCCAGGATTGGAAAAACCATTTCACCTGTTTCGGGAAGAGAGGTGAAAAAAGATGATGTGACGGATGTTTTGAATGCCATTACAAAATTGAAGGAAGGCGATAAGGTGTACATACTGGCAACATTCAAACAACATAAAAACAGGGATGTCAAAGAAGAGCTGAATATTTTGGTGCAAAAAGGATTCTCCAGGGTTTATAGTCGTGAGCCTGGAACTGGTAGTGAAGAGTCAGGAAGCATATTCAGGATTGAAGAGTTGCTAGAAGTTCCAGATAAGGAATTAAAAAAGAAAAAGATTACACATATCCTGGTCGACAGAATTGTGGTAAAGGAAATGGATGAAGATGATAAACACCGGGTAGCAGATTCGATTGGTACGGCATTTTATGAAGGAGTAGGAGATGTCTATCTGGAAGTAAACGGTAAACATTTGCTGCATTTTAATAATCGCTTTGAGCTCGACGGAATGCAGTTTGAAGAACCGCAGCCGAATCTATTCTCTTTCAATAATCCATTCGGTGCCTGCCCTACCTGCGAGGGTTTTTCACAAGTTTTGGGTATTGATCCGGACCTGGTAATACCTGACAGAAGATTGAGTGTGTACGAAGGGGCTATTGCACCCTGGAAAGGAGAGAAGCTGGACTGGTGGCGGCAAAATTTTATAAAACGATCAAAGGCTGTCAATTTCCCCATTCATAAGCCCATTGCCGATCTTACGGATAAACAATACAAACAGCTTTGGGAAGGGGTAGATGGGATTGGCATTAATGATTTTTTCAAAGATGTAGAATCTCAGCTATACAAAGTTCAATACAGGGTGCTCCTAAGCCGGTACAGGGGCAGAACGGAATGCCCGGATTGCAATGGTTATCGTCTTCGCAAGGAAGCCTTGTATGTAAAAGTGGGGGGTAAGCATATCGGTGAGCTAAGTACGATTCCTGCAAAAGACTTAAAAAGTTGGTTTGATGAATTGGATAATAAGCTCATTGCACATGATAAGCAGGTGGCAAAAAGAATACTGATTGAAATTCACCACCGCCTGAATACTTTGTTGAGTGTTGGGTTGGGTTACCTGACAATGAGCCGCCTGGCCAATTCTTTAAGTGGTGGTGAAAGCCAGCGAATTCAATTGACGAGAAGCCTGGGTAGTAACCTGACAAACTCTTTGTACATACTGGATGAACCATCCATCGGTTTACATTCGAGAGATACAGCTAACCTGATCAAAGTTTTGAAGGAGTTGAGGGATCTCGGTAATACGGTTGTTGTAGTGGAACATGATGAAATGATGATGCGGGAAGCTGATCACATCATTGATATGGGGCCAATGGCATCACACCTGGGAGGTGAGGTGGTGGCCGAGGGAGATTATGATGCCATTATATCAAACCCCAACAGTCTTACGGGAAAATATCTCAAAGGAGAATTAAGCATTGATCCGCCTAAAACTGTTCGTAAGTGGAACCGGTCAATAACAGTTGAAGGGGCAAGACAAAATAACCTGAAGAACATTACTGTTGAGTTTCCGCTAAATGTTCTTTGTGTAGTTAGTGGCGTAAGCGGTAGTGGGAAAACAACGCTGGTAAAACAAATTTTATATCCTGCCTTGCGTAAGCTTAAGGGTGAGTTTGGCGATAAAGTAGGATTTCACAAACAAATAACCGGTGATGTGGACAGCATCGCCCAAATAGAACTGGTTGATCAAAACCCTATAGGTAAATCATCCAGAAGTAATCCCGTTACTTACATCAAAGCATATGATGAGATCAGGGATTTGTACGCAAGGCAACCTTTGAGTAAAATGAGAGGTTTTCAGCCCAAACATTTTTCATTTAATGTTGATGGGGGTCGATGTGATACCTGCAAAGGAGAAGGAGAGCAGGTGGTAGAAATGCAGTTCCTCGCAGATGTGCACCTGGTTTGTGAAAGCTGCGGCGGTAAACGATTTAAAGAGGAAGTACTGGAAGTAAAATACAAAGACAAAAACATTTTTGATGTGCTGGAAATGAGTGTCGATGAAGCTATCAATTTCTTTTATGATGAAAAGGGACTTGCGAATGCTTTACAACCATTAAGTGATGTTGGACTTGGCTATGTAAAACTGGGCCAATCATCGGATACACTTTCAGGTGGGGAAGCACAACGGGTGAAGCTGGCTTCATTTCTTGGGAAGGGAAGAGCCGGCAATAAGATACTTTTCATTTTTGACGAACCAACCACTGGTCTCCATTTCAACGATATTAAGAAGCTACTCGCTTCTTTCAATGCCCTGATAGAGCAGGGACATTCCATTTTAGTAATCGAACATAATACAGATGTCATTCGAAGTGCCGACTGGGTGATAGACCTTGGCCCGGAAGCCGGTGATGGAGGTGGTGAAATTGTTTATACAGGCACACCTGCTGCCCTAAAAAAGTCTAAGGGTAGTCATACCGCACAGTATATTTAGTAACACTACTTATTACGCATTTATCTGCAGGCCTCCTGTCTCGGATGGCTTCTTTCTCGTAAACTTACGAGGTGGGAGGAAGTGTATTTACTTTTCTTCATTCATCTTTTAGGTAAAAACCATTATTTCTTCTAAGTATATATATATTTTAGCCCTTAGAATTCGTTAGTTGTAAACCCTTAGTGGTTCATCCAAATATCCTGACAATGAAAGGTCTGATCACGCCACTCTTTTGCTGTATTTTATTTTATACAGCTTCAGCGCAAAATACCTACACATGGAATGTGGCAGGGGGTGGCAACTGGAATACATCCGGTAACTGGGCTCCGGCAAGAACCAGTACAGCTGCTACGGATATCCTGATTATTAATAATGGTGGCTCAAAGACAATAACAAGTGTGCCAACACAAACAATTGGCAGATTAGTAATTTCCAACAATACTTCAGTTACTTTATCTGGAGGTGGGGGATCACAAACGCTTACCATTGCTAATGGGTCAGGCAATGATTTTGAGGTCGAAGCCGGTTCCACGTTGATCCAGAACAGCAATCTTGAGAATATTACACTTTCGTCGAACTGTGCTGCTGAAATAAGTGGTGTTTATGATGTAAGAGGTACTTATAACACTTCTGCTTCAGGTGCAGTAACTACAGTATGGGGGGAGTTAGAGAATATGTCTGTTGTTACTTCTACGACCACTGATAAACTGGTTTTCAAAAATGGATCAATTTATCGACATAACAGGAATGGCGGTAATGTTCCATCTGCAACCTGGGATGCAGGCTCTGATTTATTGATTTCTGGTGTTACAAATTCTTTGCCCGGAAACCTGAATCAGTCGTTCGATGATTTTGAGTGGAATAACCCGGGACAAACTACCGGATTTAATCTTGGTGGTACTATTACATCAGTTGGAGGTGATTTTAGGATTACAAATACAAATAACTATGGGCTGTTTTTGACCAATACCTCCGGAAGCACTTATAGTTTATCGGTTTCAGGAGATCTTTTTTTATCTGGTAATTCTTGGCTTTCTTTAACCAATGGCGATAATATCACAGCTACTATTGATATCGCAGGCAATATTATTATGTCCGGCGGTTATTTTGATTATCATGTAGCTACATCAGGAGGTACAACACTTAATAAAATAGTTGTAAATGTAGGCGGAGATGTATTGATAACAGGGGGTATATATGACTTTGCCTGGGGTAATTCTAATGCTGCTAATTTCACAGAATTGCGCCTGGGAGGAAATCTTTCTGTGTCGGGCACCGGCATTTTCAGAACAACTACAACTGATGCAGATATTTCCAACGGCACTGTATACTTCAATGGCCCGGGTAACCTGCAAACATTTTATGCAGAAACGCCGGCAAATATTACCTATGTAAATTTTACTGTCAATAACAGACTTCGTTTATTATCAGACAGGGTTCTTGCCAGTAATAATGTAGCTGGCTGGGCTGATCAGTTTATCATTAATAGTAGCGGCAGTATTGATCTGGGTACATTCCGGATAATAAGTTCAACTGGTGCAGCTGCTGCGGTAAACAGTTCCTTCGTGTTGCAGGCAGGTGCAGAAATTATTACCGCCAATGCTGATGGTGTGCAGTTTAATGAAACAAGCGGTGCTGTTTCTACAGTCATTGCCAACAGAACCTACAGTAGCGGGGCCAATTATGTTTATAATGGGTCGGTTGTACAAAACAGCGGGATATTCACTACTAGTCCGGTGGCCAACCAGGTCAATAATCTTACCATTAATAATACTTCCGGAACGCATAGCACTGGGCTTACATTGCAACAGCCAATAGCAGTGAACGGGAATTGTCTTTTTACGGCAGGGGTTATTACAACTTCCTTGACGGATATTCTTATCATCAATGACGGAGCCATTGCCAGCGGTGCTAATAACAATTCATCAAACCCTTCTTTTGTGAATGGACCTGTTCGCAAAGTGGGTAACGATGCATTTGAGTTTCCTGTTGGAAAGATAAATGCGGGTTACCGGCCCTGCAGGATATCTGCCCCGGCACTTACCACTGATGTATATACGGCAGAGTATATGAGGGATAATGCTACTGCGCTTGGCGCAATAACCGCTCCGGGTTTGCAGGCGGTCAGTAACTGTGAATACTGGGATATTGACAGAACAGCGGGTACATCTTCGGTAAATGTTACATTATCCTGGAGCAGTATCAGCCCCTGCAATACAGGCGCAGCTGTAAGCGATTTAGATGATATTACAGTTGCTCATTTTGACGGTAATAACTGGAACTCCCACGGATCAAGTGCCGTAGCCGGTATTGCAAGTTCGGGTACAGTTACCTGGGATGGAGTAAATAATTTTAGTACATTTTCTTTGGGAATTAAAAATTCTCAGGCGCCACTGTCAGTTAAGTTTACCAATCTTAAAGCATCTCCATCCGGATCAGCTAATATCATAGAATGGACAATCAATGAAGAATCGGGAGTACTGGATTACGAAGTGCAGCGGTCTGTAAACGGAACAAACTTTGTTACAATAAACATCACTGCAGCCAGAAATAATAATGGTAACAATGAAAAGTACCAGTTTAGAGACGAGCATCCTGATGCTGAAAGAGTGTATTACCGGATAAAAGCAAATGAGTTGGATGGTACGATCACCTACAGCCTGGTTGCGAAAGTAGTAAGGCAGAATAATGCCTCAGATATAGTTAAAATTTATCCTAATCCCGTTACCGGCAAACAGTTTAGTGTTCAATTGGATAAGCTGGAAAAGGGGAATTACCTGCTGCAGTTGATCAATGGGCAAGGGCAGGTAATACAACAAAGCTCATTTCAGCATGCAGGTGGATATTTATACCGGTCGGTAGAGTTGCCGTCAAGTGTTTCAGGGGGTGTGTATTACCTGCTTATAACAGGTAATGGATTTATGAATAGAAACACCTTTGTCATCCAATAAATTTCGCAGTAAACACTAATAACTGATTGTTGAAATTTTATCGCAATTTATCAAGGCTCTTCACCAGCTTCTCATCCTTCCTTATATCACGGAAAGCTAAAAAATAGCTGGCCAAAAAAATAAAGGGCAGTATGGCGTACAAGGCAAGTGTAGTGTTGGTCAGTTTATTCATTAGCATGATATAACGGACTATAATTACAACTGAAAGCAATAAACCCAGCAGGCAAAGACGGATCTGCATTTTCCTGTCCTTAAAAAGAAAAATAGTTACGGTAGATAGTATTATTGACCCGCCGGTAAGTACCAGCAGGAAAAAATCACTGGCAGCATCAATCACCTTATCCGCCTGCATATTCTTAATTGCTTCTTTACCGGTTACAAACGGGAACATGAAACTTAACACCGCTGTAATAGTGGCAAGCAATAACCAAAGTGTTTGTCGTCTCTGAATCATTTGACTGATTTTATTCTCGCAAAATATTATTTATGATTAACCAAGTTCAGGATACAAAGGGAACTGCTGCATGAAAGCCTTCACTTCATCTTTTGTTTTGCTGATTGTTGTTCCATCATCAGTATTCATTAATACTGTGTCAATATAAGAAACAACTGTTTCCATATGATTCTCTTTTAATCCCCTGGTGGTAATAGCCGGAACGCCAACCCTTATACCTGATGTTACAAAAGGAGATTTATCATCAAAAGGCACTGCGTTTTTATTTAGTGTAATGTGGGCTTTGTCCAGTGTTTCCTGTGCTTTTTTGCCGGTCAGGTTTTTGTTCCGAAGATCGATAAGCATCAGGTGGTTGTCCGTACCACCACTGATCAACTGGTAACCGCGGCTTACAAATGCTTTGGCCATCGCCTGTGCATTGGCAATTACTTGTTTGCCATATGATTTAAAATCTTCAGAAAGTATTTCACCAAAAGCTACGGCTTTGGCAGCAATTACATGTTCCAGCGGTCCGCCTTGCGAGCCGGGAAACACGGCGAGGTCAAGCAACTGGCTCATGGTCCTTAAATTTCCCTTGGGATCTTTTAGTCCCCATGGATTTTCAAAATCGTTGCGCAGCATAATAACACCTCCTCTGGGGCCACGTAATGTTTTGTGCGTTGTAGAAGAAACGATATGGCAATGTTCAAAAGGATCGTTCAATAAACCTGTTGCAATCAGGCCGGCGGGGTGAGCAATATCTGCAAATACAACTGCACCAATTTCATCAGCTACGGCACGAATTCTTTTATAATCCCAGTCGCGGCTGTAAGCAGAAGCGCCACAAATGATCATCTTTGGTTTTTCTTCTCTTGCTTTGGCTTCCAGTTGCTCATAATCAATGATGCCATCTTTTGTTACTCCATAATGAATGGCATGGTAAGTTTTGCCGCTGAAGTTAGCAGGGCTTCCATGAGTCAGATGGCCGCCCATACTCAGGTCAAGGCCGAGGAATTTTTCGCCGGATTTCATCACTGCAAGGAAAACAGCAGCATTGGCAGAAGCGCCGCTATGCGGCTGCACATTGGCCCAGCTGCAGTTGAAAACTTTTTTTAGTCTTTCTATGGCTAATGTTTCAATCTCATCCACTACTTCGCAACCGCCATAGTATCTTTTGCCGGGATAACCTTCTGCATATTTATTGGTAGGAACGGTTCCCATTGCCTGCATTACCTGCAAGGAAGTGAAATTTTCGGAAGCAATGAGTTCTATACCGCTGCGCTGACGGTCCAGCTCTTTGCGGATGAGGTCGAAAACCAAAGTATCTTTTTGCATAAGGCAAAAATAAGAGAGTAACAATGGAATAGCCCCAAACTGTTCAGGATTTTGTTTTATTCTAAAAGTATTACTTTCGTTGGCTTTTGATTAGTTACCACCGGCAGTAATTGCCGGACAAATACAGTGGCTTAACACATGAAAGCTATCATACCAGTAGCTGGTGCGGGCACCAAGCTGCGTCCACATAGTTACACTCAGCCCAAGGCTTTGATTCCATTGGCGGGTAAAACAGTTCTAAGTATCATCATTGACCAGTTAAAAAGTGCGGGAATCAATGAGTTTGTTTTTATTGTTGGTTACCTGGGCGATAAGATACAGGACTACGTAAAGGCAAAATACCCGGATATCAAGGCACATTATGTTCATCAGTACGACAGGCAAGGAGTAGGTCATGCCATTAAGCTGGCCAGGACCATTATTAACCAGGATGAAGTATTTGTAGTGTTAGGAGATACCATTTGTGAATATGATGTACAGGAAGTAGTGAACAGCCCGCATTCCATGATCGGCGTAAGAAAAGTTGATGACCCACGAGATTTTGGTGTGGCAGAAATTGAGGAAGACTGCTCAATCAGCCATGTGGTAGAAAAGCCGCAGATACCTAAATCCAATATGGCGATGGTTGGCTTGTACAAGATCAGGGAAAGCGACCAGATGTTTCAATGCCTGGAGAATAATATCCGCCAGGGGCTTCGGAGTCATGGTGAGTACAGCCTGACAGATGCATTAGACTGTATGATCAAAATGGGAGTACAGTTCAAATCATTTAAGGTGGAGAACTGGTTTGATTGTGGTCGGAAAGAAACATTGCTGGAGTCAAATGCCACTCTGTTGAAAAAATTTGCTCCTGTAACAGATGCCCGTCTGTATGAGAATACTGTTGTTATTCCTCCTGTAAGTATTGGAGCAGGGTGCACCATCAAAAACTCAATTATCGGGCCCAATGTTACAATCGGTGAGAATACGGTGATTGACGATTCAATTGTTAAGAACTCCATTATTGGTTCTTTTTCCAATCTTTTTGATATCGTACTGGATGAATCAGTGATTGGCAGCGACACCAATCTCCGGGGAGAAACCCGTTCACTTAATATCGGTGATAATACAAGTATTGACCTTGGATAGACCAGTCATTAGTCAGGAGTCTGTAGTCAATAGTTATCTTTACTACATCAAAACAAATCCTTACTGATGCAGGCTCAATTCTCCAACCGGATTACCCAACTTTTTGGCATTGATTACCCTATTATTCAGGCAGGAATGATCTGGGCCAGTGGCTGGCGATTAGCTAGTGAAGTGAGTAAAGCTGGTGGTCTTGGTATTATCGGAGCAGGGTCTATGTACCCGGATGTTTTTAGGGAGCATTTGCAGAAATGTAAGGCTGCTACTAGTAAACCATTCGCAGTAAACCTGCCATTACTTTACCCGGATATAGATAAGCACATAAATATATTAATTGAAGAGGGTGTAAAAATTGTTTTTACTTCTGCAGGTAATCCAAAAACATGGACTGGTATACTAAAGGAAAGAGGAATCAAGGTTGTACATGTAGTCAGCTCCACCAAATTTGCCCGAAAGGCAGAGGAGGCGGGTTGCGATGCTGTTGTAGCAGAAGGTTTTGAAGCAGGTGGGCATAACGGGAGAGAGGAAACAACTACTATGGTACTTATCCCGGCGGTGGTTAATGCAGTTAAAATTCCTGTAATTGCTGCCGGGGGCATTGCTACGGGCCGTCAAATGCTGGCGGCTATGGTGCTTGGGGTTGAAGGAGTACAAATGGGCAGCCGCTTTGTTGCCAGTGAGGAAGCCTCTTCACATATCAGTTTTAAGCAGGCTGTGATCAGTTCTTCGGAGGGGGATACCCAATTGATGATGAAACAACTTACCCCTGTGAGGCTGCTAAAGAATGCCTTTTTTACCGAGGTACAGCAGGCCGAACTCAGGGGGGCAACCGTGGAAGAGTTAAAGACGTTGTTAGGAAGGGCAAGGGCAAAAAAAGGGATGTTTGAAGGAGATATGGAACAGGGCGAACTGGAAATCGGGCAGGTCAGTGCCATACTTGACGATATTCTGCCTGCCGGGCAGATTGTGAAGAATGTATGGGAAGAATTTATGAACGGTTTGGCCGAACCAGTGAAAATGCTTTAATTTTATCAGTCACCATGAACAGGTACTGTGCGGAGAGGTTCTAAATAACCCGTCAAAACAACGACAATGAAACAAAAATCTATCCTGCTGGCGTTTTGTCTTATGGGATTGGTTGTTGCCAAAGCCAATAACGGTCCCGGCGATGGAAAAAAGGATGAGGTGAATGGAACTGTAGTGCACTCTGAATCCAGAAAGCCACTTAAAGATGTAACAGTAACCGCTTACCTTGTTTCCAAAAAAGAAAAAATCAGTGCTACAAATGATATTGGCGAATTTTCCTTCGATGAATTGAAGCCCGGTACGTACAAGTTTGTATTTGAGAAAGCCGGTTTCAGGAAAGTTACAAAGGACAAAGTTGTTGTTAAGACAGACGAAGCTTTCCTGATGAATATTGAAATGATCGAGGCGGGAGATTATGATATAATGCCATCGCCTTTTAACATTGGCGGAGGAATTTAAAAGTGTTTATATTATTCGAAAAGGGCCGTCTGCTTAGACGGCCCTTTTCATTTTTCATGGCTGGTTTTGGGCTATTATTTCTTTAGTCGAGGTTCATATCGAAATTATCATCGTTCTTTTCAATATTGAACTTTTTGTGCTTTTCCAGGAAGGAACGGTACTTGTTGTAGGTTTGCTCAGTCGCTTTCTTTCCGTTGATGAGTAATTCACCGTCTTTGTGTTTTAAAGTATATCCTTCTTTTTTGGTGATTAATCCATCTTTTTCAAGACCATCAACAAAAGTTTTGAATTCTTTGACCTCAGCTTTTGCTTTCTCAAGACCTTCCTTGGCTTTTACCATTTCCTTTTCCAGTTTTGGTCCCAGATCTTTCATTTCTTCATGCACTTTTTTCATTTCTATTTCTAATTTCTTCATGTCAATGTCTTTCACCTTATCCATATCGGTCTTTATCTTTTCCCAATCCACTTTTGCCATAGATTCCTGTATCTCTTTTTGAATTTTTGTCTCATCCAGTTGCTTTAATGCTTCCTGCATTTGTTTTTTGATATTGTCAAAGTCAACCTTAGCCAGTGACGATTCCATTTCGGCTTTAATCTTCTCTATGTCCACCTCTTTCAACGCTTTTTCGATGTCCAGTTTAATCTTGTCTACATTTATATTCTTTAATGACTCATTTATTTCCTGGCGGATCTTATCCATGTTCACTTCCAGGTCCGTCTCATTTAATTCATCGAGCACATCATCCAGGTCTCGAATCTTCTTTTCCCTGTCTTTCATTTTTTTGGGAGTGGTATCAATTAATGACTGTTCATACTTTCCCGGTGATTGTTGACGATCCCAGGATACTAGCCCGATAGTAAGGCCAATGGCTGCAACTGCCAAAAGGAGGCGCACATTCAAAAAATTTGTTGGTTTCATACAAAACTGTTTTTAATGGCTAATTAATTTGATTCACGAAATATTTCGTATCAAATATACGATTGATTTCGTATTAAGCGAACTTCTATTATCCTTAAGGAAAATTTTAACAAAAAAGCCGTTCTGGTTTAGCAGAACGGCTTTTTTTAAACTGTATAAGCAACACTAATTTTTTCGGAAGGCCCAACGGAGCATTTCTTTCCAGGTAGGCTTTTTACCATACATAAGGATACCAGTCCGGTAAATCTTACCTGCAAACCATACGGTGAAAATAAAACCAAGAACAAGCAAGGCCATGGACAGTCCTAATTGCCACCATGGAACTGTATTGGGTACCCCAAATGGTATACGGGCCATCATAACAATAGGAGAGCTAAACGGAATGATACTTGCCCAAACTGCCAATGGGCTGGTGGGATTGGCAATTGCTGCACTCATCATGGCGATGGAAAGAATGACAAGCATGGTGATGGGAAAACTAAGCGACTGTGCCTCCCGCATATCTTCATTTACTGCACTACCAATGGCACCATAAAGTGAAGAATAAAAGAAGAATCCTGCCAGGAAGTAAAAACCAAAACAGAAAAGGATCAGTGGCACATCCACACTGGAGAAAAGGTTTTGCATATTACCTACTACCTGTCCGGTGATTCCATCTGTTCCGCCTGTAGCCTTCCCGATGTTGTATACGATTAACACAAAGGCAATCCACAAAAAGAATTGTGTTAACGCTACCAAACCGATTCCAAGGATCTTACCCAGCATCATCTGGAAAGGTTTTACCGATGATACCAGTACTTCGGCTATCCGGTTTGTTTTTTCTTCCATCACACCCATCATCACTTGTGAACCATAGATCAGCAAAATGAAATAGATCAGCAGACCACTCACATAGCCAATGCCTTCAGCGATCTTTACATTAGCTCTTTCGTCTTTGATATTTTTTGAACTCAGACCAAGATGACTGCCAGCCAGTATCTTTTGTTTATCCATATCTATCTGAAGGCTGTCATTTTTTATATCATTCCAGATTCGGTTAAGCTTTGCTTCTACCAATGTAGTGGAGCTGCTGCCGTATGATTTGTTGGCTTTGAAGAAAAGACTGTCTGTACCGCTTTGCCAGTTCATAGCCGGAACAATGATATAACCATCATATCCCTCAGCCTGGTGATCTGCAATCACTTTTGCTGCCTCTTCTTTTACCAGCAGCAGGGTGGAGCTTTTATCAATTGTGTTTTGAAAAGCCAGTTTTTCAGCTGTGAAATATCCTGATGAGTCAATGATAGCTACTTTCAGGTTTTGTACACTTTCTTTTGCAATATATCCCATACCGAAGATGAGCAGTATATATAACAGCGGGAAAAGAAGGGTGGAGATGATGAATGTTTTTTTTCGCACTCTTGTCAGGTATTCTCTTTTTATGATGATCCATATCTTTTTCATACAAATGATTTTGGTGTAATGGTTATGCAGTTACTTTTTGAAACTGGCGGGCTGTTGGGGTTCCCTCCACCAGTTTAATAAAGATGTCGTTAAGTGAGGGTAATATTTCGTTGAATGAATGAACAGGAATATTTTGCTGCAACAGGTGTCTCAATACATCATTAGGTCTGTTGCCGTTTTTAATACGTACTACATATGAATGGTCTTTGCTGCCCACAATTTCAAAAGGAGCATTTTCATCAGCTGTTACATTCATTTGTTCCGTACCTATACTAAAAAGATTTTCTTTAAACTCCTGTTTCACCTGTTTTACTGATCCATCCAATATCTTTTTCCCTTTATTGACCAACACAATGT
Source organism: Chitinophagaceae bacterium (assembly GCA_044229985.1). Lineage (GTDB taxonomy): Bacteria > Bacteroidota > Bacteroidia > Chitinophagales > Chitinophagaceae > JJ008. The sequence goes on from JBGARY010000013.1 coordinate 40,433, forward strand.
GATCACATATTTCTTCCACCTGTTCCATCCGGTGAGTACTGAAGATAATAGTAGTGCCAGTCTGGGCCAGTTTGAAGATTTCATCCTTGATCAGGTTACTGTTTACCGGATCAAGTCCGCTGAATGGCTCATCCAGTATGATCAATTTGGGTTCATGCAGCACTGTAGTTACAAACTGTAACTTTTGACCCATGCCCTTTGAAAGATCTTCCACTTTTTTATTCCACCAGGTCTCCATCTCAAAACGGATAAACCATTTCTTGATCTTCTCCATTGCCTCCCTGTGACTTAAGCCTTTTAGTTGTGCCAGGTACATGGCTTGTTCACCGATCTTCATCTTCTTATAAAGACCCCTTTCTTCCGGCATGTAGCCGATATAAGCCACATCATTAATCGGGTCAAATTTTTTCCCGTCGAAAATGATATTTCCTTCATCCGGGTAGAATATTCCGGTGATCATGCGGATAAGGGTTGTTTTGCCGGCTCCATTGGGACCCAGCAAACCAAAAATTTGTCCCCTTTCTACGTTAAGGCTTATGTCATCTACAGCTTTTTGGGTAGCGAAGTATTTTTTCAGGTTCTGGAGTTCGAGTATAGGCATAGTTATGGTTTGTGGTGGCAAAATTACTCCTGATTACTTTACAGGCCGGGAAATTTGGTGAGTGGTTATTAGTAGTGAGAAAATCACTCTGCGGCCTGTGGTCATCACTTTGTTAATTTATTTGAAAGCACTGTGGCAATCCTTTCTCCGTCCATGGCGGCGCTTACGATACCACCGGCATAGCCGGCACCCTCCCCGCAAGGATAAAGATTACAGATATGGGGATGCTGAAGGGTTTCGGGATTACGGGGTATCCGAACCGGGGAAGATGTTCTTGACTCCGTGGCCACAACAATGGCATCATTGGTCAAATAGCCCTTCATTTTTTTTCCATATTCTTTAAATCCTTGTTGCAGCCGTTGGTGAATAAAGCCGGGTAATACTTCCTTTAACGAAACAGAGCGGATACCGGGTAAATACGAACAATCGGGTAATGAAGAAGATACTTTATTCTCTGTAAAATCAACCAGGCGTTGTGCCGGTGCTACAAACTTTCCTCCTCCTTTTTCATAAGCCACTTTTTCGACAGATTGCTGAAAATACATGGCGGCAAGCGGACCAAATCTTTCAAAAGGTTTAATGTCTTCTGCTTCAACCGACACTACGATACCGCTGTTGGCATAGGGATTATTCCTTTTGGATGGACTCCAGCCATTTACTACCAGTTCACCCGGTGATGTGGCGGCAGGAGCAATAATGCCACCGGGACACATACAAAAAGAAAAAACCCCCTTTCCGTCAACCTGCTGTACCCATGAGTAGGCAGCCGGGGGAAGATGCTCACTGCGTATTGCGCAATGGTATTGGGCACTGTCGATTAGTGACTGCGGATGCTCTACCCGTACCCCTAATGCAAAAGGTTTTGCTTCGATCAGTATTTTTTTATGGTTCAATAATTCAAAAATATCCCGGGCGGAATGACCAGTAGCCAGTATAAAAGCATCTGCTTCAAATAAATGACCATCTGCTGTTTTAACACCGGTTATTTTGCCACTTTTAATAATAAAGTCCACCACCTTTTTTTCAAAGAGAAATTCGCCACCGCACTCAAGGATCTTCAGGCGCATTGCGGTTATGATATGGGGCAGCTTGTTGGTGCCAATATGCGGATGGGATTCGTATAATATTTTTTCTTCGGCTCCAAAGTGAACGAATAGATTTAAAATGCGGTCAATGTCTCCTCTTTTGTTGCTTCGGGTGTAGAGTTTTCCATCGCTGTAAGTGCCGGCACCACCTTCTCCAAAACAATAATTGCTATCAGGATTAACTTCTCCTTCTTTATTTAATATGGCCAGATCTCTTCTTCTGGCTCTTACATCTTTTCCCCGTTCAAGTATAACAGGTTTAATTCCTTTTTCAATCAATTGTAAAGCGGCAAATAAACCGGCAGGTCCGGCACCAATGATTACAACTTTTTTCTCCGTTTTATTAACCTGCTTAAAAGAAAAAGTTTGTAGTTCTCTGTATCGGAATGGTTCGTTGATAAAAGCAGTAAGAGAAAGGTTTATCCAAACTTGTTTTCCCCGGGCATCGATAGAATGTTTAGTAATAGTATAACCAGTAACCGACAAAGGGTTTACTGATTCAACCCGGGCGATGTATTCTTTTACGACTGATTCACTGGCTGCTTCTGAAGGCAGCAGTTTCAATGTAAGGTTTTTTTGCATTGGTCAGGTATTTATCCTGAAAAAAATTATTAAGCAAAGATGCAAAGAAAAATCGGGTTCAAATTGCCAGGATTCTTTGTTACGGTTATAAAATAGTATACCTTCAAATCAGACTGTTTGTTATGAGAAAAAATCCGTTATTAATACTCACTGGCCTTTTTTTATTTTTCGCCAGTACATCCTGTAACACTACTTACCAGAGCCAGTCATTACAGTATATATCATACCGGATCACAGATACTTTTTCAAAGAATTCCTCTGCTTTATCGTTGCTGAAGCCCTATAGTGATAATGTGAACAGGACAATGAATGAGGTGGTCGGAATTGCAGAGATAAGCCTCGAAAAAAAGCAGCCTGAGTGCACATTAGGTAATTTTCTGGCTGATGCTTTTTTGACAATGGCACAGGAAAAGTATAATACCAAAGCTGATATATCACTGATCAACTTTGGTGGTATGCGGCTTACACAAGTACCGAAAGGAGAAGTTACCAATGGAAAGATTTTCGAATTGATGCCGTTTGACAATCTCCTGATCTTACAAAAGGTTAAGGGTGATGTGCTGCAGCAGTTTCTGGACCTTATTGCTGCAAAAGGAGGCTGGCCAGTTGCTGGCATGACCATGCAGATCAAAGACAAAAAAGCGGTAAATGTGATAATAGGCGGGAAGCCGATCGACCCCAATGCTACTTATACAATGGTCAACTCAGATTTTCTCGCCAATGGTGGTGACAATGCTGATATGCTCAGACCGATTCCTCAGATCACTAACGGCTACCTGATGCGGGATGCGATATTTGATTATATCAAAAAGCTGAAAAGCCAGGGAAAAAATATTACAGCAAATATTGAAAACAGGGTGACCAATGCTCAGTAGAAAAAAATTCATCAAACAGGCGGCACTATCAGCCGGGGCTGTAATGGCCGGACCGGCTTTAGCAGATGCTGCTGAATACTTTAATCCGTTACGACTAACGATTTTGCATACCAATGATACACATAGCCGGTTAGAACCTTTTCCCATGGATGGCGGCCGTAACCAGGGGCTGGGTGGTATCGCCGGACGGACTGAAATCATTAACCGTATCCGCAGCGAGGAGGAACATGTAATGTTGTTTGATGCAGGAGATATTTTCCAGGGTACACCCTATTTCAATATATATAAAGGTGAGCCAGAAATAAAGGCGATGTCGGCGATGCGGTATGATGCCTGCACTATCGGTAATCATGATTTTGATGCGGGAATGGAAAACCTGGCCACACAATTGACCAGTCATGCTAAATTTCCAATGCTGGTTTGTAATTATGATTTTACCGGCACGCCAATGGAATTTAAAACACAGCCGTATAAGGTATTTAAAAAAGGAAAATTGAAAATTGGGTTGTTTGGTGTAAGTATCGAAGGCAAGGGATTAATACCTGATAATTTATTTGGCGCTACAAAATACCTGGATCCTGTACAAAAGGCTAATGAAGTAGCGGATAAACTGAGGAAACAGGAAGATTGTGACATGGTCATCTGTTTATCTCACCTGGGACACCAGTACAAAGACAATAAAGTTAGTGACGAGATACTGGCAAAAGAATCAGAGAATATTGATCTGATTATTGGCGGACATACACATACTTTTTTAGACACCCCTGTCAAGTATACTAATAAAAAAGGAGATGATGTAATAATAAACCAGGTGGGTTGGGCAGGTATCATTTTAGGTAGACTTGATTTCGAATTTTCCAAATTTTCAGGTAAAAAATTGGCAAAAAATCATTCTATTACTGTTTCACAAAAATCAGGTGGGTAAAAATTTTTTTTTAGAAAAGAAATGGTGATATTCGCCGTCCTGTCCAACTTTTTTTATTGACATAGTGTGAAGATTTTTTTTGGACATTTTGAGAAGAACAACTATAGTTAACCCGACATAAACTGCTTACTAATCTGATGGAGAAAAATGCTGAAAAAATCTGGACCAATTGTTTAAAGATCATCAAGGACATTGTTGAGTGGCAGCATTACAAAACCTGGTTTGAGCCCATCAACCCCGTATCACTCAAAAATAATGTTCTCGTCATCCAGGTTCCCAGCCAATTCTTTTTCGAATATCTCGAGGAACATTACGTAAATTTATTAGCGAAGACATTGAAGAGGGAATTAGGAAAAGATGCAAGGCTTGAATATCGCATCATGGTAGACAGCGGTAACAGCAAAAACAAACCTGTTACCATGGATGTAAGCGGACAGGGTTTTAAAACTTTTTCAAATAACGAAATGGATTTTCCTTTAGTCATAAATAATCCTGTTAAGAATCCCTTCGTTATCCCGGGGCTCAAAAAAATGCAGATTGACCCCCAGCTTAATCATATCTATACATTCGAATCATTTATAGAAGGGGATTGTAACCGGGTGGCCCGCAGAGCTGGTAAAACGGTGGCAGAAAAGCCCGGCGCCAACTCATTCAACCCACTTGTAATTTACGGCGGGGTAGGTTTGGGTAAAACCCACCTGGCCCAGGCCATCGGAAATGAGGTGAAAAGGCTTCATCCTAACAAAGTGGTGTTGTACGTAAGCTCGGAGAAGTTTATCAACCAGTTCATGGATCACAGCCGGAATAATGCAATCAACGATTTCATACATTTTTACCAGTTGATAGATGTTTTGATCATTGATGATGTGCAGTTTTTTGCCAAGGCGGAAAAGTCACAGGATGCATTCTTCGCTATTTTCAATCACCTTCACCAGTCTCATAAACAACTTATCCTTACTTCAGACAAATCACCTAAGGACCTGGAAGGGGTGCAGGAAAGATTGCTCAGCCGTTTCCGCTGGGGCCTCAGCGCTGACCTGCAGGTACCGGAATATGAGACAAGGATTGAGATACTGGAAAAGAAAATGAAGAACGACGGGCTGGAAATGCCTAAGGAAGTAGTGAAATATATCGCTTACAATATCAGTAATAATGTGAGGGAATTGGAAGGTGCCTTGATCTCCCTATTGGCACAATCTTCGCTAAACAGAAGGGAAATTGACCTTGATTTGGCTAAGAAAGTACTCCGCAACTTTGTAAAATCTTCCAGCAAGGAGATAACTATAGAAACCATCCAGAAAATGGTTTGCGAATATTTTGATGTTCCTTACGATAAACTTTTACAAAAGACCCGTAAAAGGGAGATTGTACAGGCCCGCCAAATAACCATGTACCTGGCAAAGGCATTCACCAAAAATTCTCTGAAGACAATTGGCGAGCATTTTGGCGGCCGTGATCATACCACGGTGATACATTCTTGCCAGACCGTAAAAGACCTGATGGATACAGATGGTGTTTTCAGGGAGAATGTGCTGGAGTTGCAGCAAAAGGTGCAGTTAGCAGCGATGTAAATAAACTATTTGAAAATTGAAGGTCCCAAATTCCAACTGTAACCCGGAATTTGGGACTTGTTTTTTGGGATTTGAGAGCATTAATCTTTATTTTTGCCTCCCCCAAATGGAGAGGTGCCTGAGTGGCCGAAAGGGCCGGTTTGCTAAACCGTTGTACGGGCTTAAACCTGTACCGAGGGTTCGAATCCCTCCCTCTCCGCATCAGCCAGCCGAAGCTTTTGCTCTGACTGGCTTTTTTATTGACCTTGCTTTCTGATTGTTTTAACAGCCTTGTCGGTAATATACCGTACAACGGGTATGATGATGCAACGAAAGCAGTTTATTTTCGACTTCAATTAAATCAAACTAATATGAAAAAGGTCCTGATTTTTGGAATGGTTCTCCTGATAGCCGGCGGACAAGCTAATGCCCAGTTTTTTCAAAGAGGCTCCTGCAGCACACCTGTAGGCGAGCTAATGCTGAAAGAAAAGGATTCTCTTGGGAGCAGGGGAGTTAGTGATAACTACCACCTGTGGGATAATGGCACTACACTTTTGGTGAAATTCATGCCTGGTGGCAGTAAGATTTTAAGGGATAAAGTAATGCAGTATGCTAAGGAGTGGTCAAAATTTGGCAATATAACTTTCAGGTTTGTTGCAGATACTGCTTCTTTTACTCATGTAAGGGTAAAATTGGGTAAAGGTTATGGCCATAACTCTGCAGTGGGAACGGAATCTAAATTCCGCAGGCAGAATGAGCAAACAATGAACTTCGATACATTGTTCTGGGCCGATGCAGATTATTATGTTGCAAAACTGAAGGCAAAGAATATTAATCCTCCTTATAATCTTAATCAGCTTATCACTGAGATGAGGGCTGACCCCAATCATTGGAATGAGAAGGAATTACGCAGGGTGGTGATGCATGAATTCGGTCATGCTCTTGGTTTGTTGCATGAGCAAAGCTATCCGGGTGCTATTAAGTGGAAAAAGACAGACTCTGTTTATAATTATTACATGCAAACTCAGGGATGGGACAGGGAAAAAGTTGATTTTAATGTGTTTGAAGTGAGCAACCAGTTCTATACAAATGGGACAGCTTACGACCCTAAGTCTATCATGCATTATTCAGTTGCAGCCTGGCAGACAACTGATGGTTATAACATGAAAGATAATTATGAATTATCAGCAGGTGACAGGACATTGATTGCTGCCTTATATCCCAGGGGGAAAAAGGTATCTGACCTGGAAGTACCTAAAGTAGATATCAGCAATTTCGGTAAAATGAATGTGGTGAGTGATGCTAACCGAAGGGGGTTAGTAATAACACCTTCATTTGACCTCAAGTCGAATTCAAAAACAGGCGAGGTTTATTTCGTGGCAAGGCTGGCAACAGAGGATGGTTATTATATTCAAACAACCAGCCCTTATTACAACTGGGGTGGTGCAGCAGCTGTTTATCAAAAAGTAAACGTACTTCCCAATTCAAAAGTGGCCTATAACAAAGCAGGTAAAAAGAACCTGGAGCTGTTCATTCCTTATAACCAGATACCAGAAACGTATGGAAAGAAAGTAATTGTAGTATTCGCTGTTTACCTGGATGATGTGAAGAACAAACAGATGGACAAGCTTATGTATTTCTCAACAACAACTCCAATGAGTTTACCAAGATAGTTTGATTAATGTTTAACGGAGGCCGGTAACACTTAAGCTGTTACCGGCTTTTTTATTCATTAAAGGAAAAAAATGGGCCTGTTAAAGCAGAACCTGTTATATTTGCACTCCATTTTAAAAATGGAAATGGCTCGGGAGGTAGTTCAGCCCGGTAGAATACCTGGTTTGGGACCAGGGGGTCGCAGGTTCGAATCCTGTCCTCCCGACACTAAAGAATCCTGCGATGAGCAGGATTCTTTGTTTAAAATGACTTCAATGCATATTGTTGTTACAGGCGGCGCTGGTTTTATCGGTAGTAATCTGGTTAAAAGCCTTTATGCTGTTTATCCGGAAATAAAGATCACTTGTATCGATAATTTTGATCCCTTCTATTCAGCGGTCATCAAACAACATAATATCAGTCACTTCAGGCAATCACAAGGCTTCAGTTTGATAAATACAGATATAGCTACAACTTCATCAAGCAACCTTGCTAGCCTCATACCAGAGCCTGTTGATGTGATTGTACACATGGCTGCCAAGGCTGGTGTAAGGCCCAGTATAGAGAACCCGATGGCCTACCAGCAGGTAAACGTTATAGGTTTACAAAACATGCTGGAATTCGCCAAAAGTACAGGTGTCAAACAATTTGTATTTGCTTCCAGCAGCAGTGTGTATGGAATCAATGACCATTTTCCCTGGAAAGAGGATGAGCAATTAATGCCCATCAGCCCATATGCCATGACCAAATTGGCAGGGGAAATGATGGGTCATGTCTATAGCAAACTTTTCGGAATCCGGTTTATTGCACTCCGTTTTTTCACCGTTTATGGGCCGGGTCAGCGGCCAGACCTGGCGATTCACAAATTTACTAAGGCAATTCTAACAGGAGATCCTATTACCATGTATGGAGCTGGCAACACCAGCAGGGATTATACCTACATTGATGATATTGTGCAAGGTGTTATAAAAGCAATTACATACACTCAAAGTGGTTTTGAAATAATCAATTTGGGAAACAATTATGCTGTTTCACTGAATGAGCTGATACACTCTGTTGAACAAACAATTGGTAAAAAGGCCATAATACAGCAGTTGCCGGAACAACCCGGCGATGTTCCTAAAACTTTTGCGGATATCAGTAAAGCCAAAAGGTTGCTGGATTATGATCCCAAAACAGGATTAAAAGAGGGTCTTGCAAAATTTTATGCCTGGTTCAGGGAAAATAAGCAACTACTATTGACCTGATCACAAAGCAGCATCTGAGTGCTGGCTTATTTCTCTTTTTGCCTGGTATATTCTTCTAACAGTATAAGTTTTTTTGTTTTGCGATTCAAAATAGGTCCTTACGTTGATATCTGCTACAATACCAATGGTAATAAACTGAATACCGCCAAGCAGCAGGATTAGACCAAGGATCAATAAAGGTTTTCCACCGATATCATTACCCATTATCTTTAATATCAGCAGGTAAATATTGATGGCCACACCAATTCCAAAACTTACAAAGCCGATAGGTCCAAAGAGATGCATAGGTTTCTGCATGTATTTCCGCATGAAAACCATCAGGACAAGGTCACTCATTACTTTAAAAGTCCTGTTCAATCCATATTTGCTTTTGCCATGAATGCGGGGATGATGTTTTACATCTACCTGGGTTATTTTAGCTCCCTGCAATTTGGCTAACACCGGGATAAACCGGTGCAGTTCGCCATACAAGCCAAGTTCTTCTGCTATCTCCCTTCTAAAAATTTTTAATGTACAACCATAGTCTTTGATATAAACCCCTGTCATTTTTCGGATCAATGCATTGGCTATCTTACTTGGTATTTTACGAAGAATGAAACCGTCTTTCCTGTTTTTGCGATTGCCTGCCACTACATCCCAGTCTTCTTTTTTCAGTAATTCCAGCATAGCCGGAATGTCTGTAGGATCATTTTGTAAATCGCCATCTAACAGCGCTACATACCTGCCATGTGAATGGTCGATACCCGCAGTCATGGCTGTACTTTGCCCGTAATTCTTTCTCAGTTCTACGAGTACAGTTCTTTCATCAGCATGTTCCAGTATTTGCTGTTTGGTTTTATCAGTTGACCCGTCATCAACTAAAATAATTTCGTAGTCAATCGCAGATAGGGCCGAACGTACCGTTTCCAGGAGAGGCTTGATATTCTCTTCCTCATTCATCACCGTGATAACTACCGACAATTCCTTCATAAATGCTGGATAAGAGGCAAAGGTAGTACTTCATAAAAAAAGAGGGAAGCTTTTGCATTCCCTCAAAATTGTTATCTCTGATATCAGTTTATAATATTCCCGCCAGTTGCAGACTTTTCTTTTTCAGTTTTCTTATTTCAATATCCTCAATAACCGGATCGGCTGCTACAATGAGTGATGTGTTGTTCTGCTTCCACCAGTCATTTTCTTTTAATTCAGTAAATGAAATAACGCCAACAAGATATTTTCTTTCTTCCTGGGCATGCCATTCTTCAATCCATTCAAACTTACCACGGGGAACCTTTGTAATATCGTCAAAGCTTATGAATACCCTGAGAAATATTTCATCACTCAACGTATGCGGCTGATGGTGATATAATTTCTTATACTCATATTTATATTGGTAACGAAGGGCAGAAATGTCGCTTAATACTGCAGATGCTGTAGGAAAACTTCCGGCCCCCTTGCCATAAAAGAATTGTTTGTCGGCAAAGCCGCTTTCAATCACCACTCCGTTGTATTCGTTCTTCACAAACGAAAGATGGTCATCCTGTTTTACAAACTGGGGTAATACAAATGCTGCGACCTTACCATTTTTCAGTTTCTGGGCCTGGGCGACTAGTTTTATTACCTGGTTTTTTGACTTTGCCACTACTGCATCGGCGGCATGTATATTCTGAATGCCATTAAATAAGATGTTGTCAGGGGATTCAATGATCCCATAAGCATGAGTAAGTAAAAATGTCCATTTATTCACTGCATCATATCCTCCAACATCGAGAGCTGGATTACTTTCAGCAAATCCTAGTTGCTGCGCCAGTACAAGGGCCTGTTTGAAATCAAGCCCTTCTTCAAATATTTTGGTTAGAATAAAATTGGTTGAGCCATTGACAATGGCTTTGATGGAGTGAAGCAAATCATTGTCGTAATATTCTTCCAGGTTACGTATCACGGGTATCGATGCACAGGCGGCAGCCTCATATAGTAATGATTGGCCTGTTTGCTGCTGAAATTTCAGTAAAGCTGGCAGATTTTCTGCAATCATTTTTTTACTGGCACTAACCACATCCTTTCCGTTCTGAAGAGCTGTACTTACAATTTGGAAAGCGGCTTCCGCATCATCAATTACTTCCACTATCACATTGATATCCCTGTCGTTCAGCAACTCATTTTTATCAGTTGTGAAAAGTGAAGCGGGGGCATTTCTTTTCTTGCCATAGTTTTTGATGCACACTTTTTTGATAGTTGCTTTAAGAGAGGATGTTTGTTGAAGTACTTTATATAGCCCCTCGCCTACCACTCCAAATCCAAAGAGGCCAATTGTTAGTTGTTTATGTGTTTCCATTGATTATTTTTTGTTTAATAGTTTCAGCACCAGATTCTTGATCAAAGAACTCAGTAATTGCTTTTTCGATTTGTTCATATTCTAATAAAAAGCCATCATGTCCATAATCGGAATCAATGGCTTTATAAACTGCACCCGGAATATGAGCGGTTAAAAACTCCTGTTCAGAAGGAGGAAACAGCAGGTCGCTGCTGATACTAATAATAAGAATTCTTGCCTTTATTTTATTGAGGACATCAGTTATTCCTTGCCTGTTTCGCCCAACATTATGTGCATCCATGCTTTTGCTAAGAAAATAATAGCTGAAAGCATTAAACCTCCTTGCCAGTTTTTCGCCCTGGTAACGCTGATACGATTCACTTCTAAACTCCTCTAATTTGGAGGGATCTTCCTCTAACTGGCTCCATTGATAGGTTTGATAATTGCGATAGGAGAGCAGTGCAATGCTACGGGCCGTTTGCATCCCCTGTAAACCAGCTGCTTCATTTTTGTTTTTCCATGTACTGTCTGTTTCTATTGCCAGTCTTTGTGAAGCATTAAAGGCAATTCCCCAAGGAGAGTGAAAAGCATTGGTAGCAATTGGGAAAATATTTTCAAACAATTGCGGTTCTTCGATGGCCCATTCCAGTAATTGTTGTCCGCCCATAGAGCCGCCTATACCAATTTTGATTTTACGGATGCCTAAGTATTCTTTTAGCAACTGGTAGGAGCGGATCATGTCCCTGGTGGTAAAAAAGGGAAAGTTATGGTAGTAAGGTTCCTTTGTTTCAGGATCAGTATCCAGCGGCCCAATACTACCGTAACAACTCCCCGGCATATTTACACAAATGATAAAATGGTGATCAGGATTGAAAAAGCGGTCTTTCCCAACTAGTCCCGGCCACCATTCTGCAGGATCACTGTTTGCAGTTAGTGCATGAAATATCCATATCACATTATCTTTTTCATGATTCAATTGGCCGTGTGTAGTGTAGGCCAAATGTAGCCCGGGCAGCGAAGCTCCTGACTCCAGTTTAAATTGACGATTATAATTGAATTTCTCAGGCATCTTAAGACACTAATTGTTTTGTCAATACTTGTTCAAAGGCCTGCTCAAAATCTGCTTTAATGTCATCGATATGTTCAATGCCCACACTGATACGGACCTGGTTGGGAAGCACTCCTGACGCTACTTGCTCTTCAGGGCTTAGTTGTTCATGCGTAGTTGATGCAGGATGTATCGCCAGCGACTTGGCATCACCAACATTTGCTAAGTGACTTACCAGTTTCAGTGCGTCAATAAATTTGCTGGCATTTTCTTTGGTTCCCCTGATGCCAAAATTGAGAACGCCTCCAAAACCATTTTTGAGATATTTCTTGGCCAGTTCATGATAAGGGCTGCTCTTCAATCCGGGATATTGCACAAATTCAACGGCAGGGTGTTGTTCCAGCCATTGCGCCAGTGCCAGGGCATTATCAACATGACGTTGTACACGAAGACTTAATGTTTCCAGTCCTTGTAATAGAAGAAATGCATTGAACGGACTTTGCGAAGTACCAAAATCCCGCAGGCCTTCTACTCTTGCCCTTATGGCATAGGCGATATTGGGCAGCCCAAGAGGATTGCCCTCTCCAAATACATCCCAGAATTTTAATCCATGATAACCTTCAGATGGCTCGGTGAACTGAGGAAACTTGCCATTGCCCCAGTTATAATTCCCACCATCTACGATGACACCACCGATGGTAGTTCCATGGCCACCGATCCATTTTGTAGCTGATTCTACTACCACATTTGCACCATGTTCCAGCGGACGGAATAAATATCCGCCGGCGCCAAATGTATTATCCACGATCAGCGGCAGGTCGTATTCTTTAGCGAGATCTGCGAATTTTTGAAAATCAGGTATGTTCAATCTCGGGTTGCCAATGGTTTCTAAATAAAATGCTTTTGTATTCTTATCGATAAGCTTTACAAAGCTTTCTGCATCATCGCCATCAGCAAACCGGGCTTCAATTCCCAGGCGTTTAAAAGCGACTTTAAACTGGTTGTATGTTCCTCCATACAAGAAGGAAGTTGTAATGAAATTGTCACCGGCTTGCAGAATGTTGTTTAATGCCAGGAACTGTGCTGCCTGTCCTGAACTGGTTGCCAATGCAGCAACCCCACCTTCTAATGAAGCAATACGTTGTTCAAATACATCTGAAGTAGGGTTCATTATCCGGGTATAGATATTGCCAAACTCTCTTAAGCCAAAAAGATTGGCTGCATGCTCGGCATTATTAAAGCCATAAGATGTTGTCTGGTAAATAGGCACAGCCCTTGATTTTGTTGTTGGATCAATTTGCTGGCCGGCATGTAATTGCAGTGTTTCAAAACGAAGATTGCTACTCATGGAAATAGTTTTTTAAGTTTTACAATTGAATTGTTCAAAATGGCAGGCAATAAGAGAGGGCGACAGGCCCGTTGGGTAAAGTATTAGTATGCCTTACGGCATACAACAGCAAATACAGCATTGCTGTGTGATAAGGAAGAGGATATTTGTTGGTTTCTTTTTCATTTTAATACTCTACAAAAATAATAGACTTTGTTTTTGATTGCCAAATTTATTTTGTCTGAATTATGTAATTAAATGTTAACCGGCCTTCCCTGTACTAACAGTTGTTTTAATTTGAGTTTTTCAAAGGCCTGTTCCAGGTCATTAATCAGGTCTGTTGCATCTTCCAATCCCACGGATAGCCTTATAAGGCTATCTGCCACACCTGCTGCTTTTCTTTTTTTGACAGGTATGGATTTATGTGTCATTTGTGCCGGATGGCATAAAAGACTTTTTACACCACCGAGACTTTCTGCTAATTTGAAATACCGGGTAGATGTTACAAATTGTGTGGCTGCTTCTTCCGTATCATCCTTAAGGGTAAAGGACACAATGCCCCCATATCCCTTGCACTGATTTGCAGCTATAATATGATTGGGATGACTTTTCAAACCCGGGTAAAACACACTTTCAACAAGGGGATGTTTTTCCATGAATTCTGCCACAGCCAGGGCATTTTCACAATGTTGTTTAATCCGGAGTGGTAATGTCTCAATACCACGGATCACCAGCCAGCTGTCAAAGGGTGAAAGGATTGCGCCACTTGCATTTTGAATGAATTTGATCTTTTCTCCCAACTCCTTGTCTTTTGTAACTACTAAACCGGCAATAAGGTCGCTATGACCACCCAGGTATTTGGTGGCGGAGTGTACAACAATATCAGCTCCTAGCGAAAGAGGCTGTTGTAAGACTGGTGAAGCGAAAGTATTATCTACGCAAAGTAAGCAGCGGCTTGCTTGTGCAATTTTTGCGATTGCTGCGATATCTGAAATTTTTAATGTGGGATTCGTTGGTGTTTCAATCCAGATCAGTTTTGTTTGTGGAGTCACTGCATTGAAAACATTTTCAGCCCTGGTTGAGTCAACATAATTGACCCTGATTCCAAACTTTTCATAAATATGAGTAAAGAGCCGGAATGCACCTCCATAGATATCATCAACAGCAATAATTTCATCTCCGGCTCTTAATAGTTTTATGACGGCATCTATTGCTGCTAACCCGCTGCCAAAAGCAATACCTGTTGATCCGTTTTCAAGCTGAGCAATGATATCTTCCAAAACTGCCCTGGTGGGGTTACCAGTCCTTGCATAATCGAAGCCTTTATTTACACCCGGGGCATCTTGTACAAAAGTTGAAGTCTGATAAATAGGTACTGAAATAGCTCCTGTCAGTTCGTCTACCGGAATACTGTGAATAAGCTTTGTTGAAATGTTGCTCATCTTTTTTTGGTTTGTCCCAACCCCAAAAGGAGGGTGAGGTAGTTTTAAAATTTGTTAAACATGTTCTTTTTAAGCACTAACCAAAAAAGACGATCGGGAGGAGCAATAAAAAAAGCTCACCCGACAAATCAGATGAGCTTTTAATATGTTGTGAAAGTATATTTCGAAGCTATTAATCTGACTTATCTGTCCCGACTATAATCGGGGTGGAATTGGCACCTTTCCTCACTTCGTTCAAATAACAAAGTGAAGGAGGTTGTCAAGGCTTCATTGGGCCATTACCCTCAGCCTTTCTTGATAAGTAGCTATAAAGAACTGGTGCAAATATAGCGGTGATTTTTTTAAACTTCCAAAATGAAGTTATAAAAAATGGCCAAACAGTTGTTTGTAAGAAGGCTGAAACCTTTGCTGGTAAAAGGTTTCAGGCTGGTAATTTATTTTTCCTGCTTTTGGATATTAATGCCTGGTCTGCATCTTCCCAAAACTTTTGGTGCTGTTGCAGGAGCTTCACAAAGCTAATTTCTTGTGAACTGCCTTTTGCTTTTATAAGCGTAATAAATTTTTCTTTTTGTTTTATGCTCCATCTGTCAGCATGCAGTAAGGCTTGTGCCAGCAAACTCCATTCTTTTAAGGCCTTTCGGTCATATTCATTCCAGCCGGATAGAGACTTTATTCCCAATTGTTTTTTTGTTTGTTTAATACAGGCATTAACTGCATTATCTCTTTTTCCCCCGAAATAATCATTGATAAAATCCGTAATGCTGGTACTTATTGCAGAGGCATCATAATGAGGAAATGCATTTTTCAAAAATTGTAATTCCAGGTTAGAAACGATAAACTTCTTCAGTAATGAAACAGGTGTCCGGTATTGTCTGTCATTGTGTAACTTATTCCATTCATCAGAAGCCAGCTGTTTCAAATTTTCATCTTCCGGCCTGAAGCCGGCCCGGTAATAAAACCAGAATGCGCCTGATTTCAGGGCCTCTTCATTATTTTTTCCAAACTGGTAAGGTTTTACGACAAAACGTTCTGCACCGAAATGTTGTTTGTATACCCTAAGTAGCTGGTAGAAGACTAAAGCGGATTCTCCGCCGCGAAAGGCAGGTAAAATATTTATTCCAAACTGGCAGCGATGCCCAAATATCCAGCCACCGCCGTATGCAACCGGTACCCCATTTTTTAAAGCCAGGTAGCCTACATACGATTCAATGGATAATCTTCTTTCTTTCGACATGCCATATAATACCACAGACAATCCTCTTTCCAGTTCAAAGCAAGTTATTTCATCAGTATCTGCATAAGTGAAAGGCTCTGTTTCCCGGTGTAAAAAAAGCAGAGTTGCTTTCGCCGTATTGACAAAATGTTGTTTTTCTTTTTCAGTCAAAGCCGATGCTACTGGTAAGGGCATGCCAATGATTTTGTTTATATCAGCCTGCCTTTTAATTTCCTTGTGGTAAAATATATTTCTATTACCTGCCAATAGCATGGTACGGTTATATACAGGGTGTTTTAATCTCCAATGAATGAAAATCTGCAGATTATGAAAAACCGATTCTTTATCTCTCTCTGGAATCTGTAATGAATCAATATGATAAAGCAACCAGTTTAAAATGCTGCCGGGGCTCTTGCCTTTTAATTGATAACATCTTCTTAGCAAGCTTAATTCACCTGTAAAAATGTTTTCGTATTCTGTTCTTGGTAAAATCTCCCTGAAAAAAAGGCGAACGGATTCAGGATCGGCGAGGCTGCTTTCTATTTCTACATCTTGCGGAAACTCTTTGCAAAGCCATTTTACTATTTCAAAGCTAAAAGAACCGATAATGGATGAACCACTGAGCCCTGTACCGGAAAGTGCATACGATAAACGGGTATTATTAACGGCTAACTTGTTTTTCAGATAGTCTTTAAGTCCTTCTAATGCTATGCAGGTCAAGGAATAAATTTTTCTGTCAGCAGGATAGGCCAGCATAGACTGCAGACAATCATGATAAGCCATTATTTCAGCAGGTTTGCGGGGAGGGTTTTCTGATAGCTGCCTGATTAAGGTTGTTTTTTGCAATTCAATTTCCTTGCCTTTTTGAAAGGAGATGGCTTTTAATTGTATTACGAAGCTCTCAGCGGACAATTGTTTGGCAGACATATGTCCCCTAAAAAAACTTAATTCAACTGGCTGCAAGTATGATTTTCAGCTTTTTTTTCCTGATTTCCATCAGCAATTATTACAACTTTCTTGCTTGCTCTTTGTTCTTAACTTCGTTTCCCGGAAATGAAAACAACATCTGAAACAAGCAATAATAGCGAAGTAGAAATAATTGAGGTGTCTGGTGCCAGGGTGCACAACCTTAAGAATATTGATATTTCTATTCCCAAGAATAAACTGGTGGTGATCACCGGCATTAGCGGCAGCGGAAAATCTTCTTTGGCCTTTGATACCATTTATGCTGAGGGCCAGCGCCGCTATATGGAAACTTTTGGTGCTTATGCCCGCCAGTTTATCGGTGATATGGAACGACCTGACGTGGATAAGATCACTGGTCTTTCCCCGGTTATTTCTATCGAACAAAAGACAACCAATAAGAATCCCCGGTCAACGGTAGGGACAGTTACTGAGATCTATGATTTTCTCCGTTTGCTATATGCTAGGATCGGCGAAGCTTATTCATACAACACCCGTAAGAGAATGGTGAAGTGGAGTGAGGAAGAAATAGTGGACAATATTTTTAAAAAATACAAAGGGAAGAAAATTGCTTTGCTGGCCCCACTGGTCAGGGGAAGAAAGGGACATTACAGGGAGTTGTTTGAAGAAATGCGGAAGAAAGGTTTTTTGAAAGTGAGAATCGATGGAGAGATAAAAGACCTTGTTCCAAAAATGCAGGTAGACCGGTATGTTATCCACGATATAGAACTGGTGGTGGACAGGCTGCAGGTTACCGAGGAACTTAAAGCAAGACTAAGCCAGAGTGTGCAGCAAACATTGAAACTGGGTAAAGACCTGCTATTTTTACTGGTGGATGATTCAAAGTTTGTTCAGTACTCCAAGTTATTGATGTGTGAGGATACCGGCATCAGTTATGAAGAGCCATCGCCTAATGCTTTTTCTTTTAACTCGCCTTATGGAGCCTGCCCCGTTTGCAAAGGTTTGGGTAATGTATATACCATCAATATGGAACTTGTCCTGCCTGATAAAGATTTATCAGTAAGAGAAGGTGGGATTGCACCCTTGGGAGAGGAAAGAGATGCCAGTATTTTTCAACAAGTAATAGCTTTTGCCAAAAAGAATAAAATAAGTCTGGATAAACCGGTAAAAGATTTGCCAAAAACCCATCTTGATCTGTTGTTGTTCGGCGATAAGGGGATCAGTCCTTCATTAACAGTTGATGATGATGAAACAATCCCATTAGAATATACCGGAAGCTACGAAGGCATTATTCCAATGTTGAAAAGATGGTTTATATCACCGGGCAGTACTGATTTTCTCAGAGAGTGGGTGGAAAAGTATATGGAGCTGGCCGTTTGCCATAGTTGTAACGGGGCCAGGCTGAAGAAGGAAAGTCTTTGGTTCAGGGTAAACGGAAGGAATATTTCCGAATTAAGCAACATGAACCTTGATAACCTGGCTGCCTGGTTTGACGGTATAGAATTAATGCTGGACAACAAGCAGAAGGCTATTGCCAAAGATGTGCTGAAAGAGATCAGGGAGCGGTTGCAATTTCTGTTGGATGTGGGGCTGACTTATTTAACCCTGAACCGGCCGTCTAAAACGCTGAGCGGAGGTGAATCGCAGCGCATTCGATTGGCCACCCAAATAGGTTCGCAGTTACAGGGTATAACATATATTTTGGATGAGCCTTCCATTGGTTTGCACCAACGGGATAATCATCGGTTGATTGAAGCTCTCAAAAATCTTAGAGACATAGGTAATAGTGTGCTGGTAGTGGAGCATGACAAAGACATCATGCTGGCAGCTGATCATTTGATTGATATTGGTCCCAAAGCCGGGTTTCACGGTGGTAAAATTGTCGCGGAAGGAGAACCGCAGCAGATACTCAAACTGAATACACTGACGGCAGGTTATCTCAATGGACATCACCGGATTGCTATTCCATCCGAACGAAGGAAGGGCAATGGTAAAGTGCTTGAGCTAAAAGGGGCGAAGGGCAATAATCTTCAGCAGGTGGATGTAAAGTTCCCGTTGGGAAAATTTATTTGTGTCACTGGTGTTAGCGGCAGCGGCAAATCTACATTGATAAATGAGACGCTTTACCCGATCTTATCCAAACATGCTTATGGCTCCAAAGCGGCGCCGATGCCTTATAAATCAATCAAGGGGCTGGAGCATATTGACAAAGTGATTGAAATCGATCAGTCTCCCATCGGGAGGACCCCAAGGAGCAACCCGGCTACGTATTGCGGTTTCTTTACGGAAATACGAACCTTATTTGCTTCTATTCCTGAAGCCAAGATAAGGGGATATAATGCCGGACGTTTTTCTTTTAATGTAAAAAGCGGCCGGTGCGATGTGTGCGAGGGTGGGGGTATGCGGGTCATTGAGATGAATTTTTTACCTGATGTATATGTGCATTGCGAAAAATGCAATGGCAAAAGATATAACCGGGAAACACTGGAGATTAGGTACAAGGGTAAATCCATCGCAGATGTGCTGGAAATGACAGTGGAGGAAGCAGTGGAATTTTTCCAGAACGTTCCTTATATCTACCGCAAGATAAAAGTGCTTGAAGAAGTAGGATTGGGATACATTACGCTGGGTCAGTCAGCCGTAACACTGAGTGGCGGCGAAGCGCAGCGGGTAAAATTATCGACAGAGCTTTCCAAGAGAGATACAGGGAAGACTTTTTATATTCTGGATGAGCCGACAACCGGTTTGCATTTTGAAGATATTCAGCATTTGCTCGATGTGCTGAATAAACTGGTGGACAGGGGTAATACGGTTTTGGTGATTGAGCACAATATGGATGTGATCAAAGTGGCGGATCACATTATAGATATTGGGCCTGAAGGCGGCGATGGGGGCGGCAGTGTTTTGTTTGAGGGAACACCGGAGGAATTAATTAAGAATAAGGAAAGCCATACAGCCAGGTTTTTAAAAGAAGAATTAAAATAATAAAAAATCATCCATTGTGCCAATGATTGCGGAAGGAGTAATTGAAGTATCATTTGAGATGACCCTAGGGGATAATATTGCAGAGTTTTACTTGCTTTCCATTCCCTGGTAAACACTTTTGAAAGAGATGAATTTGAAGATATATGGGGGCTGTTTTAAATAAAAAAAAGAGGCTGTCTCATTTTAATGAAACAGCCTCTTTTACTTTAAAGAGGGGTTACCTCTAATATTAGTTTATCTTAATATCGCTGGCAGAGATTGGATTCTTACCAATCAAAATTGCTGCTAATATCATTCCAATTACAAAATACGCAACAATCATTGCAACAAGGCTTACAACAAAATAACTGGTAGTCTGTTCCTGCGGTGTTTTCTTCATTTTTGGCAAGCCAATATAAAGTAAATAAAGGCCGTAAAGACCAACAAGAGAACCAATTATGGCCAATGAAGGAAGGATATTAAATACGGCACCAACCCAGCCTGCAGTAGAAGAATAAGCGGCTAATTGGAATGATTTGCCGAAATTCTTTTCAGACTTGAAAGTGGGAGCCAATGCATCAATTACTACAGCCAGCAAATAGCATCCAGCGATACCACCTACTAAGGCAATAATTGCATATTTAATACCTAATGAAACTCCGGAAACTTTTATACTGCCAAATCCGTAGCTGTAGCTTTTTCCTATAAAGCCCCAGCCAATAAATGATGCAATGGCACCGATAGCAACCAGCGGAATTACATAAGTAGTGAGAATGCTTTGTACGTTAGGCGTCTCATTATCAATTTTGTCCCATTCTGTTTTAGGGGTAAGAAGAATGCTTTTTGCCCTTTCAATTAAGTTCATAGCTTGGTTGATTTTGGTTGTGCCTACTCGTTTGGCTTTTCGGCATTCGCCCCCGGCCATATAAGATCGGGTCTTCTGGTTTTGATGAACCTAATATAAGACAGTTTTTTAAAAACAGGCCGGCAATGGGTCTTTTTTTTTGAACCTGTTGATAACAGTAATAAGAAAAGGGAGAATAATGGGGGAGAAGCTCAATAAACCCGTAAGTAATGGCAGAAAGTGATTGCAGAAATATTTTCTCGGTTCCAGGGACGCTGGTTTTTCATCCGGATATTGATTTAAACAATTTTTCTGCCAGTACGGGTTTTTCTTAGTTATGACAATTAAAAGAGCTCAAGGTTTGTATTCAGCCGGTTGGCTGGTTTGTTACTTGCTACCCGCAAGCGGGGCAGAGAGTATTTAATAAAATTTTTATACAAATGAGAGTACCAATAGAGAACGGATTAGGTTTTTTCAACCAGGTATCAGATTTTATTAAGCTCTCTGCGGCTTACAGGTTTTTTCTTTTGACTTATCTTATTTCGAATTTTCCGGTGGCGGTTTCTTCATCACCACTGAAAACCCTGTACACATAAGTGCCTCTTGAAAGCCCGGTTAGCCGGTAGTGGTCTTTAGCTTTCATTTTGTAATTCTGCACCAGTGTGCCTTGCAGGTCAAAAACGAAAAAGTCAATTTCTTTGCCATCATTTTCTTTGGCTACCACATGCATGTCTCTCTTTACTGCATCCGGGTAGATCTTCACAGCGCTGTTATTCAGCGATGCAAAGGAGGACTTAGCCTTCATTTTATTCTTTTTGGCAGGTTCTTCTTCTGCCGGTGCCGTTATAGAGATTTTCTTTACTGGCCTTCCGGAGGCTGAGGCTTGCTGAACAAGTACCAGGCCGGAACTTAATGTAAACATACAGGCTACTGCCAGGTGTCGGTAGTAAGGGTGTAGCTTCATAGTGGTTCGGTTTTTAAGGTGATATTTCGGATTAATAATACACAGGACATTTAAGCTGCCGCTTGGCCCTGCCGTTTGGCGTATTCATTCCGTTCAACCTCCATCCAAATCGAAGGATGCCGGAAAAGAAGGCATCATTTTCTTTTGGATCTCCTCTTTGCTCATTGGTGTACACACGGCTAACAGAAGGGTTATAAATATTTTCCCTGAACATTAATTGCCTTGCTACCGGAATTTGCTCAGGAGCCAGGTAATTATTAAAAAGCGCAGGGTCAATATAAGTGGTGCTTACATCATCAATATAGTCAGTAAAGGTTTTGCGGTGCAAAATCTCAAAACCTACATACATGCCGTCAGTCAGGTAGTATTTGAATCCACCACCCATTACAATCTCAAGCTGGGTGAGTGAATATTCTTTACGATCAGGATACTCATTCATTCCCTGTCCTTCAAGACGGAGTGGCTTTAACTCTACCATCTTTGTATTTCCATTTGATTCTATGAACTCGCCTTTCGGGTTAAAATGGAAAACACCAACACCACCAAGACCATAGGGGCGAATTTTGCCGGCAAGTCCGTCATATTGTTCCAGGAAAACAGTGGGATATAACTCTAATGCTGCATAGGCTTCAGTAATCTTGGATTCAAATTTCAGGTTTCTTTTTCTGCGGAATCTTTCAGCACCACCTTTATCAGGAGCTTGTGCATCATCACCCTGAACATATCCAAGGTTGCCGGCTAAGCGGAAGCCCAGCCATTCTGTTGGATAGAGATTCAGGTAAATTCCTTTGCTGATTTTGGTCATTGGGAGGTCAACATCTTTTATGAAGGTTCTGCCTACACCCTCGCTTCCCCCAAGGTCACCCAGGAAGATCATTGGGCCTACGCCAATACCTACTTCAATTTTTCCATTCGGAGTACTTAAAGATTGTGCTGTGGAAAGTAGCGAGATGCTAAGAAATGTGCTGACAAGCACGGATAATCGTACAGTGTGTACAAAGGTTCTCATTGGTATCAGATTTCTGGTTTTTCGACTATTGGATTCTCGCAACTAAGGTAGAAAAGGAGAGGAGTATAAGACAAACGTTTTGTTATCTTTTTTTGATTCTCACTACTTTAAAAGTTGTTCTACTTAGTGATTCTACGAAAAACAGGCTATGGTTTTACCATTTCAATATGTTCAATGCCATCTTCTAGATAAATACCGCCGGTAGGTTCGAAACCGAGAGAGGAATAAAATTTCTTCAGGTATAATTGTGCGCCGATACGGATAGGTTGTTTTCCGAATAGCTTATATATAGTATCAATTGAACGTTCCATCAGTTCTCTTCCTGCACCAGTACCCCTGGCAGAAGGAGAAGTTACTACCCTTCCAATAGATGGCTCAGCATAGGCAGTTCCGGCAGGAATCAACCGGGTATAGGCAATGAGTATGTCCTCTTTCCATCCCATCAGGTGAAAAGAAAACTTATCCTTATTGTCAGCATCCTGGTACACACAATTTTGCTCTACCACAAAAACTTCATTGCGCAGTTGCATGATGGCGTAAAGTTCATGCGGGGCGAGATCTTCAAATTTTTTCAGCGACCAGTTCATGGAGTACAAATATAAATAAGCAGACACCAGCATCCTCATTAAAACAAATTACTAATTTTAAATAAATCATTTTATGCAGGTAAAAGATTTAAGCACTGTTCATCAGCTTGCCGGTAAATTATTCAGATGGCCATTATCAAGAAAAGAATGGGAAAGCTATAAGTTGAGTGAGGAGCAAGTGGCATTCTTCAGGGAGAACGGGTATCTCGCAGGGGTGAAAATGCTGGATGAAGATCAGATTTCAGAGATCAGGAAAGAGTTAGCAGAGATCGCCGATCCCGCACATCCGGGGCATTCTTTATTTTATGAATTTCACTCCAACGAATCAACAGATCCTTCCACTATATTATTTCATGCATTAGGAGCCTGGCGCATCACTCCCGGTTTGCATGATGTTTTATGGAATCCGAGGTTCCTTGTAGTAGCGAGTCAATTGTTAGGAAATGTGCCTGTGCGGTTCTGGCATGATCAGTTGTTCTGGAAGCCGGCAAAACAGGGTGGTGTAGTGGCCTGGCACCAGGATTATTCCTACTGGACAAGAACAAAGCCGGTGGCTCATCTTACCTGCTGGTGTGGCCTGGATGATGCAACAAAAGAAAACGGATGCCTGCAATATATTCCCGGAAGTCATCAGTGGGGTTTACTACCAAAACCGGTAATAGCCGGTGAACTGGAGGGTATCAGGGATTATTTAAATGAAGAACAGAAAAAGCAATTTGAAAATCCCCGACTGGCAGAAGTAAAAGCCGGGGAAGCGGTGTTTCATCATTCACTGACATTGCATGGCTCAGGAGCCAATACTTCCCCAAGACCCAGAAGGGCATTTGTGATAAATGTATTTGCAGATGGCGTAAAGTCAGATGCAGATGAGCCCATGCTGGATGGTGTACCCGTTGTGCCCAAAGGAGAGAGGATGCAAGGACAATTTTTTCCTTTGTTATTTGATCCGGCTGTAATAAGTCAATAATTGTACTTGTTCTTCCAGAGATTTTTTAAAAACTTACGCAATTCTTCTTCTCTTGCATTTTTGCCGGGCTCGTAAAATTTGGTGCCGGCTATTTCTTTGGGTAAATATTCCTGCGGAGAGAAATTGTTTTCATAGCTATGGGAGTACTCGTAATTTTTTCCATAATCTAAATTTTTCATCAATGCAGTAGGCGCATTCCGGATATGCAGCGGCACAGAAAGGTCACCTCTTTTTCTCACCTCAGCCAGCGCTGCATCTATAGCAGCATACGAAGCATTGCTTTTAGGCGAGGAGGCCAGGTAAATGGCGCATTGAGAAAGGATGATCCTTGCTTCCGGGTTACCAATCTTATTGACAGCATCAAACGTAGCATTAGCCATCACTAATGCGGTTGGGTTGGCATTGCCAATATCCTCACTGGCCAGTATCACCATTCTCCGGGCAATGAATTTTACATCTTCGCCACCTTCTATCATGCGGGCCAGCCAGTACACCGCAGCATTGGGATCGCTGCCCCTGATGGATTTGATGAAAGCAGAGATAATATCATAATGCTGTTCGCCGGCTTTATCGTACAAAGCAATTCTCCTTTGCGCTACCTCCATTACATATTTGTCGGTAATCATAACTTTTTCACCGGAGGTATCACAGACTATTTCCAGCAGGTTTAAAAGCTTTCTGCCATCACCACCGGAGATATTGATAAGTGCGGCCGTTTCGTTTAATTCAATTTTTTTCTTTTTGAGAAATTCATCTTTGTCAATAGCAGTCTGCATCAGTTTCACCAGGTCAGTTTCTTCCAGTGGCTTTAATACATAAACCTGGCAACGGCTAAGCAAGGCAGAATTGACTTCGAAGGAAGGGTTTTCTGTGGTGGCACCTATCAAAGTGATAGTTCCTTTTTCTACAGCTCCCAGCAAAGCATCCTGCTGGCTTTTATTGAAGCGATGAATCTCATCAATAAATAAAACAGATCCGGGTTGTGATTTAGCGGTTTCAATAACCTCCCTGATGTCTTTTACACCGGAGCTGATGGCACTTAGCTGAAAGAAGGGAGCTTTAAGTGTATGAGCAATTATATTGGCAATAGTTGTTTTGCCTGTACCCGGCGGCCCCCAGAAAATCATGGAGGGTATTTTACCATTTTCAATAGCTGTTCGGAGGATACTGCCTTTACCAACTAGGTGCTGCTGCCCAAGCAATTCATCCAATGTAACCGGTCGTACCCGTTCTGCAAGAGGTATATGCGTATTCACCCCTCAAAGTAACAAAAAAGCATTCCTTGATGGGGAATGCTTTCAATAATTATTTGTACAGGTCAGTTTACATTGGCCGTAATAAAGGCCTGTATCTTATCAAATGAATCCGCCAGGTTGGTGCCGGTCCAACCGTGGTTTTCAGTTGGGTAAAAAACATATTGGTGAACTACTCCCATTGTTTGTAACTGGTTTCGAAGCAATATGGATTGAGAAGGGGCTACTACAATATCCACACCGCCGTGCAAAATAATAGTAGGAGGACTTTGCACTGTGACGAAATTTAAGGGACTTGATTGCTGATACAGGGCAGCATGGGTAGTTGGGTTACCACCGGTCACTTGTAGCAGCAGCAATGGTATCAGCGGGTTGGGCGGATTATTATACATATTCACCAACTCAGTAGGGCCGAAAAAGTCAACTACCGCTTTAATTTTAACCGGTGATGTGTATTTATAAGCATGCAGCAATGACAGGTGTCCGCCAGCACTGGCCCCCAGCAAAACATATTTATCGCTGATGGCATATTCATTTCTTTTACTATAAATAAAATCCAATGCAGCTTTTACATCATTTTCCTGGGTAGGAAAAAAATTTGCCGAACCGGTAGCCAGCCGGTAGTTGATATTGAAAATAGCGTACCCGGGTAATCTTCTTTTCAGCGTATCTACATAGGCCGTGAATTCTGATTTATCTCCCTGCGTCCATCCGCCGCCATGTATCATGATCAAGACTTTGGTGGTGGATGTATTTCTGCCCGGCGGAAGGTACACATCCATTTTTTGAGCGGCATCGGCCCCATAGGAAACATTCAGCTCCGTTTTTTCGGGTAATGACGGGTCTGGTACCTGGTCATTTTCCTTTTGACAGGAAACAATCAGTATAGCACTAAGGGCAATCAATAGCCAATGCTTCATACGATAAATTTTTAGTAAGTTATAGAAAAGGCAGCGCTTATAAGTAAGAAATAAATCCAAAATATACCGGCTATGATGGGGCAATTATGCCCGGAGTTGCTTTGGAAGCAGGTTTATTTGATGAAAAATACCTTTTGGCCACAGGCTGATGTAAGCAGGAAGAGGTTAAATTCGGGTTATGAAAAGGCTTTTTGTCTTAATAGCTGTATTTTTTACTTCCTTACAGGTATCTGCACAGGATAAATATGCTATTTTATTTTCCAGGTTAGCTGCTGTTAGTGGTGAAGAAAAAATAATTGCCCGAAATAATGTAAAGATTATCAAAGAGGGATTGGGATATCAGGCCTTTGCAGCCTCCCGGGTTTTTATAGATTCTTCTGCATTAACAAAGGAAAAGCTACTAAAAAAAATTGACGAGGTGACGGCCGGCCTCAGGCAGGGAGATTTTGTATTTCTGTACTTTGATCTTCCTTTTGGTATTGAACCAGCTGCCCCCAAAGATGAACTGAAGCTTATTCTTGACCCAATGCGGCCAAAAGAATTTATTACCATTAGCGAATTACAGGGCAAGTTTCAGCGTATTGGAATGAAAACAAATAATCCTTCTTTGTTTTTTGCATTATTTGACTCCGATTCTCCTCCTGCAGACTCCATGACATCTTTTACAACAAATAAGTTTTCATTAATTGAAAACGATCTTACTACTATTATTACCGCGGTTTCACCCGGAGAGAAAAGCCATGTTTTTGATAGAGCCAGCATTTTTGCAAGGGCTATTGCCTCCTCTTTGAAATCTATTTCGGGTAAAAACAATAGTTACCGGGGCTTCTTTTCTAATATCCAACGTCATATTTTATCATTAACTACAAAACAGACACCTGAGATACTAACCCATTCCCAGGACATGGTCTTATTTAACGGCCGGGCAATAAAATTCCTTCCTCATTATGAGATCAGGGAAAGGGTAAACGATAGCACTGTTATTATTAATGCAGGCCAGCGAATGAGTATTGCCCCGGGTATCAGGGTTGATTTTTTCCCTGCGTACTCAGACACTGTGAATTTAAAACCAACTTTTACAGGAGAGGTGATTAGTGTAAGTGCTACCACTGCTGTGGTAAGGTTTTCCGGGAAGCTGGAAAACCTTGATAAGCATTGGGCTTATGTTCCGGAATACGACTTGTCAAAAGTGGAACGGAAAATTAAGTTTAATGAGCTTTATAGTGGTGATGCAAGCCAGCTAACTTTTTTTAAGCAATTGGTAGCAGAACTAAAAAAACCATTGAATGCCAATTATACCGGGTTTGTGGCCCAGGGTGGAGATGTACAGGTGGGCAACATTGCCCCTATGCCTGATGGCAAATTTGAAGTTACGCTGCTTAACCCGCAGACAGAACAATTAATTACAACTATCAAAGTTGAGTCTTCAACGGATATAAAACCGTTAGTTGAGCTTACCAAAAAACTAGCCCAGTACGAGTACATATCAAAATTGACCAATTACATTCCTGAACTGGCAGTAGATTTTCAAATGACGGATGCTACCGGGAACCCTTTAAAAGAAAAGGAAAATGGATATGATATTTTATATGAAGGGGATGAGGTAGCTATTAAAATCATCAATAATAATCCGCATAAGCTTTTTTATAGTCTGGCAGATCTGACCCAGGATAAAAGCTATACAATTATTACCAACCGATATTCTGAGGAAAATGTATTGCTGCCAAACAGCGAAAAAATTCTGCAGATTACAATAACTGCTCCTTTTGGAAAAGAAAGGGTCAAATTATTTACAAGCCTGACTCCTTTTAGCCTGGGTGATTTTCAAACATCATATACAAGGAGTACGGGGCCTGCCGTAAGTTTTTCGGAGATAAACATACAGGATTATGATTTTGAAGCGAGAAGTGCATTGTACAAGAAAACCGGAATAACTGCTGAAGGCAAACTGTCGGTATTAGTCAAGAACGAACAGGGAACAGCGGTTAAAACTTTATCAGTTAGAAATCCCAGCTCTGAGAGGGTATATTTTAATCTTTTCAGGCAAAAGGAAGATGGAAGTTATGAACAGGTATTTCCTGGCAAAGACAAGGGAGAGAAAAGTTGTTATGCAGATTATGGAACAACAGTAAATTTTCAGTTTCAAAGTCCTTTAAATCCTTATGACCAGTTAGTAACGGTTTATGCAGACAGACCCTTTAATCTTATCCAACAGATTAATGAGGATAAAGGTTTAAATGAATTGTTTGTAAATATTGCCAAAAATGGCCGTATCCCCGGAACGGCATTAAACAAAATTGGATTAGCACAGGCATTGTTTCAGCCGGGAACTACCACAGCTATGCGGGATGGTGAAAGTATATTTATTAAACTCATAACCCCTAAAGTCTCCAATGACAGGGGAATAACGATTCCGGCGCCTTCACAACAATACGAAATAAACGGGTTTACAATGTCCCTAGATAATAAGCCGGTGAAATCCTTAAAAATCAATAATGAGACGGTTAATTATGATACCAATCTCAAATTTTTTGAACATACGGTTAATCTTTCTTTTGGTGTAAACAAAGTAATAATTGAGGCTACCGACGAAAAAGGGTTTACGGCTGTCCGCACTCTTGAATTTGAATTAAAAAATAATAATACTGTAGTGGCTGGAGGTAAGGGCAAGAACTATTTTCTCGGAATCGGCATTGATAATTACAAAACATGGCCGGTGCTGAACAATGCAAAAAATGATGTAATTAAGTTTGCCGAGTTACTAAAGTCCAAATACGGCTTCGACAGTAGTTTCCTTTTGCTGGATGAGAAGGCCACCCGTAAAAATATTATTAATAATATCCGTGAGTTTCTGAAAAAAACAGGGCCCAATGATAATGTGGTGATTTATTTATCCGGGCATGGTAACGAAGACCAGCTGGCTGATGGCGATTATTATTTTATACCCCAGGAAGCCGAAGCTGATGATGTAACGGGTGCAGTGAAATCAACAGACATAGTAGATAATTTCAAAAAGATAAGGGCAAAGCGTTGTCTGCTGATCGTTGATGCCTGCTATTCGGGGATGATTACCAATAGTGTTAACCCTTCTGGTCAGCCGCTTACCTCAACCACAGATTCTCAATCAGCCGAAAATGCGCCCTGCAAATGGATCGTAACATCGGGCAGGGCCACGAAGGTTTCGGATGGGGAGAAAGGTAAAAACAGTCCCTTTGCCACCGTGCTGATCAATTACCTGAGGGAACATGAAGATGATGCCAGCCTGAAAATGCCGAGGTTGATAGACTTTCTCAAAGAAAAGGTGAAAGAGCTGAGTAAACAGCAGGAGCCGTTTGGTATGCCTATTGAGGGCCGGGGGGAGTGGATATTCAAAATACCTGGCAAATAACTTTCGTATAACAATGGCTTTTTAAAAATACCCGGTTAACGGTAGTTGAAACAGGTAATTACAGTAGTATCTTAGTAACATTAAATTATCGGTGCAGAGGATGACAAAATTAATTAAGCTGTTTTTTAAAGTCCATGCATCCTTATTTAAAACTTTTGTATCATTGAATTCTAAAACAAAAAACATTTAAACTCACACATTATGAAAAAGCATCTCCTTCTTTTAGCCACATTTTTCGTTGTTGGCTTTGGAATTACAGCCAACGCCCAGGTTAGGGGTAAGTACAAAAAAGAAACAATTGTATCCAACGCCATCTCCAGCCCTGATCCGAAAGTAGACGGATTGCAAAAGGCGGTAAACCAAAAAAACAACCCGGTACAGGAAGACAAATCAAGGGGTAATGTTTACGGACCAGACTACAGTGATGTGGTAGTTGATAACTGGACTGGTTACTATGTAGACATCTATGTAAACGGTAACTACCGCGGTACTGTTTCTCCATGGGATAAAAGAGTAACATGGGCAATTCCCGGTACTAACACCTTGTATGCAAAAGCAGTTTTCGATGATGGTAGCTATCTTTACTGGGGTCCTAAAGTGACCTATACCGGTTACCAGTATACCTGGAAGCTTAACCCATAATTATCTTAAAATAAAATTTTCGATGGCCGCAGATAATGCGGCCTTTTTTATTGAATATATTAAAGAAAGGATAAAAGAATAAAGGAAGTAGTAATTCTTCTCTTTCAAATGATAACAGGCCTTTGGAGTTGTGTGAGTGGACGAACAATTACTGTGTTTACCTATTATTATTTAATTATGTAAGGTGTATACTGCATGTAATTCATATGTAGAGGCGATGCAAATCTTTTTTCAGAGAAGGAATATGATCGGTTGTTTGAGTTTTTAATAAAACTGGCATGACTATGAGATTCTTCTAATAGGTTGAATAAATTCATTAGAACAATAAAAAAGCCGCAACAGACAAATTTCTGTTGCGGCTAAAATTGGTTTGTACCTGATTAATCTGTAAGACTGTAAGTTTCTTTCAAGTATGATTTATATTCTGCAGGTATGAAGGGATGTTTATAAGCCTTTGTAGCGGCTTCTTTGGCCTTTACCTCGTTTTCTGCCTGGGCAGCACACAACATTTGCATCAGGTATAGCCAGTATTCTTTGTCTTTGTCAATAGCCTTGAATTTGTAGAGCTCCAGTTCCTTACCCATAGTTTGAAAGTTCTCTCCCTCGAGCCGGCTTGCGTAGTTGACAAACCAGTTGCCGACGGCTTCTATGCTAACAGGTTTTTGATTGTCTTTCAAGTAGCTAATCAACAGGCTGGTGGCTTTTGCCGGATCCTTATCAACATACAAGGCCAATTTAAAATCAAGGTCCTTATAGGCATAATTTTCATTGGAAGGATCAAATTTCCTGATCACAGCGGCAAAAGAGTCTTTGTTACTATTAGTTCTGTCGTAGACATTGACTGCTTTAGTAAATAAAAGGCTGTAAAGTGTATTGTTTGTTTTGGCATCATCCCACTCCAACAGCTGTTTGATTTTTGTTTTATTAGCATACAAATAACTCAGTTGTTTTTCAGTAAGGTTACTTGTATATAAAATAGCAGTGGTGGCTATATCTTTATTTGCAAGGATATCTGTCTTTTTAGCATAATAATTATTCAGGATTTCCTCACTGTCGTCTTCTTCCAGGTCAGAAGCAAGGGATGCCCAGGTGGTAAAATCTGCATCTGATAACAACCCTTTTGCTGCTTTGTCCTTTAACGTAAAATATTGTTTGGCGGGATCTTTGGCATCTTTTCCCAGTTGCACAAAGTCTTCTACCTCCATGCCGCCTACATATTTATGAACCAGCTTTCCTTCTGGTGAGAAAAACAGGAAAGTGGGGTAAGCTGTTACATTGAATTCTTCTGACAAGGTAATGCCTTCACCGGCCTCCATGTCCATCTTAACGTTGATATAGTTTACATTGTAATAGTCGCCTGCCGCTTTTTGGGTGTAAACAGAATTGTCCATGTATTTACATGGGCCGCACCAGGTGGCATAGGCGTCAAAAAAGATCATTTTCTTTTCTTTCAGGGCTTTGGCTTTGATCTGAGCCCATGTCATGCCTTTTACAAATTGAATCTCATCAGCTGCAAAAGCCGAAATAGCAAAAGATAGTGCAAGGAAGAGTGTGGTAATGTTTCGCATAAATTGTTTTTTGAGTTTACCCGGGATGACGCATTCAGGAGCCTAAATTCACTCGTTTATTTGTTAAATAAGTTACAATGAAATACAACGCAAATAACGCAAAAAAAAGAGGCTTGTTGCCAAGCCTCTAAGTTATTTGTAGCAAACTGCACTTTAGCAGTAGCAGCGCCAGTAATAATAGCAGTATCCGCTGTAAGTACAATAGTAGTACCAGTAGCAGCAGGCGCCTCTTGAATCACCGGCAACTTTACCTTTAGCTTTTTTCTTACCCTTGTTATTCTTTTCGAAATTCTCCAGGGCAGTCTTCAGGTTGTTTACATCGTCAGCTGTAAGTGTTTGACCTTCGGTATACGTTTTACCATTGATCGTCGCTGTCAGCTTTTCACCCTGTCCGCGGGAAGCACTAACAGTAGTACTGTTAACAATGTTTAGGAATTCCAGGTCTGTAGTGGTCAATACAGTGCCGGGTTCCATTTTGGAAACATTTTTAGTTGTTTGTCCGAAGGCAAACGAGCAGATTGCCAGGGCAAAAGCGGTGGTTAAAATTTTGATTTTTTTCATACTTGTTTTGTTTAATGTTAAGGTAATAAAATTCTGATTTATAAAAGAAATTGCAAAATATTAATGTGTTGTTTTTACGGCCAGCCTCAGCAGGTTCCAGTTAGTCGGGGTTGCTGTACTAAGTCCTCTCGCTTTTGATTCGTTACCCATATCCAACAGGGCGGATAAAGAACTTTTGCTTCCCCTGGGCGCACCTCTCACACCTTCCTGGTTAAATAACCTGCCAGGTTCCTGTATGGGCTCCTTGGAAGCAATCAGGAAATAATTGTCTGTTCCCACCGGCAATGAGGCCGTTGCAGGGCGACCAAAGAAATTCATTTTTTTCCTTGGTAGTCCTTCCTCCGTATTCAGAGGAAATTTATTTTGTACACTACCCTCCGCCACATTTGGATAAATCAACTGCATTTTTCCGTTAATATCAATAGTAAAAACATATATGTATTTCTTTTCAATAGGCCTGTCAAGATAATCTTCAGTAGCTTCAATAGATAGATCAAGTTTGTCACCAATCTTTACCCCGTTGCTATCCACCTCTGTTTTACTGGTAGCATTTCGCATTACCAGCCGATAGGGGAAGAACCCTGCTTCCTGGGGAGGAGTAAGTGTCAGCCACCCCCTGATTTTTGATAGTTTCAAAGAAACATCAAACAAACTGTCAATAATTGCTTTGTAGGCAGCTTCGGTGTTGCCGGCAAGTGGATAAGCCCTTGTATTTATCGGCATGGACTCCAGGCTGTCCCTGAGTGAAATATTCGCCTTCACCAAGCCATAAGCGATGGTGTTATCATCATTGATGGTGCCATACAGAATGTACTGTGCTTCTGCCGGGGTGGATACCAGTTGTATTGTTTTGTATTCGGTGAACTTTGCTTTTATTGCATCGGTCAGCTTTTTGGGAGCAGACAGGTTCACAAAAAGGTTTTTATTTCCTGCAAACTTCTGCACTTCATTAATGCTGAATTCTTTCAACGAAGTATTCAGGTTTGGTGTAACAAAGTCGTTACCTATCACTTTTCCTCCTGCAAAATTGATAGTAACATCTGGTTCATGAGCTTTGAAATCATTGAACCATTTTACACCGGAAGCTTTTCTTAATTCACCATTCACTGAAGCCTGCTTCACCACATCTTCATAAGTGTAGTTGCCTTCTGGCACATATATCTTCAAAAGCGGAACCTGGGAGCTTACCCAGTTGGTTACTTCAAAAGGACCTGCTTTTTTTACATTGGCAATATCGCCACTGATAACTTTTGCCTCACTTTGGGCCAGGCCGCTTACTTTGGTTATTTTGATTTTTACAGTAGTGTCATTTTTGCCGGTAAGTTCATTATCGGGATTGATGCCAGCTGCATAACCTGCCTGCAGGAAAATCTTGGGTCCTTGTACATCCAGAACCGGGAAGTATATTTTATCAGATAAAAGGCCCTTTTCAATACCCAGCAAGGTTTCATTGAAACGGGCCGGATCACCAGCTAATACAGGCTCCTGCGTTTTACCAAAGGCTTTGATCATAGCCCTGACGCTATTGAAAATATTCTGTACGGAAGTTTTTGCCGATTGCTGTTTCAGAACCTCCATTAATGCCAGTGTAAAAGCGCCATGTGCAGGCTGTTTATTGTCAAGACGGTGTTCTTTGGCAGGCTCATTATCCTGTGCTGCCGAAATGATCAGGTATTTCGAATTGGCCCTTGTTTCGGGCGGTGTTACCCTTGATGAATCTTTGACATCATAATTATTACCTGCGATGAACCTTGATTTGCCGGGGTCAGGTAAAATGCCCCTTGCGATAGAACCACTATGGCAGCAATCGAATATGGCGGTAAGTTTTATATTCTTGTCAACAAACCGGTTGAACATCCGGGCTATTTCCTTGTCGCGGATATCCGGAACACCTTCCTTCCAGGTATCAGCAGGTACCATCGATTCGTCATACCCGTCACCTTCTGCACTTAATGAATTGGTAATATAGCTTCCATGACCTGCATAATAGATCAGTGCAATACCATTTTCTGGTGTGTTTGCAAGCAAATCTTCCATGCCTTTAAGGATTGCAGCCCTGGTGGCTTTAGCGTCATATAATTCAGAAATGTCCTTTGAATTAAATCCAAACTTTGACGTTATAATGTCTTTCATTGCCAGGGCATCGTTCTTACAGCCACTCAGATCGGGCCATTCCAGCCGGCCCGATGAATTAGATACCTTGACGCCTTTTGGGGGATTGTAAGTATCAATACCAATTAATAAAGCCTTTTTAACCGGCTCTTGTGCAGGCTGGGCAATAAGTAAGGTGAAATTGGTGAGCAGCGCCGTCAATACGATGAAAGTCTTCTTCATAACTGGTTTTTTGTCTTTCGGGTGATAGGGATGTTCAAACTGACATCTGAGTAATATTATTGGTTGCAAATTGTCTTCTATATTACTTATTTTTTTTCAGTCAGCCAGTTTTTTGCTTTCCCTGGTCACTTTGCCTTTCTGGCTAAGGTTACGTAAAAATAGCCCATGATATATTGGAAAATCTACCCTGTTATGGGTATTTTGATGAGAGCCTCCAATTTGTTTGACCGGCATAAGGTAATGAGTTAATTTCAATGCCGGACAAAAACCAGTATTCCAGCTATGTTTACCCGTTTGGTCAGCGTTGCTATCATCGCATTATTCATGTTAATACAGCCGACTGGAACACTAAAAGCACAGTCTTTCCAGGCTTTCCCCTCTGAAATCCTCTCCATAGTGTCTAACCAGGACGGAAGCCTGCTGGCCGCTAATACAGTTGATTCTGTATACATTTTTAATTCAGCAGCATTGAGCCTTAAACAAAAATGGGCTCACGGACAACAAACACCAGTTTTACTGGGCTTTCATCCTATGTACAATAATGTGTTGTTGATGCAGCGCCAGCTTTTTAAACTGGCAGACCCTGTCTACCAACTACCTGTCAGTATTCAATTGGAAAGCTACAGGGAACATCATAAAAACTACCGGGAAATGCCGGAAGACAGCATACTGATGTGGGATATAAGAAATGAAAAGATCGTTAATAAGACCACAGGCTGCCTGTACCTGCAATTTGGAAAACAACCGGGCCAGGTTGTAACAATTCTAAATAAAGTATTTCCTTACCAGTTCCAGGGACAAACCAATTACGGCTCCACCGGGTGTGATATTGAAACAAGAGATTCTGTTCAACGATATCGCACATCTTCCAAAAAAGCTTGCAGAAAACTGGTTCTTTCACCGGATGCAACATTGTTTGCTGCTACCTGGAAGGATGAGTATAAAAATGACACACTATATTTTTCATTTACGGTGAATCACTTTACAACACATGAGGCATTACTTTCTTTAGAAAACCTGACTGAACAGCCGGATGACTTTTGCTTTTCGCAGGATGCAAAATCTCTGGCTATAGCCGGTAATTGGGAGTCGGGCGGAAAGCGATCAATCAGGATATACGATCTTATAACAGGAAAACTAATTACTGACATACCTGTTAAAAACAAAGTAGCAGATTTAGCTTTTTTAGAAAGTGGTGCAACTTTATCATTCAGGGAAAAAAACAATGATTGGTTTTCGGTTGACACCAGGACAGGACGAATATTGCAACGGCTATGGAGTAGCCTGGCAGGTATTGACCGTATCAGAATGGCTATTGCCCTGCAACAACAGGTTGTCATGGGAGGCGAATACTTTGTAACGGAACCGGGTAAGCCAACGGGTAGCGATAAGATATTTCTGCTGAGCAAAGTGTCATTAAAGGACCTTTCTATTTATACAACGGCTGTTAAAGCCAATTTAAGGTCATATGCCGATAGTACAGCATTTACGATGCAACTGAATGATGTTCCGGCAGGCAATGATGACCCGGTAATAAAATTCAGCACTGACAAACGGGTACTCGCCAGTGTCATTAAAAACCAGTTGCAGGCATGGCAAACAGATAAAAAGAAAAAGTTGCTGCAACTGACATTCGAAAACAATATAATCGCCATTCCGGACAGGGATGGCAATGAGATACTGGTTGTTGAGAAAAACCAGCAGAAATCAGGATTTGAATTCATGCTTCATATTGTGTCACTTAAGAACAGCACAGTCAGATCTACAGAACGATTGCAGCAAGGTGAAAATATCATGGAAGGAGCATCTTATTACTTTGATGCTGTGGCAGATCCGCTTCGTCCTGCCGTGTGGTATTGCCTGGATGGAACGGATCAGGTTTGGCAAGTAAATGGCTCTGATTTGAGCATGAAGGTTTTGGCCAGTATTGAGAAACAGGAATTGAGAAAAATAAAAACTGGCTCATCAGGAGAAATACTTGTGCTAAGTGAAGGCGATAGTAAAGTGAATAATGTATGGGTAGTAAAGGAAAAGCCAGAACAAGTGATCCGGGGATCGGAAAAGCTTAATATGCTGGTTTTGCCCCGGGAGATATGGATGTGGAATTATTCTTACAGTGGAGATTCTACCATTGAAGTATGGCAGGATAAGAAACTGGTAAAAAGCCTTAAGCTGCCGGGTCCTGTTAAGCAGGTGGATGCTACAGCAGATTTTTCTGAAATAATGGTACAATACGAAATGGGTAGCTATAACTATATTCAGCGGTATGTTAATAACATGCAGGCTACGCCACAAAAAACAGGTTCTATATCGGGCCGGTTTTACGCATTAAAAAAAGATGAGCTGTTAGGAGAGGATGAGGGCTTTTCTTCATGGTTTGAGAATGGGAGCCGGTCAATTTCATGGAGTATAAAAACACCACAGGTACTAGATTACTACAATTTTGATGTTTCTTCTAACGGAAATTTTATACTGGCTGGTGACAGGGTCATTGACCTTAGGGAAATCAATCAATGGAATATTGATAAATACGCTACTGCTGCTTTGTTGCAGGATTCAGGAAAGCTGCAATGGATAGAAATATTTACCCAATTTGGTTATGGCGATAAAAAGGGAGGATTTACTCTTTATAAATATATTCAGGGAGCAAAAGACACAATAAAGAGCAGCAGCTGGGTTGCTGAACCGAAAAACTATACCGGTCTTTCCTTTAAACATGATCAGCTATTTACTTCGGACGATAAAAAATGGGCAATAAGTTACACCAGGTCTGGTATGCTGAATACAGATGAAAAAAAAGCAGCACCCATGCTTTGGGATCTTCAATCCATGAAGGGAACTGTTGTGCCGGTAAAGGGCAAATATTTTATCCTGCAGTTTGCATCAGATGGCAAAACACTTATTTGTCATGAATGGAATGAACAGACAGATTTCAGCAAATTGATGACAACAGATGAAACTGTCTTTCAACTGCAGCCATTCAAAATGCTTCAGAGTAGAAAAAATCTTTTAGAACATAAACTTAAACAGCCGGTGAAAGACAGGGTTTACATTGACAGGTACAATATAAAATGGTTGCAGCAATCCGGCGATTCGTTTAAACTGGTAAAAATATTTTATTCAACACAAAACCTGAAACAGGTCGTTTATTGTAAAGAACTTGGCAAAGTGGTTGCAGGTGCAGAATCAGGATTATTGTTTATCTGGGATATTAATGGCAGTTCTTCCCCACAAACAATTTTAACAGTACACAAAGCAGGCCTGGAAAGAATGGTACTTCGGGGCTATCGGGTATACTCTCTTGCAGCTAATGGTGAAATGGCCATTACCGACTTATCTGAAAATAAATTACAACTACTTATTCAGCCAATAATAAAAGAAGATGAAACAAGAATAGCTATGTACACACCAGGAGGTTATTACAGGGTAGATCCTGACCTGATGAATCATTTACATTTAGTGAAGAATAATAAAATTTATCCGCTCAGCAGTTTTGAACTTCAGGGAAACAGGCCGGATAAAGTGTACGAAGCCATTGGTTTGGCTGATAGCTCATTTATTCTGTCACTCAAAGAAAGTTGGGAAACCAGGATTAAAAGAGCAGGGCTAAACCCTTCTGAAATTCAACTTACGGATGTAAGAAACCGTCCGATTGTGGAATGGAATCGTTCAGGGTTACCTGTATATACCCGAGACAGCCTCTTTAGGTTAAAACTCAATATAACAGATGCAGCAAAAAATGTGAAGATAGTTTATGTCAAGATCAACGGAGTGCCCCTGCAAAGCCGTTATGGATTGACAGTGCAAAAAGGAAAAACAGACTTGAATTTCATCAAGGAGATTGAGTTAGTCAGCGGACAGAATACCATAAGTGTAGTTGCTGTAAATGAAGATGGTGTTGAAAGCCTTGAAGAAACATTCGAGATACAATATGAGCCTTTGCATAAAAGAAAAAAGCGACTGGTTTATGCTGGTATTGGTGTATCTGCATATGCAGATACTTCAATGAACCTGCGGTTTGCAGCGAAGGATGTAAATGATATTGCTGAGCGGCTTCAATATTACGCAGATATTGTAGATACATTTAAAGTTATTAATGAACGGGCTACTAAAGAAGGTATTTTAGGCCTGAAGAAATACTTACAGCAAACCAGTACCGATGATATTGTTATCCTGTCATTTTCCGGACATGGATTGATTCAAAAAGAGAAGGGTTTCTTTTTTGCTCCATATGACATGGATTTTGATAATCCTCCTGTTAATGGAATTTCCATGGAGATGATAGAAGATATGCTGGATGATATTCCGGCACGCAAAAGATTACTGCTGCTCGATGCTTGCCATAGTGGTGAAGAATGGGGAAATGACGGATCCACAGACAAACTACCGGAAGGAGTAACGATAACCCGCCCAAGAGGCATCATCATTGATCAACCCGGCACTGGTAGTAATGCAGCAAGCCGGAGCAGCTATTTATTGATGAAGGAACTTTTCAGCGACTTCAGCAGGGGCAATGGCGCCTTTATGATATCAGCGGCAGGAAGTAATGAATTTGCTTTCGAGGGCGAACAATGGAATAATGGCGTATTCACCAAAAGTTTTCTCGAAGCTCTGCGGGAATTGCAAAGCAGGGCCTCTGGCTTTAGCGGCAATGGCCAGGTTAGGGTGAGAGAACTGCGAAAACTTATTTATGAAAAAGTATCGGAATTGACCAATGGCCGGCAAAATCCTACGAGCCGGCAGGAAAACGGCTGGTGGAACTGGAGTTTTTAAAAACAATAGCTTTATATACCCGCCAAAGGGTATTTAGAAAAGCTTCATAGTGTATACCTTATAAGCAAAAAAATATGTCAGTAATAAAAAGAACCAGCAGCACAATGCTTTTAATAGTAGCTTCTTTTTTTTCTGCTATTGGCAGGGATACAGGAATTTCCCAGGAGCAAACGCTGGTTTTGGCAGGCAACCAATTCCCTCAGCAAATAAAAAAGCATAAACCTGACCAGGTATATATTCTTTTTGACGGAACTCCTTATTTAAAAAAATATGAAGGTTTGTTCCTGAAGAAAGATACCATTACCAACCTGAAACGTTTTACAGATTCCCTCGGTTATGGTATTATGGGTTATCGTCTGATTTTTGGGAAGGGGGAAAAGGTGGACAGTGTTTGGCAGTTTAATACTGAATTCAGGTTAACGGATAAAGCGGTTAACCTGGGGATGTACAAACTACAATTCTTTGCTTTTAATGATAAGGAACAACTGACGGACCAGTTTATACTGGATTTTGGTAAGAAAGCAAAGTTAAAGACCAAAACGCTGAGTGATTTATTCCGTGATTATATTGTTTATACATATGATGATAAGATCAGGTTCAGTTTGAAGAGTGTATGGCTGTTGTCTATTGGAATAGATGACTACGGGGATTTGCGTTATCGTAGCCCCAGGGCCGATGCAATGGCATATGACAGTTTTTTCAGGGAACAATTCAGATTGGCTTATGGAACTGATAATCTTAATTATCACAGTTATGTGTTACTCAATAAATCTGCAACAAAAGACTCAATATTATATTCTTTAAAGCGCATAGCATCACTGGCTAAAGAAAACGACTATTTTATTTTCAGCTTCAGTGGAATCAGTCTGATGCAAACAGAAGATTCAGTTAATTATACGACTGTATTTTGCCCCTATGATGTGATTATGAGCAGGAATATAGCAAATAAAGAAAAACCACTAATGAATCGTCAAACTCAAAGGAGTGATTCTGTTTCAAAAGATATTATTTCTCTTAAGCTACTGCAAGAATACATTCAGCTTATTCCCTGTGCAAATCAACTTTTTATTTCTGAGGCGGGGCCATCAGAAAAGTTCAAGACTGAATTTGTGAAAACGCTTATGCAGAGCTCTCCAACTCTGGCTTCCATGCTGAATATTAACAGGATAATTATGGTGCCTAACAACATGGGCTATGATGGCGGCACCTGTAAAAATGGTATCAGGTTTAATAACGGACCATTGGCATATTTCATCACTAATCTTGAAAAGTCATACAATATTTATGACCTTTTTGGAAACGATGCTGCTGCCGGAAGGGTCTCTTCAAGAATTAAAGCAGAAGCGTATAGTTGCGATTTTGGGAAGGACGACTATTTCGATATTTTCTTTGAAAGAAAATTTCTTCAGCAATACCGTGACATATTCGGTGAGGAAAAATCTAAAAGGCGGGGACTTGACCTTGGGGGAACAGATGTTAAAAACATAAAGGCCTTTTCCGGAAATCGTCACGCATTGATAATCGGCACTGATCACTATAAAGCAAAGGAGTGGGAAAAACTGGAAAATCCAGTTTATGATGCCACAGAAGTAGCAGAAGTATTGCAAAGCTTTTACAACTACGATGTGACACTACTAAAAGATCCCCCGATGGATACCGTTTACAAATACCTTAGTTCTTATTATCGTAACCTCAGGGAGGATGATCAGTTCATTATTTACATTGCCGGTCATGGTGATTTTGATGAAGGTTTGCTGGATGATGGGTTTATCGTTTGTACAGATTCAAAATCACCGGAGGCCGATCCACTGCGCAATACTTATATCCAACATACCAAGCTGAAGAAAATGATCAATAAAATTCCGGCAAAGCAGGTATTGGTATTGCTTGATATCTGTCACGGAGGTGTTTTTGACGAAAATGTGCTTGGGAAAACAAGGGACAATCCTGCTTCCTCTATAACAAACAGGAATGTACTAGAACTGCTGAAAGATAAATCACAATATGTAACCCGAAAAGTACTGAGTTCTGTTGGGAAGGAGTCTGCTTTTGATGGCCGGGCCGGAAAACATTCACCTTTTGCTGCTTATTTACTTAAGATATTGAATGCAAGAGGGGGAGCTGAGGGGATTGTTACATTGTCAGATATTTATGCCTTGCTCCAAAAAGCAAGCCTCAACGAAACAGAAACATTGAAAATTTCACCACACCTCGCTGGTTTTGGACAGAATGATCCGCAAAGTGAATTTATACTGATACCAGTGGAAAAGAAGTGATATTTAGTTTGTGTTTTTTGTTTCCTCGGGAAAATATTTTTTCAGCAAAGCAATGAATTCTGGCGTTTGCCTGATAAAAGCAAGGTCTTTGTCTCCTATTAACTGGTAATAGCTTCCAAATCCAAGTTTAAGTGCTTTGTCCAGACTTTCGATAGCACCCGTCTTATCTTTTTTCATCGACTTATAACAGGCATGGTGAAACCAGGTCGTGGCTTCATATTGCTTATAGGTGAAGAGTTGCTCAAACACATAATCAACCGCTGTAGTGCTGTCTATCAATCCGGGTACACGGATGTATGCATATAAAATTGACAGATAGGAGAAATAAGCCATGTTGAAGATGTATGTCCGTTTGCTGAACTCTTCAAAGGCCTTACGGTTACTGGTATCGTAAGATTTTCCGAGATACAGATGAAGTTTGGTAATGAAACCTTCTGTAGAACCTTTTGCATTTACAATGGTGGAATAAAAACTTTTAATGGCAGCTGACGGATCATCTTCTTTTTCCTCAATTACACCGAGGTTGAAATGAGCAAACGGATAAGTACTGTCTTTTGCCAGAACCTGACTGAAATATTTTCTTGCTGAATCTGTATTATTATTAACAAAGTAAATGTGCCCGATATTGTTATCACATATTGAACAATACCCGTTGAAGTATTTCTTTGATTCGTTATAAAAATAAATGGCGCTATCCATGTTATCCTTGCGGGAATAGTAAATACCTTTCAAAAAATGGCCTATTAATTTGTCGGCCGGTTCATCCATCATTTTATCAGTTAGCTTCATGAACTCTACATCTTTATCGGTGTTCATCAGAATATCTGCGAGTTGAATCCGGAAATCAGAATATTGGGGATATTTCGTTGCCAGCTCCTCGAATATTTTTTGGGCTTTATCATATTGTTTCATTTTGGAGTAGACAAGTCCCAGTGAGTATTTTGCATAGAGATCATACGGCCTTAACTCGAGGAATTTTTCAAATGCTTTATTAGCCTTTTCATATTCATATAAAAAAGTATATTGAATACCCAGTGCCATTATCGTATAAGAGGCGTTGGGCTCAAGTTCGGCTGAAGCCTCCAGAAGCTTCGTTGATTTATCTACAACAGGCCGCCATGTGAAATTGAATTCGTTATCATTCAATGCCCAGGTATAGGACATGGCTTCCATATAAAGTTTTCTTGCCTTTAAATTTTGATACATGTAATGCTGTTCACCCAGTAATTGCATACAACTGTCTAACTCCATGGAAGCATAATAACACATATCACGGGTAGAAAAGCTGGTTTCACCTCTCAGCAGGGGGGAAACAATGGAGTCGAACC
This sequence comes from Chitinophagaceae bacterium, assembly GCA_044229985.1. Classification (GTDB taxonomy): domain Bacteria; phylum Bacteroidota; class Bacteroidia; order Chitinophagales; family Chitinophagaceae; genus JJ008. The sequence continues at coordinate 83,576 of JBGARY010000013.1, forward strand.
GTTGATTAAGTGCAGCTGCCAGGTTACGACGCATTAGGGGTGTCAGCGGACTATCATTGTATTTTTTGGCAAAGGCTTTATAATCCTTCAAAGCATTGGTATCAAGTGGCCAGATCAGTTTTCTGTCACTCAAATTCTTTTTATAAGAAGCATAAAGTTTCTTACCAGCAGGATCAAGTGAGTCAACATACTTTTCTTCCATGCCTTTGGGGTTCACCTGTGCCAGCGCAGGACGTTCCTTTGCTTTTTGAATCTTAAGTGCTGCCAGCACAGCAGGATTCACCGAAACAAATGATTTGCTCAAATCACCCACAATCAGTGGTATCTGTTTGTCCTCACTAAAGGTTTCAACTTTATCCCGGATATACCGGTCCAATTCAGAAAAGCTGATACGACCATCATTATTCCGGTCAGCAAGGCCTTTCATACCTTCTTCGAGATGTAGTGAAAACAAGCCACGGCCGCCTCCCCATTCTTCGCTTTCCAATGAAAGCTGGTTGGGCTGGCAGGAGAGAATTTTATATTCTTTGCCCCAGGAAGCGGCCAGTGCTGATGCAGTTTTTTCTACTCCCTTTATACCGCCATTCAGGTTGCCGGAATGACAGGCATCTACAATGAAGATCATTTCAACACCTCTCTCTGCTAAGGGTGATAAATATCTTTTGAGATCCAATATTTCCAGCACATCGTCTTTCATTCCGAAATAATTGCCATTGGGGCTGTTATACAGCAATAGCAGTCCATTTTCTATTTGGGTAAGATCCTCCATATCTCCATGACCGGCGAAGAAGAAATAAAGCCTGTCGCCTGGTTTTGCCTTACGGGCCATTATAGAGATGGCATCAGCCACATTATTACGGGTGGCATTTTCATTCAGGAAAGTTTCAATATTAGTACGGGGAACTTTTCCACCGGCTTCACTTAACAAAAAATCTTCGAATGCCTGGGCATCCTTATGAGCAAACTGCAATGAAGGCACTTCTTTGTATTTGCTTAAACCAATAATTATGGCATATGTAGTGCCCGTTGGCTTTGTTGTATCTCCTCCGGGAAGTTCAATGCCCCTTTGGGCTTGGGCAGAGAAGCCCAAACCAATAGACAGAATGAGAAAGATACTCTTGATTTTCATGTTGTATAGGTAACATTGAAGTTACAAAATAACCATTTACCAGGCCTGCCTTAATCCGTGCTGGCAGGCATTTAACAGTTGACGGCTCCCTTAGGAAACCGGTTGCCAGTTTGTTATGAATACCTTCCGGAGGGTATTGCTAACCACTTAATCCTTCGTAAATTTCATATTTCAAGGAATATGGGTAAAAGAATTCTTTTTATACTTGTTGTATTTGTTTTTTCCGTAACAGTTTCTTCCGGGCAAAATGAGAAAAAACTTGATAGCCTGATCAGTACGGCCGATTCTCTGAGCCGGAGTAAAAATTTTACTGCTGCACTGGAGGTAAATCTTTCAGCTGTGGATCTGTTAAAGAAATTAAAGGAAAATAGCTATTTCCAGGCCATGTCGCCGATTGTCATGTTGAATACCGGCACATGTTATAGAGAATTGGGAGATGTAAATAATGCCCATCGCTTTATGACTTATTCCTTACAATTGGCCCGGGCTAATAAAGTACACCTTGATATTGAACTTGCCTTTATTTCATTAAACTCACTACATAAGCATATAAGCATCTCTAATCTTTCATTCGATTACCCGGTAGTGCCGGCAACTGAAGAACTGGGGATGTTTTATGTGATAAGCAAAATAGAGAAAGTGTCCGCTGACTCTGTACGTATAATTATCCAGGGAGGAAAATATGATGGCATTGACGATTCAGTAAAAAAAGGTGGCATTATTTCCCGCTATGATGCTAATAAAAAGAATGAAAGACCGTTTGGACTGGTGAATTGTTATATCAGGGAAATCAATAACAGCTATAGTGTTGCCTATGCCAGGGATGATTCAGTTCTGTATATCAAGGAAGGTGATTTAGTGGAACTAAAAACAAGGGTCCCGATATTTTGGAGAAAACTGGATATAGACAAGGCTTTGCTAAGAGCAATAAGTTATAGCACTAATTACCGGGAACAAATTTTTCACCCTCGCTATTTATATTACTATGCAGATTCTCTTACGAACAGGGACCTTGCTGCTATCTTCAAAAACCAGGTAGATGACATAGTTTCTTTGCTGGCTGAAGACACTGCCAAAGGAGATTTTGTGGATGTGAAAGGCGACAAAGGAATTTTTGCGGGTGATAATGTGATGAGGGCTATGTCCCAAAGCAAACCAGAGCATATTCGTCTTTTTCTGTCGTACGTTAATACTTATCCAAGAACATATTTAGGCACAGCACCCAAGTTTGCTGAGTTTTATGCTACCTGGGTAATAAATAATACCCCGCTTGCTCCCGCAGATGTAATGCCCTGGCTGGTAAATATCCGTAACCGGCAGGCAAGAAAAAATATGGCTGCGAATCTTGCAACCACAATAAGAGAAAATGACCTTATTGAAAAGTGGTTTAACAATGGAATGCTGATGGCCAACTCAGACAATATTGATTCATCTTTATATATGGCTGAGTTATTACAAGATGTAACTTTTGCACTTGATGAAAAGGCTTATCAAGGCTGGGCTGAATATTTGTATGGGTATACGTACAAAAAATTAGGGGAGAGGGGTAAGTCTGAAGATCTTTTCAAAACAGCACTTTCCAGGTTTAAAGAAACGAATAATACTGAAGGCATAACATGGGCTGAAAATGCATTAAAGAATTTAGAGCAGGCTAATAAAATAAGTGTGAATGTGCAAACAGGTAATGTTTTTCAGTACCTGATGGCTTTTTCGCCAAACTCGAAATACATCGCCACAGCCGGTAGCTATGACAGGATTTTAAAAGTTTGGGATCTGGCTTCTGCAAGAACTATTACTTCATTTACAGCTCATCAATTGGAGATCAATTCTGTTCAATACAGTCCTAATGGACGGTATATAGCCACTTCTTCTGAAGACAGTACTATTAAAGTATGGAATGCCTATGATTTTTCATTATTATATACGATCAAAAGACCAAAGCCTGAGGTAGATGTAATTTTTTCACCAGACAGTAAGTTTTTGGTAGCAGGAGGAAGGGATTCGCTGATTAAGTTTATTGGTATTCATTCCGGCAAAGTATTGAAAACGCTTAAGAAACACAAAGGAACGGTTACATCCTTATGTTTTATGCCTTCTGACAGTGACTATCTTTTTTCTGGCGGTGCTGATAGTGTTGTTTATAAATGGAATTTGACCACCAATGACTGGGATCATTGGTATGGTGGAAAAGGCAGCGTTATGGATGTGTCTGTGTCCAATGATGGCAAGTACCTCAGTTTTGTTTCTTCTGATACGCTTATCAGGGTTTGGAAACTGGAGAATAACAAGTTTTATTTCAATATTAGACCCAACTATTCAAATGGTACACAGGTCGATATTGCTTTTCCATCGTTTACACCGGATAGCAGGTATATGGCACTGGCATTAAAAAATGACACATTGGATATTATTGAATTGTCAACATTAAAGGAGCAGGTGTATGGCTTTAAAATGGAAAAGTTCCAGGGGTTGTATGATATGGTTTTCAGCCCGGATGGTAATTCGTTAGCCTGTCGTTTAAGCCTGGGTGGGCCGTTACGGGTATTTAATTTTTCAGGTTGGGATTTTCACACTAATGCTACAGTAAATTCAAAAGACCTGAAGAACTATACTAACCTGCCATTATCTGTTCAATTTACAAAGGATGATAACGAACTGGTAATTGTACATGATGCAATTTCAAAGATTGATTTACGGAATGGCGCTACCACTCATCTTTATAATGAGTCATTATTTTTTTTGAACAACAACATTCTGTTGAATGATGGAAAGACGGGTTTGTATAATGACCTGGTTCGGCCCGGTTTGAAATTTTATGACATACCTTCAAAACAGGTTAAGCTTTCGTTAAGCCTGCCTGACAAATCTGAAGAATTGCGAAGGTTTGAATTGTCAGCTGATAATAGCCTTATTTTTATTGGAGGAATCAACAATAGTATAGCTGGTTTTTCATTACCAGGTGGCGAACAATTATTTTCTGGTAAGTATGATCTGGGCCACCGTGAGAGTTTGATCTACTTGCGATACGACAGTATCAGGAAACGGTTGTATGCAATAGGAAAAAATCAAAAGGTGTTGATAATAAATCCAAAGACAGGGGATTCAATAGGAGTTATTAACGCTGATTTTCCCCAGTCTATAGAAGTTACACCAAGGTATCTTTTTGTTACCTGCGATTCCAGTTTTGTTTATAAATACGACGCCAGCACTTTACGACTGTTAAAGAAAATTTTGGTGCATAAAAGCAAAAATTATTGTATTAGTTCAGTAATGTCATGGGATTATAAATACCTTGTTGTGCAGGTAGCCGATAAATTTGTTACAGTTGATACGAAGACCGACAAAGTTTTGTACGAGAGATTTGATCATGAGTATGAAAATGGCATTATGAGTATCAGTCACGACAACAGGATACTCGCAACAGGTGGCTTTGATAGTAAAGTGAACATTTATAACCTTACAAATGGTAAAATGATCAGCAGTATCTATACACCGCGGGGGAAAGATTTTA
>JBGARY010000014.1:0-80341 GCA_044229985.1 Chitinophagaceae bacterium
CATTAACCAGCGGAAAGATAACTACTACTGCCGCCAATTTGCTGACTATGGTTGACAATACCACTTATACAGGTGGCAGTACTGCCAGTTTTATTGACGGGCCTATGAAAAAAATTGGCGATGACAATTTTATTTTCCCGGTTGGCAAGGGAAGTATTTATGCACCGATTGGAATTTCAGGAACTGGTGGAGTTGTTTCTGATGAGTTTACGGCAGAATATCTGAGAACCAACCCGCAAAGTTTACACGGCGCTTGTCCGGCTACATGTGCAGGCGGATTGGATCATGTTAGTTTTGTTGAATACTGGAAATTGCTTCAGGATGTAGGTATTTCAGCAAAACAAGTGTCAATGGAAGTACATGCATTGAGTTTTTGTAAAATGCTTGCCAATACTTTTGTCAGCAGGTGGAATGGTGCACAATGGACCAATGAAACAACTGCAATACTTGCCGGCCCCAATGCTTGTGGTTCCGGTTTAGAGTGTGGTACTATTCAGGCCAGTAATACAACAACTGCTTTTGGGGATTTTACTTTAGCAACCGATCAGCCTTTCCTCAATAATCCATTGCCAGTAACACTGGTTGATTTTAAAGTTAGAAAGTACAGTGAGCAGGCTGCTGTTACAGAATGGGAGTTAACCGACTATTGCTTTACTGCCACCCAATTCGAACTGGAACATTCAACGGATAAAACATCCTTTGCTGTCATTGCTGTACAACCTGGAAAAGAAAACAGCCGGTTATATTTTTATAATGATACCAGAATTGAAAAAGGCACCAACTGGTACCGATTGAAAATAACAGAAGTGGATGGCAAGGTTACTTACAGTAAAGTAATTGCTATCATCAACGATACCAAAGGCCTGCTGATCACTTCGGTATTTCCTAATCCTGCCAGCAATACAGCCATCATTACTTTAAGTGCGGCCCGCAGTGGTATGGCGGATATCCAATTGTATGATATTTCCGGAACGGTGGTGTATCGCCGGCGCAGTGCCATTGCTGAAGGCACCAATAATTTACCCATTCAGCTTGGCAAACTTTCTGCAGGAGTTTATCATTTGGCGGTGCAATCGGCAGACAGTAAAGCAGTGTACCGGTTGGTGAAGCAATAGTTTTAGCCACTGAAGCACAGAAGTACTGAATAGATTTCACGCAAAGCCGCAAAGGCGCAATTTCAGTGTTTCAGTGACTCAGTGGCTTTGCTTCATAAGAAAGTCTTCATGTAAATAATTGTTGAAGATCCTCCACCTGTTTGGTAAAAGCAGCCATTTCCTGCTGTTGTTGTTGAATAAAGCTGTTGTCTTTCAGTTTACCGATCACTTTTTCCATTTCCGCTTCGGTTTCATACACCATTTGGCGGAAGGTGTTGTTATAGTCCTTGGCCCTGGACTGGTAAATGCCGGTGGTCATCCAGTCTTTCGTCGTCATGGCCTGTTGCAGCAGTTGCAGGAAAACTTTTTTGGTAAAACGGGAAGGAGAAAGGTGCAGGGCTTCGAGCAAAGAAGCAAATGCATGCTTGAATTTTTCAGCCGGGTATTTGTTACCCTGTGCCTGGTAAAAGTCATGAACTTCATCCCAACTGCTGATCTTTCCGGTTTGTATAGAACGTACCAGGTTTTTAATGGCGGGTTCAGGTATCAATTGTCCGCCGGCATTTTTCCAATTTTCTCTTGTTGCATTAGCCGGCAGTGATTTTTGCAATTGTGCCCAGCTTTTGATTTTCTTTCTTTCAATAAAACTGATGAGTTGTACTGTGCCGTGGTAAAGGATCAGTTCTTTAAAAAGCTGGTAAGCTTCCGCCGTTTTTATCAATACCGTTTTGCGTTTGCTGTTTTCAAAACCTTCCGCCAGGATTTCCAAATCATTCACTGCTTGCGGTTCATTTTCCAGCAACTGTTTTCCTTTTTTGCGCCATTCCTTTTCCGGTATTGCTTTTTTCTGTTGATTGCTCCATGCTTTGCCGGTGCAGTATTCCATCAGGCTGATGGCTTCAAAGAGTTCGTTGACACTGTCTGGCGCCAGGTAATCGTACTCTAAGGTTTGTGTTTTGTCTGTTCGCTTATCACGGCTCTGGTATTTGCCGGCATTGCGGGCCAGTGCATACATATTGTGCATGAACCAGTAACCGGGCATGATGACGAGACGGTCTTTACTCACATCATTACTCACTAATGAGAATGGAACAGGAATATTAAGCTCAGCCGGAAAATCACCTTTGGCAATGATAGTGAAGCTGGCAAATTTGGAATTATGTTTCAGGGATACACACAGTCCCGGCCAGAAGCCACGTCCGGCTACCAGTTCGCCATCGGCCCCTCTTGAATTATGGTTGGAACCAATAGTGGCACCCGCCGCCATATTGCTTTGTCCCATTACCGTAGCGGCACATAAAAATGAATTGTTGTGGTGTTGCTCATGTGCAGGGAAGATAAGTGAGTTCAGTACTTCGCAGCAGGAGATGGTAGAGTTATCACCCAGGTAAGAGTTGATCAGCCTGGCACCGTATTTCAGTTGCGAGTTGGAACCCAGCATAAAGCGGACGGCTTTCACCCCATAGAATACCCGGCTGCCATAACCGATGATACCATTCACCAGTTCACAGCCTTCGCCAATTTGTGATTTGGCATCCGGTGAAGAATTAATGGTAATGTTCTTGATCTTGTTCGCCCCTTTCAGGTAAGCATCACTGCCGATCCAGGTGTCTTTGATGATCTTGCAGTTTTTGATTACAGTTCTGTCGCCAACTTTTCCGTAATAACCGCGGCGGGTATCAAATTTTTTATCGGTAAAAATTTTGAATTGCTCCTGCAGCTTTTCATTATCCCTGTATTTTGACCAGAGCCAGGCATCGCCGGCCTGCATGCCGTTGAAGGGTAATACACTTCGTCCGGCATTTTCATTACAGATCTCCATCCATACCCTTACTGATTCTTTTTCTCCTTCTTTTACTACACCATTCCCAAACTTGGAATGATCAGTGGTGGCCAGTTCGTTGATGTTCACCAGCATCACATCATTACCAATAATGTAATGGCTCATAAAGTTGACATTATCCACTACCACATTGTCACCAAAATCGCAGCTGATGATGGTGCTGTTGTATAATCCTACCGGCATCCGCAGGTTATTGAACTCATGAAACCAGGGTTCCAGTTTGCCAATGCGGATCAGGCCGAAGAAGGAGCAGCGTTTTACCAGTTGTGCATCAAAAGCATCAGCCACTAATATTTTGTTCCAGTCATCGGAGCTGTTGTCATTCTTCTCCAGGATTTTTATTTCTGCTGTTGTAAGGTTGCGGTATTTTGTTTTGCTGCGGTGCTGGATATTGCGCAGGTAGTATTCATCCTTTCCTTTGGGGATGAATTGCTTGGGAATAAAATCGTAGCCGAGAGAAGATACTGGTTGTTTGTTGATGATGTTCATACCCCAAACCCCTAAAGGGGCTTTTATAGTTTACAAAAATGGAAGTTTTATTTTTTCTTTTGCATTGTCCAATAATATTCCCCCTTTAGGGGGGCAGGGGGCTTACTCCACCGTCACACTTTTCGCCAGGTTTCTCGGCTTGTCCACATCCAATTGCTTGGCCACACCAATATAATAGGCCAGCAGTTGCAGCGGAACCACACTCAGCATGGGCGCTACAATTTCATCTGCTTCCGGAACAATCATGACATCATTGGAAAGAGAAGCAGAGAGTTCATCGCCTTCGGTGATCACTGAGATCACTTTTCCTTTCCGGGCTTTAATCTCCTGCATATTGCTCACCACTTTTTCATGGTAAGTGTCTTTGGTGGCAACAAATACCACGGGTAAATTTTCATCCACCAGTGCGATAGGGCCATGCTTCATTTCAGCAGCGGGGTAACCTTCAGCATGTATATAAGATATCTCTTTTAGTTTTAAAGCCCCTTCTAATGCAACAGGGAAATTATACCCACGGCCGAGATAGAGGAAGTCATGGGCATCTTTATATTTTGCTGCCAGTGTTTTGATGTTTTCGCTGTGTTTGAGTGTCCAAGCCACTTTCTCCGGAACTTCATTTAATTCTTTCAGCAGGTGCATATAACGTTCCTGCGAAATACTTCCTTTGATATAACCGATCTTCAAAGCAATCATTGTAAGTACCGCTAATTGTGCAGTAAATGCTTTGGTGGATGCAACGCCAATCTCCGGTCCGGCATGGGTGTAGGCGCCTGCATGACTGGTGCGGGCAATGGAAGAACCTACAACATTCACCACACCTAAAATGATGGCGCCTTTTGATTTGGCATTTTCAATAGCAACCAGTGTATCGGCAGTTTCACCGCTTTGTGAAATAGCAATGATCACATCACCTTTATTAATCACCGGGTTGCGGTAGCGGAATTCAGAAGCATATTCCACTTCCACATTGATGCGGCAGAGTTCCTCGAAAATATATTCAGCTACCAGGCCGGCGTGCCAGCTAGTACCGCAGGCGATCATCACAATGCGGTTAGCATTCATGATCTGTTCAGCATATTGCTGTATGCCGCTCATAGTAATGGTGCCTGCTTCGGCATCCAGTCTTCCGCGGAGACAATCATAAATCGTTTGTGGTTGTTCAAAAATTTCTTTCAGCATGAAATGATCATAACCGCCTTTTTCAATAGCTGCCAGTTCCAGGTCAAGCTTCTGCACATACGGTGTGATCTTTTCGTTACCCAGGTTTTTAAGAATGAGTTGATCGGGTGTAATGATCGCTAATTCATAATCGTTCACATACACCACTTCTTTGGTGTATTCCAGCATAGGCGATGCATCAGAGCCCAAAAAGTGTTCTCCTTTACCTACACCAATCACCAGCGGACTTCCCTTGCGGGCTGCAATGATGGTGTCGGGTTTTTCTTCATCGAGTAATAAAATAACATAGGCTCCGGTAACCCTTTTCAACGCTACTCGGACTGCTTCTTCCAGGTCGCACTGGTTATTGTTGCGTATCTCTTCAATAAAGTTGAGCAGTACTTCTGTATCGGTATCACTGTGAAAAGTGTAACCTTTATTGATAAGCTCCTGTTTGAGCTGGTTGTAGTTTTCAATAATTCCATTATGTATCATCGCCAGTTTTCCGCTGGCAGATTGGTGCGGATGGGCATTCCGGTCGCTGGGTTCGCCATGGGTAGCCCAACGGGTATGGCCAATTCCCACATTGGCATGCAGATCTTTGCCAACGATAGCATCTTCGAGTTCTGCCACCTTTCCTTTTTTCTTGTAAACTTTTAAGCCTCCGTTTTGGAGGGCAACGCCAGTGCTGTCGTAGCCTCGGTATTCGAGCCTTTTAAGTCCTTTGATGATGATTGGATAAGCTTCCCTGGGGCCGGTGTAACCAACGATTCCGCACATAAGTGATTAATGGGTTTGATTGCTGGATTTTGAATGCGGACAAAAATATTGAATTCGGTATAGGACAAAAACAAACCTGCAAAAAACCGCAAAGTTTATTTATTGCATTGATTGACTTTAGATTTCAACCCGCAGTTTATAGTAAGACACCTTTGAGAAGAAGAAAGGCGGTACCAAAGTAAATAAGCAAGCCTGTTACATCCACCAGTGTGGCAATAAAAGGAGTGGAGGAAGTGGCAGGGTCAGCGCCCAATTTTTTGAGTAGTAAAGGAAGCATGGATCCCATGATGGTTCCCCACATTACCACACCAATGATGGCAGTACCGATGGCAAAACCGATACGGATATAATGCTCACCAAAGAGATCGAAGAACTGGTGACCACAGTAAATGATGAAGAAGCCAACAATTCCCAATGTAACGCCCATGAACAGGCCGGAAAGAATTTCCCTTCGGGCAATGCGCCACCAGTCCTGCACCGTTATTTCGCCCAGCGCCAATGCCTGTATGATCAGTGTAGCAGCCTGCGATCCGCTGTTGCCACCGCTGGAGATGATCAGCGGAATGAAAGTGGAAAGTACCAATACCTGTTCCAGTGTTTCCTGGAAATTGGCCATGGCGGCAATGGTCAGCGTTTCTCCCACAAACAATATAAAAAGCCAGATGATCCTTTTTTTATACAGTTTAAAAATGGGCACATCAAGATATGGCTCTTCCAGTGCTTCGGTACCACCCATTTTTTGCATGTCCTCACTGAATTCTTCTTCGGCTACCCAAAGAATATCGTCTATCGTTACAATGCCTAACAACTGATTATTGTTACTTACCACCGGCAGGGCTACCCGGTTATTCATTTTGAACACTTCACTGGCATTTTCCTGGTCATCTTCCGGGTGCAGGGCAACGAATCGTTCATCCATCAGTTCTTCCACTTTTTTATCCGGCGGGTTTAAAATGAATTCCCGGATGCGGATATCATCCAGCAGTTCGCCTTTTTCGTTGATGATATAGATGACATTGATCGTTTCACTGTCTTTGCCAAACTTTCGGATGGTGGTGAATACCTCTTCAATAGTATTCCAGGGGTACACATACACATAATCCGGTGTCATCAAACGGCCGATACTGTTTTCAGGATAACCTAATAATGAAAGAGTGATCTTTCGTTCATCAGGATCCAAAAGCTTTATTAATTCCCTCACCACATTACTGGGTAGTTCTTCCAGGAAGTCGGTACGGTCATCCGCAGGTAGTTCATTCAGCAGGGAAGCAGTTGTATTTGGCGGCAGTTCATGAATAATTCTTTTCTGGGTAGAAAGATCAATGATCTTGAAAACACTGGCCGCCCGGTGTACCGACATGTTAGCAATGATCTGGCTTTCATAATCGGGGTTTTCTTCTACCAGTTGAGCTACATCACTGATGTTCTGGTCATCCAGGAACTCCCGGATCTGAAGTTTATCTTCAGTTTGAATGATGGTTTCAAATTGTTCCTGTAAGGTGGGTTGTTCCAGTTCCAGTGACATGAGTCAAAAATACGAAATACGAATTTGGAAGTATGAGGTAAGAAGTGAGAAGTAATGAGTCGAGAGTCGGGAGCCGGGAGTCAATAGTTGGGAATTCGTGGTTTAATCCGGTTGCTTTCTCCATTTGTAAAGTTTCATTTTAAGCGATGATTTCCGTACTTCGTACTTCTAACTTCTTACTTCAAGTGGTTTTACCTTTTCTGTATATCGCACAAACAGACCAGATGGGCCGGGGTGTGTTTACAGCAGAAGCTATTGAGGCGGGTACGGTGGTGGAGGTTTCACCTGTTATTATTATGAGCAGTGAGGAAAGGAAGTTGCTCGATCAGACCCTGCTTCATGATTACATTTTTGAATGGGGGGATGATAAACAACGCTGTTGTATGGCCTTGGGCAATGTTCCTATTTACAATCATTCTTATGAAAGTAACTGCGAGTACGAAATGGATTATGAGAGAGAGGAGATCATCATCAGAACGGTGAGGTCTGTACAAGCCAGCGAAGAATTATTCATCAATTATAACGGCGAGTGGAATGACAGTAAGCCTCTTTGGTTTGATGCAAAATAAAAATGGCCCCCCGGGGGAAGGCCATTTGTCTATTCGGTTAAACGCTATTATTGAAACTTAATTTGTGCCCTGATCTCACCGGCAGGATAGGCAGCAGTGCGAAGCATTATATAATACATACCGTTCAGCAGGTCTTGTTCTTTGATCACAACGCCATCACAGAGTAAAGTACCAGACCTGGAACCTGTATTGGTAGCACCAGTAGTACTGATGGTCTGAATCGGAGTTGTAGGTGAAACCGCAAATCCTTCAGGCGCCAGTCCATAAACTCCAATACCCACAGTTGGGTTACCACTCAAGCCCGACCAGGTAAAGTCATAAGTCAGGATCCTTGTTTCCCTTGTGTAGAAAACATTGAGTTTTCCTAAAGCCGGTGATGCGCTGGTAGGAATCACCTGTGCACCGGTCATGGGTATATCTCTCTTTTGAAAATCAGTTGTCTTTTTCAGTTCTGCATCGGGTTCGCAGGATGTAACAACGAACAGTAAAGCAAATAATAAAGAAGGTAAAGCAGTTAGTTTTAGCAATTTCATGATGAAACAGATTTGTGGTAAAAATAAGAAGTTTTTTGAATTGGCAATATTTTTAAAAACCGGCCTAAAAGCCTGTGGGAAAACTGTTTATTTCAGGCTGTTTTTGATCTCCTGGAGTTTTAGCAGGGCCTCTACCGGGGTCAGCCGGTTAATGTCAATTCCTTCCAGCATCTTTCTTATCTCACCAAAGGTTTCGCTGTGCGCATCAAAAATGGAAAGCTGCATCCGGTGACTGTCGGATTTAGGGCCACTCATGCCCTTTAAAACATTTCCTGTATTCGGGCTTCCCACTTCTGACTGCTGACTCCTGACTTCCAGTTCTTTCAGAATCTCATTGGCCCTTTCAATCAGCGAAGGCGGCATTCCGGCCATTTTGGCCACATGTATACCAAAACTATGGGTGCTGCCGCCCCGGGCCAGTTTGCGCAGGAAGATGATCTTGTTGCCCACTTCTTTATTGGTAACATGATAGTTCTTAACCCGGGGGAGTTTTTCCTCCAGTTCATTCAGTTCGTGGTAGTGGGTGGCAAACAGTGTTTTCGGCTGATGCGGGGAATTATGCAAATGCTCGGCAATACTCCATGCAATGGAAATACCGTCATAGGTGGAGGTGCCTCTTCCGATCTCGTCCAGCAGTACCAGGCTCCTGGCAGTGATATTGTTGATGATGCTGGCTGTTTCATTCATTTCAACCATAAAGGTTGATTCGCCGCCTGATAAATTATCGGAAGCTCCGACCCTTGTGAAGATCTTATCCGTTAATGAAATTTTGGCTTCGGCTGCCGGTACAAAACTGCCCATATGTGCCATCAGGGTGATGAGGGCTGTTTGCCGAAGCAGGGCAGATTTACCACTCATATTGGGACCGGTGAGGATGATGATCTGCTGCTCACTCTTATTCAGCTCCAGGTCATTGCTGATATAGCTTTCTCCCACCGGCAGGTTTCTTTCAATCACGGGATGACGACCCTCTTTCACTGTCCATTCATCGCCGGTATGCAATTGTGGTTTTTTGTACTGGTAATGGATCGCATTTTGCGCAAAGCAACAAAGGCAATCCATAATAGCAAGCAGGTTACCGTTGGTTTGAACGGGGGCTAAGTAATCATACAATTCATTCAGCAACGCATCATACAATTCCGCTTCAATCCGTAATATCTTTTCTTCGGCGCCGGTTATTTTTTCTTCGTACTCTTTTAGCTCCGGTGTGATGTAGCGTTCCGCATTGGCCAGTGTTTGCTTGCGCATCCACTCAGCAGGCACCTTATTTTTTTGTGAATTGGTTACTTCCAGGTAGTAGCCAAATACATTATTAAAACCGATTTTCAGAGAACCAATACCTGTTCTTTCTGCTTCCTTCTGCTGTAACTGTGTCAAATATTCTTTTCCGCTGAAAGCAATTTTTCGTAATTCATCCAGTTCTGCATTCACGCCGCTGTTCATCATGCCGCCTTTGGCAGCTAGGGCAGGAGGGTTGTCTGCTATCTCTTTAAAAATCTTTTCAGCGATGTAGGGACAGGGGTTCAGTGCATCGCCCAGTCTTTTTAAATATTCATTGGCAGATCCAAGACAAATTTGTTTTATCACATCCACCTGTTTCAATCCTTTGGCTAACTGCAACACTTCCCTCGGGTTGATCTTTTTCATCGGTATCTTGGATACCAGCCGTTCAATATCGCCGCATTGTTTGATATGCTGAGAGATTTTATTGCGCAGGTCAGTTTCTTTCACCAGGTACTCAACAGTCTCTAATCGTTCATTGATCGTCTGAATATCTTTTAAGGGGAATACTATCCAGCGCTTCATTAATCTTGCGCCCATCGGGGAGACGGTAGTATCCAGCACACTCAATAATGTGTGATTCCCTTCTGAGTTACCATAAACCAATTCCAGGTTTCGGATGGTAAACCGGTCCATCCACAAAAAATCATCCCTGTCTATCCGTTGCAGTGAAACAATATGCTGAAGGTTAGGATGTTCTGTATCTCTTAAATAATGTATGATGGCGCCGGCGGCTGTTAATCCATTATTCAGGTCTTCCACGCCAAATCCTTTGAGGGAATGTGTCTGAAAATGTTTCAGTAACGTATCTTCTGCATAAGCCGCATCAAATATCCATTCGTCGAGGGTGTAGGTGTATACCTTGCTGCCAAAATATTCTTTGAATTTCTTTTGCTGCTGGCGCTGAAACACCACTTCAGCCGGTTTAAAACTTTGTAACAGTTTATCAGCGTATTCTCTGTCGCCTTCTGCAATTAGAAACTCACCTGTGGAAATATCGAGAAATGCCAAACCATATTTTTCCTGCTGTGCATTAACCGAAGCATCTGCAAAGTGAATAGCTGCCAGAAAATTATTGCTGTGATGTTCGAGCAGTTTATCGTTCACCGTGGTGCCGGGTGTTACCATATCGGTAACTCCTCTTTTTACAATGCCTTTCGCCATTTTGGGATCTTCCAGCTGGTCGCATATAGCTACCCGGTGACCGGCTTTCACCAGTTTGTGTAAGTAGGTATCCAGCGCATGGTGCGGAAACCCTGCCAGTTCGGAGGAAGCTGCCGCCCCGTTATTTCTTTTAGTAAGGGTTATACCCAGAATTTGCGAAGCCAGTACAGCATCCTGCCCGAAAGTTTCATAGAAATCGCCGACACGGAACAGCAGGATGGCATCCGGGTATTTCTGCTTAATGGCCCGGTGTTGCTGCATCATGGGTGTATCGGAACTTGCTGTTTTCGCCATTTCAGGTTGTCATGCTCAGCTTTTCGTAGCATGGGCGACAAAAATAAGGAAGTGTTTATGTAACACTCTTTCTTTTTGCATCAGGTAGGAAAACATATTTGCCATGAAGAAATTATTCCTGCTGACCGGGATAGTATTATCCTGTGCCCACTCTTTTGCCCAAAATAGTCCTTCAGATAAACCTGATACCGTGAGGGCTGATGCCACAATCAGCAATGCCACCGTTTATTTTGGTTACGGCGCTGAAATGACCCATTCTTCAAAGGTCAGCATCGGAACGAATACCCGGATCATTGTGATCAGCCAGCTTAGTACCAGTGTTGATGTCAACAGCCTGCAGATAAGTGTGCCGGAAGATGTGGCACTAATGTCGCAGCGATATGCTGTTTTTTATCCCGTTCCACCGCCGGTGGTTAAAGTAAAGGAAGTGGAAAGGCTGGAAGACAGCATCAGTCTTTTACAAAAAGACATAAGCCGGCTGGATAACCTTATCGTTATCGACCAGGAGATACTGACCAAGACCGGTTTGCTGATTGAAAGCACCTTGACAAACACTGGTAATAAAACTATTACCAGTGATGAATTGCTGAAGCTGCTGGAGTATTACAATGGAAAAATTGAAAAATCCAAAACCAATATTTACAACAACAAGCAAACAATCGCCCAGATGAACCTGAGGATTGCTGATTTAAGAAAAAAGATAAGCCTGATTAACGCCGTTACGCCGGTGAAACAAAAACCTTACGGGCAGGTCTTCTTGCAGGTGATGTGCAAAAGGGCAGGAGAGATTCCGGTAGAGCTTTCTTATTATACCAACAATGCCGGCTGGACAGCCATGTATGATGTTAGGGTGAATTCAAAAACGAATAAGGTGAAGTTGGTCTATAAAGCATCATTGACTCAAACTACCGGCATCGACTGGAAGAAAACAAAACTTACACTCAGTACCGGCACCCCTAATTTCGGTGTCACGGCACCGGTATTAACTCCCTGGTACCTGCAACTCTATGTTCCGGGCTTGTATTCAGATCTTCAACGAAGGGCCATGCAGGGAAATGCCGCCAGAAACATCATTCAATCATATGGCGATGATGAAAAACTGGCTGAAGTTGTGGTGACAGATGCAGCGGGACAGTATAAAGTGAAAACACAAAAAGACCAGACCATTGATCCCAGCACACTGAATCAATACACCACACTGAATTCGGGACAACTCAATATCAATTATGAAATTGACCTGCCTTACGATATTGCCAGCGACGGTCAGCTCAACAGTATCAATATAAAAGAACAGCAGATTGATTGTGTGCTGAAGAACTATGCGGTGCCCAGGGTGGATAAAGAAGCCTACCTGCTGGCAGAAGTAGCAGATTGGCAAAACCTTGACCTGTTGCCCGGTGATGCCAATATTATTATGGATGATACCTATCTGGGAAAATCCTCAATAGATCCCAATACGACAGCTGATACACTCAATCTTTCGCTGGGCAGGGACAAAAGGGTGGCTGTTAAGCGTTCACTGGTGAAAGAGCAAAGCAGCCTGAAAACTTCCGGCAAGGATGCAAAGCAGGTGTTTACCTATGAGATATTGGTAAAGAATAATAAAGTATCTGATGTAAACCTGTTACTGAAAGACCAGTTCCCGCTGAGTACAATCAAAGAAGTAGAAGTGAAACTGGAAGATGAAGGCGCCGCTATGATCAACACAGAAACGGGTGTGCTGACCTGGAAGATTGACCTGAAGCCGGGTGAAAGTAAAAAAGTAAGATTCAGTTATAGTGTGAAGTATCCGAAGGATAAGAAGATTGTGAATTTGAAGTAAGGCCAGGAGTTTAAAGAGTAAAGGAGTTCATAGAATAATTGAACTCCTTTACTCTTTTTTCTCATTCAGCCTCTTAGCCTACTTTTGTACGATGCGAAAACTGAGCATGCAGGAACTGGGGCGAAAATCAGTAGAAGAGTTTAAGGCCTCTGACAAAATACCGATCATCATTGTGCTGGAGAATATCCGCAGCGCCTATAATGTAGGCAGTGTGTTCCGCACTTCGGATGCTTTCCTTATTGAAGCCATTTATATTATCGGCTATTCAGCTAAACCACCTCATAAAGAAATTAAAAAGACAGCCCTTGGTGCTGAGGAAACAGTGAACTGGAAATATTTTAAGACGACTGCCGAAGCCATCGAAGATTTAAGAAGCCTTGGGTACAATGTTTATGCTGCAGAGCAGGCCGAGGGGAGTTATAAACTAAATGCCATTGGATTTGAACCGGAGGAAAAAATAGCTATTGTATTTGGCAACGAAGTGACCGGTGTGGAGCAATCAACTATCGCATTATGTGATGGTTGTCTGGAAATTCCGCAACTGGGTATGAAGCATTCGCTGAATATTGCAACCGCAGCCGGTGTCGTTTTATGGGAACTGGTAAGGGAAAGAATTAAAGTTTAATTGCCATGAAACGCAGAAGCACAGAGATATTATTCAGTGTTTCAGTGCTTCTGTGGCAAAAAGATAACAATGGGTAAAGCAAAAAGCTATTTAAGCCTGATTAAATTCTCTCACACCATCTTCGCAATGCCTTTTGCGTTGATTGGATTTTTTATTGGATTGATCTATACAGATTATAATCCTTTTATAGACGCCTGGAAAAACGCTAATGGTGTATATCAATGGAACCTAAATAAATCGTTGGGATGGGATGGAGATCCTCAGATTTCAAATGATTCTTTGTTAGGAAAACTAATACTGGCCGAATCGCCAACTGGATGGTTAATTGTTCAATATTTAATCCTTGTCATCCTTTGCATGGTCTTTGCCCGCAGCGCTGCGATGGCTTTCAACCGTTATCTCGACAGGCAGTATGATGCCAGGAACCCGAGAACAGCTATCCGGGAAATACCATCCGGTATCATTACTCCCAAAAATGCGTTCCTGTTCACTATCATCAATTGCCTGTTATTTATCACCTGTACATTCTTTATTAATAAACTTTGTTTTTACCTGTCGCCGGTAGCATTGGCCGTGGTGCTGGGATATAGTTATACCAAACGCTTTACCCCGTTATGTCATTTAATCCTTGGCCTTGGTTTATCATTGGCGCCAATTGGTGCTTACCTGGCAGTTACCGGTAAATTTGCTTTTTTGCCGATACTGTTTTCGTTAGCTGTAATTTTTTGGGTTAGTGGTTTTGATATCATTTATGCCTTGCAGGATGAAGATTTTGATAAATCACAGCAACTGTATTCCATTCCTGCCTGGCTTGGAAAAGCGAAGGCGTTGCGGGTTTCAGAGGTATTGCACTTGTTGAGTGCTGCAGCGGTTATTTATGCCGGTGTTTATGGTTATTTCGGCTGGTTGTACTGGATCGGGACAGCCCTATTTGCCGGAATGCTGGTATACCAGCATTCGATTGTAAAACCTCATGATCTGAAGAGAGTGAACCTTGCATTTATGACAGCTAACGGGATTGCTTCCGTTGTTTTTGCCATCTTTGTTATTGCAGACCTTTTTCTTAATTAGCCATTATTAACCCCAAAATATTCCATTGCCAAGAATCCTCTGCATCGATTATGGTCTCAAACGTACCGGCATCGCCGTTACGGATCCTTTGCAGATCATTGCAACCGGTCTTACTACGATACACCCGAAAGAGCTCATCACATTTCTGAAAGATTATTTTGCCAAAGAACAGGTTGAGCTCATTTTGATTGGCTGGCCTACCAACTGGGATGACTCGGCCACCCATGCCACTGCACATGTGGAGAAATGTATCAAAGAACTGCAGAAACATTTCCCCCAAATGCCCATTAAAAAGGTGGACGAACGTTATACTTCCAAGATGGCCAAAGATGCGATGCTGGAAATGGGCCTGAAAAAAATGCAGCGCCGCAACAAGGCCCTGGTGGATGAAATAGCGGCTACGATCATGCTGCAGGAATATCTCAGGTCAATAAGTTGATTGGTTAATTGGTTGAATAGTTAAGGGGTGGTAAATTTGCATAATGATTTTACCAATAGTGGCATACGGACACCCGGTTTTACGAAAAGTGGCAGAAGATATTACGCCTGAATATCCCCAACTGGATAAGTTTATTGAGGATATGTGGGAAACCATGTATGCCAGCAATGGGGTTGGGCTGGCAGCACCCCAGGCGAACCGTTCCATCAGGGTATTTACCGTGGATACCATTCAGATGTTCAATAATATGGATGAGGAAGAAAAAGATGAATACCCTGATGCTCCCGGTGTAAAAGCTGTCTTTATTAATGCCCATATTGTTGAACTGGAAGGAGAAGACTGGGCGTATAATGAGGGCTGTCTGAGCATACCCAAGATTAGGGAAGATATCTACCGGCAGGAGTCTGTTACGCTAAGCTATTACGACGAGCATTTTCAAAAACATACAAAAACTTTCACAGGCCTAACGGCAAGGGTCATCCTGCATGAATATGATCACATAGAGGGAAGGCTTTTCATCGATCATGTTTCTCCGCTGAAAAGAAAACTGATGAAAGGCCGCCTGAATGATATTTCGAAAGGCAAAGTGTCGGTGGATTATAAAATGATGTTTCCCGGGTAATCTAGTCACGAAGCTTTCGTTATCAGTTGATTAAACAACTATTCTTTTAAAAATAAATTTCTTTCATTCCTGTAACTTCTCTACATTCGTTATTGTATTCCATTCTGGATATTATCTCTGGTTAATCTCTCTCTTTAGTGGCATTGTTCCTCTGCGGACATCCAACCCCCTCTGAAATATTTTATAACCATTAAACTCAGCGCTTATGAGAAGAAGAGTTACTCTTTCTCTGTTAGCCATATTCATGGCTATCGGCTTCTGTAAAGCACAGGTTCCTTCTGTAGTTCCATGGAACGGGGTAGTGCCGGCGATTATGAATACGGCCGGGGGCACTTACGACAATACGTTGTCGTATTACCGTTATGAATGGAGCTTTGGAGAGCTGGTGCTGATACAGGCTTTCGCCCCCCCGGACAGTTCAATTTTAGTGACTCAGGGTGTACTGCAGCCCTGTACCGACAAGATCGGTGTATCACCTTATACGGTGCTGTTCGAAGAAGGCGATTACAAACTGTTTCCTAATCCTACATCCGGCAAATTTGAGGTGGACTTTTTTGTAAAGACACCTGGATTCATGAGCCTTCAGCTGATCAATTCCATCGGTCAGATACTGGAGACCAGGAGTTATCACTACGATGGTTGTTGCCGTATCGAAATGTTCGACCTGACAAGGTATCCCAACGGGCTATACTTTGTGGTGGCAGATTTGAAACCGGATACCCGTCGTTCAAGCACAATTCCCGGCGGAGAACTTGAAGTCATCCGCCACAGCGGCTTAAAGGTGATCAAAATGGATTAGAGAAAACTTAATCAAAAACAAAAAACCAAAAGCAAATGAAAAAGATTTTATCATTAATAGCCATTATGCTGGGGGCACTGGTGGGATATAGCCAGGCACCGGGCATATTGAACTACCAGGGTGTTGCCCGCAACAGTGTGGGTAATGTGCTGGTCAATAAAACCATCAACTTGCGGCTGACAATACGGGATGGAGCAGCTGCTGGTCCTACTGTTTACCAGGAATCCCGGATTGTAACTACCAACCCCTTTGGATTATTTAATGTACAGGTGGGCAGTCCAGGTGCCACCAGTGTTACGGGAACTATCCCCGGAGTAAACTGGGCAGTTGGTGCCAAGTTCATCCAGGTGGAAATTGATCCCAATGGCGGAACAAGTTTTATCAATATTGGAACAGCGCAGCTGGCTTCAGTTCCTTATTCCTTGTACAGTAATCTTTCCGGAGACCTGGTATTGCCTTTTAATAAAACACAGGCAGATGCAGGCACATTATTCAAGATTACTAACAGTAACACAACTTCTGCAGGCGCCACTGCACTCGAAGGTTTAACCAACAGTACAGCCGGTAATGCCAATGCAATAATCGGTACAGTAACTTCTGCATCACCTGGTGGTTTTTCTGCCGGTGTAAGAGGTATCAATAACGGTACTGGTGGATTAGGAATTGGTGTATATGGTTCACAAGCTGGTAGCGGCTGGGGTGTCTACGGTTTTACACCGGGTGGTATAGGTGTGAACGGTGCTTCCAATACCGGAACCGGTTTGTGGGGTAGTTCCAGCAGCGGCACCGGTGTATTTGGAACAAGCAGCACAGGCAGTGCCGGTGTTTTTAGCAATACGAATTCATCCAATAGCGCAACTACTGTTTCCATAAGTACTAGTTCTACAAGTGCGCCGGCTTTAACTGTCAGGGGCCCGGACATCTGGGGTAGTGCCATTGCCATTAATAACTCAGTTTCTGGTATGGAATGGAGAATGAATGTACAGGGTAACCGTTTTAATATAACAAAAGTTCCAGGAACTACTTTTACGCCTTTCCAGTTATTTGATGATGGCCAGGTAGAATTTCCCAACACTTCAGGTGGCCAAAGGGTTCGTATACTAAATAATGGAGATGTAGGTATTGGAACGGCCGGACCTTTTGCAAGATTAACAGTAGTTCAAAATAACTCCGGGGTTAACCTTGGAGGCGGAGCGAACACAGGTTCAGAAATTAAATTCCTGGGTTTTGGAACAAGTCATATCAGTATCTATAATCGTGGAAACAATGCACTGACTTTTGCCAATACCAGTGCCCTTGCTCAAACTGATGTTTTAGGCTCTCCTTTAATGACGCTGACAACAGCCGGAAGGTTAGGTATTGGTACAACAACACCGGCCCGTAATCTGCATGTGGTGGGTAATGTAAACATCACAGATGGTACACAGGCATTAAACAGGGTGTTAACCAGTGATGCAGCGGGTAATGCCAGCTGGCAGGATCCTTCAGGCATTGGAGTTGTTACAGGAAGCGGTACTTTGAATTTTGTTCCCAAATGGACACCTAATGGTACCAACCTTGGTAATTCATTGTTGTTTGATAACGGATCATCAATAGGAATTTCAACAACTAATCCGTTACGAAAATTAGATATTGTACAAACCGGTGGTAATTATTCAGGAGTGAATATTGTCCATTCTCTTGTACCTTCTTTAAACCTTACTGCAACTGGTGGTGGCCGAGAAATAATAAGTTTTGGAGAACCTGTAGCATCGCCCGGTGGTACACCGATTAATGCACAAATAGGGTTCTTTAAAACTGGTGCAGGTATCCATCAAAATAACCTCGTTTTTGCTACTGATAATTTTGGCGACAGGCCTGATATCACAATTAGTAAAACAAATAATGGTAATGTAGGTATTGGCCGCTCTGACGCTACAGCGAAATTGGAAATTTTCACCAATTCAGTAGTTGGTACTCCTCAACTGCTTATTAATGAAAATGACAACGATTTTGCCCGAATCAATCTTATGACTACCAATGCAGTTAATGCTGGAAACAATTTCTGGGCTGTTGCAGGATATAATAATGACACAAGAGATAATGAAAGGCTGAATTTTTACAATAACGCCACGGGCAATCTTATGAGTATCGGTGGTACCGGAAAGGTTGGTTTAGATAATACAGGATTTAGCTCAGCAAAATTTACTGTCTTTTCTAACGATGGTACCAGAGGCTTCCCGGCAATCAGGATACAGAATACATTTTCAGGTCAAGGTAATTTCGATGGCATTTATATGGGCTACAACTTAACCTCAACCGGTAACGCATACAATGTAAACCAGGAGAATGGAGATTATACGATTGGGACAAATAATGATCTTACTCAACTGGTTTTAAAAAACAACGGATATATAGGAGCAGGAACTGCTTCTCCTGTAGGTCGCTTCCAGGTAGATGGGGCAGGTACTTCTACAACCGTAACACCCACCTGGATAAATTATGCACCCAACAGTTATTTCTGGAATACTACACCCTCTACTGATAATAAAGTGGGAGGCCTTGGATTTGCGGAAGGAAGTACCGGTGGTTGGAATGAAGGTTTGACGGGTATTGCAGGAGGAAGCTCTCCTATTGGCAATGTTGGAGTGGTAGGTTTGGCCGGCGAAGCTTCAGCGGCAAGCAATTATGGTATGTTTGCCCAGGTCGCTAACAGCGCTGCAAACAATATTGGTATTATTTCTATTGCACCTTTAGGAGTAAATAGCTGGTCCGGCTATTTTAGTGGCAGGGTAGCTATCGTAGATGGTACACAGGCCAATGGCAGAGTATTGACTAGCGATGCAAGCGGAAATGCAAGCTGGCAAGACCCTTCTGCTACAAGGATTGCGTTTTCAGCCAGAGGTTTAACAAGTCCAGTATCTATACCATTTTTTACGTTTACCCCTATTTCACAATGGGCTGTTATAGACTATGAAGAAGGAAGTGTTGGTAATTATAATCCATTAACAGGAGAATATACTGTTCCTAAAACTGGAAAATACCATATCAGTTCTGAAATGGTATTTAATTCCCCCGCAGCAACTGGAAACGGATATGCAGGGTTGACTGTTTTCGTGAATGGGAATCCTGTTAAAACCGGGTATAATTCTATGTCCAGTACAACAGTGGCTAATGGGGTACATGTCAATGTTGATTTTGAGTTAAATGCCGGCGATTTAGTTCAAATACAGATTTTCCACAACACATCAGGATCAGCCACATTGAATAATGGACTAACATGGTCAAACAGTTGGTCAATACACTTGATAAAATAAAAATTTTAAATATGAAAAAAATATTAATTGTGTTAGCTTTTTTTACAGGAATTGTTACCTCTGTTCATTCCCAGAATAAGAATAATTCTTTAGATCCTAATTCGTCTCTAAGTATTCACGAAGTAAATAAAGCTAATGGTACAGCTCAGCCAGTAATGAAAGACGGTAAGACTTATTTACAATGGGTTTCCGAGCAAAAGGCAAAGCAGCTTAGTGCGGTAAATACAGATAGAAAAATAGCTATATCTGTGCCAGTACAAAATCGAATTGCAGGAGACAAATCAGTTGCCGATGCTAAGAAAAAAACATCAATCGAAAAAGGCGGTTTAACTGGCAATGTTTTAAATACAGAAGCACAGGATCCATCCGCTAAACAGTCCACTGCCAATAATACACCGGCAAAACCGGAAGAAGCAGCAAAGACTGTAAGTGAGTCATCCAGAAATGCTGAAGCTGCCCGGAAAGATTAATTACATCCATTAGTTCTTTAGAAAAAAGGAAAGACAAAGTGTCTTTCCTTTTTTATTAATACTTGCAAATGTTTGTCAATTGACAGATGAAATGGTCAATAGGTAAAGCATAAATTTTAATTTTTGTTGTATAAAAAAAGGGAGACAATCATTGCCTCCCTTTTTTTATAATTTATTTATTTTTCTTTATCCCTTTGGCTTAGCCGGCGTTTTAGCTGGTGTCTTTGTTCCACCCTTTAAGGCTTTTTCACAAGCTTCGAGGTTTTGTTTGGCTCCTGTAAAATCAGGATACATTTTTAATGCTTCCTGGAAATCTGTTTTAGCCCCTGCATAATTTTTGGCATCCATTTTTAATACACCAAGCAAATTAGCCGCCGCTGCATTTACCGGTACTGCCTGCTGGCTGCCGTCGATAGAAGTAAAATTTACACCTATGCGTTTGCTGGTCGTATCAGCCAGTACTGCCCTGGCAGATACTTCACATTCCAATGTTCTTTTTAACTGGTATTGGCCAACCCCCAATTTATAAATGTGATAGGGGTTTTTTGTTTTAGGTACAACCTGTTCATACAGGCCAACGGCCGTTTTGGGATCGCCCAGTTCATCATAGCATTCGGCAGCCCGTGCCATGGCTTCTGTATTGCCGGGTACTTTCTTATATACTTCTTCTGCCAGAATCAAAGCACTTACATAGGCTTTTGTTGAAAAATAGAGCATGGATAAAGTATCCTTATAAGCAGCTCCGCTGTCAATGGCCACATACCCGTGCAAGGCATGGATAGCCGCTCTTGCATCGTTATACACAAGGGCATTATCATATATTTTCAGGTAGTGCTTTTTCATGGCTTCTGAATCCTGCGCTGTTACAGCAGTAACGCAGACTATACCAATGAGAATTGAGATTGTTTTTTTCATCATAAAAGGTTTTTGATTAGCACCTGACTTCAATCAGGCGGGGTTAAAAATAAGCGTTCCGGTTGAAATAAAGGCCGATTTACAGTTCAAAAAACTAATTTGCGGTATGCGTTGTATATCAGTGTTCCTGCTCAGCATCTGCCTGTTTTGTTCACTCAAAACGGAGGCACAGCAGGATTCGATTGACACAGAACGCCTGGCAAAAATGGTCAGCCTTTCAGAAGTGGTGATCCGATCGGATATGAATGTGGCCCGGTTTGTTGACCAGGTAAAAAAGGATACCACTTTTTACAAAGCTTTCAAAAATCTAAGGGTATTGGGTTTTACTTCCTGGAATGATATCCGCATCAAAGACAAAAAAGGAGCTGTGAAGGCTGCATTATTGAGCAAGACAAAACAGCTTCGTTCCCACGGCTGCCGTTCAATGGAAATTTTATCAGAGAAAACCACTGGTGATTTTTATGAAACTAACGGCGGTTACAATTATTATACTGCAGACTTGTATGCCAGCCTCTTTTTTACAACCGGTTCTGTGTGTGGTGAAAACAATGTTGTTAAGGGAATGGATTTCAAACCCAAATCAAAATCCGGCCTGGCCAAACATAAGGAGCAACTGAAGATGCTGTTCTTTAACCCCGGAAAGAAGATACCAGGTATTCCTTTTATCGGTGATAAGATCAACATCTTCGATCCGGACAAGGCTGTCCTGTATGACTTTCGGGTTGATTTTGGCGATTATGAGGGACAGTCATGTTATGTGTTTACTGTCCGTTCAAAAGAAGGGCTGAGTAACAGCGAAAGGAATGATGTTGTTATTGACAGCATGGTCACTTATTTCAACACGAAGACAATGGAAGTGATGGCCCGTCGCTACGATATGAGTTTTGATGCCGGGATCTACGATTTTGATATACACATGGAAGTAGAAATGACAAAGTTTGGCAATTACCTTGTTCCCCGGCTCCTTCGTTATATTGGCAACTGGGATGTAGTGATGAAAAAAAGGGAAAGAGGAATGTTCACCGCCACTCTATTCGATTTTATCAATTAAGCTTACCTGTTCCCTGTTGCTTCAGTGTATTTTCTCCATTTTTCAATAACCTCTGCCATATCTTCCGGCAGTGCAGTTTCGAAAAACATGTCTTCCTCCGTTGAAGGATGTACAAAGCCCAGCGTTTTAGCATGGAGTGCCTGCCGCTGACAAATTTGAAAACAATTTTCTACAAACTGTTTGTATTTACTGTACACGGTACCTTTTACAATTTTATCGCCCCCATAAAAATCATCATTGAACAGGGGATGACCCATATGTTTCATGTGCACCCTTATCTGGTGGGTACGACCCGTTTCCAGGATACATTCAACCAATGTAACATAGCCAAATCTTTCCAGTACCCTGTAATGAGTTATGGCTTCTTTGCCATGATCTCCTTCCGGGTAGGCTTCAAATAGTTTGCGGAACCGGAGATGTCTTCCTACATGTGCAATGATCGTTCCTTCATCTTTCTCTACATCACCCCAAACCAGGGCTACATATTTGCGATCAATGCTATGATCAAAAAACTGTTTGGCAAGATGGCGCATAGCTTTGTCAGTCTTTGCCAGAATCAAAAGGCCGCTGGTATTTTTATCAATGCGGTGAACCAAACCAAACCTTGGCAATACTTCTTCGGAAATGGATGGATTTTGTTGTTGCAGGTAATAAGCCACGCCGTTCAGTAATGTGCCGGAATAATTTCCGCTTCCGGGATGAACCACCATGCCGGCTGGTTTATTGATAAGCAGCAGGTCATTATCCTCGAAGGCAATATTCAGATCAATCTTTTCAGGAACCACATCGGTTTCTTCCGGGCTCATGTCAGAATAGATAATGATACTGTCACCGGGTTTTACTTTGTAATTCGGACGTACCGCTTTACCATTCACCAGTACCATGTCATGATTGATGGCTTGCTGCAGTTTGTTCCTGGTGGCGCCTTCAATGCGGTTGGCCAAGAATTTATCAATACGCAACGGCTCTTGTCCTTTATCTATCGTTATGCTGAACCTTTCATATAGCTCATCACTACTTTCCTGTATTTCCGGGTTATTATTTTCCAGTTCTTCCTGCATAGCCGGCAAAGGTAAAGGATGGTTTTTTGTTGAGATTGCTAAAGTGAATTTATCCCTGAATTTTGGAAACTTCTTCAGGAAAAGAACCTTATTCTACTTTGGTATAAATTTGCTTTTATCATGAGGCAACAAGAGGTCATAGTTAGGGATCTTGGCAGGTTGGACTATCAGTCAGCCTGGGACTACCAGGAGCAACTGTTGAAGGAGAATGTGCGGTTAAAAACAGAAGCAAGAGAAAAAGGGATTGACCCGTCATTGGTTTCAACCAGTCATTATTTCCTGTTCGTGGAGCATCCGCCTGTTTATACACTTGGCAAAAGCGGTAATAAAGAAAATGTGTTACTGGATGATGAGGGGCTGAAGCAACGGAATATCCAGTTCTTTAATACCAACAGGGGAGGTGATATAACATTTCATGGACCTGACCAGATTGTCGGCTACCCGATAATTGACCTGGAAAAATTTTATACTGACATTGGACGCTATCTCCGAAACCTGGAGGAGGTGATCATTTTGACATTGGCAGACTATGGGTTAAAAGGAGAACGTTCACCCGGTGAAACCGGGGTATGGATTGAGCCGGAAGTGCCCGGCAGGGAAAGAAAAATTTGTGCGATGGGTGTTCGTTGCAGCCGCTGGATCACCATGCATGGATTTGCCCTTAATGTAAATACTGATCTTACTTACTTTAATCATATAATTCCGTGTGGGATTGTCAACAAGCAAGTTACTTCCCTGGAAAAAGAGCTTGGGAAAAAAATAGCTGTTGCAGAAGTAAAAGAAAGGATCAGAGAAAATTTTGAAAGAGTATTTGATGCAAAACTGGTATCAGAAGTCCTTCTCTAAATAGAATTTGTGTTTCTCCAGCAGCTTGCCGTCTTCATATAGTTCAAATTTAAACCAACCGGCATGGTAAAAATTAGTCTTATCCAGTTTGAATGTTTTTTGCTTTATATCCTTTAGCTCAAACAGCAGCGTATTGTCTTCGTCAAAAAATTTAATGGAGTATTTTTTAGGTTTTTCGTCATCAGGTAAGCTCACTCTTACATAGCCATCCCGGTTGGTATAAACATATAAAGAGGGTACAAATGCGGTAGGTTTGTTTTTTACAGTCACCGGGTTAGGGGCAGCAATGGAGTCTGTACCCGGAAAGCCATCGATTTTTACCACAAAAGGTTTGGCTTTTGTTACAGAGTCCATAATCCTCACAGAGTCTGTCGGTGAAATATTTTCTGTTTTTATTGTGGGATCTGTTTTCGCAACAGGTTCTGCCAATTTTGAAGTGTCTTTAAAGGGTTTCTTTGCCTTACTGAACTGGTACATGCCTTTATCCTGCTGAATATATAACCTGTAAAACATGTGATCATTAATAGCCTTCATGTCCGCATAGCCATTTTGAACTGCCGTTGGGTCGGGAACTGTCAGGATGGTCTTATAACCAGTAAGACTGTCGAAAGAACGCTGAATGCTGATCTGTTTTACATCCGGCAGATTATTCACCCAACCGATGATAATGCGGTTATTGCCCATGTTCTTCACCGTAAAATTGGGGAGTGTATCCTGTGCTGCAAGCATACCGGATAGCAAGGTGAAAGCAAGATATACCAGGCCGACTTTCTTCATATCTGTTTTACAAATACGGGACAGGATTTAGTTGAATAAAACAAAGATAGGATGGCCGGAATGAAAAACTAAAATATTAACGTTCCCTTACTGAGTGACCGGTTGCCTTGTAATCCGCCACTGTGAATAACAAGCAATTTACTGCCCTGATTAAAGAAGTTATTACTGACAAGGTCATTGATTGCGAAAAAAAGTTTACCAGTGTATACAAAATCAGACGGGATGCTGGTTTGTTTATAAAACTCATTCATAAATGAAAGCAGTGCAGGGGTATATTTGGCATAACCACCAAAGTGATAGTCGTGAATGATAATCGGTTTCTTTTTAATGTTTATCAGTTGCCGAATATCATCATCGAGCTGAAAGTTATTCTTTAGTACACTGACGCTGATTATGTCAGCTTCAGTAGGAGGAAGCAGCAGACCTGCGGTCATTGTTCCTGTTCCTGCAGCGCAGCAAATGTGAGTGTAGTTGTTTTGTAAGGCATGGTCAAGTATAGTTGCGGCCCCTTTTGCACCTGTTATTCCATAACCACCTTCGCTGATGATGTAATAATCATCCCTGTTTCTTAATGATGCTGGTAATTGTTTTGATTTGTATTCTTCCCTACCGAGAAAAACCAGTTGCATTCCCAACTGCCGGGCTTCCACCAAAGTTGCAGAAGGTGTAACAGGTTCCTCACCCCGTATAATGCCAATGCAGTTGAAGTTAGATAACCGACAGGCTGCTGCTGTTGCTACAATATGGTTGGACCATGCTCCCCCAAAGGTTACTATCGTTGATTTTTTTTGTTGTTGGGCTTCCTCCAGGTAGTAACGAAGTTTGAACCATTTGTTGCCGGAAACAACCGGATGTATTTTGTCAATGCGTAGTACATCCACTTCCAGATTTTTTTCCAGGTAAGCAGGTAGTAAAAGGTTATCTGTAGATATTTTTTCTAGGTCAATGGATTGCATAAAGTAAGTATAAGCCAGCTTGGCGAATTTAGACTAATTTCGCAGCGCAATTAAACGTACAAAATGAAACCAACTTTAGTTATTCTGGCAGCCGGTATGGCCTCCCGTTATGGGAGCATGAAGCAGGTAGAAGGTTTTGGACCTTCGGGAGAAACCATCATGGATTATTCTATTTTTGATGCTATTCGTGCCGGCTTTGCTAAGGTAGTTTTCATTATCCGAAAAGAATTTGCTGATAATTTTAAGGCAATATTTGAACCTAAGCTGAAAGGACGCATTCAAACGGAATATGTATTCCAGGAATTATCTTTTTTTACGGATGGGTATAATTTTCCAAAAGAAAGAACCAAGCCGTGGGGAACCGCACATGCGGTTTTGTGTGCAAAAGATGCCGTCAATGAACCTTTTGCCGTGATTAATGCAGATGATTTTTACGGGCATAATGCCTTTAATAATGCCGCAGCTTTTTTGAATGTGGGTTGCACTCCGGAAAATTATGCTATTGTCGGTTATGATTTATTAAAGACATTGTCTGAGCATGGAACGGTGAACAGGGGAGTGTGCAGCCTTGACCATTTGGGTAACCTGGCATCAGTAACAGAACGCATCAATATTGCCAAAAAGGGTAATAGTATTGTTTGTGATGATGGTTTAGAGCCGAAGGAACTGCCGTTGAATACAAGGGTGTCTATGAACTTCTGGTGTTTTGATCCGTCTTTCTTTAATTATACGCAGCAACTTTTTACTGAATTTTTGAAAGAACATGGCCAGGAATTAAAGTCAGAGTTTTTTATTCCTATTGTAGCGGACAGGTTTATTAAGGAAGGTGGTAAAATTGAAATCATTCCTACAAGTTCTTCCTGGTTTGGTGTTACCTATAAAGAGGATGCGCCTTATGTAAAGCAAAACCTGGATGAACTGATAAAAAATGGGGAATACCCAACAAGTCTCTGGAGTTAAATTTTCATTGAAATCATTTAATAAAAAAGCGATCAGCCTGACGTTTGATCGCTTTTGCTTTTATAGGGAATGCGCTGATTAGTCTCCTTTTACCATAAATACATAGTCCTGTATTTTTTTCACCTGGTCTTTTTTATTCAGGCCACGAACAGATGATTTCGCTGGTAGTTTCAATGACTGGTAGCTGGTGTCTTTTTTAAGTTCGTCGATAGCGTTATAAATGAACTTAGATTGAATAGCAAAAGCTACTCCTTCAGCTTCCATTTCTTTGGTACTGATCACACCAATTACTTCGCCATCCTGGTTAAATACTGGTCCGCCGCTATTACCACGGTTGGCAGCAATACCCAACTGGCAACTGAGGGTGTCACCATTGAATCCGGTTTTGGCACTCAGGTAACCTTCACTGTAAACGATTTCATTTCTGGGATAACCCAAAGTGTAAATTGGCTCTGCCACGTCAGTGGATGACTTACGGATGCCATAGGGTAATGAACCTACAGATTTGTAAGCCTCATCATCAATTTTAAGAATAGCAATGTCTTTATCGGTGAATACTTTTGCTAACACTGCCTTGAATTGCTCGCCTTTATTATTGATTACAACAATGTTTTTCGAGTTGCGGATAATATGTGCATTGGTAACCAGGTAGCCTTTTCCGTCAATCAAGAATCCTGAACCACCGGCTTTAAAAGCAGGAGCAGGTACTGTCGTAATTTTCTTTCTAAGGTTGTTTACTTCTTTACCCTGGTTGTCCTGAACTCTTTTGATATCCTGGATGTCCCTGCTCAATTCAGTTATTTTAGCATTATCTGCTTTAGGGGACACTGCATTTACCAATGCAGTAATAGTAAGGGTGGTAGCACCGGCAAAAACCGCTGCAATGGCAGCAACTCTTCTGTATCGCTTCCACAGATAAACAACTTTGGCCTTTCCTTTCAGCTTCATCGAGTCGATCTTGCCCTGTTCTGTAAGATCAGTGTGAACGTCATTCAATGCGCTGCGGAAAGATTTGCGTTCGCCGAAATGATTTAGTTGTTGCAGAAAAAGGGTATGTTCTACCACCAGCAGGTCAATTTCTGCATTTGTTTTACGTAGGTTCTCAAACTGGAGCCTTTCATCCGGTTTCATCTCACCCCGGATGTATCGTTCAACGGTATCTAATATCTTAATGTCCTCTATCACTGTTCCCGTTTTTATAGTGAGTAAAAAATATCTTTTTTAACCGAACCAGGCATTTATATTTCTGGTTTTTGGCATTATCAGCATTGGTATAGCCGAAGCGGGAGGCAATAACCTGCATATTTTGTTTTTGCAGGTAATAGGCTTCCAGCAGGCTTTTACAGGGTTCACCCAGATTGTTGATGGCTTTTTCCATCATATCAAACTCGGTGTTTCTCTGTTCATGAGCTTCAAGATCTTCTTCTACAGCCACTACCGACTCCATACTGTCTCCGGGGTCGGAATAGCGGTTTTGCTGTTGTAATCGTTTGAGCCATAGTCTCCTGGATACAGAATAAACAAATGTTCGGATTTGACAATTCAGCTCAAAAGAACCCGATCTTACCTTTTCATAAAGAACTACCATTGCTTCCTGGAATATATCCTTGGCATCATCTGCCGAGCCGTTGTTGTTGATTATCAAGGCTTGAACCATATTAAAGTTCTCCTGGTAAATGGTCTCAACGGCTTTTTTGTCGCTGGCGGCTAATCCTGTCAAAAGCTCTTTTTCGTCTATCAATGATTTCACAATCCGTTATTTAATACAGGATTCTGTAAATAGTAACCCTGTTTGGCTGCAAAATATTAAATAATAAGTGCAGGGTACCTGACATGGAAGAAAAAAAATTTAAAAAGCCGGGTTACCTTTTTCCTTTCCGGGTATTAACAACGAAATATTTCAACAAACCCAAAAAAAATCACAACAAAATGAAGAAGTTTTTTGCAATTGCATTGATCGCTGCTACAATGGTAGCTTGTAACAATTCTGGTGACAAGAAAGAAGGAGAAACAAAAGATACTACAGCTGCACCTGCTCCGGCTCCTGCTGATACTACAGCTACACCGGCTCCTGCAGATACTACAGCTGCACCTGCTCCAGCTCCTGCTGACAGCACTGCAAAGTAATTTCACTGGCAAGCAATCGTTGAAGGCCTTTCCAACCGGAAGGGCCTTCTTCATTTTAAACAGATGGTTCAAAATACATTATCCTTTTCGCCTGGTAAAGGTTACCTTTGCGACCCGGTTAATCTCCATCTGATAGGCTCAGCTGGGCCAGCCGGTTAAATAAGCCGGTTTTTTTCAATTTAAATTTTACTAAGTGAACACATTCGAATCCCTGGGCATAGAGCAGGGCTTGTTAAACTCTATCCAGGCTTTGGGTTTTACCCAACCCACGCCTATACAGGAAAAAGCAATCCCGGTTTTGTTACAGGGGACTAAAGATTTTATTGGACTTGCACAAACAGGTACAGGAAAAACGGCAGCCTTTGGCCTGCCGCTTCTGCAACTCATCAATAAAGAAGAACGTTTTCCGCAGGCATTGATTATTTGCCCAACCAGGGAATTGTGTCTTCAAATAACAAGTGACCTGGATAAATTCAAAAGCAAGACTGAAAAAGTAGCTGTTACCGCTGTGTACGGCGGCGCTTCTATCGGCGAGCAAATTCGTAGCCTGAAAAAAGGTACACAAATTATTGTAGCCACTCCCGGCCGTTTGATTGATCTGATAGAAAGAAAAGCGGTAAACCTGGAGCAGGTTCATTATATCATTTTAGACGAAGCCGATGAAATGCTGAATATGGGCTTCAAAGAGGATATTGAATTTGTGCTGAAAAATACCCCCAATCGTCAAAGTACCTGGTTATTCAGTGCTACCATGCCCTCAGAAATAAGGCAGGTAAGCAAGCGTTATATGGATAAACCGTTTGAAATTACTGTTGGAAAAGTTAATTCCGGCAACGTAAATATTGATCATCAGTATTACGCAACGCAACACCACAACCGGTATGAGGTATTGAAACGTATTATTGATTTTAATCCAGGTATTTACGGGATCGTTTTTGCCCGTACCAAAATGGATACACAAGATATAGCTGAGAAATTGACCCGGGAAGGTTATGATATTGACGCTATTCATGGTGATCTTACCCAACAGCAACGGGATAAAGTAATGGGACTTTTCAGAGATAAAAGCGTAAAGCTGCTGGTAGCTACCGATGTAGCTGCAAGAGGTATTGATGTGCAGGGCATAACCCATGTTATCAACTACGAATTACCGGATGATGTGGAAGTGTACACCCACCGTAGTGGCCGTACGGGTCGTGCAGGCAACAGCGGAGTTTCTGTTTCTATAGTAACGCCAAAAGAAACATACAGGCTTCGCCAGATTGAAAAACTGGTAAATACAAAGGTTCATAAAATGGACATACCAAGTGGTAAAGATGTTTGCCGTAAGCAGTTCTTTCATTTTATTGATAAGATGCTGCAGGCAGATATCAGCCATGGGTTGTATGAAACCTATTTGCCATCATTGAAAGAAAAATTTGCTAATGTGGAGAAGGAAGAAATTTTGCAAAAAGTAGCAGCATTAGAATTCGATCGTTTTTTAAAATACTATGAGAATGCACCGGATCTGAATTTGAGGGGCGAGGACAGGAGAAGCGGAGACAGGGGAAGCAGCAGAACTGAAAGACCTGCAAGAGAAAGGGCAGGCGGAAGAAATGGATTCAGCGGCAGCGGTAATTACCAACGCTTGTTTGTCAACCTGGGAACCAAGGATGGGTTTTATAAAGCTAGTTTCTTGCAATTTATCCTTGATATGAGCGACCTGAAGAAAGAAGTACTGGGTAAGATTGATATGAAGGAAATGACGAGCTGGATTGAGATTGAACCCGGCGCAGCCAAGAAGATGATTAAGGCGATTGACGGTAAAAATTACCGCGGCAGAAAAATTAGGATGAATGACGCAGATAGCGGTGGTGGACGCCGTAAAAATTAGTAAAATAGATTTTGAATCATCACACCGGCTGATTACATTTGATTTATGAACACAGCGAAAGCATATTTTGGTTTCTATTTTTATTACTTCTTTTTTGGAAAGAGGCCGGGAATGCTTTTGTTGAAAATAAAGTGAACAACTAAAAAACACAACATAAAGAGTCCCGGCCAGAAAAGGCCGGGACTCTTGTTTTAAATATGAATAAGAGAGTAACTATACAGGGTTATGAGGGTAGTTTCCACCAGGTAGCAGCACAGATATTTCATGGAAAAAATGTACAGGTGATCCCTTGTGCCACTTTTCGGGATGTGATAAGAACTGGTTCAAATAGGAAAGAAAGTGATGGTGCTGTGATGGCGATCGAGAATTCTATTGCCGGCAGTATTTTGCCGAATTATAACCTGCTGCAAAAAAGCAATCTCTGTGTTATTGGCGAAGTGTACTTGCAGATCAGGCAAAACCTGTTGGCAAACCCCAGGGTAAAGCTGGAAGATATTAAAGAAGTGCATTCACACACTATGGCCTTACAGCAGTGCTATGAGTTTTTAGACAAACATAAATGGAAACTGGTGGAAACAGATGATACGGCCCTTAGTGCAAAACACATACATCAGCACAAGAGCAAACATATTGCGGCGATTGCCAGTAAGCTGGCTGCCGACTTGTACAACCTGGAAATATTAGCACCGAACATTCATACGATGAAAAACAATTATACCCGGTTCTTAATGTTGCAGCGGGATGATATGGCCACAGTAGTTGAAGGAGGTGATAAGGCATCGCTTACTTTTCATACCGACCACACAAGGGGTAGCCTGGCCAAAGTGCTGACAAAGATTGCAGATGGTGGAATCAACCTGAGTAAGCTTCAGAGTTTCCCCATTCAGGGATCAGACTTCAAGTATGCCTTTCATGCAGATATGGAGTTTGATTCAATCAGCCAATTTGAAAATGTTATAGATACAATTAAGCCTCTCACAGAATCAATAAAAATTTATGGCGTATATAAAAGAGGATTATGGAAATAAAAACAAGTAAACGGCTAAAGGGAATTGGTGAGTATTATTTCTCGCAAAAGCTGCGGGAGATAGAGGAATTGAATAAAGCCGGAAAGGATATTATCAATCTCGGCATTGGAAGCCCTGACCTTGCACCCCATCCGGATGTGATAAAGGTATTGCAGGAGGAAGCTGCGAAACCCAATGTGCATGCATACCAGTCTTACAAAGGATCTCCGGTATTACGAAATGCCATGAGCGAATGGTATAAAAAAAGATACAATGTTGACTTGAATGCCGATACTGAAATATTACCTCTGATCGGAAGCAAGGAAGGCATCATGCATATATGCATGACATACCTTGACAAAGGAGATGAAGTGCTGGTGCCCAACCCAGGGTACCCCACTTATACCAGTGCAGTAAAGCTGGCGGGCGGTATATGCAGGGAGTATAAATTGAGAGAGAAGAATAATTATGAGCCGGATTTTGACAAGCTGGTGAACGAAGGGTTGAAAAATGTAAAACTAATGTTTGTCAATTATCCGCAGATGCCGACGGGGCAATTGCCATCAGGGGAGTTGTTTGAAAAGCTGGTGAGGTTTGGCAGGAAACATAATATTTTAATTATCCACGATAACCCCTATAGTTTTATTCTAAATGATAGCCCACTGAGTTTACTGAGTATGGATGGGGCAAAAGAATGTGTGATTGAGCTAAACTCTTTAAGCAAATCGCATAATATGGCTGGCTGGCGGGTAGGTATTCTTTGCGGTGCTAAAGAAAGAATAGATGAAGTATTGCGGTTTAAAAGCAATATGGACAGTGGTATGTTTTTACCAGTACAACTGGCAGCTGCCAGGGCTTTGTCCTTGGGTATAGATTGGCATGATGAAGTAAACCTGGTTTACAGGCAAAGAAGAGAAAAAGTTTTTGAGTTGCTGGACTTACTGGAATGTATTTATTCTAAAAAGCAGGCTGGAATGTTTGTATGGGCGGCTATACCGGGTAAGTACAAAAATGGATTTGAACTTACCGATGAGGTGTTACACAAAGCCGGGGTGTTTATTACACCCGGCGGTATATTTGGAAGTGCCGGTGATAAATACGTTCGGGTGAGTTTGTGCAGTAAGGAAGAAAAATTCGAGGAGGCAATTACCAGGATTAAAAAGCTAAAATCAGAAAACTAAAATGGATAGAAAGAAAATATGTGTTGTTGGGGTTGGCCTTATTGGTGGCTCACTTGCCATTCAGTTGCATGAAAAAAAAATATCATCCCGGTTGTTCGGGGTGGAAACAAATCCTTTGCATGCTGGCGAGGCCCTGCAACTTGAACTTGTGGATGAAATATTGCCATTGGATGAAGCTGTTTCACAATCAGATGTCGTTGTGCTGGCTATACCGGTTGATAGTATGGTATTACTGTTGCCGGGTATATTAGATAAAGTTGACCGTCAGATTGTGCTGGACCTCGGTTCTACCAAATCGCAATTAACAGAAGTTATAAAAAGCCATCCCAGGAGGGGGAGGTATGTGGCTACTCATCCTATGTGGGGAACCGAATACAGCGGCCCCGCAGCTGCGGTGCGTGGCGCCTATGAAAACAAAGCTGTGATTATTTGTAATGCAGAAGAAAGCGATGCAGATGCACTAGAGTGGGTGAAGCATATGTACAGAAAAATAGGAATGCACCTGCTGGAAATGGAAGCCAAAGCACATGATCTGCATGCGGCGTATGTAAGTCATATTTCGCATATCACTTCGTTTGCGTTAGCGAACACCGTACTGGAAAAAGAAAAAGAAGAGAATGCCATTTTTGAGCTGGCCTCTGCCGGTTTTGAAAGTACAGTTCGGCTGGCCAAAAGTAACCCCGCAATGTGGGTGCCGATTTTTATGCAGAATAAAGAAAATGTACTGGATGTATTGAAAGAACATATTGCGCAATTATCGAGGTTTAAGGAAAGTATTGAAAAGGATGATCATGAATATTTGATCCGGTTGATCCAGAATGCGAATAAGATAAGACGGATAATTAAATAATTTAAATTTGTATCGATGCAAACAATAGAGCAATCAGAGAAGGAAAAAGTGCAGGCAGCATGGAATAAGCGTCCCCTTATCATCAGCGGGCCTTGCAGTGCGGAAACGGAAGAACAAGTTATAGCAACAGCACAACGCCTTGCTGCTACCGGCAAAATTGATATGCTGCGGGCCGGTATCTGGAAGCCACGTACCAAGCCCGGCATGTTTGAGGGAGTGGGTGCGAAAGGCTTGCCCTGGCTGCAACAGGCAAAAAAATTAACGGGATTGCCAACAACAGTAGAGGTAGCCACTGCCAAACAGGTACAGGATGCATTGACATTTGATGTGGATGTTTTATGGATTGGTGCCAGAACAACGGTAAACCCCTTTAGTGTACAGGAAGTCGCTGATGCGTTACGGGGTGTTGATGTGCCTGTTTTGATAAAAAACCCGATCAATCCTGATTTGGAATTATGGAGCGGGGCCGTGGAAAGGGTGGCAAGAGCAGGTGTGAAGCAGATCGGTTTGATTCATCGGGGATTCAGTTCATATGGAAATACTGAATACCGCAATGCACCCATGTGGCACCTGGCTATTGATATGAAGCTGAAGCACCCGGGTATGCCCCTAATTAATGACCCTTCTCATATTTGCGGACGTCGTGATATTTTACTCGATATTATGCAAAAAGCTATCGACCTGGATTATGACGGCCTGATGATTGAAAGTCATATAGACCCTGATAATGCATGGAGTGATGCCAAACAGCAGGTTACACCGGAGAAACTGGCTGAAATGCTGGACCAGATCATCTGGAGAAAGGAAGATGTCAATTCTGAAGAATACCATGCAGCCCTTGAAGCACTTCGCCAAAAGATCAATCACCTGGATGATGAACTGATGCAGATACTTGGCCAGCGAATGAAGCTTGCTGAACAGATAGGCCTGTATAAGAAAGAAAATAATATCACCATTCTTCAAACCAACCGGTGGAATGAAATCATTGAAAGAGCCAGTGCAAAAGGAGAAAAGATAGGGTTAAGTAAAGAATTCATTACCCGCTACCTTGATGCAGTACATATGGAAAGTATCAATCACCAGAAGAAGGTATTGGATAGTTAATGTTTCCTATAATAAGTTGCCATCCTTGACGAAGCTTAAAGAAGAACAATGACACATGTTAATGTAAATTTCTCATCTGCTGCTACCGATTTCTATTTTGCTCATGGGATCAGTCATCTAAAAAAAATTACTGATCCTAAAGCGACGGTGCTTATTACAGATGAACATATTTATAATGCGCATACTAAAAAGTTTAACGGCTGGAATACGATTGTACTCAAGCCCGGGGAAGACTATAAAGTACAGGGAACAGCAGATGCAATTGTCGCAAAGCTGATAGAAATGCAGGCTGATCGGATGACAACGCTGGTGGGAGTAGGGGGCGGAGTGGTTACTGATCTTACAGGCTATGTGGCATCTGTTTACATGAGGGGTATCAGGTTTGGCTTTATTCCAACGTCTATATTAGGTTTGGTAGATGCTTCTATTGGAGGTAAGAACGGGATTGACGTAGGAGTATATAAAAATATGGTAGGCACTATCCGGCAGCCGTCTTTCATTTTGCATGACATAGTTTTCCTTAATTCTTTACCGCAGCAGGAATGGGAAAATGGTTTTGCTGAAATTATCAAACATGCCTGTATAAAAGATGCAGCAATGTTTGCCGAATTGGAGAATAAAACGCTGAAGCA
The DNA here is from genome assembly GCA_044229985.1 of Chitinophagaceae bacterium. Lineage (GTDB taxonomy): Bacteria > Bacteroidota > Bacteroidia > Chitinophagales > Chitinophagaceae > JJ008. Next base: position 35,215 of record JBGARY010000014.1, read on the forward strand.
GTACCAGGGCAGCCAAAAATCTATTTGCGATCTTATACAGCGAAATGCGCTGATCAAAATAAAAGTGGTGCAGAAGGATGAGTTTGAAAAGGGAGAAAGGAGGTTGCTGAATTTTGGTCATACATTGGGCCATGCTTTAGAAACGCAGTATGAGTTATTGCATGGCCAGGCTATTTCTATCGGCATGACTTATGCCTGTCATATCTCAGAGCAGCTTTGTGGATTTAAACAAACGGAAAAAGTAACAGGCCTGTTTGAAAAATACAATCTGCCCACCTATGCAGGGTTTAACAAGCAAAAGGTATTTAATGTGCTGAAGATGGACAAGAAGAGAGAAAGAAAAGAAATGAATTATGTACTGCTGGAAAAAATTGGCAAAGGAATAGTAAGATCTATTTCTTTAAAACAGTTAGAAAAAATTATAGGAGACTTATAAGTGAAGGTTACAATACATCCATCTCAATTAAAAGGGATAGTGCAGGCGCCAGCTTCCAAAAGTTCTATGCAAAGAGCTTGTGCGGCAGCTTTATTAAGAAAGGGAGAAACGATTATCATCAATCCCGGTCATTCAAATGATGATAAATCGGCTTTGGATATTATTCAGCGATTGGGTGCTAAAGCAATTTTTGAAAATGGAGAATGGAAAATAGAAAGCGGGGGGGTGCACCCGGTTGCGAATGAAATTAATTGTGGCGAAAGTGGATTAAGTATAAGAATGTTTACTCCTTTAGTAGCGTTGAGCGATAAAAAAATTACAATCAATGGTTCAGGAAGTTTGGTTACACGACCGATGGATTTTTTTGATGACATATTGCCGAAACTGGGAGTAAAAATGAAAAGCAATAATGGTAAGTTACCAATGATTATTCAAGGCCCTTTGCAGCCAAAGGATATAGAAGTCGATGGTTCACTCAGTTCACAGTTTCTAACGGGGCTGTTGATGGCTTATGCAGCAGCTGGAGCAAAAGATGTTTCAATAAAAGTAAATAATTTAAAAAGTAAGCCCTATATCGCATTAACGTTAGATGTGATGAAGCAGTTCGGATTGCCATCGCCCGAGAACAAAGATTTTGAAGAGTTTGTTTTCAGTAATGAGCAGCCGGTTAACCAATCAATCATTCAACCAGTCAACTACATAGTTGAAGGCGACTGGAGCGGTGGCGCATTTCTCCTTGTGGCAGGCGCCATTGCAGGGCCATTAACTGTAAGGGGTCTTGATTTGACATCTGCCCAGGCAGATAAAGTAATTGTCGATGCTTTAATGGCTGCGAATGCTGGTATTGCGATAGAGGCAAAAGGCATTACTGTTCATCCGGGTGAAATGAATGGCTTTTATTTTGATGCCACTGATTGCCCGGATCTGTTTCCACCATTAGTGGCGTTGGCTGCTTATTGCCATGGAAAAACAACAATAAAAGGTGTAAGCCGCTTAACACATAAAGAAAGTAACCGGGCACTTACATTACAGGATGAGTTTGATAAAATGGGAGTGTTTATTGAACTGGACGATGATATAATGATAATTCATGGAACTGGAAAAGTGAAGGGAGCTGATGTTCACTCAAACGATGATCACCGCATTGCCATGGCCTGTGCGGTTGCTGCCATAAAAGCCAACAGTGAGACGGTTATTGAAAAAGCGCTGGCTGTAAAAAAATCATATCCTGATTTTTATGAAGATTTGAAAAAGCTGGGGGCTGATGTATCTTTACCTTTCACACATTTCAACTTATAAACTTTGAACTCATTCGGCCGTCTTTTCCGCATTTCCATCTTTGGCGAATCACATGGTGAATGTGTAGGCATTACCATTGACGGATGCCCGGCAGGTTTATTGCTGTCGCCGGAAGATTTATTACCGGATTTGGAAAGAAGAAAAGGCGGACAGGGTAAGGGTACCACTCCACGCAGGGAAGATGATTATCCAATTTTTAAAAGTGGTGTGTTCAATGGAAAAACAACCGGTTTCCCCATCACCATTTTATTTGAAAATAATAATACCCGCAGCGAGGATTATAGTAAGCAAAGAAGTATTCCCCGGCCCGGCCATGCCGACTGGGTGGCACACCAAAAGTTTGGTGGTAATGAAGACTACCGGGGTGGCGGCCATTTCAGTGCAAGACTGACCGCTGGTATTGTGGCTGCAGGTGCTATCGCTAAAAAATTAATGGGTGGTATAAGTATAAAAGCAGAAGTAATAGAAATAGGCGGAGAGAGAGATCTGGAGAAAGGGTTACAAAAAGCTATTGATGCGAAGGATTCTGTTGGCGGTATTGTTGAATGCCGGATAAATGGTTTGCCTGTTGGTCTTGGTGAGCCTTTTTTCGATTCTGTTGAATCAGTATTGTCACATATTGTATTTGCAATCCCTGCGGTAAGAGGTATTGAGTTTGGCACCGGTTTCACCGCCGCAAAAATGTTCGGCAGCGAACATAATGATGCTATCGAAAACCTGGATGGAAAAACAAGAACCAATCATGCGGGTGGTATAGTTGGTGGCATCAGTAATGGAAATGAATTGGTTTTCCGCCTGGCTGTAAAACCAACTTCTTCCACACCAAAAGAACAAAACTCCCTGAACTGGGATTCGGGTAAAACAGAAAATTTCTCTATCAAGGGACGTCATGATCTGTGTGTGGCACTCAGGGCTCCAGTGATTGTAGAGGCTGTTGCTGCAATAGTACTGACTGATTTTATGTTGCGGGAACAAAAAATAAAAAGAGTTTTATAATGCCAATTATTTATCATGTCACCTTTGCAGAAGCATGGGAAGAAGCTAAAAAGAACGGATACTATGAACATCCATCCCTTAAGGAAGAGGGATTTATTCATTGTTCGCAGGAAAATCAGGTAGCCGGTGTGCTGGAAAGATATTTTGCCGGCCAGACTAACTTGGTAAAACTGGTAATTGATACGGATAAACTGACCAGTAAATATGTTTTTGACTGGTCACCTTCCACGCAGGATACTTTTCCGCATATCTATGGACCCATTAATACGAATGCTGTCATAGACGTTATGCCCTTATAAAGCTTTCTTTAGCTTTTTAAAATCAATGTCAAGAATTTCATACAGTTTTCCATCAAAAAAAGAATAATGCCACCATTCGTCATTATAAGGTTTAAAGCCATGGCTTTCCATAGTTGTTTTAAGCAAAATACGGTTTTGTAATATATCTTCAGGCAGGTGAGTAAATCCATGGTGGGCTGTGTCAGAAAAATTATCAAAATCAGTTCCCATGTTTAATTCGCTTTTTGTCTGAAGATTGATGATGGTTACATCCACAGTGGTACCCCGGTTGTGTCCGCTTCCTTTTGAGGGATTGGCAACATAACGTTCATCTTTTACCAATTCCCAAAATTTTACAGTAACAGAGTAAGGTCGGTATGCATCAAAAATTTTTAAGCCCAGTCCTTTTTGATTTAATTCCGATTGTACCTGTGCCAGGGCATTGGCAGCGGGTACCCGCAGAAAAGTAATATTGGTACCGGCAGGATACATCAGCCGTTTCATAAAATTATTCAAAGAGGCATAACGTAAATCGTAGATAATGGTGGGGATCAGTCTTTTTAGTTCAAGCATTTTTTTTGCCGGGTCGGATTTTACCTGTTTTTTATAGTCATCGTAATTATCCGTTACAGCCGGCCGGGTATTACCCCCTGCTTGTCCGCAGGCAATTAATGATGTAATAGTCAAAAAAATAACAAGCAGGCTTCTGCTAATCCTGAAACGATTTCTTATATTGTTAATCATATCCGGTATTGTTGCGCAGGTAAGTTAATATAAAATGCCGGATGAGATTTATTACAACCACCAATGAGGATAGCCCGCAGTCAATTAGCTTTTGCGTTTATCACCGGCCTGCTGTTGGTAATATGTATTTTTTTTGCCTGCAATAGCAACAGCAAAACAAGTGATACAATTGCCGACACACCGGCCGAAATGCAAAAGAAGGCTGCTGACCTTATAAAAGAATACCTGGTAAAAGCAACTGCTGATTCGGGAAGATCTGTTGATTCATCAGTTTTGTTTCATCATTCCCGCCTGTCCCGCTTGACATATGAAAAGAAATCTTATGCACCCATTTGGAGTAAAGAGGAGAAATGGCTGCCGAAAGGTGATTCAATGTTTCAATTCATTGAAAAATCAAAATTGTTTGGATTGTTTCCTGAGGATTATCATTTCGAACAATTGAAGAATATTCGGGATAGATTTTTTGCTGACAGTCTTTCAAAAGGAGACCGAAAGGATGCATTGATATGGGCAAAAGCAGATATAATGCTTACCGACGCATTTTTCCAGGTGGTAAAAGACATCAAGATTGGCCGGTTACCCAATGATAGTGTTACACTACGTAAGGATACCATTCTGACTGATGAATTTTATTGGCAGCAGCTGGAACTTTTACAACTAAATGGAGCAATGAATGAGATTGCCAAAATGCTGGAGCCTTCACATTTAGGATACCATCGGTTGAAAAATGCGATTCCCAATTTCTTGAACTCAGCTGAAAACAAGCACTACACTACAGTGCCTTACCCGGAAAAAGATGCTGTAAAGTTTCAAAAGGCTCTGCAAAGGCGATTGTATGAAGGCGGTTATATAGCCTTTGATAGTACAGCGGCTGATTCGGTTCAACTAGCAACTGCCGTTAAAAAATTTCAGCAGGAGAATGGCATAACCGTTGACGGCCGGGCCGGGGAAGGGACGGTAAGGATGCTGAATGTGAATGACAAAGAAAGATTTGTCCGCATTGCTATTAGCATGGACAAATACAAACAACTTCCATTGCAGATGCCAGAAAAGTATATATGGGTAAATGTTGCTGGAAATAACCTGGAATTGGTAGTGGATAGTAGAACTGAGCTTTTTTCGAAAGTGATTACGGGGAAGCCAAAAACAAGAACGCCGATGCTGACAAGTGCCATCAATTCCCTGATAACATATCCGCAATGGGTTCCTCCTCCCAGCATCGTTTCAAAAGAAATACTGCCGGCAGTGAAGAAGAATCCTGGTTACTTACAAAAAAAGGGCTTTAGCCTGCTGGACAAAGACGGGAATGAGGTGGATCCCTACACGGTTGACTGGACGAAGTTCAGCAAAGGAGTGCCCTACAGGATCGTACAGGGAAGTGGTGATGCTAATGCACTTGGAATCATGAAATTTGTTTTTGACAACAAATATTCTGTATACCTGCATGATACCAACCAGCGGTATCTTTTTAGCAATTCGATGCGTTCCCTGAGCCACGGGTGTGTCAGGGTGCAGGGATGGCAGGACCTGGCTTTCTGGATTTTACGAAACGACAGTGGTAACCCTGCCGCCGGCACATCCAGGATTGATTCCGTCAAAACCTGGCTGCAGAGCAAGCAAAAAAGAAATATACCCCTCCGCAACAAGGTTCCGGTTTTTATCCGGTATGTAACCTGCGAAGGGAGGGACGGGAAGGTCATTTTTTATGACGATGTGTATGGGGATGACAAGAGATTGAAAGAGAAATATTTTGCTACCAAATGATCTCCCGGAGTCCTGATCTTTGGATTAGCTCCCCAGAACCACATTTCAGCCAAAAAGAAAGCCACCCAAAACGGTGAATATTAAGTAAATAATTTATTTTCGGATATTGAACTTAGCCGTTATTTTTGTCCAGATTTAAAACCAAACTATCTCTTTATGAAGAAGATAATATCAGCATTGTTTGCGCTGTACCTGCTTTTACCGGCCAGTTACGGGCAAAACGATGAAATCAGGCCCCAGGCTCTGGGTCTTAGTTTCTATTTAAACGACTTCGTTACTCCTGCCCGTATCCGCACAACATCACTCAACACAGTCATCAGAGATAAAAGCTTCGCCAGAATGAGAGACATGTCTCCTGGTTTGGCCGTTAATTATTTCCGTGGTGTTGCAAAGCATGTTGATATTGCAGCTTCATTGGGTGGTTCATTCGTTCGTTATCCGATGCCAAGCAGAAGTTTCTCTGTTAATAATCTTCTGTTGGAAGCCAACGCTTCGATCAACCTGAAAATGACCAGTGAAAAATATTGGGTGCAGCCTTACATCTCATTAGGTGTTGGCGGTCATAAATATCGTTCATACTATGGCGCATTTCTGCCGGTAGGTTTGGGAATGAAAGTGAATATCCTTGACGAGGCTCATATGTTCATCACTTCTACCTATAGAGTGCCTGTTACAACAGAAACAGCTAATTACCACTTGCAGCATGCAATTGGTATTGCTGGTAGTTTGAAAAAGAAGAAAGTAGAACCTGTAATTCTTGACAGGGACAAAGATGGTATTCCTGATATGGCAGATGCTTGTCCGGATGATCCGGGTCCTGCCGAGTTTCAGGGTTGCCCTGACAGGGACGGAGATGGAATTCCTGATAAAGATGACAAATGCCCAGACGTAAAAGGTTTAGCAAAATACCAGGGATGCCCGATTCCGGATACAGATAAGGATGGTATCAATGATGAAGAAGATAAATGTCCCACTGTGCCAGGTCTGGCCCGTTACCAGGGATGCCCGATTCCAGATACAGATAAGGATGGTATCAATGATGAAGAAGATAAATGTCCCACGGTTCCGGGTGTAGCCCGTTACCAGGGTTGTCCGATTCCGGATACTGACGGTGATGGTGTGAACGATGAAGAAGACAAGTGTGTTACCATTCCTGGTCCTAAGGAGAATTTTGGTTGCCCTATCATTCCTGAAGAAGTGAAGAAAAGAGTTGATTTTGCTGCTAAAAACATCCTTTTCGTAACTGGAAGCTATAAACTTCAGTCAAAATCCTTTAAAGGCCTTAATGATGTAGCTAAGATCATGAGCGAGAATCCTGGAATGAGCCTTGATATTGCTGGTCATACTGATAATGTGGGTGCTGATGATAAGAATATGACATTGAGCCAGAACAGGGCCAACGCTGTGAAGAATTACCTGGTTAGTAAAGGTGTGGACGCAAGCCGTATTTCTGCAACCGGTTATGGTGAAACAATGCCTATTGCCACTAATGGTACAGCAGCCGGCCGTCAGCAAAACCGGCGTTCTGAGTTGAAGCTCAGTTACTACAAATGATTTGAATTAGTAGTTTATAAAATGAAAATGTCCCGCAAATCGGGACATTTTCATTTTATAAAAGTCAGTAATGCTTATCCAATGAAAGAGCGGCTTTTTAAGACTGAGTAAACCAAATGGCTGGAAATAAATGAAATAGGCCATCAGGTTATCATGTGGTAAGATAGTCAGGTGTTGATATTATCTCTAATTGCCTGTTTGTTTTTTAGAAAATTCCGCTACCTTTGCGCCGCCATTAAGAAAAGCTACAGGTGGTTTGAACAGGGGATGAAGGTGGTTTTCTTCAAGTGGCAGTCTATGAGAGTCTAATCTAATATATCAGCTAATGCTTCCGGTTACGGAACCCCATCTTTTTTAGCTGATCTTCCAATAAGTAAATAAAGCTGAGCAGTGTTCGGGACGATGCAGGGAGTGACACAACAGGTGATGAGCAGCGAACCAGACGATGATAAAATAAATCAAATAAGTAAACAGAAAATAAAATCAAAATTAAAGGGGTAATAGCTTCGGCTTGGCCTCCCAAAAAAAACAAATCAAATAGTCATGGCTGATTTAAAATTTCAAAGAAACTTCGGTATTGCTGCTCACATTGATGCAGGTAAGACCACAACTACGGAGCGTATCCTCCGCTACACTGGTATGATTCACCGCATTGGTGAGGTGCATGATGGTGCCGCTACTACAGACTGGATGGAGCAGGAAAAAGAAAGAGGTATTACCATTACTTCTGCTGCTGTTAGCTGTAAATGGAACTTTCCAACGGAGAAGGGTAAGGCAACCGCGGATACAAAAGCTTATGGCTTCAACATTATTGATACTCCGGGCCACGTTGACTTTACAGTAGAGGTAGAACGTTCAATGAGGGTACTGGATGGCCTTATCGCCCTGTTTTCTGCCGTAGACGGTGTTGAACCTCAGTCTGAGACTGTATGGCGTCAGGCAAACCGTTATGGCGTTCCTCGTATCGGGTTTGTAAATAAGATGGACCGTGCCGGAGCTGACTTTTTAAATGTTGTTAAGCAGGTAAAAGAAATGCTGGGTTCTAAAGCAGTGCCTTTGCAGTTACCTATCGGTGCTGAAGATGATTTTAAAGGAGTAGTTGACCTTATCAAAATGAAAGGTATCATCTGGCACATGGAAACAGAAGGAATGACTTTTGATGAAATTGATATTCCTGCTGACATGGTAGAGGAAGCGAAAGAGTGGAGAGCGAACCTGGTGGAAGCTGTAGCTGAATACGATGATACGTTAATGGAGAAATTTTTTGAAGATCCAAATAGTATCAGTGAAAACGAAATTCATGAAGCGATCCGTAAGGCAACTATTGACCTTAGTATCGTTCCAATGATGTGCGGTTCTTCATTCAAGAATAAAGGGGTGCAGACTGCACTCGATGGTGTTTGCCGTTACCTGCCTTCACCGGTTGATATCCCGGATACAGTGGGTACACATCCTGATACAGGTGAGCAAATTACCCGTAAAGCGGATCCTAAAGAACCGTTTGCAGCCCTGGCATTCAAGATCATGACTGACCCGTTTGTGGGTCGCCTCGCCTTCTTCCGTGCCTATTCAGGTCACCTGGATGCCGGATCTTATGTATTGAACGTTAGAAGTGGTAAAAAGGAAAGGATCAGCCGTATCATGAAGATGTTTGCCAACAAGCAAAATCCGATTGATTTTATCGAAGCAGGTGATATTGGCGCTGCTGTTGGATTCAAAGAGATCAAAACAGGTGACACCCTTTGTGATGAGAACCACCCGATCACTTTGGAAAATATGTTCATCCCTGAGCCGGTTATCGCTGTTGCGGTTGAGCCCAAAACTCAGGCTGACGTTGACAAAATGGGTATGGCCATCGCCAAGCTGGTAGAAGAAGATCCTACACTGCGTGTAAATACAGATGAAGAAACAGGACAGACCATCCTTCGTGGTATGGGTGAATTACACCTGGAGATCATCATTGATCGTATGCGCCGTGAATTTAAAGTGGAAGTTAACCAGGGTGCACCACAGGTAGCCTATAAGGAAGCCTTTACATCTACTGTTGAACACCGTGAGACACTGAAAAAGCAAACCGGTGGTCGTGGTAAGTTCGCTGATATTGTTTTCAACCTCGGTCCGGTGGATGCCGAATGGCAGGCAGAAAACCCTGACAAGCATTACCAGTTCGTAAACGACCTGTTTGGTGGCTCAATTCCCCGTGAATTTGTTCCAGCCATTCAGAAGGGTTTTGAACAATCAATGACTACAGGTGTACTGGCCAACTACCCGGTTGCCAATATGAAGATTCGTGTATTTGACGGAAGCTTCCACGCAGTTGACTCTGACTCTATGTCGTTTGAATTGTGTGCCAAGCAGGGTTTCCGTGAAGCAGCCAGAAAGGCAAAGCCGGTATTACTGGAACCGATCATGAAAGTAGAAGTGGTTACACCTGATCAGTACATGGGTGATGTAACAGGTGACTTGAACCGTCGTCGTGGTATGATGGAGGGTATGGACAGCCGTGCCGGTGCACAGGTTATCAAAGCCAAAGTGCCGCTGAGCGAAATGTTTGGTTATGTAACCCAGCTTCGTTCATTGAGTTCAGGCCGTGCCTCTTCAACCATGGAGTTCTCACACTATTCTCCTGCACCAAACAATATCGCTGAAGAAGTGATTGCAAAAGTGAAAGGAAAGGTGAGTGCCTAATCAAGAATAGTAGAATTTATAAAACCCCGTTCGGCTTAGCCTGAACGGGGTTTTTCTTTTGAAATTTAATCCTGGTCAAGTCCGGAATGAATGAATGGCACTAAAATTGTTAATTGTATTAACAGTTTCCCCGTTTTTAAGATTCAAGGTTTCCTGGTTAAGGTTGTGAAAAACATTTGCTCAAGGTTTCAATGTAAAGGACTCTTCAACGGGTCCTTTCTTTTTTAGCGGGTTATTAAAAATATACCAGGCACCAATAGCAGAAACTACCAGGGTAATGAGATAAAATAGCAGGCTGATGATAACTGACGTTTCACTATCCAAACTGAAATAGGCGGCTCCTTCCAGGAACACTACTTCCCTGATACCAAGGCCACCGATTGTGAGGGGCAATACGGACACAACAGACGATACGAGGAAAATGAAAATATAAGCTGTATGGTTTTTGTCAACACCAAGTGAAAGCATGATCATGTAAATACAAACCACCTGCGCCGCCTGTACTAATATCCCCAGTAAAAGAGTTGACCAAAAACCAGGAATGAAATCTTTGAACCAGCGTTTAATAATGTAATAAAAACCCATAATGGCCCCAATAGTTATTGGAGTTAGAGTCAGACTGTAAATGAAATTGAGGACAAAGTGGCTGCAGATGACCAATAATATTCCAAGTCCCAATAAGCCACTGAAGCGGTCCACTAAAACAGCTGCAGTCGTCTTTTTATAAGAGATGGGATATCGTTTTGTCAGTAAAATAACTTTATACGCATCTCCGCTGACAGAACCGGGAAGAAATAAGTTGTAAAACATCCCCAGCAGATAGAGCCGGATATTTTGAGTCTCTGATAGTGCAATACTGATGTTTTTAAAATAGATATTTAACCGTATAGCAGATACGAGTTTGGAAACAACAAATAATATAAGTGCAGTAAAAAGTAACAGCCAATTTGAATGTTGAAGAGCTGTTTTTGATTTCTCAAAATCAATTTTTCCGGATACATACCAGAGACATACAGCCATCACCGCTATTTTCAATACCAGCTTAAGCCATTTTGAAATTGATGAAGCCTGCTTTGACGGTTGTTCCATAATGCAGTAAATTGTTGCAAGTAAACCCAAATTGATGACAAAAAGAATAAAAGGTCTCCTTGTGCTTCTTGTTTGCCCGATATTTCTGAATGCTCAGAATATAAAACTGGTTTCGGGCATGAAAATATCCCGAACCGGAAAAGTGTTAAAGAATGAATATAAGCTGGATGGATTTTCTGACAATGATAAGCCTGTTATCCTGATCGAAGGTGATAATATTATTGTTGACTTTAACCATAGTGTTTTACAAGGAAGCAATCAAAGACAGCAGCCTGATGAATTCTTTGGCGTGGCTTTATTGATTCGTAATAGCCGAAACATAACCATAAAAAACTTAGTTGCAAGAGGCTATAAAGTTGCCTTACTGGCCAGGAATGTTGAGAACCTTGTTTTGGAGAACTGCGATTTCAGTTACAATTATCGTCAGCACCTTAACAGCACACAGGAAAAAGAAGATGTTTCTGACTGGATGAGTTATCATCACAATGAGAATGATGAGTGGCTGCGTTACGGCGCTGCCATGTATTTGCGTAATTGCAATTATGCAACTGTTAAGAATTGTAAAGTAACCGGTGGCCAAAATGCACTGATGTTAATGGAGTGCAATGACGGATTGGTGGTGAATAATGATTTCTCTTTCAACTCAGGTATTGGTATCGGGATGTATAAAAGCAGCCGTAACCGGGTAATGTTTAACCGGGTGATCTTTAATGTTCGTGGGTATAGTCATGGCATTTATAACAGGGGGCAGGATAGTGCGGGAATGCTGGTATATGAACAAAGCAGTGCTAATACCTTTTACAAAAATAATGTTACTCACGGTGGCGATGGTTTCTTTTTATGGGCGGGACAAACCACCATGGATACCGGCAAAGGCGGATGTAATGATAACCTGCTGCTTGAAAATGATTTTTCCTATGCACCGACCAATGGTATTGAAGTTACATTCAGCAGCAATAAGATAATTGCTAACAGGTTATTTGAATGTGATCATGGAATATGGGGCGGATATAGTTATTCAACTATTATTAATGACAACAAGTTCAGGGACAACCGGGTTGGCATTGCAATCGAGCATGGACAGAATAATCAAATTTGGTATAATAATTTTTCAAAAGATAAGGAAGCTATAAGGCTTTGGGCAAGAAAGGAGCAGCCTGCTGATTGGGTGTATGCACAGAAAAGAGATACCCGAAGCAGGGACTACAGTGTTGCAGGCAACAGCTTTAATAATGTGGCAACTTCATTACATATTTCCCGTTCATCAGCATTGGAAATATTTGGAAATACTTATTCGAACAGTGAAACTCATCTGAAAACAGATTCAACTGTTACAGGAATTGATTCTTCAGAAAGACCATTAGTTGATTTTGCGGGTTGGTACATTGATACGCTTAATGTTAAGGCCGGAAATCCCTTTAAAGAAATTAATAAATATGCGGGCAGAAAGAACATTATGATGACAGAATGGGGGCCTTATGCTTTCACGCAACCGTTCATCTGGAATACTAACCCAACGGACACCTCGTCGATTATGAAATTTGATCTTTTGGGTCCCGCCGGAAACTGGAAAATAAAAAGCTACAAGGGGATCAAAAATATCTCAGCGATGAAAGGAAAGTTCCCGGCGGTTCTTACAGTTGAAAAAATAAAAGGAGAGAGAACAGATATTTTTATTGAGCTGGAGTATAGCGGGATGTCTTACATAAATCAATTCGGTAAAAAAATAGCAGCAGGTAAACCCTCAGCTTTTTATTTTGAAAAATTCTTTCAGCCGATTGACTGGGAGGTATTATTCTTTAGCCTGGATACCAGCAGTCATAATCCGATTAAAACAGGATCACTTTTTTCTTTGTTTGAAAAGAAGGCACCTTTCAAAACAGAAAAGACTAATAAGCTTGACTATGCCTGGTGGGGCGGTATCAAAGAAGGTTCATATCAACATAAGCAGTTTATTACTTCAGCCAATGGCAGTTTTACAATTCCTAAGGGGCAATATGAATTGTCCGTTACCTGGGATGATGCTGTCAGGATTTACCTGGATGAAATGTTGGTTCTGGATGAATGGAACCCTTCAAAGTACAAATTTGACGAATCACCGAATAGAAAGGTCAGGTTGGATCTTGAAGGATTCCATCGATTAAGGGTAGAACATCTTGAGTTAGGTGGCTTTGCCACACTGGGTGTAAAGATCAGGCCGATAAAACAGGCATTATTGCATAGGTAATAATTGCCGGCATCATACAAAATAAATGGTAGGGCCTGATAATATTATACACCCGGTTTGCAAAACTCCATTTACCCGGCGCCATGACTGTTCGAATTAGCGTTGCTAATTTTTCGCTGAACGGGAGGATATCACTCAATGAAATCAATGGAGTAATATTTACTGCTGCCAGAGAAGGGGTTGAAACCACTTTTGATTCAACAGTAACAACTTCTTCTCTTTCAATTTTGAATGAAGGAGCTGTCATTCTTTTCTCCAGTTGCTGTATTTCAGAATCTGTGTAGCTTGTCCACAACAGGTCATTTACGATCATGTCCTCACGGTTCATCATTTTCAACGATGCAGCGGTCAACTCAAAAAACAGTTGTTGCATTTCACTGCCAATTTTCTTTTTAAGCGACATCGTAAACGCCTGACTATATTGGTCACGGATATTATCGGTCTTAATTACCAGTTCGTTTATCGAATCGTTCCCTTTCTCCAGTTCCATGACGATATAGGGGGCAACTGTAATGATCGCCTCTAATATTTCCTTCGCCTGGCCCAGGTATTGATGAATTGTACTATTAGTTTCTTTGATTTTGTCAAAAGCATAATTCGCCTCTGTTTTTTTTCCAAAGTCCGTTGCTTGGACCACCAGGCCGGCATCAAGCAACTGCCTCCGCAGTTTCCTGTGCGCCTTTTCGTAAATGTTGTAACGTTCTCTTCTCATCTCTTCACGGTTTTAATGGTTTCTATATCTGACGCAAAGTTGAAACAAATGTTACTCTTAAAATACCACATAACTGTGTGAATAACAGGTGTTAGTGTTAATGAATGTTAAGATATACCACAAACTGGTAAGGAATTAGTGCCGGACGGTTAATCATCACTGCCAGTGGCATTATCGAATGACAGTTTCTAAAAGTGTTTTTAAATGGATCGATCAATTAGGTAACCTTTATCCCGATTGTATGTGATTGCGGCCGTTTATTATTACTGGCAGTTAATAGCTAGCGAATTACACAGGTATAATCCCTGATTGTCTGTAAGATTGAAAATCAAACAACTGTACGATATTTGCTTATAGGAAAACTAATTACCAACATCCTATAAAATTCTTTACCAACTATTTGGAAGCTATAGCTCTCAGCCCTACCTTTGCACTCCCAAAAGAAAAATTGGGATTTCACACATGTCGCAGCGAATCAGAATAAAATTGCAGTCTTACGATCACAACCTGGTAGATAAATCTGCTGAAAAGATCGTAAAAACAGTACGCAGTACCGGTGCCGTAGTTACAGGTCCTATTCCCCTGCCTACACGCCGTAAAATTTTTACTGTATTGCGTTCACCCCACGTTAATAAGAAGAGCCGTGAACAGTTCCAGCTGGCTACACATAAGCGTTTGCTGGATATCTACACTTCTTCAAGTCGTACAGTGGATGCATTGAGCAAACTCGATTTGCCAAGTGGTGTGGAAGTTGAAATTAAAGCGTAGAAACTGAGGTTAGCCTCAATTAGTTCTTATAATTATAAATAATTGCTATCTCTCAAAAATAACCGGTTTCTGCCGGTGATAGAAAAGAGCTCTGGCGCATTAACATAAAACAAGCCATTCAGGGTTTGTTTACTGCCGGTACTTCCCCATAAAGGAAAAGGTCGGTGGCAAACGGGGATTGAAGCCTTCCTGACTGTAAAGTCAGGAATGTACAAGGTTGTCCCAATAATCCTGCAGGCTACAAACTGTACAATCAATGAAAGGTATTATTGGAAAAAAGATTGGGATGACCAGCATCTTCGATCCCGAAGGCAAGCAAACTGCCTGTACGATCATAGAGGCAGGTCCTTGCGTAGTTACTCAAGTCAAGACAAAAGAGTCAGACGGGTACAATGCACTTCAGCTCTCTTTCGGCGATAAGAAAGAGAAACACTCCTCCAAAGCTGAAAAAAATCATTTCGCAAAAGCACAAACAGCTCCCAAAAAATTCTCTAAAGAATTCCGGGACTTTGCAATCGAAAAAAATATTGGTGAAACCATTACTGTTGACATTTTCGCTGAAGGCGATAAGGTTGAAGTAGTTGGTACTACAAAGGGTAAGGGTTTCCAGGGTGTTGTAAAACGTCATGGATTCCATGGTGTAGGCCAGCAGTCTCACGGTCAGCATGACCGCCAGAGAGCTCCTGGTTCTTTGGGTAACTCATCTGATGCCAGCCGTGTAATGAAAGGTGTACGTATGGCAGGCCGCATGGGTAATGACCGAGTGAAACTGAAAGGCTTGAAAGTGGTAAAGATTTTTGCCGATAAGAATTATATACTGGTTAGCGGTTCTGTACCGGGTCATAACGGTTCAATTGTATTAATCCAGAAGTAATTGATGTCATCCTGAGTTTGTCGAAGGATGGCTACTAAAACGAATAAAAATGCAAATCGAAGTTTTAAATAGCAAAGGAAAAGCAACAGGCAGAACGGTTGAACTGCCCGAAGAGATCTTCGGTGCTGAGCCAAACAACCATGTGATCTACCTGGCAGTTAAACAATACCTGGCTGCACAGCGCCAGGGTACTCACAAAGTGAAGACCCGTGCTGAAGTAAAAGGTGCCAGCCGTAAGCTGCATCGTCAGAAAGGTACTGGTGGAAGCCGTAAGGGTAATATCCGCAACCCTTTATATAAGGGTGGTGGTACCATCTTTGGACCTAAGCCGCACAGTTATGATATCAAATTGAACCGCAAGGTGAAGGATCTGGCTAAAATCTCTGCTCTTTCTTATAAGGCAAAAGATAATGCCATTGTGGTGGTTGAGGATATCAATATGGATACACCAAAAACAAAGACTTTTGTTGACATTTTGGGTAATCTGAAAGTAGCTGACAAAAAGGTAATGTTTGTGCAGCCTGAGTATAATGATAATGTGGAACTGTCATTGCGTAATGTGCCCTCTGTATTGGGTGTTTTGCTCAGCGATATCAACACTTATGATATTGTAAACTCTGAAGTGCTGGTACTTACCGAAAGTGCAGCAAAGATCTTTGCTGATGATGAAAAAGCGGAAGCTTAATTAACCCTTCGACAAGCTCAGGGTAATAAAAGAGCTATTAAAAGAAAAAAATAAAGTAGAAAGCAATGAAACTTTCTGAAGTATTGATAAAGCCCATTTTGACCGAAAAAGCAAATAGCCAGCAGGATAAACTGCGCCGTTATGCTTTCAAAGTGGCTAAGAAGGCAAATAAACTGGAGATCAAAAAAGCTGTTGAAAGCTTCTATGGTGTAACCGTGACGAATGTAAACACCAGTGTGGTTCCCGGTAAGAATAAAAGCCGCTTTACAAAGTCTGGTGTTATCTCTGGCCGCAAGCCGAGTTACAAAAAGGCCTTTGTAACAGTAGCTGAGGGTGAGAACATTGATCTTTATTCAAACATCTAACCCGTATTAAGAATGGCTTCAGCAGCCGCTAATGTTGAACTAAAAAAGTAATTAAAAATGGCACTAAGAAAATTTAAACCAATGACCGCAGGTACCCGTTGGAGAATCGGGAATGCCTACGCAGAGGTTACAACAAATGTACCGGAGAAAAGCCTGGTAGAAGCAAAGCCAAGAACCGGTGGCCGTAACTCTTCTGGTCACTTGTCTATGCGTTACAGGGGTGGTGGACACAAGAAGAAGTATCGTATCATCGACTTTAAAAGAAATAAGGCTGGAGTTGGAACTGTCGAATCAATACAGTACGATCCTAACCGTACCGCTTTCATCGCATTATTGAATTATGCAGATGGTGAAAAGCGTTATATCCTGGCTCCCCAGGGCTTACAGGTTGGCGCTAAAGTGGAAAGTGGTCCGGATGTGGCTCCTGAAGTTGGTAATGCGCTTCCTATGAAGAATATGCCGCTTGGTACCAATATTCACAATATTGAAATGCAACCTGGTCAGGGTGGTAAATTGGCCCGTAGCGCCGGTTCATCAGCACAGCTGACCAACAAGGAAGAAAAATACGCCGTGCTGAAAATGCCCAGTGGTGAGTTAAGAAAAGTATTGATCAATTGCTATGCAACTGTAGGTGTTGTAAGTAACAGTGATCATAGCCTGCAGAGTATGGGTAAAGCTGGTCGTAACAGGTGGAAGGGTATCAAACCAAGAAACCGTGGTGTGGCAATGAACCCTGTAGATCACCCGATGGGTGGTGGTGAAGGTAAAGCTTCCGGTGGTCAGCCTCGCAGCAGGAACGGTCAGTACTCCAGAGGTTTGAAGACAAGAACTAAAGGAAAGGGAAGTGATAAGCTGATCATCCAGCGCAAGAACGGAAGTAAGCTGGCTAAGTAATCAAACTAATTAAAAACACAACGACATAAATCATGGCTCGTTCGATTAAAAAAGGTCCTTATGTAGCATCTCACCTCGAAAAAAAGGTGCTGGCTATAAATGAAGGCAAAAACAAGAAAGGAGTTATCAAAACATGGAGCCGTCGCTCTACGATTACTCCTGACTTTGTGGGTCACACATTTGCTGTTCATAATGGCAATAAGTTCATCCCTGTTTATGTAACTGAATTCATGGTTGGTCATAAACTCGGTGAGTTTGCGCCTACCCGTCAGTTCAAAGGACACTCTAAAAAAGAAGGTTAATAAAGAAATTAATAAAAATGGAAGCAGTAGCTAAACTGAGAAATTATCCGACATCGCCCCGTAAAATGCGGTTGCTTGCTGATCTTATCCGTGGTCAGAAAGTGGAGAAGGTGTTGGCCGAACTGGAGCACAATCCCAAGCATCCGGCAGTTCCCCTGCGCAAGCTGGTACTGAGTGCTATCAGTAACTGGAAGCAAAAAAATGAAGGTGGTGACGAAAGCCAGCTGGTGATCAAAACCATTTTTGTAGACGGCGCCAGGACATTGAAGAGAATGCGTCCGGCTCCTCAGGGCCGTGGTTACAGGGTGCGCAAGCGCAGCAACCATGTGACAGTGGTTGTGGATACTAAAGAAAATAAAAACTAAACGAATTAATAAACCAATAACATGGGTCAAAAAGCAAATCCGATTGGTAACCGCTTAGGTATCATCCGTGGATGGGAATCTAACTGGTATGGCAGCAAAAAAGATTATGCTGGAAAACTGATCGAGGATAATAAAATCAGAACATACCTGAATGCCCGTATTAATAAAGGCGGTATTTCAAAGATCGTTATTGAAAGGACTTTGGGTAAACTGATTGTTACAATCCATACATCCAAGCCGGGTATCATCATCGGTAAAGGTGGTGGAGAAGTTGATCGTATTAAAGAAGAGTTAAAGAAATTGACAGGTAAAGAAGATGTGCAGATCAATATTCTGGAGATACGCCGTCCTGAACTGGATGCAATGATCGTTGCAGATACAATTGCCCGCCAGATAGAGAATCGTATCAATTACAAAAGGGCTATTAAAATGTCAATTGCTTCTGCACTGCGTATGGGTGCTGAAGGTATTAAAGTGAAGGTATCAGGCCGTTTGGGCGGTGCAGAAATTGCCCGTAGTGAAGAGATCAAGCAAGGCCGTGTGCCCCTTCATACATTCCGTATGGATATCGATTATGCCAATGTATTCGCATTAACTGTTTACGGTAAAATCGGCATCAAAGTATGGATATGTAAGGGTGAAGTACTGACGAAGAGAGACCTGAACCCCAACTTCGTAGGTGGTAAGAGTGATGTAAGTGACAGAAGAGAAAGGAGAGATGAAGGTGGTGGCGGCGGACGCCGGGATGACAGAAGAGGAGGAGGAGATAGAAGAGGTGGCGGAAGAGATAGAAGAGGTTAATTACAAACAAGATTTAAGTAACTAGAAATTATATACAATGTTACAACCGAAAAGAACGAAGCACAGGAAGATGCAGAAGGGTCGCATGAAAGGCGATGCTAAAAGAGGTACCACAATTTCCTTTGGTTCCTATGCGCTGAAAGCATTGGACAGCCATTGGATTACTGACCGCCAGATTGAAGCTGCCCGTCAGGCCCTTACCCGTGAAATGAAGAGGGAAGGTAACGTATGGATTCGCATTTTCCCTGACAAACCAATTACCCGTAAGCCTTTGGAAGTAAGGATGGGTAAGGGTAAAGGTAATCTTGAATTTTGGGCGGCCGTAGTTAAGCCGGGACGAATCTTATTTGAGGTGGATGGTGTTAGTGAGCAGGTTGCCAGAGCATCATTAGCCCTGGCTGCCGGTAAGTTACCTATCAAAACTAAGTTCATTGTACGCCGTGACCTGGTTACAGCGTAATAAATAAAAATCGTAAAGCGATGTCAAAGAAAGCAGATTTTGTAAAAAGCATTCATGGGATGAACGAACAGGACCTGAAGGCCCGTCTCGAAGAAGATAAGCAGCGTTTAAAGAAGCTGGAATTTGCCCATGCCATTTCTCCGTTGGAGAACCCAATGACCATCCGTGGTCTGCGCAGGGAGATTGCCCGTCTGAAAACGGAATTAAAGTTAAAGCAACAGCAAGCATAATAAAGCTATAAAAATGGAAGCAAGAAATTTAAGAAAGACCAGGATTGGTGTAGTAACCAGCAATAAGATGACTAAAAGCATCACTGTTGCTGTAGAAAGAAAAGTTAAGCACCCGATCTATGGAAAGTTCGTAAAGAAAACCACTAAGTTCCATGCTCATGACGAAAAAAATGAGTGCAGCATCGGGGATGTGGTGAAGATCATGGAGACCCGTCCGCTCAGCAAAACAAAACGCTGGAGACTGGTAGAGGTAGTTGAAAAAGTTAAGTAAATGAACATTGGGGATTGAATATTGCGATAGTTGTAAAATATTCAGTCATCAATCTTAAAATATTAAATAGACAAAAAGATGATTCAGCAAGAAAGCCGTTTAAATGTTGCGGACAACAGTGGTGCCAAAGAGGTGCTTTGTATCCGTGTACTCGGCAACAGCGGTCAGCGTTATGCCAGGATCGGAGATAAGATTGTGGTAACTGTAAAAGATGCCTTGCCCCAGGGCGGTATCAAGAAAGGTACAGTAGCAAAAGCTGTTATCGTTCGTACTACCAACAAGCTTCGTCGTAAAGACGGTTCTTATATCCGTTTTGATGACAATGCCGTAGTGATCCTTAACCAGGCTGATGAGCCTCGTGGTACCCGTATTTTCGGCCCTGTTGCAAGGGAGCTCCGGGATAAGGGTTACATGAAAATCATTTCTCTGGCACCCGAAGTATTATAATTGATTAAAAGGGCCTGCGGCCCATTAATGATAGACAAACATGAAAGCAAGATTCAAACCCAAGTTTAACATTCGCAAAGGTGACAACGTAGTAGTTATCGCCGGTGATGATAAAGATCTTTCGAAGCCCCGTGCTGTAAAGCAGGTGTTGGTTGATGAAGCAAAAGTTATTGTGGAAGGTGTGAATATCATCACCAAGCATACAAAACCTTCTGCACAAAACACCAAGGGTGGTATTGTAAAGAAAGAGGCTCCTATCCACATCAGCAATGTAATGCTTTGGGATGCTGCCCAGAAGGCCGGCGCAAAGGTGACAAGAGTAAGGAAAGAAGGTAAAACAGAGAGAGTTTTTAAAACAAAAAAAACTCAGGGAGGTAAAAAATAATGAGTACTAAAACTTATACCCCAAGACTGGCAGATAAGTACAAAAAAGATGTTGTACCTGCCCTGGTAAAGAAATTCGGCTATGCTACTGTAATGCAGGCGCCAAAGCTGGAAAAAATATGCCTGAACCGTGGTGTGAACGGCGCTGTTTCTGACAAAAAGTTGGTGGATATCGCTGTGGAAGAGCTGTCAACCATTACTGGTCAGAAGGCTGTGACTACTATGTCAAAGAAAGACATCTCTAACTTCAAACTGCGTAAGAACATGCCAATCGGCGCCAGGGTTACGCTTCGTGGTGACAAGATGTTTGAATTCCTTGACCGCCTGATTTCTGTAGCACTTCCCCGTGTTCGTGACTTCAAAGGAGTAAATGAAAAGGCATTTGACGGCCGTGGTAATTATACACTGGGTGTAACAGAGCAGATCATTTTCCCTGAGATCGATATCGATAAGGTGAATAAGATCACTGGTATGGATATCACATTCGTAACAACTGCCAACACAGATGAAGAGGCTTACGAGTTGTTGAAAGAATTGGGAATGCCTTTCAAAAACGCAAAAAATAATTCAAACTAAAAGGATAATATACACATGGCAAAAACATCAGTAAAAGCCAGGCAAAGAAAAAGGGAACGTATGGTTGCCCAGCATGCAGCTAAAAGAGAAGAGCTGAAGAAAGCTGGTGACTGGAAAGCTCTTGACGAAATGCCAAAGAACTCTTCAAAAGTACGTTTGAAGAATCGTTGCCAGTTGACTGGTCGTCCTAAAGGTTATGTCCGCTACTTTGGTATTTCCAGGGTTGCACTTCGTGACATGGCGCTGAACGGAAAAATTCCAGGATTAAAAAAGGCAAGCTGGTAACTCTTCGACTTCGCTTAGAGTGACAAATAAATTTTTAAACTAAACTTTTCCAATTATTCCCCGCCGCGGCGGGGGACGTAGGAGGGCAAAAAATATGGTAACAGATCCTATAGCAGATTTCCTGACCCGCATTCGTAATGCACAAATGGCTGGTCACCGTGTGGTTGATATTCCGGCTTCTAATCTTAAGAAGCGTATGACTGAGATTTTGTATAGCCAGGGTTATATCCTGAAGTACAAATTCGAAGATGACAGCAAACAAGGCATTATTAAGATTGCCTTGAAGTATGACCCGGCTACCAAGCAACCGGCAATTCAGAGTATGGAAAGGATCAGCCGTCCTGGTCTTCGTCAATATTCCAAGCCGGCAGATTTTCGCCGTGTAAAAAGTGGTTTGGGTATCGCTATCATTTCTACCTCAAAAGGTGTAATGACAGATAAAGAAGCAAAAGCTCAGAATGTAGGCGGAGAAGTTCTTTGCTACGTATATTAATAAATAACAATTAAGTTACTGATACATTAAGCTGAAGCTATACTAAGCTGACCGGTCAGTAAACGAAAACTAAATAAAAAGCAAATTATGTCTCGTATAGGAAAAAAACCGGTGGTTGCCCCTAATGGAGTAACAATATCAGTGGGAAAGGACAATGTGGTTACTGTAAAAGGCCCAAAGGGTGAATTAAAACAGACTATTGATCGTGATATTGCTGTTGAAGTAAAAGATGGTCAAATTACTTTTGCCCGTCCTACCGACCAGATTCGTCACCGTGCTATGCATGGACTCTACCGTTCACTCATTTCTAATATGGTGAAGGGTGTTACAGATGGTTTTGAAAGAAAATTGGAATTGATTGGTGTGGGTTTCAAAGCCGCTAACCAGGGCAATGTGCTTGACCTGGCTTTGGGGTATTCTCACAATATCATTTTTGAAGTTCCCAAAGAACTGAAAGTGGCAACTGAGCAATTAAAAGGTCAGAACCCTATCATCACTTTAGAAGGCATCGATAAGCAGTTGATTGGCCAGGTGGCAGCAAAATTGAGAAGCCTCCGTAAGCCTGAACCTTACAAAGGAAAGGGTGTTCGCTATGTGGGCGAAGTGGTACGTAAGAAGGCTGGTAAAGCGGCTGGTAAATAATTAAAAAAATAATTGATTCCTGGCAGAATCAGGATCACAAATAAAAAAGAGATGAACCCGAAAGTAAAATCACAAAGAAGACAAAATATCCGTTACAGGATTCGCAGAAAGATCAGCGGTACTACTGCAAAGCCCCGTTTGTCTGTTTACAGAAGTAACGCAGATATTTATGCCCAGTTGATTGATGATACAAAAGGCCAGACACTGGCAGCAGCATCGTCAAAAGACAAGGATATTGCAGCACAAAAAGCCACCAAGTCTGAGAAGAGCAAACTGGTTGGAGCTGCTATTGCCCGTAAAGCATCTGAATTGGGTATTAAGGATGTAACATTTGACCGTGGTGGTTATCTCTACCATGGCCGTGTTAAGTCTGTGGCTGACGGAGCAAGAGAAGGCGGGTTACAATTCTAATTATTACTATCAAACTTTTAATTACAAGTATAAATGTCAAAGCTTAACGTAAACAGGGTAAAAGCCGGTGACCTGGAACTGAAAGATAAGGTTGTTGCCATCAACCGTGTGGTAAAAACTACTAAGGGTGGCCGTGCCTTCAGTTTCTCTGCACTGGTAGTTGTTGGCAATGAGAATGGAGTGGTAGGTCATGGTTTGGGTAAAGCCAAAGAAGTGCAGGAAGCCATCACTAAAGGCATTGAAGATGCGAAAAAGAACCTCATCAAAGTTCCTGTGATGAAAGGGACGATCCCTCATGATCAGTGGGCGAAAGAAGGCGCTGCTAAAGTGCTGATTAAGCCTGCCGCACATGGTACCGGAGTTATTGCCGGAGGTTCAATGCGTGCCGTACTGGAAGCAGCAGGTGTAACAGACGTATTGGCTAAATCTCTGGGTTCAGCCAATCCTCATAATGTGGTGAAAGCAACTTTCAAGGCACTTGCGTTGCTGCGTGAGCCAATTTCAGTTGCCAAAACCCGTACACTTGGTTTAAAGAAAGTATTCAACGGTTAATACCGACTCAAACGAATTTGAATTATGAAAAAGATAAAGATCACTTTAGTAAAAAGTCCTATCGACAGGCCAGAGCGTCAAAAGCTGACGGTACAGGCTTTAGGTCTTAATAAAACGAACTCTTCTAAAGAAGTGGAAGCTACTCCCCAGATAATGGGAATGCTCCGCAAGGTGACTCACCTGGTGAAAGTAGAAGATGTAAAATAATTGAGCACACCTGCTCAAAAAGGAAATTTTATGCGAGCCCCGACGCTTTTGGGGCGATGAGTAAAAAATAAAAGCAAAATGAAACTACACGAATTAAGACCTGCGAAAGGCGCAACTCACAAAGTAAAACGTATTGGTCGTGGTGATGGTTCCGGACATGGCGGAACTTCTACAAAAGGTACAAAAGGTGCTCAGAGCCGTACCGGTTTTAAGAACAAAATGGCCCATGAAGGTGGTCAGATGCCTATCCAGCGTCGTGTCCCGAAACGTGGATTCAACAACCCTCACCGTGTTGAGTATAAAGTTTTCAATCTCGGCCAGATCGAGCAGTTAGCGGAAAAGTACAATTTCACTGAAGTATCACTCGAGAATCTTTACATCAACGGACTGGTAAGCCAGAATGACAGAGTAAAGATCCTGGGTAATGGAGAAATAAAAGGCAAATTCACTTTCAAAGTAAATGCTGTAAGTGATAAAGCCAAATCTGCAATTGAGGCAGCCGGTGGGTCAGTCGAAATAGTGAAGTAAAATCACTAAATTGCAGCGACGCATTGAAAATGCGTCTTTTATGTTTTAAGAGCACTTAAACTTTTATTAATCCCCGTGAAGAAATTAATACAGACACTCAAAAATATCTGGAGCATTGAAGAGCTGCGTGGCAAGATATTGTTCACCCTCATGATGATTGCAATATACCGGGTAGGTACACATATTGTACTTCCGGGTATTGATCCTAATGCTTTAGAAAGTGGTCAGAACAGTACTGGTATCCTGGGTTTGATCGATGCATTCTCCGGAGGAGCTTTTAACCAGGCTTCCATTTTTGCATTAGGTATCATGCCCTATATCTCAGCTTCAATCTTTATGCAGCTGATGACGGTATTGGTTCCCCGTTTTCAAAAGATGCAAAAGGAAGGTGAAAGCGGTCGTAAAAAGATCAACCAATACACCCGTTATCTTACTGTAGCCGTAACCATCTTGCAGGCTTCTGCTTATGTTACGTACCTCCGTGGTATGACACAGGCTGGTGGTATCATGCCTGCATATGCAAACTTCTTCTGGCTGTCAACAGTAGTGGTGTTAACAGCAGGTACTTTGTTTGTAATGTGGATGGGTGAAAAGATCACCGATAAGGGATTGGGTAATGGTACATCGCTGATCATCATGATCGGTATCCTGGCTCGTCTGCCACAATCCTTCCTTCAGGAATTGAGTGCCAAATCTGTTCGTAATGGCCAGATATTAGTATTCATTGTAGAGATTGCCATTCTTATTGCTATTATCATGGGATGTATCTTATTGATACAGGGTGTAAGAAAGGTGCCAGTTAACTATGCCAAACAAATTGTTGGTAATCGTCAGTTCGGCGGAGCAAGACAATTTTTGCCTTTGAAAGTTAACAGTGCCGGCGTAATGCCAATCATCTTTGCACAGGCGATCATATTCATCCCTACCATTTTTGCCAACTTTAATCCGACTGGTGGTGGTAGTTTTCTGAGAGCATTGAATGATCACAGTAATGTGTGGTACATGCTTATCTACTCTATTGTGGTGATAGGTTTTACTTTCTTGTATACTGCATTGATCTTTAATCCCAAGCAAATTGCTGATAACCTGAAGCAGAATAATGGATTTATCCCTGGTGTAAAGCCCGGCCAGCCCACAGCGGATTATATCGGTGCCATTATGGATAAGATCACATTACCCGGCGCTATACTGCTGGCTTTTGTAGGTATTCTTCCTGGTATCGCTCAGCGTTTTGGTGTAACGCAGCAGTTCTCTACCTTCTTTGGCGGTACTTCACTGCTGATCATGGTTGGTGTAATACTGGATACATTACAACAAATCGAAACACAATTATTAATGCGTCAGTACGACGGATTAATGAAGAGTGGCCGTATACAGGGCAGACAAACTACTTCTGCGGTTCAGATGTAATAAATCAGATGATATTAGCAGACCCGGTAAGCAATCCTTGCCGGGTCTGTTTTTTTAAAGATATTTGCAGAATATGATGATCTGTAAAACAAATGACCAGGTGGAGATGATGCGGCAGAGTGCTTTACTTGTAAGTAAAACACTGACAGAAGTGGCAAGTCACTTAAAGCCGGGCATTACTACACTTTCGATTGACAGGATGATTGGTGAATTTATCAGGGATCATCATGCTGTCCCTTCTTTCCTTAATTATCATGGTTATCCTTATAACTCCTGTATTTCTGTGAATGATGTGGTAGTACATGGTTTTCCTGGAGAAAATGAACTGAGAGAAGGTGATATCGTTTCAGTGGATGTAGGAGTTATTTTAAATGGCTGGCATGGAGATCATGCCTATACATTTGCCATTGGCGATCCCGGGCCCGAAGTAATCCAGCTTATTCAAGTAACAAAGGAATCGTTGTACAAGGGAATTGAAAAGGCTGTTACAGGTAACAGGGTTGGTGATATTGCCTTTGCAATACAAGAACACGCAGAGAAAAAACATGGTTATGGAGTAGTGAGAGAGTTAGTGGGGCATGGGTTAGGCAAGAACTTGCATGAGGATCCGCAAGTACCTAATTATGGCAAGCGGGGTAGTGGCCCCAAACTGAAAGAAGGATTAGTACTGGCTATTGAGCCTATGATCAATATGGGAACGAAAGATGTTTATACAGAATCTGATGGCTGGACGGTAAGGACTAAAGACGGAAAGCCATCAGTACACTTTGAACATGATGTATGTGTAAGAAAATCAAAAGCCGATATCCTTTCTGATTATGGCCCAATAGAAAAAGCTGAGGCAGACAACATAAATTTATTTACTGCTAAATCATTACAACCCCTCAGCTGAGGGGTTTACTTTTATGATATGGCTGAGAAGAAACTAATAGTGATAGGAGGGGGCGCAGCAGGTTTTTTTTGTGCCATTAATGCTGCAAGACTAAATCCGTTACTTAACGTCATTATTGTTGAAAAATCTAATAAATTTCTTTCCAAAGTTAAAGTAAGTGGTGGAGGCCGTTGTAATGTAACCCATGCCTGTTTTGACATTGTGGAGATGAGCAAAAAATATCCAAGAGGAAGCAATTTTGTAAAGAAAGACTTTCACCAATTTTTTACTATTAACACCATTAAATGGTTTGATGAGAGAGGAATAACGCTTAAAACAGAGCAAGATGGTCGCATGTTCCCTGTTACTGATTCTTCTGAAACTATAATTAACTGTTTATTGAAAGAAGCCAGTAAATACAATGTTTCAATAATGCTCAATGCCGAAGTGAAAAAAATGAAAAAGACTAACGAGCTATTTCAGGTAGAGCTTCATGACCATCGGCATCTTACTGCTGATTTTGTGTGCGTTGCCAGCGGCGGTTACTCAAAGTCATCTATGTTTGACTGGCTGAAAGAAACAGGTCATACTATCGAGGAGCCAGTTCCTTCTTTATTTACATTTAATTTGCCCGGCCATCCTATCAGGGAGCTGATGGGAATAAGTGTAGAAAATGTGAGGCTGAAAATTCAGCAATCAAAACTCGGAGAATCAGGCGCCATTTTAATAACACATTGGGGGCTCAGTGGCCCGGCTGTTTTAAAGTTAAGTGCATGGGGTGCCAGGGAACTGGCAAAACTTAATTATGAGTTTACCGTATCTGTTAACTGGTTGCCGGATTTGAATGAACAGACATTGAAAGAAAGATTCTTACAAATCAGGAATGATAATGCTGTACAGAAAGTAAAAGGTAAAAATAGTATGGGCCTGCCCAACAGGTTATGGGATTTTTTGGCAATGCAATCTGGCATTACAGAAACGATGCGGTGGGCAGATATGCCATCTGTTACGCAGAATAAATTCATAAAAAATCTATGCAATTATGAACTACAGGTGAAAGGCAAAACTACTTTTAAAGAGGAATTCGTGACAGCCGGAGGTATAAGTCTTTTGGAGATTGATCATAACACGATGATGAGCAAAAAAGTTAGTAACCTGTATTTTGCAGGAGAGATTATGGATGTGGATGGTGTGACAGGCGGCTTTAATTTTCAACATGCATGGACCAGCGGATTCATTGCGGCAAAGTCGATTGCAGCCCAGTTGATTTAATCCAGTTGTAGTTTTAGTTGCACAAATGCCCATGCTGTAAAGGGAAATACAGGAAGCACCAACAAAAACCACCAACTGCAGGTTATAAGCAAAAGAAATACTGTAATGAAAACCAGGTAAAGAGGATAGGTAATTAACAAAATCCCTGTTATAACAGAGTCATAATGATCTGTGCCTTTGGTTTTTTGTCTGGAGAATTGCTTGACAGGTAAAAATAAAGGCAGGTGCAACAGCCATCCAAGCAATGCCGGCAATGAAAGAAGTATTCGTTTTGCCAATGAAATTTTTACCCCCAGCTTTTCTCTTCTAAGCTCTTTATTACCCGCAGGTATTTCAAACACCAGTTTTTCCAATTCACTTTTCAGTTTGCTATTAAAAGCAAGGTGCCGTTGCCCGTCTGCACCTCCATTAATAATGTCTGTCGCCGTGATTATTTCACCAAAATTCAGAAAGATATTTTTCCCAAACCGGCTGAAGGAACTGTAATTGATTCCAACGGGTAAAATTTTTAGAGGAATATTTTCATCCCATGCTTTAACGGCTAATCTTGCAGTCCCTTTTTTCAAAGGCCGCAGGTGCCACTCATTGATGCATTTGCCTTCGCTATAAATTGTTATAATTCCTTTCTTCTTGAAAATAGCAATACACTCTTCAAATGTTTTATAATTCTCAGAAAGATTTTCTACACCCTCACTTGTTCTGTAAACCGGAAGGATCTTTAAAGCGGTCAATAATTTGATGTAAAAGGGCTTTTTAAAAACATCACCCCTTGCCAATGACCAAACAGGTTGCTTGAAAATGGTGTCCAGTAAAACTGAATCAAGGAATGAATCCGGGTGATTGCTGGCTATTAGTAATGGCCCTTTTTCTTTTAATAATTCCGGTTTGTTAATGGTCAATCGACGGCACCATATTGGCAGTGCAAGACGGGACAGGATTTTCAATAAACTGTAGAGCAAGGCCTATTTTTGGTGAATATAGTAATAATTACAGATGATGAGCGATCAGAGCCCTGAAAGGAGTGTCGCAAGAGGCACTAAATCAAGGCATTGCAGCTGGCTCCTTAAACAAAAAAAATAGCAAACTCCAGCCTCCAAAACCGCAACTATAACTTATCTTTGCTGCCCCGAAATAAAACCCTTCGGGATCTATTTATCATGTTTGATAATGTTATTAAAAAACAACTAAACGCTGATGCACAGGAGTCTGCTTCCGCTGAACAAGCCGAAGTAACTACAGCGACAACAACTGCACCTGTGGAAGCAGTAGCTACTGCTCATGATGATTTTGACTGGAGTGTTGACAGGCGCAATGTGATTTCTTATTCTGCTGAAGAAAGAGAGAAATATCACCATGTGTATGATAACACTTTTATACAACTGAACGATGGCGAACTGATCAAAGGACTGGTTGTAGGTCTTACTAAAACTGATGTGGTGCTTAACATCGGTTTT
Organism: Chitinophagaceae bacterium; assembly: GCA_044229985.1. Classification (GTDB taxonomy): domain Bacteria; phylum Bacteroidota; class Bacteroidia; order Chitinophagales; family Chitinophagaceae; genus JJ008. Next base: position 64,549 of record JBGARY010000014.1, read on the forward strand.
AAAAGTGATGGATTGATATCACTGAATGAATTCCGTGATATACCCGGACTTGCTGTTGGTGATGAAGTGGAAGTAATGATTGTGGAAAAAGAAGACAGGGAAGGACATCTTAACCTGAGCCGCCGCCAGGCCCGCATTACCCGTGCATGGGAAAAGATTGTTGAAGTACATAAAACAGGTGAGGTTATCACAGGTACTGTTACTTCCAAAACCAAAGGTGGTCTTATCGTTGATGTTTTCGGTATGGAAACATTCTTACCAGGTTCACAGATTGATGTGAAGCCGGTTACGGACTATGACCAGTTTGTTGGAAAAACTATGGAGTTTAAGGTTGTTAAGATCAACGAGACAATCAAGAATGCCGTAGTATCTCATAAAGCACTTATCGAAAGCGATATCGAAGCTCAAAGAGCGGAGATCATGAGCAAGCTGGAGAAAGGCCAGGTATTGGAAGGTACTGTGAAGAATATCACAGATTTTGGTGCCTTTATGGATCTCGGTGGACTGGATGGTTTGTTGTATATCACTGATATTTCATGGGGCCGTATCTCTCATCCTTCTGAAGTATTGAAACTTGATCAGAAGATCAATGTGGTGGTGCTTGATTTCGATGATGAGAAAAAACGTATCAGCCTTGGCCTGAAGCAACTGACCCCGCATCCATGGGATGTGCTGGCAGATAATATTGCTGAAGGAAATATCGTGAAAGGTAAAGTAGTGAATATTGAAGATTACGGTGCGTTCCTTGAAATTCAGCCTGGTGTAGAAGGGCTGGTGCATGTATCTGAAATTACATGGGCTAATACGCCGATCAATGCGAAGGAATTCTTCAAATTGGGTGATGAGTACGAAGCAAAAGTGGTAACACTGGATAAAGCAAGTCGTAAGATGAGTTTGTCCATCAAGCAACTTTCTGCTGATCCATGGAATGATATTGAAACAAAGTTTGCTGAAGGTAGCCGCCACACTGGCCTGGTGAAAAACATCACCAATTACGGTGTGTTTGTTGAACTGGCTCCTGGTATTGGTGGTATGATCCACATCAGCGACCTGAGCTGGCTGAAGCGTTTCAATCACCCAAGTGAATACACAAAAGTTGGCAACAACATTGATGTTGTGATCCTAGGTATAGATAAAGAGAACCGCAAGTTGCAACTCGGACACAAACAACTGGAAGAAGATCCCTGGAATACGCTGCAGGATACATTTGCTATTGGCAGCATCCATGAAGGAACAGTAAGCCGCAGAGATGATAAAGGTGCAATCGTTCAGCTTTCTTACGGTCTTGAAGGCTTTGCTCCTAACCGTCACTTGAGCAAGGAAGACGGTAAGAGCATTGCAGCTGATGAAACTGCTCAGTTTATGGTAATCGAGTTTGATCGCAATGAAAAGCGAATTGTGGTTTCTCATACCCGTATCTGGGAACAAGGACAAGTGGAAGCTGTTGAAGCTGCTAAAAAAGAAGCAAGAGCTGAAGCTGAAACCACCCGCAAGGCTGTGAAGACAGTTCAGAACAAAGTGGAAAAAGCCACTTTAGGCGACCTTGGTGTGCTGGCAGATCTGAAAAAGAAAATGGATAGTGGCGAAGCTGCTTCATCTGAAGAGGCAAAGCCTGAGTAATTCCTTTTTAAGATAGAGAAATTAAAACCCTCCTGTAAACCAGGAGGGTTTTTTGTTGTAATAAATGCTATGGCTGAACTGGCTTCTTTCGTTTACAATTCCTTAATTTGAAGCCAGATTGCTTGAACAATGAGTTTTATTTCTTCCATCTCAGACAGGTTAAGGTACTTTCATCCCGTAAGGAAAATTGTTTACCTTATTGTAGGAGCATTTTCCTATCCGGGCCTGGCAATGATTAATAAGCTGAAAATTTCTGGTACAGAGCATCTGAAAGATTTACCCAGGCGAAGGGTGTTGTTTGTGAGTAATCACCAAACCTACTTTGCCGATGTCATAACCTTTCTGCATATCTTTTGTGCAGTGAAATGGGGGAAAATGAACAGGCTGGGAATACCTTATTACCTGTTGAATCCTTTCACAAGAGTAAATTATGTGGCAGCTGAAGAAACGATGAAGGGAAGTTTTATCAGCCGGCTTTTCCTGCTTGCCGGCGGATTAACCGTAAAAAGAACATGGCGGGACGGAGGTAAAGAAGTTCGCAGAGGTCTGGACCCATCTGACACAAGAAAAATTACCAGGGCATTAGAAAATAATTGGGTGATCACTTTTCCGCAGGGTACTACCAAACCTTTTGCGCCCGGCAGAAAAGGAACAGCACTGATCATTAAGCAAATGAAACCCGTTGTGATACCTGTAGTGATAAGTGGATTCTGGAGGGCTTTTAATAAAAAGGGACTGAAATTTAAAAAGAAAGGTTCCATGCTGTCTGTGACATTTAAAGAACCGCTACAGATAAATTATGAAGATTCTGCTGAAAACATACTTGCACAGGTGATGGATGCTATTGAGCAGAGCAAAAAGCACATGATGATGGGCAAGCATCACTGGCTAACAACGGATAAATAGTCAGGAGTAATTAGTCCTTTATAAATAATGCTTTTAGTTCGGTAGCATCATCGGGCTTCAGCTTGCCGCCGAGTATGAGCCTCAACTGCCTTCTGCGAAGGGCGCCATCATACAATTTTTTTTCTTCTTCGGTCTCCGCAATAACAGGAGGTACAGGTCTTGGTTTACGGTTAGGATCAAGGGCTACGAATGTATAATAGGCTTCATTGCTTTTATACTTGTACTGTTGAATCAGGTCTTCACCCCATACTTTAAGGTGTACTTCCATAGAGGAGTTAAATGCCCGGGTTATCTTAGCTTCAATATGTACCACGTTTCCCAGTTTAACAGGACTTTCAAAGGAGATGTTATCTACTGAGGCAGTTACAGATGGTGCATTACAGTGCTTCTGTGCTACCATTGCCGCTGCGATGTCCATCCAGTACATAAGACGGCCTCCCATCAGGTTACCGAAAACATTGGTGTCGTTCGGTAGTACCAGTTCTGTCATAATAGTAAGGCTGTCTGATGCTTTGCGGGGCTCCATGTAATAAGTTTTCGCAAAGATAAGCGTACCCGGACAGTATTCTCTCTCAGGCACGCAGCAAAGCAGGTTCTCTTTTTTCCATTTTCCGTAAGTATCGTTCACAACGCTTCCAATAACTGAAGAATGAGTTATGAAAGCCTTTTACTTCGGGGAATAACCATTTTCTTTCATCTTTTATGCCGGGAAAATGTTTGAAAGCAGGATGCTCTTTTGAATAAATGGCTGTTGATTTGCTCAATCCCGGAATTTCGTTCAGTTCGCCGGTAAATACCTGTATGCCGTTGATATTAGATGCAAGTTGAATGATGAATGATAGAACCTTGTCACTTACCGGAAACTCCCGGAAGTGCGAAGGCTTTAATAATAATATCCTGTTCGCTTCCATATCCTTTCTCCACTCGGGATCCAGGTTATATGAAGTATAGATTAATGTGGGTAAATGTTCATGTAGAACAGGCATTTTCTTTTCCGGCAAATTGGTAACTAATGCAGCAGAAAATAGTGTGGTTAAATGCGCAGGTACGTTTTGCAGTGGCAGCTCATCATATGATTTGTCAAGGAAAGTATTGACCTGTTGACTTCCGGTATATTTATTTATATTTTCCTGGTTAGCAAAATATTGTTTGGATGAAAAACTACCCGCTACCCATTGCCAGCTGCAGGTATTGCTCGCAATATCACCATCCAGCAAGTGATAGTACATCCACCGGGAGGGCATATCCCAGTAAGATTTTGCTACATTACAGGCGATGCTGGCCACATACATACGCAGATGATTATGCATGTAGCCTGTTTCATAAAGTTTGTTGATCCCGGTATCTATTGCCTCAATACCAGTTGCTGCATCTACTAATGCAGCGGACAATTGCCTGTTCTTTATGCCTGTATGATTCCTTCTGATATCATCAAAGATGTCATCTTCCAGGTGCTGCCATACTCTTTGAAAATATTCTCTCCAGGCCAATTCCTGTATAAACTTTTGTAATTGTTCTGTAGTAAAACCTTTTTCTAAAAGGATTTCCAGAATTTTTTTTGTTGAAATGGCTCCTCTTGAAATATATGGGGACAGATAAGTTACTGACCCGTTTAAATAATTTCTTGACCTGGCGTATTCAATGGGATCAATCTCATCTATTCTTTTCAGAATTTCGGAATAGGAAGTAGGGAATTCGGTGTGTTGCATGAATTTATAACAATTAGCCTGCCTGATGGTTGTATAGATAGACAATAACAATTTGTTTCAGGATTTTATGAAAAAGTCAGGTAAATATTTGACAGAAAAGGATAAAGACCGCATCATTGAAATGGCCTGGGAGGATAGAACACCCTTTGAGGCTATTGGATTTCAGTTCCGACTGGAGGAAAAGGAGGTTATTGAATTGATGCGCCGTCATATGAAGCGAAGCAGTTTTACTATGTGGCGCAAAAGGATGACAGGCAGGGCCACCAAACATCAAAAACTAAGGAGTGGCGACGTTAACCGATTCAAATGCAGCAGGCAAAGGGCAATTTCAGGAAACAAGATCAGTAAACGTTAAGAAGACCTGTCACGGTTCATCCGGCATTTGTCACTGCAATATTTTACCTCTTCCCAGGCTTTTCTCCATTTCTTACGCCATGTAAAAGGACGCTGGCACACGATGCATGCTTTTTGAGGCATGTTAATTTTCTTAATAGCTTTCATCAGCTAAGACTTTTTAGAAATTCTTCAGCATTTTTTAAATGGGTACTTCTTTTCACTTCTGGCATTTTGTCAAAGGTTTTTACCAGCATACCAAGCCTTGGGTTAGTGAGGAAGAAATCACGGTGTACATGCATAAAGCGCCAAAACAGGCCATCCCATATTTGTGTCCATTCGCCCTTATCCCAGTCACCCATTTTCATCAAGTAATTACTGCCGCTTATATAAGGCTTTGTTGTCATGAGGCCACCGTCAGCGAATTGCGTCATTCCATAAACATTGGGAACCATCACCCAATCATAGCTGTCAATAAACATTTCCATAAACCACCTGTACACTTCATCGGGATCAAATTCACACAACAACATGAAATTACCGAGTACCATTAGCCGCTCAATATGGTGACAGTAACCGGTTTTTAACAACCGCTTTATAACTGTATCTACAGGGTGAATACCGGTGGTTCCGTTCCAAAAGCTGTCAGGAATTTTTCGGGTAAATCTCCAGTAATTGGTTGTTCGTTGCCTGGTTCCTTCTCTTTCATACACTATGCGGATAAATTCCCTCCAGCCAATGATTTGCCGGATAAATCCCTCCAATGAATTTAAAGGGATTTCATTATCGATCGCTGCCTGGATAGCTTTATCAATGATCTGTTGCGGATTAAGTAATCCGATATTCAGCATTGGAGTTAGGACAGAATGATAGAGGATATCTTCCTTTTTAACCATCGCATCTTCATAGATACCAAACTTACTGAATCGGTTTTCCAGGAAATCGTCGAGCCATTTGCCGGCATCGCTATAAGTAACGGGATAAATAAAGCCATCAACACTGCCATAATTATCGGGGAATTGCGTTGTAATATATTTTTTGGCTTCTTCTGCATATTTATTTTCCCTGGGTATTCTGATTGCCGGAACGGTTTCATTTTTTGGGAATTTCATCCGGTTTTCAGCGTCGTATGTCCATTTTCCACCGATGGGTTTATTACCTTGCTCCAGCAGTAAATTTCTTTTCTTTCGCTGGTCAATATAGAAATCAGTTTGGAAGTAAGTTTTCTTATTGGCAAAAAACTGGCTTAAGTCTTCGGTTTGATTAAGGAAGTTTGGAGTTGGATATTTTACCAGCTTAACCTTATATGTTTTGGCAGCGTAATCAATTCTTTTTTCAAGCCAGTTGTCCACAGTATTTGTGTAATGAATTTCGGTAACGTTTTGTTTAGCTAATTGTTTGATAAGAAAACGTATGTCAGATATCTTTTCGGTTGTTTCAATATAATTGATGTTATATTTTTTTGAATCCAGGTAAGCCTCATAGGCTTTCATAGAGGCCCTGTGCAATACCAGTTTTTGACGGTGGAAATTGTATTGTCGGAAAAAGAGAATTTCTTCAATTAAGTAGATATCCCTGTCCTTTTTTATTGAAGGATTAGCAGAAAACAACTGGTGTGGAAAGACAAGCGAAACAGATTTCATATTTCTTTCAACAAATCAGCAGCAGGTTTGTTGTTGCACAAAAGAATAAGCGATGGAATCAGTAAAAGGTAAAAACATCCTCGTTATAGGAGCTACTGGTGGAATTGGATCGGCTGTGACCAAACTGCTGGCCGGAAGCGAAGCCAACCTCTTTTTAACCGGTAGGAATAGCGATAAGCTTACTTTAATTGCTGCCCAATCAGGCATTACAACCGATAAAATTTTTGCTGCTGACATATCAGACCCCAGCCAGGTTTCTGCCTTGAAAGAAAAATATTTTTCTGTTTATCCATCCATTGATATTCTAATTAATTCGGCAGGTGTCGGGATAATCAAACCGATCGAAAGCCTTAGTGAGGATGAGTTTTTACAAACCATTCATTTCAATTTATACGGTACTTTTTTATTGATGAAGGCATTTTTACCTGCCATGAAAGAGGCTAAAAAGGGACTTGTTATAAACATACCGGGAGTGTTGGGTAAAACACCTATGGCCGGCGCTGCAGCTTATAGTGCCAGCAAATATGGCCTTACGGGAATGATGCAAAGCATTAGGGAAGAGCTAAAACGCACAGAAATCCGTATTACCAATATTTTTATGGGCGGGGTTGATTCCCCCTTTTGGGATAATATCGATTTACGGGTACAGCGGGAAAAAATGATCAGGTCAGAGGAGGCAGCCAGGGCTATCTGGTTTTTATGTCAACAACCCGTAAGCGGGGTGGTGAGTGAGATGGTGCTACAGCCATTTAATCACCAGGCAATATGATTATTCTCTCTTTTTTTGAGCCTTCTTTCAACTATTTTTGCGGCACATTGGGATAATAAATCTCAACAAGTATTAATAATTGCCGTATGAGTAATCAATTACCGAAAGTCATTTCTTTTGACAATACAGAATTAGCATTTCAATACAAGTCTGATAAAGAATTAAAAAAAGCCAATTTCCTTTTTACCATGATGTCAAAGCCCTGGCTGGTTAAAATCGGGGCAAAAATGGCCCCATGGACGTTAAAGGTTGGCTTACCTGTTAAAGGTATTATCAGGAAGACCATCTTTTCTCAATTTGTTGGGGGTGAAACCCTGGAGCAGATTGACCCTGTTGCCCAGATGCTGGCAAAGTATAATGTGAAGATCATACTGGACTATGGAGTGGAGGGAAAAGAAGGAGAGGAGAACTTTGACAGAGCCTGTGAGGTTTTTATTAATGTGATCAATTATGCTTCCACGCAGCCGAATATTCCTTTCATGAGTGTAAAGGTCACCGGTTTTGCCCGATTTGCCTTACTGGAAAAGATGGATGAAATGATGCATGCGGAACAAGGTACGCTGATGAAAAGATACCTTGCCATGCTGGAGAAGTTATCTGTGGACGAAAGAGAAGAATGGCACCGGGTTCGCCACCGGGTGATGAGGGTTTGTGATGCTGCCGCCCGTAATGGGGTAGGTGTATCTATTGACGCAGAGGAAACATGGATAACTGAGCCCCTTGATGCTTTGACCATTTTAATGATGGATACATTCAACAAAGAAAGGGCTGTGGTTTATAACACAACGCAGCATTATCGTACGGACAGGCAACAGTTCTTAAAAGACTCTTATGAAGCAGCTGTGGAAAGAAATTTTATCCTGGGTGCCAAACTGGTAAGAGGTGCTTATATGGAAAAGGAAAGAAAAAGAGCTGCTGAGAGGGGCTATCCATCACCTATCATGCCTGATAAGGAAAGCACTGACAGAGATTATAATGAAAGTGTGAAATTCTGTATTGACCATATTGATCGTATTGCGCTGATGGTAGCTTCTCATAACGAGTACAGTAATATGTATGCTGCTCAGCTGTTGCAGGAAAAAGGCCTTCCGCTCAATCATCCGCATGTACACTGGAGCCAGTTGTACGGTATGAGTGACAATATTACTTTCAACCTGGCCAATGCTGGTTGCAGCGTAAGTAAATACCTTCCTTTTGGTCCTATTAAGGATGTTATCAAATACCTGATGAGAAGGGCCCAGGAAAATACATCTGTGAAAGGGCAAACCGGCAGGGAGTTATCATTAATTAAAAAAGAAGTAGCCCGCAGGAAGTTAAAGGCTTAAAGCTCCAGCAACTGTTTTAACCTTACCAGGTAGCTTAGTTCTTCGTGGTTTATTTTTCGTACACTTTCGGCAATATGCCTGGCACTGTTGAATATTCTTGTCCGGGTATGCTCATCTATCTCGTCTTTTTTCTCCCGGTAGAAAGATTCAAATGCCTGGTAAGCGGTTTCAGCCAGTTCGCTGTTATCTTCCATCGTTTCAAATTCAAATTCTATCAGGAAGGCCCGGTCTGAGCCAAACCGGTCAGTAGTGTTGTCATAATGCTTCCAGGCAAATTGCACTTCGTCATCCAGTGTTTTTTTTTCTTTAGGACTGATGTTTTTATCAGCGGCGGCAATGGCATAAAAGAGGTTGCCCAGTTCTTTATAAAATCTTCTTGAATTAAGCATAAGAGCTGATTGAATCGCTATGTCCAAATTAGCATACCACAGCGATTGCAATGCTGACTAAAATCAATCTTTTTAATGTTTGTCCTCAATTAACAGGTTGCTCACAGGCGAAGCTAAGCGGCTCCCGGGGTCATAGCTTTCCTGTAAATTGCAGCCATGCAACAATACCATGATCTGCTCAGGCACATTTTAGAAAACGGCACTGATAAAAAAGATCGTACCGGAACAGGTACCAGGAGTGTTTTTGGCTACCAGATGCGTTTTGACCTGCAAAAAGGCTTTCCGCTGGTTACGACGAAAAAGGTTCACCTTAAAAGTATTATTTACGAGTTGCTTTGGTTTTTAAAAGGCGAAACAAACATTGCTTACCTGAAGGAGCAAGGTGTTTCTATTTGGAATGAATGGGCCGATGATAATGGAGAACTGGGCCCGGTTTATGGAAAGCAGTGGCGAAGCTGGGAGGGAAAAGATGGAGTCGTAATTGATCAGATCACTGATCTGGTTAATCAAATAAAAAATAATCCTGACAGCCGCCGGCTCATCGTCAGTGCATGGAATGTAGCTGATCTGCCTAAGATGGCGTTGATGCCCTGCCACAATATGTTCCAGTTTTATGTGGCGGAGGGCAAGCTTAGTTGCCAGTTATACCAGCGGAGTGCGGATGTATTTTTGGGAGTACCTTTCAATATTGCTTCTTATGCCTTGCTGACAATGATGGTTGCACAGGTTTGCGATTTAGAACAGGGTGATTTTGTGCATACGTTCGGCGATGTACATATATATAACAACCATATGGAGCAAGTTAACCTGCAACTGAGCAGGTCATTTTATCCATTGCCGACGATGAGGCTAAATCCCAATGTGAAAAGTATTTTTGATTTTAGATATGAAGATTTTACGCTGGAGAATTATCAGTGTCATCCGGCTATTAAAGCACCTGTTGCTGTATAGTGTATCTTTACTCCCCATAAACTTCTAATAAAGCATGACTATCTCCCTTGTTGTAGCGGCAGCCACTAACAATGCTATTGGAAAGGATGGCAAGATGCCCTGGCATTTGCCCAATGATATGAAGCATTTTAAAAATGTAACCTGGGGTATGCCGATAGTAATGGGCCGAAAGACCTTTGACTCCCTCGGAAAGGCATTGCCTGGCAGAAAAAATATTGTGATAACAAGGCAACATGGCTGGAAGGCCGATAATACAGTAGCTGTTAAAAATATCGAAGATGCCCTTTTTGTCGCTAAAGAAACGGATGCAAAAGAGGTGATGGTGATCGGGGGCGGAGAAATATATAAAGTTCTATTTGATAAGGCACAAAGGATATACCTGACCCGGGTAGAGGCAGAACCTGAAGGAGATACTTTCTTTCCAGTTTTGGTACAGGGGCAATGGCACCTTGTTAGCCAGAAAAATCATGAGGCAGATGAGAAAAATGCCTATAACTATTCATTCCAGGTTTGGGAAAGAATAGGATAACACTGAATCTGTTTTTTCCATGTATTATGCACCTTTTTTAGCTCTTAAATATCTCAGGTATTATCTGTTGGCTTCCAATGGGAAGGGACACGGTACCCATTCGCCATTTATATACAATTTTATTACCAGGGTATTGAATGATAAAAGTCAATACACAGAGTATAAGAAAGCAGAAGGCCTGCGCAGACGGTTGCTGAATGATTCAAGGATGTTTATTATTGAGGATTTTGGCGCAGGGTCTGCTGTTTTAAAAAGGCATGAACGAAGCATCAAATCTATTGCCCGAAATGCAGCCAAATCCAAAAAATTCGGCCAGCTTCTTTTCCGGATGGTGAAATATTATCAACCCACCACCATTCTTGAACTGGGCACATCCTTAGGAATAACCACTTCGTATTTATCGTTGGCCAATCCTGTTTCAAAAATTGTGACTATGGAAGGGGCAAAAGAAATTGCAGAAATTGCAAAGCTTAATTTCCGGCAGTTAGCAATAAATAATGTTGAACTTATTGAAGGTAATTTTGACAATACATTACCCCACGTTTTAGACAGGACAAGCCCTGTTGATTTCGCATTCATTGATGGGAACCACCGACGGATTCCCACTGAGAATTACTTTCAAATGCTGCTCCCACATCTTCATAATGACAGCATACTTGTTTTTGATGATATTCATTGGAGTAAGGGGATGGAAAAGGCATGGGAAACAATAAAAGCGCATCCGGAAGTACGATGTTCCATTGATCTTTTCTTTATCGGTATTGTTGTTTTCCGGAAGGAATTCAGGGAAAAGCAGCATTTTGCCATCCGGTTCTGAGCTGACGAAAGACAGCTTGCAACCTTATCAAAATCAATAGGAGTGGTTGTGCTACTGGCCAAAAAATCAATATCTTCACCATCGCCAAAATCAATGTTTCCTACCGAAAAAGAATTATTATGACGATTGGCCTTTTAAAAGAACCCTCTTTTGAAACAAGGGTTTCGCTTCTAGCTGAAATTGTTGCTGCGTTTACAAAAAAAGGAATCAATGTTATTGTGGAGAATGGAGCCGGTGAAAAGGCCTATTGCAGCAATGAAGAATATGAAAAAGCTGGCGCAAAGATCAAAACTAGAAATGAAGTACTGGTAGCTGCTGATTTGCTTCTAAGTATTCATCTTCCAGACCCGGCTGAAATTTCTGGTTTAAAGTCCAAGGTTTTGATAGGAGTGTTCCAACCTCTGTACAATGCCGGTACCATGAAGGATTGGGCATCAAAAGGAGTGAGTTCATTCTCGTTGGATATGTTACCCCGCACTACCAGGGCTCAGTCCATGGACATTTTAAGTTCGCAGGCAAATATTGCAGGTTATAAAGCGGTTTTAACGGCGGCTAATTTGTACTCTCGTTATTTCCCCATGTTTATGACGGCCGCCGGAAGCATTAAACCGGCCAAGTTGCTAATATTGGGTGCCGGCGTGGCTGGTCTCCAGGCTATTGCAACCGCCAAAAGGTTGGGGGCTGTGGTTGAAGTTTTTGATACAAGACCGGCCGTGAAAGAAGAAGTGATGAGCCTTGGAGCAAAGTTTGTTGAAGTGGAGGGGGCCGCTGACGCCAGCTCAGCCGGGGGCTATGCTGTAGAGCAAACGGAAGAGTACAAACAAAAACAGCAACAGAAAATTGCTGAGAGTATTGCCAAGGCGGATATAGTAATCACAACTGCACAGATACCCGGTAAAAAAGCCCCAATACTGATTACAGAGGAAATGATAAAAGCAATGAGAAACGGATCTGTGATCATAGATATTGCCGCTGCTACGGGAGGTAATACCCCTTTTACAAAGAACAACGAAACCGTTTCTTTTAACGGGGTAACTATTGTAGGCAATTCTTCCCTGCAGTCCACTATGCCATCGGATGCCAGTAAGGTGTATGGCAAGAACATTCAAAACTTTTTGCAGCTCATCATTGATAAAGAAGGCAACCTGAACCTTAATTGGGAAGATGACCTTGTAAAGGGATCCTGCATCACTCATAACGGAGAAGTAGTGCATGAGAGGGTAAAATCAATCTTATAGTTTAACTGATAAAATCTGACTTATATGGAAGGGTTACTAAAATGGATTTATACCAACGAGCAAATGCTGTACATACTGGTGTTGGTTATCTTTTTGGGCTTTGTAGTTATCAGCAGGGTGCCTGCGGTATTACATACACCCCTGATGAGCCATGCCAATGCTATCAGCGGTGTTGTTATCATGGGAGCTATTATTGTGATGGGCAGGGTAGAGCATGATAATTATGTAGCATTAGTGCTGGGTTTATTGGCGGTAATATTGGGGACGATAAATGTGGTCGGTGGATTTGTTGTTACTGACAGGATGCTGGAAATGTTCAAAAAGAAAAAAAGTAATTGATTATTGGTCAGGTAGGCCATATACCTGGAGTTTTAAATAAACAGCTATGGGACTTTCAATTTTAAGTATAATATATATAATCGGGGCTATCACATTTATTACCGGTTTAAAAATGATGTCTAACCCGGCAACTGCCCGCAACGGTAATATCATTGCAGGGGTTGGTATGCTGGCTGCTATCATTGGTACGATCTTCCTATTCCGGAATGGGGATGGGACACTTTTGAAAAACCATGTATGGATATTTGCCGGAATTTTTATTGGTACTGTAATTGGCGTTCTGTCTGCAAAAAAAATAAAGATGACAGCTATGCCCGAGATGGTAAGCTTGTTTAATGGACTTGGAGGTGCCAGTGCATCACTTATTTCCTTGATTGAGTTTAATCACCTGGCTGATCTCGGCTTTCCGGCTGAAAGTGCTACTCCGGGTGTTATGGCTATTATCTTTTCGGGTATTATCCTTGGAAACATCACTTTTTCAGGAAGCATGATTGCCTGGGGAAAGTTGAGTGGTAAAGTAAAAGACTTTGCCTTTCAGGGGCAGCATATTGTGAATATTCTGTTGCTGCTTGCCAGTATTGCTTTGTCTGCCGTCATTATTTATGATCTGCATGGTTCTGCCACTACTATTTTGTTTTATGGAGTATTCCTGCTTTCCTTGATTTACGGAATTTTATTTGTTATGCCAATTGGCGGTGCTGATATGCCGGTTGTAATTTCTCTGTTGAATTCATTAAGTGGATTATCAGCAGCCACAGGCGGCTTCCTGTATGATAATAAAGCCGTGTACACAGGTGGTATTTTGGTTGGCGCTGCCGGCACTATCCTTACCATTTTAATGTGCAAGGCCATGAACCGTTCACTGACTAATGTGTTGATTGGATCTTTCGGCGGTGGAGCTGCTGCTGCGTCAGGTAAAAAAGAGCAGGGTTCGTATAAAGAAATTACAATGAATGATTCTGCCGTGGTAATGAGTTATGCAGGTAAAGTGATGATAGTGCCCGGCTACGGACTTGCGGTTGCACAGGCGCAACACACTTGTCATGAGCTGCAAAAATTATTAGAGTCAAAAGGTGTAGAAGTAAAGTATGCTATACATCCTGTGGCAGGCCGTATGCCCGGTCATATGAATGTGCTGCTGGCAGAAGCAGATGTCAGTTATGATAAGTTACTGGAAATGGAAACGGCCAATGATGAATTTCCTTCTGTAGATGTGGTATTGATTTTGGGAGCAAATGATGTTGTTAACCCTGCAGCTAAAACGGATCCGGCTTCACCTATTTATGGTATGCCTATCCTTGATGTAGGGTTGGCAAAAAATGTCATCATAGTTAAACGAAGCATGAAACCGGGGTATGCCGGAATTGAGAACGATCTTTTCTTCCAGCCCAAATCATCCATGTTGTTTGGTGATGCAAAAAAAGTTTTACAAGACCTGATCACAGAGATAAAGAGTATGTAAATACCGGTACGTAATAATTACTTCATAGTTTTACGCTATGCAACTGCCGGCAGCACTACTCAATTCTTTGCAAGGGCTGAAAGGTTTTGATAAAGAATCTTTTGAAGAAGTACATTCTTCTGGCCAACAGATTACTTCTATACGACTGAACCCCTTCAAAAAGGCAGATTTTCAAAATCAAAAATCCGAAATACCCTGGACGGAGCATGGCTATTACCTTGAAACCCGTCCTTCTTTCACCTTTGATCCTTTATTTCATGCCGGATGTTATTATGTGCAGGAAGCCTCGTCTATGTTTTTGGAACAGGCCTTTCGAAAGACAACGGATCTGTCAAAACAGCTTCGGGTGCTGGATCTTTGTGCGGCTCCGGGTGGTAAGTCCACACATATTCAGTCGTTGATTTCGAAAGACAGCCTGCTGGTGAGTAATGAAGTCATTCGTTCAAGGGCTGCAGTGCTGAAAGATAATATCGTCAAGTGGGGTTCACCCAATGTAGTTGTTACTAATAACGACCCTAAAGACTTTGCCAGACTACAGAACTACTTTGATGTCATTGTAGTGGATGCTCCTTGTAGTGGTAGCGGATTATTTCGCAGAGATCCCGGTGCCATTACGGAATGGAGTGAGAATAATGTACAGTTATGTTCACAGCGTCAGCAACGGATATTAGCGGATATATGGCCCGCATTGAAAAATGACGGTATTTTAATTTATTCTACCTGTTCATATTCCCGGCAGGAAGACGAGGAAATTGTGAGCTGGCTGAAAACAGAATTTTCTGTGGCTGCCATAACTCTGCCAGTTGATCCGGGATTGGGGATTACCATCTCTGATGGAGGCTGCCGATTTTGGCCTGACAAAGTAAAGGGCGAAGGATTTTTTATTGCTTGCTTCCAGAAGAAAGAAGGTGATGATTATGTTGCTCTCAAAATTAAAGGCAAGGCTGAACCAATAACAAATAAAGAAAGGACTATTATCAATAACTGGGTGAAGTCGGATGGATTATCCTTTGTCAAGCATGCCGAAACTGTATATGCCTGGCCGGAAATTCTGTACAATGATTTCAATTTACTGCTCGGTCAACTCAGGGTAATCTATTCCGGTGTACTGACCGGTGTTCTGATGCGGGATAAACTGGTACCCGATCATGCACTGGCGATGAGTGATATATTCTCTGCTTCAGTTGGTAAAATCGAGCTGGCCTATGAAGATGCCATAAAATATCTTCAGCGAAAGGAACTTAGGCTGGATACACAATTCAGGGGCTGGCATTTAGCGGCCTTTCAGGGCCACCCGCTGGGATGGATCAATATCTTGCCCAACAGGATAAACAACTATTACCCTAAGGAGCTTAGGATTTTGAAGGAACTTTAAGGCTGTTCAAAGGCAAAAAAATCACATCTTTGCAACCAAATCTTGTCGTTATGAAGAAGTCTTTCTTATTTGTTTTATCATTTATTTTATGCGCCATGCAACTGGCAGCACAAAAAGGTGACCTGATGGTAAAGCAAGGCGATAAAGGCCTGTATCTCGAACACAAAGTTGCTCCCAAGGAAAGTTATTTTGCGTTAGGCAGGTTATACAATGTTCATCCAAAGCATATCGCATCGTACAATAAGCTCGACATAAATAAAGGACTTCAGATTGAACAGAAAATAAGAATTCCTCTGACCGATACCAATTTTTCGCAAAAAGTCGGGAAAGGCACACCAGTTTACTACAGGACGGGTGATAAAGAGGGGTTGATGTCTGTCAGTAACAA
>JBGARY010000015.1:0-78587 GCA_044229985.1 Chitinophagaceae bacterium
AAACCGACAAAATACAAAAAAGTAATCAGGGGTTATTGCATTCGATGTGAGACTCGTATTGACTACGACCCAAACCGACCATATTGCGGTGACTGTTATTTAATTTGGGCACAGTTTGAGAATCCTGACTATCAAGAAAATGTTTGTCATCGTTGCGGACAATATGAGGCAACAAGTATGAATAAACCTCAAGACTATAAATGTTATTCTGAGTGGCAAAAAGAATTGGCAAAAAACTTTTAGGTGAAAGAGAAGCCCATGCTGCTCCCAACTCTACGAGACTTGCGGCCGGGCCGCGCTTTTCTATACCCTCCGGCTTTTTTTGCCTTTGTAAGTGTTCCAAGAAAATACCACGCCGCTGTTGCGTCTTGTGTAAGGGTATTCCTTCCCCGACGAGTCTCCTCAGTCACGCCATACCACTTAAAGAATATTGGTAGAGGGACTCGTCGCCAACGAAGCATTACTGCCCATCTCTGCGAGACTTGCAGTCTGGCAGCCATATGCTATAGCCTTGGGCTATCAGAAAGAGAAAAAGTTTCCGGCTTCCCGTAAATGGTACGGGACCGTAATGACACTAGCTCACTTTAAACAGTTCTGGCTGTCTTTCAGCTTCCCTTTTACTTTGTTTTCAGCTCCTTTGCAGGATCGGATTGGCGTAAAACATTGATCAAAAGCCCGTTGTCACCTTCCGGAAGGCCATTGTCAGCCTCCGGAAGCACATTGCCACTGCCGGGATGGCCATTGTCGGCATCCGGAAGCACATTGACGCTGCCGGGATGTCAACTGTCAGCCTCCGGAAGCCCATTGTCAGCATCCGGAACGGTTTTGTCGGCTTCCGGAAGCACTTTGACACTGCCGGGATGACAAAAGAAACTGCCGGGATGTCAATTGTCAGCGTCCGGAACGATGCTGTCGGTCGCCGAAAACACAAGAATGATCGCCGGGAAGCCTTTGGCGGCCACCGGGTCAGGCTTAGCAACCCCCTGCCCGGTCAGCAAAAGAACCTGATTCCGCTCATAGCCGGGCCAACCTGCATGCGATAGCTTCATAACAGACAAGTACCCCCTGGGATGAACAGGAATAAGTTATCTGCATGCCTTCCATTATTCTGAGAAACCAAAGCAGGGAAGCCGAAAACTGTATATTATAAGAGCAAGCAAAAAATTTGAATTTATGTTCAACAAAGCTTTGCTATCCATTGCTGCAATTCTATTAGCGGCAATTCCTGAAATTTCATTGGCAGGAATAGGTGACACAAATGAAAGAATTGGTGTACGTGGTATTTATGGAATTATACTTGTTGTAGTAGTCGCCATTGTTATTTGGGTGAGATCAAAAAAAAGCAAACAAGACCCCAACAAACCCCTTTAAAAATGGAGACATTTTTTGCCTTTGTGGGTGCTCCGGGAAAATAGTATGCTGATGTCATGCCTCCTGCGCCCAGGTTCGTGTCCTCACGAACCATAATCTGTGTTAATCCGTGTTCATCTGTGGCCCACTACCATTCACCGCAGGTGAATTGTTAATCATATATCGCTCCTTCGGAGCTTAGCCATCATAGATGCATTTATTTTCTAAAACAATTCCGCCCCTTCGGGGCTACACCTCATATAACAGAAATCCTCCAGCTCCATGCCTGTCCGACCTCTGGCGGATTCCGCCATTCTTTAAAACACTTATTACTTTAAGAACTCCAGGGCGGAACACAGCGCCTCCAGTGTCTTCGCATATCACGCAGCGGAGTCTTGCCCATTTGCCCCACTCATCCACCATGCCCAAACAAAACTCCGCCGCCCCACTTGCCACGGGTGCGTTGGCCGGACAAAAGGGCGGAGCCATTCTTTTGTCCTTGAATTTTCTTTGGTTACTTTCTTTGTTTCAAGACAAAGAAAGTGACAAACGTTTTGCCCTTGTTGGTCTTTCATTAAAACAGCACGCCGCTGTTGCGTCTTGTGTGTGGGTATGCGACCGGGAAAGAGACCAACAGCACAACGATCAGGAAAATTATCTTAGCCATCTTTAACCTTCCTCCTTCCCCGGCAGCCTCCTCCTGCACGCCTATATACTCTAAGAAACCCAGCGCAAGACTTGGTACCTGCGAATCAACACCATTCATTCTGCTTTTCTTAGCCCTTATCCCTGCCACCCCAACCATTTTCCTTCAATTTTTACAATCTCCCCTTGTCCGGGTACCCCCAATCAGCCTTTCCCTTCAATTTCAGCCACTTAAACCGTCAACTGTCAGTGTCACCCGCATTCTAAACAATGTCAGTCAGGTTCTAAACAAACCATAATTCATTGCCGCCAGTGTCAGTCGGGCTCTAAACAAGCCCTATTTCATTGCTGCCAGTGTCAGTTATATTCTAAACAAACCCTGGTTAATATCGAAAGATGTCAATCCTGTTCTAAACAATGTCAGTCAGATTCTAAACAAACCATAATTCATTACCGCCAATGTCAGTTGTGCTCTAAACAATGTCAAATTCATTGCGGGGCATGTCATTTTCACACTAAACAATATAAATTTGGTAACCAAACAGGCCTGTAAAGTAGCAATGCAGTTAAACCTTATCATATGGCGTCGCATACCTACAATTGCTCACAGCAAGACCTGTACACCATGGCCCGTCTCGGCTGGCATTCCTGCAGTCAGTACCTCTCTGTATTCCAGCAGTTCAGTCCGCTTTACACACCGGCCTATATTGCCGCAGCGCTGGCACAGGTAGATACTGCACAAAGCCTTCCCGTCAGAAAAGAAACAACCCGCACCTTACTGGCGCAGTTAAAAAAGCAGGCATACCAGTGCTTCTCGCTATGGCAGCGGCTTAAACGCTACATCACAAAAGCATTTCCCGGGAGTGAACTCGCCATCCGGCTCAGTGCAGCCGGGGCGCAGCAGTACCGCAAAGCATACCGCGGCTCATGGCAGCATTGCACACAATTATTGAACGATGCACAAGCCTTCATCACCAATCACCAGGGCAGCTTACTGGCCAATAATATCATGCCGCCCTCATTCCCTTCAACATTTAGCAATGCAGCAGCAGTATATCACACCCTGTTAAAAGATTATTACGCATCATCACAGCTCAGCGAAGTAGATACACAGGCAAAGATCCTTGCCAACAATACCGTTCACCGGCAATTAATGGAAATGCTCGCTGATGGGCAGCGCATCTTCAAAAGAAATACCGCCGTAAAACATCTCTTCACCTTCGACCAGATGCTCATCACCCTCTCCGCTCCACATCAACAAGCAGCAACCCAACACCCAATCCCCGGTTAACCAATCAACTAATTAACCACTCCCCTTTGCAAACAACTTTCCAGTACTTTTGGCAGCACAAAAAAACTGACAGATGGGAACTGCTACGTTCAGGGAAATATTTTATGATCATACCGGTAACCAGGTTCACAAATGGGACCACTACCTGGATATTTATGAAAAATACTTTTCAGCATACCGTGGGCAGCCTGTGAGTATACTTGAGATCGGCATATCCCAGGGCGGGTCGCTGCAGCTTTGGAAAAAATATTTCGGGAAAAATGTGAAGGTCTATGCAATGGACATAAACCCGCAGTGCAAAAAGTTTGAGGAAGAAAATATTAAAATCTTCATCGGCTCACAGGAAGATGAAAAATTCCTGCAGGAGGTTTGCCATCAGATACCGGACGTAGATATCATACTCGACGATGGCGGCCATACCATGCGGCAGCAGATCGTTTCTTTTGAAAACCTGTTTTCAAAAGTAAAAGAAGGCGGGCTATATATTGTGGAAGATACCCACACTTCCTACTGGCATGAATATCATGGAGGGTTAAAAAACCCAAAATCTTTTATTGAATACTCCAAAAATCTGGTTGACTCCCTGTACGACGGGCATATCGCCGATAAAAGAAAACTCCTTGTCAACGAGATCACCACGCATATCAATGGTATCTCCTTTTACGACAGTATTGTTGTTTTTGAAAAGCAAAAACGCAATACACCCTTCCATATCCGGAAAGGAACCGAATCAATAGAGCCCTATATACAGGTGGAGCTCAAAAAGCCAACCCTGTGGATGCAGGTAAAACAAAAACTCTTTGGCAAACAGGATACCTATAAGAATAACGACAAGGGAAAACTATAAACCCGGGAAAGCCACAAAGCTGAAGCATGTACAGCAACCTTGAACCTTAAACATTAAACCTTCCACATTTATCCATTCTTTAACCAAAGTCATTTTAAAACCCAGTAGTCCGGCTCTATCTTTAGCCTGTAATCAAATTACAGCAGCACAACATGGAAACCGCATCCGCCGACGAACCTGAGCCTAAACAAACCAGTTCTTTCTTTCGTCTTCTTCCCGTTACATTTATCATAATTATTCTTTCCGCCTGCGAAAACAGGAAATGGCAAAAGCCGGAATACCCGGTAACAGTAGTTGACAGTACCGTCATCCAACAAAAAGAAAAACAGCGGCAGGATTCACTGCAAAAGATCAGCCTTTCCAAAAAGAAGATCTACATCACTTTTGATGATGGCCCCAACAAAGGAACAAGGAATGTATTGCAGGCAGTCAGGGAAGAGAATATACCCGCCAGCTTCTTCATTGTAGGCGAACATGTATTCGACAGTCCCAAACAACATCAAACATGGGAACTACTGAAAGTAGATTCAACTATCGAACTCTGCAACCACAGTTACACCCATGCCCACAACCGCTACACTTCGTTTTATAACAAACCTTCCATGGTGGTAGCAGATTTCCAGCGATCACAACAGGCTTTGCAGTTCAGCAATACTATTGCCCGCATGCCCGGCCGCAATGCCTGGCGCATTGATACGATTGATCATACAGACATCTATGAGAGCAGCGCCGCCATCGACTCATTACATGCTGCCGGTTTCAACATCATGGGCTGGGATATAGAGTGGATGTTTGATCATAAAACCCTGGCACCGGACACAGCCATTGATTTAATGCTCCGCCGTATCGATAACTTACTAATGGCTGAAAAAACAAAAACTTCCGGTCACCTGGTATTGCTTGCACATGACCAGGCTTTTCAAACCGAAGAAGCTATTCAATTACTCCACCTCGTATTAAAGTCCTTAAAAAACAACCCGGAGTATGAACTGGTGCTGGCCAGTAGATATCCGGGTGTACAATAAGCATTACTCTCTTCCGTCAAACAAATTACCCAGGCCTCCCAGCACACTGCCCTCCTCTTTACGTTTGTAGGTACCATAGGCCACAATTCTTCCGGCAAGCCGGCTGATCGGTAATGACTGTATCCACACTTTGCCCGGTCCCTGCAGTTTGGCAAAGAACAAACCCTCACCACCAAACATAAAGTTCTTGATGCCTTTTACAAACTCAATATCAAACTGCACGGTTGGTGAATAGCCCACCACGCAGCCGGTATCTATCTTTAATATTTCTCCGGCTTTTAGTTCCTTTTCTACTATATAACCACCGGCATGTAAGAAAGCCATGCCATCACCTTCCAGTTTCTGCATAATGAAACCTTCACCGCCGAAAATGCCCACACCCAGCTTGCGCTGAAAATGCAGACCAACACTTACTCCTTTTGCGGCACATAGAAAAGCATCTTTCTGGCAAATAATGGTGCCACCGAGTTGTTGCAGGTCCATCGGGATGATCTTGCCGGTGTAAGGTGCTGCAAAGCTTACTTTCCGTTTACCTCCTGCCGTGTTGGTAAAAGCGGTCATAAACAGGCTTTCACCCGTAAGCACTCTTTTACCGGCGCTGACCAGTTTTCCAAAAAAACCAGTAGGCTGCTGGGCTGATCCGTCACCAAAAATGGTTTCCATCTGTATGCCATCATCCATCATCATCATAGAGCCGCTTTCGGCTATAGCCGTTTCATTCTGATCCAATTCAATCTCAACAAACTGCATTTCTTCACCATAAAGCTTATAGTCAATTTCATGATTGACACGGGGAGCTGTACTCATATAATTATTTTTTTTCAAAGGTATGAAGGGAGGAAATGAATTGACAAACACAAGTTTCCGGCTGACCAGCAACTGCCTGCGGCTAAATATGATAAATGGCAACCATTTGCAGGCCGGATTTGTTTATTTTGCCAGACCGATAAAACAATTTATTTATGAAACAACGTCTGATGATGCTTTCGGCCTTGCTGCTTACCGTTTCGTTTTATGTAAACGGGCAGACAAAGCTGGTGGAGAAAGTTACCAAGCAGGGAAACGAGATCGTTATCCCTTATGAAAAATATGTATTGCCCAATGGCCTCACCCTTATCATCCATGAAGACCACAGCGACCCGGTGGTGCATGTGGATGTCACCTATCATGTGGGCTCAGCCCGGGAAGAGATCGGCAAATCTGGTTTCGCCCACTTCTTTGAACACATGATGTTCCAGGGAAGTGATAACGTAGCCGATGAGCAGCACTTCAAAATTGTATCTGATGCCGGTGGCACATTAAATGGTACTACCAACCGTGACCGAACCAACTATTTTGAAACAGTGCCCAGCAACCAGCTGGAAAAAATGCTGTGGCTGGAAGCGGACCGAATGGGTTTTTTGCTGGATGCGGTTACACAAAAGAAATTCGAGATACAGCGTTCTACTGTTAAGAATGAAAGAGGACAGAACTATGATAACCGTCCTTATGGTTTGGCCAACGAAACGGCTTCAAGAAATCTGTATCCGTACGGTCACCCTTATTCATGGCTTACCATCGGATATGTGGAAGACCTGAACCGTGTAGATGTAAATGATTTGAAAAACTTCTTCCTCCGCTGGTACGGACCTAATAATGCCACCGTTTCTGTAGGTGGTGATGTAAAGCCTGCCGAAGTGGTTAAGCTGGTTGAAAAATATTTTGGCAGCATTCCCCGCGGGCCGGAAGTAAACCCGGTGGTTGTTCCGCCAGCTGTATTAAGCAGCGACAGGTATGCTTCCTACGTAGATAATTACGCCAAGCTGCCTTTATTGCTTGTAGTTTACCCCACCGTTCCCAACTATCATAAGGATATGGGCGCCCTTGCCTGTTTGGCTCAGGTATTGGGTCAGGGCAAAAACTCTGTTTTGTATCAGCAAATGATAAAGAAAAAAACGGCCCTGCAGGCAAGTACTTTCAGCAGCCTGTCTGAACTGGCCGGTGAATTTTTTGTTCAGCTGATTCCTTCACCGGGCAAGTCATTGGCGGCGCTGGATTCTATTTACCGCAACTCTCTTGATTCATTCGAAGCAAGAGGCGTTACAGATGATGATATTGCCAAATTCAAAGGTGGTATTGAATCACAGCTCATCAACGGTTTGCAAAGCGTTTCCGGAAAGATCTCCCAGCTGGCTTCCTTCCAGACTTTCACCGGTAACCCTAACAAAATCGCCGACCTGATTAAAATGTACCAGGCAGTAACCAAAGAAGATGTGATGAGAGTGTACAATGAATATATCAAAGGAAAAGGCGCTGTTGTTTTGAGTGTGTTACCGAAAGGCCAGGAAAAAATGATTGCCGCCGCAGATAATTACAAGATAGACTCATCCAAATATGATGCTCCGGATTATGGCTATGCAGGATTGAAATATGCTAAAGCAAAAGACAATTTTGACCGCAGTAAGATACCAGGAAATGGTGCTAACCCGACTGTAAAGGTTCCCAAATTCTGGAGAAAGGATATGCCTAACGGCGTGAAAATGATCGGTACAGAATCCGGCGAGATTCCGACAGTGACCATTACCATTACTGTACCCGGTGGCCATTTACTGCAGGCTAACGATACGTCTAAAATTGGCCTGGCCAGCATGTTTGCCAGTATGATGAATGAAGACACAAAGAATTTCACTGGTGAGCAAATGGCTGTTGAATTGCAGAAACTGGGCAGCAATGTTTCTGTTTCCAGCAAATTCAATGGTATCACCTTCAGCATTCAAACGCTGAAGAAAAATCTTGATCAGACACTGTCCCTGGTGGAAGAAAGGATGTTCAATCCCAAATTCACTCAAGAAGCTTTTGGCCGCATACAGCAACAAAGGTTGCAGGGATTCAAACAGGCAAAAGCTGATGCTGCTGCTGTTGCCGACAATGTATTTGCCAAACTGAATTATGGCCCTAACAGCATATTGGGTATGAGCGAAGACGGAACTGAATACACTATTGCTAACCTGAAACTGGAAGATGTAGAAAGCTATTATAAGAACTACATGACATCAAAAGGTGTGAAAGTGGTAATAGTAGGTGATGTAAAACAGGCAGAAGTGCTGCCCAAACTGGCCTTCCTGAACAAACTGCCCAATAAAAAAGTTGAACTGCCTGTTGTAAATGCCGCAGCTACCAATATTGACAAATCAAAAGTGTACCTGGTGGATATTCCAAAAGCGGCACAATCTCAATTCCGTGTTGGCTATGCTACCGGTTTGAAATACGATGCTACTGGCGATTTCTACAAATCAAGACTGATGAACTATGCGCTGGGTGGCGATTTCAACAGCCGCTTAAACCTAAATCTCCGGGAGGACAAAGGCTGGACCTATGGTGCCCGCAGTTCTTTTACGGCTGATGAATACACTGGTGATTTTGAATTCAGTTCCGGTATCCGTGCCGATGCAACAGACAGTGCATTGATCGAAGTAATGAAAGAGTTGAAAAATTATCGTGATAACGGTATCACCGAAGCCGAACTGAAGTTTATGAAAAACTCCCTGGGCCAGCGGGATGCATTACTCTACGAAACAGGTTTTCAGAAAGCAGGTTTTATCGGCCGCATATTGGATTATAACCTGCCTGCCAATTACGTAGATCAGCAAAACAAGATACTCGCCAGCCTGACCAAGCAGCAGGTAGATGCGATGTCTAAAAAAATGCTGAACCCTGAAAAAATGAACATCCTGTTGGTAGGCGATAAAGCTAAGATCATTGAAGGAGTGAAGAAAACAGGTTATGAAGTAATTGAACTGGATGTGGATGGAAAGCCTGTACAGAAAAAAGCTTTCTAAGAAGAATAATTATTAAAACACAGACCGTCACCTTTAGGTGGCGGTTTTTTTATGCCTCGCTTATACCGGCCATTGGGTATTTTTTATCATTTTAACAATCCGAGCCGTGAACCTTTGCGGAATTTGTTGTTATTTAAAGAATAAAAACCTTGTAATATGAAGCTTATCTACACTTTCATTTTTCTTTCTATCAGTATTTTCTCTTCTGGCCAGTTTTACCTGAGTAGTGGTTATTCACTCAGTTTACCAAAGCAGGAAATGAAAAAAAATATAAAGGCCGTTCATAGCCTTGCCCTGAGCGGATTGTACCGGTTACCTGGCAAAATGGACCGTGTACAAATAGGTGCCGACTTTGGCTGGGGCATGTATGCCAGTACAAGAAAAGAACAAACATTTACTTTCTCAAACGGCGACATTACCCGGACAGATGTTTTCTACAGCAGCATGGTGGTGCAGGGTGGCCTGCAAACAAGGATAGACCTGTTGCGAAATAAAGTTATTACACCTTACCTGAACGGTAAAACAGGCTATACAAGTTTTTACAGTAACATATTTGTTGAAGACCCTGATGACCCGGGAGGATGTGCGCCACTTGACCAACGGAATATCATTAAAGATGGAACGATCTACACCGGCTACGGAGGAGGTTTGCAAATCGACTGGAGCATCTTCAGTAAAAATAGCAGAAAAAACAGGGGATGGATTGATCTGAGTGTAAATAACATTCAGGGAGGCAACCTCAATTATATCAACACAAAGAAATTGGTGGATGCCAATAACCCTCCCGTTAACTCTGATGGAAAGCCTTTAAATATCACTTTTGTCAATGCCTCTACACAGCAGTTGCATGAGCACCAGGTAGCTGAAGTATACACAAGCCCATTAAGAATGCTTGAAATAAAAATCAGCGCCACTTTCCTCTTAAACTGAAGATAGAATAGCTTAAAAAGTAAAGCGGCTCCAACCACAGAGCCGCTTTTTTATAACCAAAACCAACCACACATTTCAGACAATCTTTAAGCCGCTTTCGCTGCCGGCTTAGGCTTGCCCAGCCATACTTTTTTACCCTGAATTCTTCTTACCAGGTACATAATACCAACGAATATGAAGAAAAAGGGTCCGGCAAATCCAAGCAGGGCAATATATTTTGTACCATAGAATTGTTGCATGGGCCTTTTCAGTCTTTCAGCAATCAGGTACATACTTGGTACCATTACCAGTGTCAGGAAGAAAGAGAAGATCAGACCAAAAATGATCGTCCATGCTAATGGCCCCCAGAATACAACACTATCACCACCAAAGAACAGGTTTGGACGAAGATGCTGGAATAAACCGGCAAAATCAATATTCAATCCAACAGCCAGCGGGAACAAACCTAATATTGTTGCTACAGCTGTCAGCAATACAGGAATGATACGGATCTTACCTGCCTGTATGGCTGCTTCACGGGTACGCATACCACGGCTGCGCAATTCATCGGTAAATTCTATCAGCAGGATACCATTTTTTATCACGATACCGGCAAGACCGATAATACCTACTCCCATCATGATGGTCGCCACTGTCATTCCGGTAATAGCATAACCGAGGAACACACCGATGATAGAGAAGAATATCTCCGTTAAAACAATAAATGGCTTACTCATACTGTTGAACTGGAGCACCAGTATGAAGAAAATTAAACCAAGGGCTATTAATAATGCTTTGCCGAGAAAAGCGGACGTTTCCTTTTCCTGCTCACTTTGTCCACTCAGCTTGATGTTCACATCTGCTGGCACTGCATTTCGTTCTTTGAACTCTTTGATCTTTGTTTCCAGTTGTGTATTGATAGGAGCCACCATCGTTGGATCAAGCACATTGCTCTGCAACTGAACGGTACGTTTTACATTTTTTCGGTTGATACCACCTGCAGAATTTGTATAGTCAACAGAAGCAACAGAACTAAGGGGCAATGATTTTACCTGCATGGTATTCATATCCATGAAAGTGATCCTCATGTTTAAAAGATCTGAAACATTCTTCCGCAGGTCTTCTTTAAAGCGTAATTGAATTTTATATTCATCCTCGCCGTCTTTAATCTTGCTTACTTCCTTACCGAAGATGGCTGTACGCAGTTCCATTCCTATCTGTGCAGTACTCAGTCCCTCCATAGTCGCTCTTTGCCTGTCTACTTTGACAGTAATCTCAGGGTTGAACAGGTCAACATCCGGTTGCAGGTTTTCAATACCCTCCACACGGTTGGTATCCAAAAAGCGGAAGAGGTCAGTTGCCACTTTTGTTACATTTTCTAAATAATCACCCGAAACTTCAATATTCACTGGTGGATCGGTAGGCGGACCATTATCTTCCTGCGCCACTTCTACACTGGTACCAGGTATTCCCTGCACCACTTCACGGATCTTATCCATAAAAGGCCGGGTTCCCTTGCCATGTCTTTTTTCAAATTCTACAAAAGAAACCTGTATACGACCAAGATGAGATTGTACACTCCTGTTGTTATCTCTTGGGTTATTCGCATTTACAGCCACATTGGTAATGATGCTCTCCACAATACCGCCGGGGGTACCGGGTTTTTCCTTTTCCAGCACTTTTTCTACCCGGTGCTCCAGTATATGCAGAAC
The DNA here is from genome assembly GCA_044229985.1 of Chitinophagaceae bacterium. Taxonomy (GTDB): domain Bacteria; phylum Bacteroidota; class Bacteroidia; order Chitinophagales; family Chitinophagaceae; genus JJ008. Next base: position 11,598 of record JBGARY010000015.1, read on the forward strand.
ACTGTCTGTGTGACGAACATCCGTACCAACCGGCATTTTAAGATATACATAAACAAAGTTGGGATCGCCGCTGGGGAAGAATGTTGATTTTGTTCTGCCTGTTGTAATACTGATCACCAGCATCAGCAATGAAATAATAAACAAACCAAATAAGGAAACAAAGGCCCATATTGGTCTTTTCCCTTTCAATATCCACCTCAGCAATCGTTCATACCTGTTCATCAGCTTTGGCAGAAAACTATTCTGGAACTTATGAATTACATCATTCAATACATAGGCATTGAACACCATCAGGATGGCCATCAACAACAGGAAGTTGGCTACACCATGAAATCCGGGCAGGTGAAGGAGTACCCCGCCGATGAGTGATGTCAGGAACCATTTATTCCTGAAGACGGCCTGTTTGGGTTTTTCAAATTCTTTCCCCTCTGGTTTCATAAAGCTCACTGCAAAAACCGGGTTGAAAAAGAATGCCACCACAAGCGATGCCGCCAGGGTAAGGATCAATACTACCGGCAGATATATCATGAATTTTCCGATCAACCCCTTCCATAGTAGTAACGGAAAAAACGGTGCCAGTGTGGTGGCCGTACCGGCCAATACCGGTATGAACACTTCTCCTGCTGCTTCTTTGGCGCTTCGCACAATAGGAATCTTGCCATTGGCATAAATACGGTGGGTGTTTTCAATTACCACTATCGCATCGTCCACTATGATACCCAAACCGAACAACAATGCAAAGAGTACAATAAAGTTGAGGGTGATGTTGATACCAGAGATGCTGCTGACCAGTGGTATGAACAAAAATGCCACAAAGACCGAAAGCGGCACACTCAATGCTACAAAGAAGGCATTGGTAACACCCATAAAAAACATCAGGATAATCAATACCAAAATAAACCCGATGATGATAGTATTGATCAGTTCTGTAAAAGAAGTCTTTGTTTGCTTACTGGTATCGCCGGTAAATTCAACCCGCAGATTGTTGGGCAATTCGCCGGATTTCTGCATGCTTTCCACCTCAGCCTTTACTTTATCAGCACAGTCTATCAGGTTTTCACCGGATCGCTTTACGATATTTAATGTCACTACATTCTTTCCATCCAGGCGGGCAAAGCTTTCCTTTTCTTTTACTGTATCTTTTAATTCCGCTACATCCCGCAGGTAAACAGAAGCACCTTGTGCACTGCTGCGGACGATTACGTTGTATAAATCATTAACACTGGTAAACTGTCCTTTCACTTTCAGTGTACGCTTCATATTACCGGTCTCGATCAAACCACCTGTTATATCATGATTTTCCCTGCTGATCGCATTCTCCACATCCATCAGGCTTACTCTTGCCGCCGTAAGTTTGTACGGATCAACGTTTACCTGTATTTCTCTCTCCGGCGCACCAACAATCTCTGCCCGGTTCACTTCACCCAGGCTTTCAAACCTGTCCTGCATTTTGTCAGCATACCTTTTCAGTTGCATCCCATCATAATCACCACTGATGTTTACAAACATGATAGGTATTTCACTGAATGCAAACTCCTGCACATTGGGTTCTGAGGTCAGGTCATTAGGCAGATCTGACATGGACCTGTCAATCGCATCCTTAACTTTCTGTTTGGCTATATCTGTTTCCACATCGGTATCAAACTCCACTACAATAAGGCTATAATCTGCCTGAGAAATACTCTGAATCTTATTCACCTTGGCGCCACTGATCCCTTTTAATTCCTTTTCGATGGGCTGTGTTACCAGGTTCTCAATGTCCTTGGCTGAGTTTCCTGCATAGATAGTTGTTACAGAAATGGTAGGTACAACAATATCCGGAAACTGCTCTTTGGGCAACGTAATGAACTGGAGAAAACCAATAGCTGAAATGATGATGGCCAGTATATATACTGCCACCCGGTTGTCAATAGCCCAGCTTGTTGGTTTAAACTCTTTGAATTTTTTTATCGCTGATTGAATAACTGACATAATAATTTATTTGATAGTTCTCATCTCAAAAACTGACTACTTACCGGTAGTGACAGCCTGGCCATCATAAATAGACTGGTATCCTTCGGTGATCAGTACTTCGCCGCCGCTTAATCCACTCTTAATTTCAATGATCCCGTTGTATACTTCACCCACATTTACTGTTTTTTTACGGGCTACCATCTTATCTCCAGTCTTTTCCATCACATACACATATTTCCCTTTCTCGTCAGTCTGTACAACATTTACAGGCACGGCAATAGTTCCTTTTGCTTCGTAGTCAAGGATTTTCATCACAGCTGTTTGATTGGGTTTCAGCAATGGATCAGAAGGGAGTTTAGCTTCTGTAATGAATGAACGGGTCTTTTCATCAATAGAGGCGCCTACCACACTGATCACTGATTCGAAAGCAGGCTTGCCTGTTTCCGGAACAGAAATAAGCACTTTATCCCCTTTTTTCACCTTGGCCACATAATTGTCTGGCACTGGTACTTCTGCTTTTAGTGAAGTAGCATTTACAATTACTATCTGACCTCCCTGCTGTGTAGCACCACTAAAGAATTCACCTACCCGTACATTAATTTCTTCTACCACACCGCTCATACCAGCTGTAACACTGGTCATATTCAAAGCTTCTCTTGCCTGACCAACCTGTGCCTCTGCTGCTCTCAGTTGTGCACTGATGGCATCCACATCTGCTTTTGCATTGATTACATTTATCTCCGCACCTATATTCTGCTTCCAGAGATTCTGGTAACGTTCATATATAGTTTGAGCCTGTGTTAATCTTGCCTTTAACTGACCGGTTGATTGCTGTGCAGCAATCAATGCTTGTTGCTGAAGGGCATCATCAAGCTTAACAACCACCTGGCCGGCACCTACTTTCTGCCCCACTTTCACATAGATAGCCCTCACCACTCCGCCACCACCTTTTGGCGCCACATAGCCGATACCACTGTTGGATACCTTACCCTGCAGATCGATGTAATGGGCAAAGTCTTGTACCCTTAGCGTATCTACGGCAACCAGTCGCTTTACCTGCTGAGCTGCCTCAGGATCTGCCTTTGCTATTTCTTCTTCTATTTTCCTGATATCTGCGTCAAGTGTACTTTTTTCCTTTTTCAGTTTTTCCAGCCTGGATTTAAGGTCACCAAGGTTTCCCTTTTTTTCTTTGGCTCCACCGCCGCAGGCTGCCAGTACAGCTGCGAAAAAAACAGCTGCCGATACTTTCATTATATTATTCATACTATAGTTTTTATTGGTCATGGTTGTTGATTTATAATTTTCCGGTTGCTTTCATATAATCAATCTTAGCGATGATCGCATCATATAAAGCAGTTATATAGCTTGTTTGCGCCGTTTTCAGTTCCACCTGCGCAGCATTGATCTCTGTTTGTGAACCTGTACCTACTTCGTATTTCTTTTTTGTCTGCTGGTAAACTTTTTCTGCGAGTTCCATATTCTTTTTCTGAAAATCCATTGTGGCAATAGCTGAACGGAAATTGTTTTTTGCCGTCTCCACTTCATTATCAATGGTAAGCTTCAGTGCTTCGATCTGGTTCTCTGTCTGACGCAGCTGTATTTTTGTTTGCTGAATTTTTGATTTGGTATAAAAACCGTTGAAGATGGGAATGTTGACATTCAGGCTTACATTTGAAATAGTGAACCAGTCACCCTTGTCGGTAAAATTCCACTGCCCCCGTTGCGCATTCTTTGCATATTGCCCGTTCAGTAATACAGTTGGTATCTGGCTTAGTTTATATCGCCGGATATTGTATTCGTTCAGTTCTTTTCCAATTTGAGCATATTGAAAATCTTTCCTGTCTTCATATTTATAAATGCTGTTCTCCAGTATTCCTTCTTTTATCTGTTCATCAGTAAGCTTATCAGTAAGTATCAGTTCATCCCTTACCGGCATACCCATCAGCACTTTCAAACCAAAGTATCCATTGGAGATACTGTTCAAAATTTTTTGTTTCTCCGTTTTCAGATTGGTCAACTGTACATTCAGTTTGTCTACATCCAGTTTTTCTGCAAAGCCATTTTCGTAAATAATCCTGGTATCATGCAACAATTTTTCGAGCCGTTCAATATTTGCATCTAATAGTTCCACCTGAGTTTTACTAACCACCAGCTGATAATAAACTTTGTGAATATTCGCCTTGATCATTTCCTCTGTTACTTCCACTTTCTTCCGGGCAAACCGCATAGTGGCATTACGGGCCATCAAACCCACAAAAACCTGCCCATCAAATAATATCTGGGTGAGGCTTACTGCTGCCGTAGCGCTGAATTTCGTACCAAACTGCGCAGCAATAAGACCAAAATCAGCAGGCATCTGGATGGGATTACCATTACCATCTTTCACTCCTTCATCTATCAGTACCTGGTAAGTAGATGGTGAAATAAAGTTGGGGATTACCTGTGTGGCAACATTGGGGTTGTAAGTTGTTCCAAAACTCGCATTGATTTTTGGATATGCATTGGAGGTAACTTCCCTGTTCACCTGCTCCTGGTACAATACATCTTCCAGCGCATTCTTTACATTCATATTATTCTTCAATGCATAATCAACTGCCTGTTGTATTGAGAATTCATGCTTTGTTACTTTTACTGTATCGCCGTTTCTGCCACCAGGGCTCTGTGCCATCCCCAAAGCAGAGAGGGCCAGGAAAAGAAAAAGAAAAATTGGTTTTCTGAAGGTCATCATGGTTAATTTTTTTGACGTTGTTCTTTGTATTTCTGAATCATCTTATGGCCTTTTAAAGTGGCCACACCATAAATAAATAACTCCAGTATCATACTGGTCGTTTCCGTTACATGGTATTTGCCGGGAGGAAACACAGCCACATTGAAAGGCAGCATCATGGATTCCATCCTGTATTTTGAAATGATATCAATATTCAGGTCGGCACGATAAAGCTCATCCCTTATACCCCATTCAAGGTTATTGCGTACAATATTCTGCAGATAACTGTCTTTGTGCTGCCTGAATTTCTGGTAGGCCTTGAAATGAAATTTTTCCAGGTCATATAACACCATTGGGTTCATATTACTGAACTCTTCCATCAGCAATTCCATCGTATTAAATATCTCATGGATAGCATCTTTAGCGTAATTTTTACAATTGCCGCAGTCCTCCTTTGTCTTAATAATGTGCAGATCCACAACAGCTTCTACCAGCGCATCCTTGTCGGCAAAATGCTGGTATAAAGTTTTTTTGCTCATACCAAGCCCGTTGGCAATATCATCCATAGAAACAGAGCGGATTCCGTACTGCATGAACAGTTCATTTGCCTTCTCTATTATTCTGTCACGAACTTCCATTTTTAAATTTGAGGGGGCAAAACTATGGAAACTTTTTTCGTTACCAAAGTTTCCATCATCTATTTTTACCATTCATCAGGAATAATTAATCCTCTTCCAACTGATCAGCTCCAGAAAATGTAAGTCAGTAGCTATTATTTGACAATGGTTTGCAATGAGTTAAATGGTGATAATGGTTTATCGTACATTTATTCCATGAACACCCGTTTTTCCCTGCGCAATTATTTGCCCAAAGAACCTTTCCGGTTTAAAAAAGTGGTTCAGTATTTCTTGCAGGGATTATTGATCATTGCTCCTCTTGCCATTACTATTTACGCTATTTATTGGGTTGTTTCCACAGTAGATAACTGGATACCCATCTTCCGTGAACCGGTTAAAGATGCCCAGGGCAGGCTTATTGGCTACGAGGTTAAAAATTACGGGTTGGGTTTTGTGGTCATCATCACAGCGGTAATTTTAATCGGTTACCTCAGCTCCTTTTTTATTCAATCAAGACTTTTCAACTTGTTTGACAGGTGGCTGGAAAAAACACCCGGTATAAAATTCATCTATACCAGCACCAGGGATTTTTTTGAAGCTTTTGCAGGTAATAAACGAAAATTCAATAAAGCAGTACTGGCCAATGTATTTTCGGATGAAGTCTGGATTGTCGGTTTTCTGACTGATGAAGAAATGGCAAAATTTGATATGGGCTCAGATAAGGTGGCGGTGTATGTACCGCAGGCTTACAATTTTGCCGGCCAGCTATATATCCTTCCAAGAGATAAAGTAAAAAAGATAGAACACATAACCTCAGGCGAGGCGATGAAGTATGCAGTAACAGGTGGCGTAGTAGACCTTGAAGCAGAGGATACAGATCATGAACAAAAGCGTTAATTTCAGCATTGCATAGCCTTATCACATTGTTAGTTCGCATGAAGAGAATCCTGCTGCTTACCATTATCATTCTGTCATCCATCAAAAGTTTTTGCTGGGGATTTTATGGACATCGTAAAATCAACTACCATGCTGTTTTTTTACTGCCACCTGAAATGATGGTATTGTTCAAGCCCCAAATCGATTTTCTGTCTGAACATGCAGTGGACCCTGATAAAAGAAGATATGCTGTACCCGAAGAAGGCCCAAGGCATTATATTGATATTGACCGCTATGGAAATTATCCCTACCCGGATTTACCAAGAAAATGGGAGGATGCGGTAGCGAAGTATTCAGAAGATACACTCAATACTTATGGCATTGTGCCCTGGTGGCTGCAGACGATGCTTTACAGGTTAACCAATGCTTTTAAAGAAAAAAACCAGGTTAAAATATTAAGATACGCTGCCGAAATCGGTCACTATATAGCTGATGCACATGTACCATTGCATGCTAACAGTAACCACAACGGTCAGTTCTCCGGACAAAAGGGAATACACGGTTTTTGGGAAAGCCGGGTGCCGGAGTTGCTGGCAGAAAAAGAATGGGATTTCTTTATTGGAAAGGCAGATTACTTAAAAAACCCGGCTGATTTTATCTGGAAAAGGGTTTTAGAGAGTGCAGCAGCTGCAGATACGGTATTACAGATCGAAAAAGAACTAACGGCCAGTTTCCCCCAGGATCAAAAATTCTCGTTTGAAGAAAGAAACGGAATTACCATCCGGCAGTATTCCTCTGCATTTTCAAAAGCATACGATAGCCGGTTAAAAGGAATGATTGAAAGAAGAATGCGGCAGTCCATACATGCCACTGCTTCCTTTTGGTATACCGCATGGATTAATGCAGGTCAACCGGATTTGAAAAAACTGAACAATAGGGAATTTACTAAAGAAGAACTGAAAGAATTCGAAGCTTTGAATAATTCCTGGAAAAATGCACCCATTAAAGGAAGGGAACATGAATAATGCTGGTCTTTTACTGAACAAACGATTGTGTTCTGCTGGCATTTACAATTTTTATTGACTACTTTTATCGGCTGTTTTTACCTATGTACAAACCTCCATGTATGAAAAAATTTTTACTGCTTGCATTTGTATGCATATCCGCTTTTATCTCCAATGCTCAAATTTCTGTTTATGACCTGATGGAAAGAAATGATATTTCCCTTCAGGAGGCAGAGAGAATCGCAAACCGTCATTTTGATACAGCAGGTACAGGAAGAGGAACCGGTTACAAACAATTCCAGCGTTGGTTATATGAGCGAAAATTTCATATAGACGAAAACGGAAACTACCTGTATCCCCAGACAGAATGGAACCGCTTTATGGAAAGCCGCACTTCAATGGGTGCTTACAGAACTGAGGCTGGCAACTGGACAGAATTAGGTCCCTGGGGCTGGAACCGTACCAGCGGCTGGAATCCCGGAACGGGAAGATTGTCTGCTTTTGCTATCCACCCTGCAAATGAAAATATCATATATGTGGGCTCACCGGGTGGTGGCATCTGGAAATCTGTTAATGGCGGAGCCAACTGGACTCCGCTTACAGATAACAACTCCAGTTGGATGTCTGTCTTCGCTTTAACCATTGATCCCTTAAATCAAAACATTGTTTATGCAGGTATGAGTGGAAGCGTTGGTATCATCAAATCAACCGATGCCGGCACCACATGGTCTGCTGCCGGAGCAGGACCATCGGGTACTGTTCGGAAAATATTAATTCATCCAACAAATAATTCACTTGTTTTTGCCACCGCAACAAACGGTATCTGGAGATCTGTCAATGCAGGAGCATCCTGGACACAGGTTCATAGCGGCAGTAAAGAGGATATTGAATTCAAGCCGGATGATGTAAACATTATGTATGCCACCGGTAATGATGTCTATCGCTCTGCTGATAACGGAGTAACATGGACGCTGGTAACAACAGCACAAGGTATTACCAATACCGGCCGCACCTTGGTATCTGTTACACCGGCTAATCCTAATTATGTGTATATAGCGCAGGCCAGTGGAAGCCTTTTCGGAAGAATGTATAAATCTACTGATGCGGGACTGACCTTCACCACTACTGTTGTAGGTAGCCCTGCCAGCGGTACCAACTATTTTGGATACGAAACCAATGGAACGGGTACATCAGGCCAGGCTACTTATGATATGGCGATGGATGTTTCTCCGACGAATGCAGCAGAAGTTCATATTGCAGGTATCATTTGCTGGAAATCCTTAGACGAAGCCGCTTCATTCACAGCTGTTACCGCATGGTCGCTTCCCAACAGTATTGGATATAACCATGCCGATGTACATGGGTTGTTCTTTATCAACTCCAATCTCTATTCCATATCAGACGGCGGTCTTTATAAAAGTATTAATAATGGTGAAGACTGGACAGATCTTTCCACTGGATTGGGTATTCGCCAATTTTACCGCATCGCCAGTTCACAAACCAATGCAACGGTGATCACGGGCGGTGCCCAGGATAACGGCACTGCTGCCAAACAAGCATCTGGAACATGGGTTGATTGGTTGGGGGCAGATGGTATGGAGGGTCTTGTAAGTCCGACAAACCATTTGAACCTGTGGGGCACCAGTCAAAACGGATCAATCTACAGGTCAACGAACGGAGGAAATTCTTACAGTGGTCTTCCACGACCATCAGCTGGTCAGTGGGTTACCCCTTTGGCAATTCACCCCACTAATGAAACCATCGTATATGGCGGCTGGACTGGTGTGTATAAGTCAACTAACAGCGGAAGCAGCTGGACCAATATTTCTTCGGGAGTAATCACTACCACCCTGGCAGATTTGGCTGTAGCACCTTCAGACCCTAATTATATTTATGCTTCGAATGGGGCAACACTATATGTTACAACAAATGATGGCGCCACCTGGGTTACCCGAAGTGCTCCTGCCACCATTAACGATATTGCTGTTGACCCAACTAATCCTTCGAAAATTTGGATTGCCTGTAACAGCACCACCAACAGGGTGATGGTTTCAACCGATGCCGGAGCCACGTTTACGAATGTGTCAGCAAATCTGCCTGCAATTGTTGCCCGGGCTGTTGTTGTTGATGACAATACACCTCGTGGAATTTATGTTGGTATGAATATCGGTGTGTATTATAAAACAGAACCTGATGCAAACTGGACAAACTATTCCGATAACCTCCCACTCGTTGCAATTAATGAATTAGAAATTCAAAAGAATGTCGGTAAAATACGGGTAGCTACTTATGGCCGGGGTGTTTGGGAAAGTCCAATGGCTGCTGTTCCGGGTGGGTTTGTATTTGGCTCCTCCACACCTGCTACTGCAACATGTCCGGCCCCTTCCGTAATGAATGTTACACTGCCAACCAGTTCGGTTGGTGGCTTTGTAAACCCGATAAGTTTATCTGCTACAGCCGGAGTACCCGGCGGAACTACAGTCAGCTTTTCACCTAACCCTGTAACACCAGGAGGCAATACAATTGTTTCGCTCAATAATGCAAATACACTTGCCGCTGGCACCTACACTATCACTGTAACCGGAACTGCTACCGGAGCTACTACCCAGGTAACAAACGTTACATTTATAATCAACGCTGGAACCGGACCTGCAATAACTGCACAGCCTTCTAATCAAACAGTTTGCAGCGGAACCAATACTTCATTTTCTGTTACAGCTACTGGCGCCACCGGTTATCAGTGGCAATTGAGTACTGATGGCGGCGCTACGTTTAATAATATTTCCAATGGCGGAGTTTATTCTAATGCCACAACTCCTACACTGAACCTTACAGGAGTTACAGCAGGCATGAATAATTACCGCTATCGTTGTATTGCTTCAGCTTTATGCGGAAGTACAACATCAGCTGCGGCAACATTAACAGTCAATGCTGCACCATCTATAACCACACATCCGCAGGACGTCACAGTATGTGTATTTATCAATACAACACTCAGTGTTACTGCCACAGGTACAGGTCTTTCCTATCAATGGCAAAATAGTACGGGTGGGTGTGCAGGGCCCTGGGTTGATATAGTAGGCACCAACTTACCAACTTTGAATGTCGTTACAGTTGCCGGTGGTATAACGGGTTATCGTTGTATTGTGTCTGGGACCTGTGCCCCTCCGGTAACATCAAACTGTGCAATAATCACTGCAGTATCACCAGTTACTATTACAAACCACCCAACCAGTTCTACTGTTTGCGTCGGAGCAAATACAAGTTTTTCTGTAGCAGGCAGCGGTTCTGGCATTATTTATCAGTGGCAGGTAAATACAGGCAGCGGATTCAATGACATCACTAACGGCGGTATATATTCCGGAGCAAATGCTGCAACCCTGAATCTCACAGGTGTTACCACCGGCATGAGTGGATACCAGTACCGCTGTATGTTATCAAACGCTAGCTGCACAACACCGGGCACATCCAATACTGCGACCTTAACTGTCAACTCACTGCCGGCTGTTTCAGCCAACCCGCAAAATGCGACTATCTGTGAAGGAGGTAGTACTACCTTCTCAGTAACCGCTTCTGGCACAGGAATATCCTACCAGTGGCAATTAAGTACTGATGGCGGAACGACTTATAATAATATAGCTGGAGCAAATACAGCGTCATATACTATTTCATCAGCCGCAACTGGCATGAGTGGCAACAGGTATCGTTGCATAGTGAGCGGTACGTGTACACCGGCTGTGACTTCAACTGCCGCTTTATTAACTGTAATTGCACCGGTAACCGTTACAAGTCAGCCTGCCAATGCAGAAAAATGTTCCGGCAGCAATGCCACATTCAACGTAACGGGAAGCGGCACAGGAGTAATTTATCAATGGCAGTTAAGTACAGATGGCGGTGCCAATTGGACCAATATCAGCGGAGCCACGAATGCAAGCCTCACAATTAATGCCGTTACAACCGGCATGAACAATTACCGGTATCGCTGCCTCTTATCCAATAGCATTTGTATCAATCCGGTTGCCTCATCAGGGGCACTACTCACCGTACGCCAGTTACCAACTGTATCCCTAAATGCTGCTCCTTTAACAAGTTTGTTACCCGGACAAACAACCACTCTTACAGCGGTACCAAGTGCCTCTACAGGCGGAACATTGACGACCTCCTGGTCTTTGAACGGTTCAACATTCAGTAATGCCACTAATAGCTATGTTGTAAACATTGAAAATATCGGTTCATACCAGGTCAGCATACAAGAAGTGTTTGCAGGTGGACTTACCTGTTCCAATCAGTCTGCAGTTGTAACAATTGATGCAACAGTAAGCAATAAGCTGTTCATCTTCCCATCTCCCAATGATGGGAACTTTACCGTTTCTTATTACAACATTGGCGGCGCAAGTACACAAAGAACAATTACCATCTTTGACAGCAAAGGCGCAAGAGTATTCAACGGACAGTTCCCTGTAACAGGACCTTACACATTAATTCCTGTCAATTTGCAGAAAGCAAATACCGGAATCTATTATGTTGTAATTGGCGATGCTACTGGTAAAAAACTGGCAGAAGGAAAAGTGCATATACACTAATAAACAAGTTGTTTTAAAATCCCTTACCGCCCCGGCAGTAAGGGATTTTTTATGCCCGGGAAAACCCGCATTCAATACCTTTGCGCCATGATTCATAATTTCAATGCAGGCCCTTCAGTTTTGCCGAAAGAAGTTTTTGAAGAAGCCAGCAGGGCTATATTAAATTTCAACGATACGGGTCTTTCTCTCCTGGAAATAGGTCACCGGACGCCACTCTTTCAACCGGTGATGGAAGAAGCAAGAAGTCTTGTAAAAGAACTGATGCAGCTGGATAATGACCACGAGGTGCTTTTCTTACATGGCGGGGCTACTACACAATTTATGCAGGCACCCATGAACCTGTTGAATGAAAATGATGTTGCAGCATATACCGAAACCGGAACATGGGCAAATAAAGCCATAAAAGAAGCTAAACTTTTCGGACATGTAGAAATAGCCGCATCAACCAGAGAGAGCAATTATACCACAATGCCAAAAGAGTTGTCGGTAAGTCCTACGGCAGCTTATCTGCATATCACCACGAATGAAACTATTGCCGGCACACAATGGCATAAAATCCCCTATGACTGTGGTGTACCAATTGTAGCAGATATGAGCAGCGATATCATGAGCCGGATGCTTGATTTCAACAAGTTTGATCTCATTTATGCTGGCGCACAAAAAAATATCGGGGCAGCTGGTGTTAACCTTGTTGTCGTAAATAAAAATATCCTGGGAAAAGTGAACCGGTCTATCCCTACCATTCTTGATTACAGGAATCATATCAGGGAGGCAAGTATGCTGAACACTCCTCCTGTATTTGCCGTATATGTAGCCATGCTCACCTTAAGATGGTTAAAGAAAAAAGGCGGTGTTGAAGCCATTGAAAAGATCAATGAGGAAAAAGCTACCTTATTTTATAATACATTGGACAGCTTACCCTTTTTCAAAGCACCTGTGGCAAGAGAAGATAGAAGTAAAATGAATGCTGTATTTGTAATGGAAAACGAATTGTTGGAAAAGGAATTCCTTGACTGGTGTAAGAATGAAGGCATGGCGGGGGTAAAAGGACACCGCAGTGTGGGAGGTTTCAGGATTTCGATGTACAACGCATTACCCATAGAAAGCGTCAAGGCGCTGACACAATTAATGAAAGAATTTGCAATAAAAAAAGCATAGGAAATGGCCATTATTAAACCTTTCAGGGCATTAAGACCAAAAACAGAATTGTCTCAACTAATAGCATCAAGACCCTATGATGTGTTAAACAGAGATGAAGCAAGAACAGAAGCAAAGGATAATCCATTTTCCTTTTTACATGTCACCAAATCGGAAATCGACCTTTCGCCTGAAACCGATATTCACAGCTCAACGGTGTATGAGAAGGCAAAAGAAAATCTGCAGGAGCTGATCAAACACGGTATTCTTTTCCAGGTAGAAAAAGAATGTTATTATATCTACCAGTTAGTAATGAATGGTCGAAGTCAGACAGGACTTGTTTGTGTTTCATCTGTTGAAGACTATTTTAACGACATTATCAAAAAACATGAGTTCACAAGACCTGAAAAAGAGAAAGACCGCATAGATCATATGCGGACGATTGAAGCACAAACCGGCAATGTCTTTTTGGCTTATCGGGATGTGATGGAAGTAAATGCCATTATCAATGGCTGGAAGATGACCAATAAACCGGTTTATGATTTTACAGCAGCTGATGGTATTCAGCACAGCATCTGGATTATTGACAGGGATATAGTAGTTAATTCTATCACACAGTTGTTTAGGAGCCATGTCCCCGCCACATACATTGCCGACGGACATCATCGGGCAGCTTCTGCAGCCAAGGTAAGCAAAGAGCTACCAGGCAGCGAGAATGCAAAATACTTCCTTACTACAATCTTCCCGGAAAGCCAGCTGGCTATCCTTGATTACAATAGAGTGGTAAAAGACCTCAATGGCCTGACACCTGAAAAATTACTGGCATTGCTACAGGATGATTTTTATATAACCTTAAGCCCCGAGGCGGTAAAACCTTCACAACTCCATGAATTTGGCATGTACCTGGAAGGACAGTGGTATATCCTTACTTCAAGAAAAGGCACCTGGACAGATGATCCTATCGGTGTGCTGGATGTAACCATTTTATCCAATAATATTCTTGACAAAATTTTTGATATAAAAGACCAGCGTACTGATAAACGGATTGATTTTGTGGGTGGCATCCGGGGATTAGAGGAATTGGAAAAAAGAGTGAACATCGGAGAAATGAAAGTAGCCTTTAGTCTTTATCCAGTTACACTGGCACAATTATTTGCCATTGCAGACAGCGGCAATGTAATGCCGCCAAAAAGCACCTGGTTTGAACCCAAACTGAGAGATGGCCTGCTTACACATCTGTTATAAGCCCTTTCGTTGAAATATTTGTTATTTTGCAACAGAGACGTCGGTTTAAGCGTCTCTGTTCTTTTAATTTGCAGCATGAAAAAAATTCAGCTTCTTTTTATTGCCTTATCCGCCTTTCTGCTCGTTTCAGCCCAGCCTGAAGATCCTAAAACAATGCATGAGACAGCCAAAACCTTCATGCGGACCGGCGATTTTGATAATGCCATTATTGTTCTTACCCGTGCCCTGCAGCACGATAAAAGCAACCTGGAAATGCAAAAAGACCTGGTGATGAGCTATTACCTGAAAAGGGATTATGCAAAAGCCCTTGATGGTGTAAAGGCTCTGATTGACCGGGATGATGCTGATGTGGTAATTTTTCAAATAGCAGGTAATGTGTACAAAGCACTGGAAGAAGTTAAGGAATGTGAGAAAGTATATAAGAAAGGATTAAAAAAATTTCCCAAAAGCGGCCCCTTGTATAGTGAGTACGGAGAATTGCTATGGGCATTGAAAGATTTTTCAGCTATTCAGCAATGGGAAAAAGGAATTGAAGTGGACCCGGCATACGGCGGAAACTATTACAATGCTGCTCTCTTCTATTTTTATACAAAAGATAAAGTATGGAGCCTTATCTACGGTGAGATTTTTGTAAACATGGAAAGCCTCAGTGAAAGAGGTGCAGCAATGAGACAACAGTTGTTCCAGGCCTATAAAGAAAAATTGTTTGCTGAAGCTGATCTGATGAAAGACGAAGAAAAAAACAAGAGCGAATTTGCCAAAACCTTTCTGCAGGTAATGAACAAACAAAGCTCTCTTGCTTCCAAAGGCATTACAACCGAGGTGCTTACGATGATAAGGTCCAGGTTCATTATAGACTGGTATGCCAACTACGCAGCAAAATTTCCCTATCGCTTGTTTGACTATCATCGTCAGCTTTTATCAGAGGGTATGTTTGACGCCTACAATCAGTGGCTGTTCGGGTCTGTTGAGAACCTTGCTGCTTATGACAACTGGACTAAAACACATAGTGAAGAATACAATAATTTCTCCGCCTTCCAAAAGAGCAGGGTATTTCGTATGCCAACGGGCCAGTATTACCAGGTGAACTAATTCATAAAAAACTTGTTTTAATCCTGTTTTATCCTATATAAGACAGGATTTTTTTTATGCAGGTTTTTAACTAATTTGTCCATGCTAAAACTGCTTGTTCTCTGATTAGTTAACTCTTTAACGATTGCCCAATGACTGAACCTAAACGTCTATTTGATGCCATACAGCTTCAGCTGGAAAATAAACCCCTCCCCGATATGCTGGCTGGTAAAACCGGAGGACAGTGGAAGAAATTCAGCACTGATGAAGTAGCAGAAATAGTAAACCAAATAAGCGCCGGTCTGCTTAATCTTGGTATAAGCCCTAACGATATGACTGTAGAAGGCAGGGATAAAGTGGGCATTATTTCCAAAAACAGGCCGGAATGGGTGATGGTGGACCTGGCGGTTCAACAGATCGGAGCATTATTGACGCCAATATATCCAACGATAAATGTCAATGAACTGGAGTTTGTACTGAATGATGCGAAAGTAAAAGTGATGATTGTCAATGATGAAGACGCATTTTTGAAAGTGATGAGCATAAAAGAAAGAGTTCCCTCTTTGCAGCATATTTTTTCTTTTGAACATATCGCCAACTGCAATCATTGGAAAGAATTACTGGCTGCTTCAACTCCGGAACTTATTTCACAGGCAAAAGCAATATCAGAAAAAATTAAGGAAGAAGATGCTGTAACCATTATTTATACATCCGGCACCACCGGAGTACCTAAAGGAGTAATGCTAAGCCATCGCAATATATTGTCGAATGTGATCGCCTCAAGTCCCTGCTTTCCTCCCGGAGAAAATATGCGTTCTTTAAGCTTCCTTCCCCTGAACCATATTTTTGAAAGAATGGTCACTTACCTGTATCTCTTCAATTATACTTCCATCTATTATTCAGAGAGCCTGGAAACGATTGGCGATAATCTGAAAGAGGTACAACCAGATATGTTCACCACTGTACCCAGGTTATTGGAGAAAGTGTATGACAAGATCATGCAAAAAGGAAATGAACTGACAGGCACTAAAAGAAAAATATTTTTCTGGGCACACAGTTTAGCTGAAAAATTTGAAATCAATAAGAACCAGGGAGCCTGGTATAATTTTCAGTTAAGCCTTGCAAACAAATTGGTTTTTAGTAAATGGAGGGAAGCCCTGGGTAACCGGTTAAGATGTGTGGTAACAGGCGGTGCCGCTTGCCAGGTACGACTGATCAGAATATTTACTGCGGCCAATATACCTATTATGGAGGGTTACGGCCTTACTGAAACATCACCTGTGATATCCGTAAATACTTATGATGAAAAAGGCAGAATGTTTGGCAGTGTGGGTCCTATCATCAAAGATGTAATGGTAAAACTTGCAGAAGATGGAGAGATACTCTGCAAAGGTCCCAATATTATGATGGGCTATTATAAGCGGCCTGACCTTACTGCCGAAGTAATAGATGCTGAGGGCTGGTTCCGTACAGGAGATATTGGAATGATGGTAGACAATACTTACCTGAAAATAACCGACCGGAAAAAAGAACTATTCAAAACAAGCGGTGGCAAATATGTAGCGCCTTTACCGATTGAAAACAGGCTGAAGGAATCCATGTATGTGGAACAGGTGATGGTAGTCGGTTCCGAGAAAAAATTTGTCGGTGCTTTGATCATCCCTTCATTTCCTAACCTGAGAGACTGGTGTCATCACAATAATGTACCGGATGGCACCAATGAAGAACTGATACAAAATGCAAAAGTGATTGCCCACTACAAAGACCTGGTAGAAAGTTTCAACAAATTTTTCAACCATGTAGAGCAGATCAAAAAATTTGAACTGTTACCACACGACTGGAGTGTGGACACAGGCGAACTCACTCCCAAATTATCATTGAAAAGAAAAGTAATTACGGAAAAATTCAGGGATGCTATAGAAAGGATATATGCCTGAGTAATTATTTGTCTTTTTTGGCTGCCGAGTCTCTTCTGCCCCTTTGCATCATCTTTTTCATAAAGCTATCGTATTGCGGTAGCTGATCCGGGCTGAAAAGTGTTCTTACTTTTTTAAAATGGGTAAATGTTACTTTATCAATCACAATTTGCCTTTCAGCTATCTGCTGGCTATATAAACTTATCAGGCTGTCACTCACAGTGTCCATCTTCATCAGATCATAAAAGGCAGTTTTTGCAGCCCTAAGAGAATCAAACAGTGGCTTCACTGATTTCTGGTGCTCCTCTCTCAGCAATTTATAATCGTTTCTCTGCTGATCGGTCATCTTCAATTCCTTGGCCATCATTTCAAATGGTTCTCCTTTGCCAGAGCGACCGCCATCTTTAGCTCCTTTTCCCTTTACCAGCATGAAGACGAGAACTATATTGGCAACCAGCAATAACAATACTGCTATGGTAAGTATGCGGTTATTCGAATTTTTCATCTTGCTTATTTATCCTGTGCTATATCGTACAGTGAGTTATCGTTCAGGTTATATTCAGCAGCTATTGACTGCATTGGATCAACAGTGGCTGTTGTTTGATTAGCACCGTTTTCCTTGAATAATACAAAGGCGTTTACAAGTAATACAATGACCAGTGCTGCAAAAGTGTAAACCGGTCTTAGTATCCATGGCCTTGTAGCAGGAACTTCGGATTCTTTTTCCATCCGGGCCCGAAGGCGGGTATAAAAGAAGTCAGGTGCAGCAGCTTTATGTATAGTATCAAGGCTGTTGAGGATTTCTTCTGTCTTCTTATTGTAATCCGTTTTCATAATACAACATTTTTGACGGGAAGAAGGGGTAAAACCTTCGTCCCGGTAAGTTAATCAGCTCATTTCTTTTTCGAGTATTTTTCGAAGGTTTAGCTTGGCCCGGTGCATCAGCGACTCTACTGCCGGCACGGTGGTCTGCATCACTTCACTAACCTCCTGGTAACTTAGGTCCTCCAATTTATGCAACGTAAATGCTATTTTTTGATTTTCAGGGAGTTGGCCAATTGCTCTGAATAAACGGGCAGCATTTTCTTTTTGCTCCAAGGCTACACCCGGATGATTAAAATCAGGTATTTCGAAAGCCGGCTCATCCCCCTCACCAAAGAGCCGCTGGATGATACCAAACCTTTTTTTACTCTTTTTGCTTCTTAAAAGGTCCAGCGAACGGGTAGTGGCGATCCGATAAAGCCAGGTGGATAGTTTTGCATCTCCTTTAAATGAATGAATAGATCGAAAAACCTGGATGAAAACCTCTTGAGCCACGTCCTCAGCATCTTCCGCATTTTGTACTATTCCTAAAGCCGTATTATAAACCCTGTCTTTATGGGTGTCAACGAGTTCTTTAAACGCAGATTCATCTCCTTCCTTAAGTCCTTGTATAAGTTCTGATTCTGTCAACGGTCTGTGGCTTTTTAATTTGACGCTGTAACTTACGAAAACAAGTAATTCGATATATGACAAAAGGCAGTGTTTAACTGCCTTTTCTAGAGTAGTCCCGACAGGAATCGAACCTGTATCTAAAGTTTAGGAAACTTCTATTCTATCCATTGAACTACGGGACCAATGACTTCAGGAATTCTTTTCCAATCCCTGATTTCAAATATTTTTCTCTTTTTCTTGCTTCTATTCTGTCCGGCTTCTCCTCAAAATAAATCAACTTCCACGGCGTATAGCCCTTTGTTGATTTGGTTTTCCCAGCGTTATGCTCTTTCAATCTTGCTTTAACCTCACTGCACATTCCAACATAAATTCTCCCATCTCTTTCACTTTTGATTGCGTAAACATAAAACATAGTATCAAAAGTTTAGGAAACTTCTATTCCCTGCCTGCCGGCAGGCAGGTATCCATTGAACTACGGGACCGGGGCGGCAAAAATAATCAATCCGGGCTATCCAATCACTATTTAGGCAAACCCTATCTTTGCATCCCTTAATTTTTATGTGATGAAATTCTATAATCTCCTTATAAAATACAGGCTCTGGATCGGTATTGTGCTTATCGCCCTCGGCGTTTTCGTTAACTATTCTTCCAGCTTCTGGCCTGCTTTTCCGCTTTATTTAGTTGGGGTAATCTTGATAGCCGGTCATTTCTTCTTTGGCCCGCTGCGACTGATTCAGGAATACATGGAAAGCGGGGATATGGAAGGAGCTGAAAAGGTGCTGAATACGATAAAGTTTCCCAACCTGCTGTATAAGCCTATCCGTTCTGTGTATTATACCCTGAAAGGCAATATTGCGATGGTAAAACAGGATTTTGATGGCGCAGAAAAAATGATGAAAAAGGGGCTCGACCTGGGTATGCCGATGAAGGAAGCCGAAGGCGCCAGCCTGCTGCAAATGGGAATGCTTTCCATGCAAAAAAACGATCTGAAACAGGCAGAGAGCTATATCCGTTCTGCCCTTCGCAAAGGATTACCTGATAAAGAAAACGAATCAGCCGCTTACCTGCAGATGTGCAGCCTCATGATGAACAAAAGAGAATTCAGGGCGGCAAAAGATTTCTTCAGAAAAGCAAAAGCGCTGAAGCCTACCACTCCGCAGATCGTTGACCAGATCAAACAGATTGAAAAATACATTACGAGAATACCGGGATAATACCGGTTGAAAGGATTAAAAATTTAAAGGTTGACAAGAATTGCTGTCAACCTTTTTTTATTTCAGGTGGCTGAATGAAGTAACTTGCCAGTAATAACTAAGCATATGAAAAAATCGTTATTGCTTCATTTAGTCAGCTTTTTTTCTTTATGGTGTTTTGCGCAGAGAACTTCTGAAACTACCATTTCTCTTATACCCCAACCAGTATCGATTGTACAGGGCACCGGCACTTTAAAGCTTCCTTTTAGTCTTACTATTATTACAGATAAAAATGAAGAAGTAAAAAGAATCGCAGCTGATCTTTCCCGCAGGTTAAAAACAGCTGCAAATAAAGTAACAGTGAAAGAAGGAAAAACTCTGTTACCAAAATCAATTCTTTTATCACTAACCAATGAAACCGGTATGCCCAAAGAGGGATACAGGTTAAAAGTAACCGCTACAGGTATCTCTTTAACAGCTTCTGAACCTGCCGGAATTTTTTATGGCGTTCAAACACTTTTACAATTATTCCCAAAACAAATTGAAAGCCCGGAAATACAAAAACCGGTTAACGAATGGGCTTTGCCAATAGTCACTATAGAAGACCATCCCCGCTTTGGCTGGAGAGGTCTGATGCTGGATGTGTCCCGTCATTTCTTTACCGTAGCACAGGTTAAAGATTATATCGACCAGATGGTGAAGTATAAATTCAACCTGCTGCATATGCACCTCACCGATGACCAGGGCTGGCGCATTGAAATTAAAAGCTTACCTAAACTAACTGAAGTAGGTGCATGGCGGGTGGAAAGAACAGGTACATTTGGAACTTTTCCCAAACCACAGCCGGGAGAAAAAGCTACTTACGGAGGTTTTTACACTCATGAAGACATTAAGGAGTTAGTGAAGTATGCTGCTGAACGTTATGTAAACATTTTACCAGAGATTGATGTGCCAGGTCATAGTCTTGCTGCTTTGGCTTCTTATCCTGAACTGTCCTGCACACCGGGTGAATATTACGTAAGTCCCGGCGACAGGTTTATGATGTGGCCCGGTGGCGGTCAGCACTTTTATGGTTTGCTGGATAACACTATTTGCCCGGCTAATGAGAAAGCTTATGAGTTTTTAGACAAGGTATTTACTGAAGTGGCGCAACTGTTTCCTTTTCCTTACATCCATATGGGAGGTGATGAAACAGCAAGAAACTTCTGGGAAAAAAGTGAGCAGATAAAAGCCCTGATGCAGAAAGAAAATCTGAAAGACCTGGACGAAGTACAAAGCTATTTTGTAAAAAGAGTGGAAAAGATCATCAACAGCAAGGGAAAGAAAATGATTGGCTGGGATGAGATTTTGCAGGGTGGCCTAGCTCCCAACGCCGCTGTTATGAGCTGGAGGGGAATGAAAGGAGGCATTGAAGCAGCGAAGATGGGACATGAAGTAGTGATGAGCCCTACTGATTTTGCCTACATAGATTATATGCAGGGTGATGCCTCCATTGAACCACCGGTTTATGCTACACTACGACTGAAAAAAGCTTACCAGTTTGAACCGCTTCCGGAAGGGGTTGACGCTAAACTAATCAAAGGCGGGCAGGCTAACCTGTGGAGTGAACAAGTTTACAATATGCGTCATGCACAATATATGACCTGGCCAAGGGCTTTTGCCATTGCAGAAGCACTGTGGAGCCCGAAAGAAAAAAGGAACTGGAATGATTTTGTGCCAAGAGTAGAGCGTCATTTTGAACGGTTTGACCAGGCGCAGGTAAAATACGCTCCAAGTATATACGATCCAATTGTTACCATCAGTAAAAAGGATACGGCTACAATAGTGGTAAAATTGGAAACTGAAATTGAAGGGCTGTCTATCCATTACAGTTTCGATAATTCTTTCCCCGATAATTTTTATCCGGCATATAAAGAGCCACTCATGGCTCCGAAGGAAGCAGCTGCGATAAAAATGATCACTTACCGTAATAACAAGCCTATTGGACGGATATTGGTAATACCCATGGCAGACCTTAAAAGGCGGGCAGGGATTAAGTAGTCAGGAGTTCAGAGTCGGTAGACTGCAAATGTTAGTTGATTTCAACCTGAGTGGATTGACCGTCCTGCCATTTGCCGAATAATTCTTCCACTTTTTGAAAGCGGTAGGAGAAAATATTTTTCAGTTTGTTTTTTACAAACAAAACATTAGCCAGTTTGCCCAAAAACCACAGCGGGTTTTTATAGTGTACAATGTCGGTCATTTCCACGCCACCATCTATCTGCCTGAAATGATGCTGATGGTGCCATAGCGCATAGGGGCCGAATCGTTGCTCATCAATAAAGTACTGCCTGTCTTTCACCTGGGTTATTTCTGTCATCCAGTAAACAGGTATGCCCAAAACCGGTTTTACCGTGTACTCAATCACCTGGCCGGCATACATTTTATCACCGTGATGCTTAGAAATGATTTTAAAGCCCATATCGCCAGGGGTGATGGCCTGCAGGTTGGCAGGATTGGAGAAAAATTCCCATGCCTTATCTAATGAGACAGGAATCTTCTGTACAGTTTTAATAGAATGTGCCGCCATGCAGATTATTGATTTAAATTCGTTGGAATAACCTGTCAGAGAGAAAAAAGTTCAGATAAAAATGTCCTTTAACAAAGAAAGATTAGAAAGAAAGTTTGCTGAAGAATTTGAAAAGCTGAACGAAAAACAGCAACTGGCTGTCAACACCATAGAAGGGCCAGTGATGGTGATTGCCGGACCGGGTACTGGCAAAACGCAGATCCTGGCCAGCCGCATTGGTAAGATTTTGCTGGAAACAGATGCATTGCCGGAGAACATTCTTTGCCTTACCTACACCGACGCTGGTGTGGTGGCCATGCGTAAAAGGCTTTTGCAGTTTATCGGCCCTGATGCCTACAAAGTAAATATCTACACTTTTCATGCTTTCTGTAACGATGTAATACAGGATAACCTTTCACTATTTGAAAAAACGGTATTAGATCCAATTTCTGACCTGGAAAAAATTCAACTGTTCAAAGAATTGATTGATTCATTCCCCAAAAATCATATTCTGAAACGATACCGCGGTGATGTGTACTTTGAAGTAAAGAACCTCCAGCAGTTGTTCAGCAATATGAAAAGGGAAGGCTGGACACCCGGCTTCATCAACCAGAAAATTGACGAATACATTGCCGACCTGCCCAACAGGGATGAATTTGTTTACAAAAGAAAATACAAAGAATTCAATGCCGGTGACCTGAAGAAGGATAAAATAGAAGAAGAGAAAGAAAGAATGGAAAAGCTGCGGGCTGCAGTGAATGAGTTTGACCATTTTCAGCAACTGATGCGGAAGAAGAACCGCTATGACTTTGATGATATGATCAACTGGGTGATCAAAGCATTTGAAGAAAACAAAAACCTGCTGTCGAATTACCAGGAAAAGTTTCAATACATACTGGTGGATGAGTACCAGGATACCAGTGGCACACAAAACCGGCTGGTAGAATTATTGATCAGTTACTGGGACAAACCGAATGTATTTGTCGTGGGCGATGATGACCAGAGTATTTACCGGTTCCAGGGAGCGAACGTAGAAAATATGCTGCAGTTTGCTGACAGCTATCAAAAAGACCTGCTGACGGTTGTGCTGACAAATAATTATCGGTCTGTACAGCCGATACTGGATATTTCCAAATCACTGATTGACCGCAACGAAGAAAGATTAGTGAAAAATATCTCGGGACTTAGTAAGGAATTACTTTCTTCAAAGGAATCCCTGAAACAGCTCACCCATCAGCCGTTGATAATGGAATACGAAACACAGCGGTTAGAGATGATCGGCATTGTAAAAAAAGTACAGCAGGTGGTAGCGCAGGGAATGCAACCCGGCAGAATAGGTATTATCTATAAAGAAAATAAATACGGAGAAGAGCTTTCTCAATACTTCAAACAACTGAATATTCCTGTTTACAGCAAGCGAAACCTGAATATACTGGAGTTACCACTTGCCCAAAAAATAGTGCTGTTACTAAAATACCTCGCTGCAGAGCATGATACTTCCTATAGCGGCGACGAAATGCTGTTTGAATTATTACACTTCGACTGGTTTGGCATACCTCCTGTTGAAATTGCCAAACTGACCATTGAAGTAGCGGATAAAAAGGCTTCTGGCAACAGTACTTCCATCAGGCAAACATTGACCGAAAAAGCCAACGCCCCTGCCAAAGACCTTTTCAGCAATGGGCTGCACGAAGGTTTGAAAAAAGCATCTGCCATAACCGAAAAACTACTGGCTGATGTTTCAAACGTAACACTACAGCATCTTTTTGAGAATATTATAAGGGAAACAGGGCTATTATCGCATATTATGCAAAGCCCCGACAAGCACTGGCAATTACAAGTACTTACTGGCTTGTTTGATTTTGTAAAAGAAGAAACCCGCCGTAATCCTTTTCTCACTCTTCAGGACCTGGTCAGTCTTATCGAGTTGATGGAAAAAGAAGAGATTTCTCTTCCGCTGGTGCAGGTAAACGGTAGTGACAAGGGGATTAACCTGATGACGGCACACGGATCTAAAGGCCTGGAATTTGAACATGTATTTGTAGCAGGATGCAACGCTGTTTTTTGGGAAAAGAAAAGAAAACCGGGTGGCGGTTATAAGCTCCCCGATACTATCTTTTCTTCTCAGCCTTCCGCCAATGATGAAGAAGAATTAAGAAGATTATTTTATGTGGCGCTTACAAGAGCAGAGCAGCACCTTTACATCTCTTATAGTAAATTCAGGAATGATGCAAAGGAACTGGAACCTTCCATGTTCATTGCAGAAATACAAGACAAGCATAATTTACCTGTAGAAAGGGTTTTCATTGATTCGGATGTGGTCAGCGAATTCGCAGCACTAAGTTTCGCTGAGGCACAAGCCCCGGAAATAGACAAGATAGAAGAAGAATTCATTAGCCGCATTTTGGACAAGTTTGTGATGAATGTAACTGCCCTGAACAATTACCTGAAATGTCCGCTGGAATTCTACTTTAAGAACCTGATCAGAATCCCATCTCCCCGAAATGAAGCCACAGAATTTGGTTCTGCCATACATCATGCATTGGAAAGACTGTTCCGCAAAATGCAGGAAGGGGGTAAAGAACAGTTTCCTTCAAAAGAAGAGTTCTTCGCAGACTTTAAATGGTATATGGAACGGCACAGGGAAAGTTTTACGAAGGAACAGTTTGCCCGAAGAATAGAGCAGGGCGAAACGGTAACATCCGGTTATTATGATGCATACATTAATAGTTTCAACAAGATCGTGGCGATCGAACGCCGTATTAAAGCTGTTTATAAAAATGTACCCATCCGGGGGGCATTGGATAAACTGGAATTCGATGGTAAATCGGTTAATGTGGTGGACTATAAAACCGGCGATTATGAAAAAGCCAAAGACAAACTGAAAGGGCCCAATGATAAAGAACCCAATGGCGGTGATTACTGGCGTCAGGCTGTTTTTTATAAGATACTGGTAGATAACTACGAACAAAAAGACTGGAAAGTGGTGAGTACAGAATTTGACTTTGTAGAGCCGGACAAAAAGAAAAATTATCGCAAAGAAAAAGTAGTTATCAGCCCTGCTGATATTACCACTGTTACCCAACAAATAACCAGCACCTGGGAAAAAATTCAAAACCGGGAATTTTATATTGGCTGTGGTAAGGAAAAGTGTCATTGGTGCAATTTTGTAAAGAATAACAAACTCACTGTTGAATTACATGAACTCGAAGAAGAAGAATAACCCGAACTTTCAGCAGTATGGTAAGGTTAACAGGATTTTTAAGGATAATAAGGGGTCTATCGACTGAAAGAAGTTAAGTTTGCAGCCATTCCATGAAACGGCTTTTATTATTTTGTTTAATACTCTTGTTCACCATTCAGCAAATCGTGGTGCTGTCCGGATGTGCCAATATTGTACCTCCCGCCGGCGGACCAAGAGACTCTATTCCTCCTTTATTGTTGAAAGCAGAACCTGGCGATTCTTCACTGAACTTTAAAGGCAATAAGATCACTTTTACATTTGATGAATTTATAGATGTCCAGAACGTTTCAGAAAACCTGTTGGTATCTCCATTACCCCAAAGCCTGCCTAATGTAGATTATAAGCTGAAAACAGTAACTGTAAAACTGAAAGATTCATTGGAAGCAAATACTACTTATACCATCAACTTTGGTAGTTCTATAAAAGATTTTACTGAAGGCAACCCATTAAAGGAGTTCACTTACACATTTTCAACCGGCAGTTATATTGACTCGCTGGGGCTTAGTGGTAAAGTAATACTGGCAGAAACGGGGAAAACAGATTCTACATTGATTGTTATGCTGCATTCTAACAGTGATGATTCTGCTGTAATAAACGAGAAGCCGCGGTATATCGCTAAACTGGATAACAAAGGGAATTTCACTTTCAAAAATCTTCCTTCCAAAACCTTTTATGTATATGCATTAAAGGATGAAGGCGGAAGCCGGCGTTATTTTGGCGAAAAGCAATTATTCGCATTTGCTGATAAACCTGTTACAATCCAGGGCAAAAATGATCCTGTAGTACTATATGCTTTTTCATCGAAACCTGCCGCAGCAGTGCAAACCCCGCCACCCGCAACCGGACTAACCATTGGACGAAAGAATGCGGCCGGAACCACTGACAAAAGACTTAAGTTCCAGACAAACCTTGTGAACGGTCAACAAGATCTGCTCTCAGATTTTGTCCTGTCATTTGAAACACCACTTCGCTCATTCGATTCTGCAAAAATCAATCTTTATACAGATAGCTCCTTCAACCCGGTAAAGGATTACCGTTTCGTTAAAGACAGTGCCGGCAAAAAATATGTACTCACCCAAACCTGGAAAGAGAACACATTGTACCATATTATCCTGGATAAAGAATTTGCAGAAGACTCTACAGGCAAAAAGCTGCTGAAAAACGATACGCTGAGTTTTAAAACAAGGAAAAACTCCGATTACGGATCGCTTAAAATTAAATTCAGGAACCTGGACATTTCAAAGAACCCGGTACTGATCTTTTTGATCGGAGGTGAAACAATCCATAAGTCTTTCCCGCTGAACAGTGTTGATTTTTTACAGCCAATGTTTTTGCCCAGCGAATACGACCTGCGCATCCTTTATGATAAAAACAAAAACGTCGTTTGGGACCCTGGCCAGTTTTTTGGCAAGAGGATACAGCCGGAAATTGTCGTGCCAATTGAACGAAAGATTTCAGTAAAACCAGCCTGGCAAAACGAGTTTGAAATAGCACTGTAGGTTAAGAGATTAAAGGAGTAAAAAGAGAGAAGCAGGTTAATCTATTTCCAAAACGATTTTCTCTTTATCTCCTTTTCTCATTTATCCTCTTAGCTTACCTTTGTCCTCCATGCAATTCTCTTCTTCTCTGCTTGAAAATGCGGTAAACGAATTTGCCAAACTTCCCGGAATTGGCAAGAAAACGGCATTGCGGCTGGTATTGCATTTATTGAAGCAGGATACAAAAGAAGTAGGCCACTTCAGCGAAGTAATTGCCCGGATGCGAAATGAAATTAAATTCTGCCAGCGTTGTTTCAATGTAGCTGATGGTGACATCTGTTCTATTTGTGCCAATTCACTTAGAAAACAGGAAACTATCTGTGTAGTGGAAAGTATCCGGGATGTAATTGCGATCGAAAGCACCCAGCAATACAACGGCATTTATCACATCCTGGGAGGAATCATTTCGCCATTGGACGGCATCGGACCCGACCAGCTTAACATTGAATCATTGATCGGCCGGGTACAGAAAGAAAAAACAGAAGAGATTATTTTTGCTTTGAACCCCAACATACAGGGCGATACCACTATTTATTACATTCAGAAAAAGCTCTCTGCAGTTACAGTAAATCCCATCCGTATTACTACTATTGCCCGTGGCATTGCTTTTGGTGGAGAACTGGAGTATGCCGATGAAATGACACTGGCCAGGAGCCTGCAGAACAGACTGCCGGTTGAAAGCTATGTATCTGGCCGCTAAGGCTTATCCTGCTTGCTTTTTATACAGATAAAGCTTAGTTTTGCTGCCTATTCAGGCGGATTTGTTTATTGTTCGGCCTGCCCCAAACAGAACTAATAAACGGTACGGAACTCCCTCCATAGTTTCCCAACGTTTATAGTTCGCAAACAAGAGATATATGAAGACAATCCAGGATTGTTTGAAAGAACGCATATTGGTCATTGATGGCGCTATGGGCACCATGATACAGCGGCATAAATTAGCCGAAGCAGATTACCGAGGCGAAAGATTTAAAAACTGGCATTGCGATATAAAAGGAAACAATGACCTGCTGAATATTACACAACCCGAAATTATCATTGGCATTCACCTGCAATACCTGGAAGCAGGCGCCGATATTATTGAAACAAATACTTTCAGCAGTACATCTATAGCCATGGCTGATTATGAAATGCAGTCGCTGGCCTACGAATTAAATGTTGCGGCTGCTCAATGTGCCAGGGAAGCAATCAAAAGATCAGGCAAAGAGGCATGGGTGGCCGGGGCTATCGGACCTTTGAACAAAACCTTATCACTTTCACCAGACGTAAACAACCCTGGTTTTCGGGCAGTCACCTTTGATGAAGTAGTAAATGCATACTATGAACAGGTAAAAGGACTGGTAGATGGTGGTACTGATATTCTACTGATTGAAACCATTTTCGATACTCTTAATGCTAAGGGTGCCATTTTCGCTATAAAAAAATACTTCAGGAACACCGGAAAAGTTCCGTTACCAATAATGATTAGTGGCACGATAACCGATGCCTCCGGCAGAACACTCAGCGGCCAAACATTAGAAGCTTTTTACACTTCTGTAATGCATGCAAGACCTTTAAGTATTGGTCTGAACTGTGCTTTAGGTGCTAAAGAAATGCGGCCGCATATTGAAGAGTTATCACAAATAGCCAGCTGCTATGTATCTGCTTACCCCAATGCCGGGCTCCCCAATGCGATGGGTGAATATGACGAGAAACCGGAAGATACAGGCCACTATCTTGAAGAATGGGCGAAAGAAGGTTTTGTAAATATTGTGGGTGGCTGCTGCGGCACTACACCAGATCATATACGACATATAGCAGAGCATGTAAAAAATCTCAAACCAAGACAACTGCCGGTTGTTGAAAAAGAATTAGCATGACGACACCACAATTTTTAATACTGCTATCACTTCTAATTCTCGTTGTAAATAACTTTTCAATGATCAGGAGGTTATTTGTAAAAAAGAACTCA
The DNA here is from genome assembly GCA_044229985.1 of Chitinophagaceae bacterium. Lineage (GTDB taxonomy): Bacteria > Bacteroidota > Bacteroidia > Chitinophagales > Chitinophagaceae > JJ008. The sequence continues at coordinate 40,615 of JBGARY010000015.1, forward strand.
TAGATGCAAGAATCCACTGTTATCAGACCTTACTTACGATTAGCCGGTTTAGAACCATTGGTCATCAGGCCAGAGACCAATTTTGTGAATGTAGGGGAAAGGACCAATGTGACCGGCTCCAAAAAATTTGCCCGCCTTATAAAAGAAAATAAATACGAAGAAGCCCTCAGTGTAGCCCGCCAGCAGGTGGAAAACGGCGCACAGGTACTGGATGTGAATATGGATGATGCATTGCTGGATGGCATCCACGCAATGACCACCTTCCTTAATCTTTTACAAAGTGAACCGGATATTGCGAAAATTCCAATCATGATCGATAGCTCCAAGTTTGAGATCATTGAAGCCGGACTCAAATGTGTGCAGGGAAAGTGTATCGTGAATTCCATTTCGATGAAAGAAGGCGAAGCTAAATTCATCGAACAGGCAATTATATGCCAGAGTTATGGCGCTGCAGTTATCGTAATGGCCTTTGATGAAAAAGGACAGGCTGATACCAAAGACAGAAAAGTGGAGATCTGTCACAGGGCTTATAAGATACTTACTCAACAAGTTGGTTACGACCCTCAGGATATAATTTTCGACCCCAACATTTTTGCAGTAGCTACCGGTTTGGAGGAACACAATAACTACGGTGTTGATTTTATAGAGGCTACCAGGGAAATAAAGCAACTGATGCCGTTGGCAAAAATTAGTGGTGGTGTAAGTAATCTTTCTTTCTCATTCAGGGGAAACGATCATGTAAGAGAAGCCATGCATTCGGTTTTTCTGTACCATGCTATTCGTGCCGGAATGGATATGGGTATCGTTAATGCAGGGCAATTGGTAGTATATGATGAAATTGAGCCGCAATTAAGAGAACTGTGCGAAGATGTCATTCTGAATCGAAACAATGACAATAACGAGGCTACTGAAAAACTGATCGCTTTTGCTGAAACTGTAAAAGCGAAAGGTAAAACAGAAGTGAAGGATGAAGCCTGGCGTAATACAACTGTAGAAGAAAGGCTGAAACATGCTCTTGTTAATGGAATTACAGATTATATTGATACGGACACCGAGGAAGCAAGGTTAAAATATCCACGGCCATTAGATGTAATTGAAGGGCCACTGATGGACGGCATGAATGTGGTGGGAGATCTTTTTGGTGCCGGAAAAATGTTTTTACCCCAGGTAGTAAAAAGTGCAAGGGTAATGAAGAAGAGTGTGGCATGGCTAACACCATTTATTGAAGAAGAAAAGAGAAATAACCCCAATACCGGAAACGGCAATGTACCAAAAGTGCTATTGGCAACTGTAAAAGGAGATGTACATGATATTGGTAAAAACATTGTTGGTGTAGTGCTGGGATGTAATGGCTACGATATTATTGATATGGGTGTCATGGTGCCGGCAGATAAGATATTGGATACTGCAGAAAAAGAAAAAGCAGATATTATTGGACTAAGCGGATTGATTACTCCATCTCTTGATGAAATGGTGCATGTGGCACATGAAATGAAGCGACGTAATATGAAACAACCGTTGCTGATCGGCGGAGCCACTACCTCCCGGATGCATACAGCCGTGAAAATTGCTCCTCAGTACGACAATGGCGTTTTGCATGTGCTGGATGCTTCCCGTAGCGTAACGGCGGTTAGCACTTTACTGAGTAAAGAAAAAGATGGGTTTCTCAAGAAAACAGCAGAAGAGTATCATGGCTTACGGGACCAATTTCTAAATAAGAACAAAAAAGAACTCATCCCTTACACTGAAGCAGTTGTAACCAAAGAGTATTTTGACTGGAAGAATTATAAACCAGTAAAGCCTGCGGTTGATGGAGTAAAAATTCTGAAAGGTTTTGACCTGGCTACCATTGCCCATTACATTGATTGGGGTCCATTTTTCATTGCCTGGGAGATGCCGGGCCGATTCCCTGAAGTACTATCCGACAATATATTTGGTACCGAAGCAACCCGCCTTTATAACGATGCACAAAAAATGCTGCAGCAGATCATTGAGGAAAAGTGGTTTGACGCCGACGGAGTGATTGGCTTTTGGCCAGCTAGTAGTAACAATGCCGATACCATCACCCTATCAACGGAAAAGGGAAATGTAAAACTGGAGTCATTGCGACAGCAATTGAAAAAAGCAGTAGGACAACCCACTTACTCACTAGCCGACTTCGTCAAACCTAAAGAAATTGGTGAGGACTTTATGGGATCATTCGCTGTGACTATTCACGGAGCAAAGAAACATATCGATGAATTTGCTGCCCAGCATGATGATTATAACAAAATACTTGTGCAGGTTTTGGCAGACCGCTTTGTAGAAGCCTTTGCAGAATGCCTCCATGAAAAAGTGAGAAAAGAGTACTGGGGCTACGCAAAAGATGAAACCCTGACCAATGAACAACTCATCAAAGAAGAATACAAGGGAATTCGTCCAGCACCTGGTTATCCTGCTTGCCCGGACCATACAGAAAAACTAAAATTGTTTTCTTTGTTAAATGTGACCGAAAATATCGGTATTGAGTTGACTGAAAGCCTTGCTATGAACCCGCCGGCCTCTGTTTGCGGCTGGTATTTTGCGCATCCCCAAAGCCATTATTTTGGTTTGGGTAAAATCAACCGTGACCAGCTGGAAGATTATGCCAAACGTAAAGGCATGAGTATAGAAGGGGCAGAAAAATGGTTACGGCCGGTGCTGGAATAGTATTAGCCTACACTAAATTCCGCCAGTTTTGTTTGCAAAGCCAGGGATGATGTAAAATGTATAGAAGGAATACCCAGTTCTTCTGCCGCTCTCACATTTCTCAAATTATCATCAATAAATAATGCTTTTGAAGGATCAACCCGGTACCTGTCAAGCAATCGCTGGTAAAACTCAGGAAATGGCTTTCTTGTTTTTTCTTCACCACTTACTACCCTTCCATCAAACCAATGCAGAAAATCATAACGAACTAAAGCAATATCAAACAGGTTTGCCTGCCAGTTGGTTAAGGCATACATTTTATATTTTCTCGATTCCTTCAACTGCCGGAAAATTTCTACTGTTTCGTAAATAGGACCTTTAAGCATCTCAGTCCAGCGGCCGTAATAATCCCGGATAGCTGTTTCCCATTCAGGAAATTGTTTTACTAATTCCTGGGTGGCTTCAACAATGGAGCGGCCAGCATCCTGCTCTTCATTCCAGTCATTAGAACATATGTGTTTAAAGAAATATTCCTTTTTTTCTTCCGATTCAAAATAGGTCTCATTGAAAACATACCGGGGGTTCCAGTCAATCAATACCCCGCCGAGATCCCAGATAATTGTATTGACAGCCATCTTTACTGGTGATTGTATTTCATTTTCAGCATGATCATAATACCTGACATTACCAGCATCACAGCATTGGTAAGGATGATAACCCAGTTATCGATCATCACACCATAAATCAACCACATGATCTCATTGACAAATGCGATGATGAACATGTATAATGAAACATCTTTTGCAGATTTTTCTTTCCATGTTTTTAATACCTGTGGTAAAAAGGTAAAGGCCGTTAATGCCCCTGCGGCATAACCCAGTATATCGGCTGCTGACATTGACATTATTTTTTCTTTTTAGGTTTGGGAAGTGCTTTTATTTCTTTTTTCATCTGCATTTGCTGTTCTGCAGTAAGCGGAACAAAACTAATAGCTGACCCGCCGCCGGCAGCAAGTTTCAGATTGAGTAGAGTGTATTTATTTACCAGCTTCTTTTCAATTGTGTAAGCTTCGGGGTTGCTTTTCCAATCGGCATTATCAGCATCACGATAAATAACCGCATGGTACACTTTGTCTTCGTCCAGAAAAGACAGGTCAGCAGTAAGGCTTCTTGCACTTTCATCGGTGATCGTACCCATAAACCATTTATCAGTTCCCTTTGCTTTTCTTGCCATAATGATATAATCTCCTGGCTCAGCATCAAGCACTTTAGTGTCATCCCAATCTGCAGCAACATCTTTAATAAACTGGAAAGCATCTGGTTTAGCCTCATAATTTTCTGGCAGATCAGCCGCCATCTGCAAAGGGCTGTACATGGTTATATACAAGGCTAATTGTTTCGCCAGTGTAGTATGCACCTGTTCCTTTTTCTCCGGGTTGTAATGGCTCATCTTTATTTTAAAAATACCCGGTGTATAATCCATCGGTCCACCCATCAGCCTGGTAAAAGGCAAAATCGTTTCATGCTCCGGAGGATTGCCCACACTCCATGCATTGAACTCATTTCCACGGGCAGCTTCACTGGCTATCCAATTGGGGTAAGTACGATGAAGACCTGTAAGACGTACAGACTCATGCATATTGACCATTATCTTGTAAGAGGCGGTCTTTTGCGCCACTCTTTCGTAATGCTTCACCATCCATTGCCCGTCATGATGCTCCCCTCTTGGAATTATGCGTCCGACATAGCCTGTTTTTACTGCGTCGTACCCGAACTTTTTCATGAAGCGGTAGGCTGTATCCATCCATCGTTCATAATTGGTAACAGAACCTGATGTTTCATGGTGCATGATAATTTTCACTCCCTTATTTGCTGCATACTGTTGTAACTCTTTCACATCAAAATCAGGATAAGGTGTTACGAAATCAAAAACATCTTCTTTCCATTGACCAAACCAGTCTTCCCAGCCTGTATTCCATCCTTCTACCAGTACACCGCTAAACCCATGCTTCGCAGCAAAATCAATGTATCGCTTTACATTGGCTGTATTGGCTCCATGAGGAACTTTAGTAGCTTGCTGAGAACCCACCTGTCCGCCGCTGTAATCCCAACTGGATTTTCCTACATGCATCTCCCACCAAACCCCCACATACTTTTGTGGCTTGATCCAGAAAGTTTCACTAACCTTCGATGGATCATTAAGATTCAAAATAAGTTTTGATGTAAGTACCTCCCCGGCTTTATCACTTACCACAATGGTGCGCCAGGGTGTAACAGCCGGCGCCTGCAGGTAGGCTTTGTTTCCTACTGCATCTGGAACCAGGTGTGTATTGAGTGTAAAAGTGCTTTTATCTACTACAAGGTTCATGGCCGGATAATTAACCAATGCTGCTTCATGGATATTGATATATAATCCATCTGCAGATTTTAGCATCAAAGGCGTTTGTACTGCAGACTTATCAAAGAAAGTTTTGGCATGAATTTCCTGTGCAGCTCCTCCACCAGTTGCATCTACACCACTTAAATTAGTTGTATAATAAGGATATTCGTTAGTGTCATAATCACCCGGTATCCAAAACGCTTTGTGATCCCCAGACATAGCAAACTGTGTCAATTCCTCCCCTATTATGAAATGAGTGAGTTTGGCCTGTTGCGGAAATGAATACCTGAAGCCAACACCATCATTATAAACTTTGAAAATAATTTCAAGAAGGATACCAGAACCTGAACGATCAGCCAATTTCACTGATAGTTGTTTGTAATTATTGCGGATCTGGTTTACTTCACCCCATACAGGCTTCCAGATTTCGTCCGTTACCGATGAATCAACCCCCAGCAGATCAAATTTTAATAAAGACAATTCAGGGCTCTTCAATCTCATACCCAATCCCGACGGGGCTACAACCGATTTTCCTTTATAAAAAACCTTGTATGTAAGGTCCCCGTTGCTACTATGTAACAAACCCAATTGCACATTACCATCTGGTGAGTGGAGTGTTACAGACTGGTCAGCAAATACAGCAGTGCTAATTCCTGCTAAAAACAGGATTGGCAGCAATCGTTTCAGAAGCATAACAAAAAATTTAGTACATGAAGATACAAACTTATGTGTAATTAGTACACATTAGAATTATCGCTTTTCAAACAGCCACCAGCGCCGTCTCCGGGGCTTCACCCGGTAATTTTCCCTGATATAATTATGTATGTAGTTGATAGCCTCATCCACACTATCTGTCAGGTACACCAGATTAATGTCATCTCTGGATACTGTTCCTTCTTCTATCATGGCGTCAACCATATCCATCATTGGCTGATAATATTCTTTACCAAACAGCACAATCGGGAATCGGGTTATAGTTTGTGTTTGTACAAGAGTGAGGGTTTCAAAAAGTTCATCCATCGTACCAAACCCACCGGGCATGATAATAAAGGCATAAGAATATTTCACCAGCAACACCTTTCTAACAAAGAAGTGCTCAAATGTGACCCATCTCTGCATGTACTGATTGGCATTTTGCTCAAACGGTAACCGAATATTACATCCAACCGATTTACCACCATTTTCGAATGCCCCCCTGTTGGCAGCTTCCATAATACCAGGGCCACCTCCTGTCATGGTGGTCATACCCAGTTCTGCAATGCGTTTTCCAATTTCCCTTGCCTGCTGGTAATAAATATGATCCTCTTTAAAACGGGCAGAACCAAATACGGTAACACAAGGCCCGATAAAATGCAGGTTTCTGAACCCCTTTAAAAATTGCCAGAATACCCTGAAAGCAAAGGATAATTCATACCCCCTGCTTTTAGGGCCTTCCAGAAACACATGTGCCTTTGGTGGTATTATTCTTCTTTTTGATTTTGCTGATGCTTCCATAGTAAACAGTAAATTGCCGTCAATTTAATCAATAATGCGATGCGTATTATCAGCTACAATGTAAATGGTATCAGGGCCGCCATTAAGAAAGGATTTTTGGACTGGTTAAAAACTGATCCTGCAGATGTGGTCTGTGTGCAGGAAACAAAAGCTGTGCAGGGTGATGTTGACCATAAACCTTTTCATGAACTGGGATTTCATAATTACTGGTTCAGCGCCCAAAAAAAGGGATACAGTGGTGTGGCGGTTTTTTCAAAGATCAAACCGGATAATGTAGAATACGGAAATGGCCATGGACCGAGTGATGATGAAGGAAGGGTGATACAACTGGATTTTGGGAAAACAAGGCTTATTAATGCTTATTTCCCCTCCGGCACCAGTGGTGATGAAAGACAGGAATTTAAATACCAATGGCTGGATGAGTTCAACAGCTGGTTAAAAAAATTAAGGAAAAAACACACCAATCTTATTTTATGCGGTGATTACAATATTGCGCATAAAGAAATTGACATTCATGATCCAAAAGGGAATAAAAATTCATCAGGCTTTTTACCTGAGGAAAGAGCATGGATGACAAAGTTTTTGGAAGATGGGTGGGTTGATACTTTTCGGGAGTTTCACCCGGAACCACACCGGTATAGCTGGTGGAGCCAGCGTTTCCCAACAGTAAGACTCAATAACAAAGGGTGGAGAATCGATTATATTACCGTTACGGAGCCCTTGAAAAAGAATTTGAAAGATGCAGAGATTTTTCCCGATATAAAACACAGTGATCACTGTCCTGTATACCTTGAGCTTAAACTTTAAGTCATGATCATTTATAACGTAACCGTCAAAGTTGATCATTCTATTGCAGAACCATGGCTTACCTGGCTTAAAGAAGAGCATATTCCAGATGTGATCAAGACCGGGTGTTTTACACATGCCAGCATATTACGCTTATTGGAGGTAGATGAAACAGATGGTGTAACCTATGCAGTGCAATATCATTCCTCCAGTAAAGAACTATATAACCGGTATATCAGTGATTTTGCAGAAACTATGCGAAACAAGGGATTCGATAAATGGGGAAATAAATTCATTGCCTTTCGTTCGGTCATGATGGTTGTGCATTGAGTGTGAAAAAAATAATCTGCAGGTAATAGCCGGGGGAAACTTTATTCCCTTTTTGCATAACTAAATAATGTCAGGACATATCTTACTGAAAGTCAGGGGTAGTTACCGGTTCTATTTCTTTTTTGACAGTTATTTTGAATACCAGAATCTATGAGTCTGCTGAAATCCTTATCCCATGCGGTTTCTGCCGTATAGAACTACAGCCGGAACCGGGTAAAATTATTTTGCAGGAATAAAAAAGCGGCTAAATTTGCCGGCGTTACTAAACCGCAAAAAATACAATAATCATGAACAAAGCTGAATTAATTGCAAAAGTTTCCGACGATGCAGGTATTACCAAAACACAAGCAAACGCTGCCCTCGATTCATTTATTGAAGCAGTTACAAAAACACTGAAAGGCGGTGGTAAAGTGACATTAGTTGGTTTTGGAACTTTCTCCGTATCAAAAAGAGCTGCCCGTAATGGCCGCAACCCACAGACTGGTGAAGTAATCAAAATCAAAGCAAGAAAAGTGGCCCGATTCAAAGCTGGTAAAGAATTAGCTGCCAAACTCTAGTTGCCTTAATCAATGTATTAAAAAACTCCGTTCCCCTATGGGAAGGAGTTTTTTTTAATCCTGTATCTTTACACTTAAACATAAAAAAATAACCATGGGAAGAGGAGATAAAAAAACTGCCAAAGGGAAACGCTTTAAAGGCTCATTTGGAAAAAGCAGGCCTGCTAAAAAGGCTGCTGTAAAAAAGAAAGCTGCTAAAAAAGCATAATGAACTAAAAAAGGTGTTTGAAAATTCAAACACCTTTTCATATAACTTATCCTAACCAGGTCAGGTATTAAATTGCTTCTTTGCTAATTGATCCCGTTCCTCAGCCAGCACATTCAGCATACTTTCCAATTCGCCAATACGTTTCAATTGACCCTCCAGCTTCTTGTTGGCATCTGTTACAACCTGCATATCATTATTCAATTCTTCCAGGTAAGAGACCCTCTTTTGCAATTGTTGACGCTGAAAATTGGCCTCCTTCAGCTTATCTTCTGTTTCAGCCAGATCAGCCTGTAATTGTCTGTTCTCCGAAATCAAGTGATTGTATTTATGCTTTTGTTCTTCATAATCCTTGCTTATACGGTAGTAACCTTCTTTTAAATCTTCGTACTCCAGGTTGATTTTTTTTGAAACAGTGACCTGCGCCTCCAGTTTCTGCATTTTCTCCTGCAGCACACCAAACTCATTATAAGCACTGTCCAGCATAGAATTCATTTCGCTGGTCAGGTGTTCCTTCTGGCGGATAGTATTGATTTCATTTTCCTTTTGTGCCAGTTTATGTTTCAGTAACTCTATTTCTTCATTCAGTTCCTCATTATATCTCAGCACTTCCTGCTGTTTTTCCTCCGTTTCTTTTACGATATCTATTTGTTCCAGCAGTTGATTGATTTTTTCATTATGCTCCAGCAAACTGCTTTGAGCCAGTTTCAATTGCTCCATATAACCAGGTTTTTCCCCGGAAGACTGAGGCAATTGATTTTTTAATAATTCTATTTCCTGCTGTAGTTTTTTGTTTTGCTTACGAACTTCCTCTGCCTCAATTGAGAAGATATTACTATTCTCCTCCGCATCTGCTACCAATTTTTGAAGATTTTCAATTTGCTTATCCTTTAATTCTACTTCGTTAAAAAATCGTCTTTTCCAATCATCCAGTTCCCGGCTTAACTTACTGCCGGCCGCATCTGCCATGGAGTCTTTCAATGATTTTCGGCTGGTAATAAAAAAATGGATGGTTATGCCCAGGATAATAGCCCCGAGCATCAGTACGATGATCTCAACAATAGAAAGTGAAAGCTGGCCGTCCATAAACTATTTCATAAGGATTAGGAAACTATTAAATAATCGGCTAATAGCCGGTAATAGTTTTTCACAGGTGTGCTTAAGAATAAGTACGCAAGATAGTAGTTACTGCAAAAAGTAAAATAGTAGAAACACTTAGTATTTACCCTCTTACAAGGGTACCCACCTTTTCGCCAGTAACTACCCGGCGAAGGTTTCCTTCTTTATTCATATCAAAAACAATGATGGGAAGATTGTTTTCCATACAGAGAGTGAATGCAGTCATATCCATTACCCGAAGATTATTGGTCAGGCATTCCTGGAATGTAATAACATTGAATTTGGTTGCGGAAGGATCCTTTTCAGGATCGGCTGTATAGATGCCATCTACCCTTGTGCCTTTTAAAATGACATCAGCGTTTATTTCAATGGCCCGTAGAGAGCCTGCTGTATCTGTAGTAAAATAAGGATTACCCGTACCTGCCCCGAAAATGACTACCCGCCCTTTTTCGAGATGACGAATAGCCCGGCGACGGATATATGGTTCGGCTATCTGCTCCATTTTAATAGCACTCTGAAGCCGGGTGTACACACCCACTTTCTCCAGGCCAGCCTGCACTGCCATTCCATTGATCACAGTTGCAAGCATACCCATATAATCTCCATGAGCCCTTTCTATACCGGTTTCAGCCTCATTCATTCCCCGGTAAATGTTTCCACCTCCGATAACTACTGCTACCTGTACACCCAATTCAGTAATAGACTTTATATCCTGCGCATACTGTGCAATGACGTCAATATCAAAGCCAAAGCTTTTATCACCCATTAAAGCTTCACCGGAAAGTTTGAGAAGAATTCTTTTGTATTTAGGCAGCATGGAGCAGGATTTTTCGCTGCGAAGATAGGGCTTTTGCCTATTGCTTTACAGCCCTGATACTATAAACCATCGGTATCTTCCCTTCCATTCCTTTTATATGCCATTTTCCTTTTTCAAATTCTATCACCTGCTGAAAACAGGGGTATGGGGAGTACATAAATTCATTGAACGATTCAATTGTTAACCCGGAGCCAATCAGTGCATTCAGCACTTCACTTATACTATGGTTCCAGCTATATTCTTTACCCCTGATATCCGCATTGCGGTCAGTATAGGTTCCCTGGTTTTCTGTTACAATTACTTCCTTGTTTTCGTAAGCATATTTGATGTGTGTAAATTCATCATCAAACATCCATACTACCGGGTGAAACTCGGCGATATAAAACAAACCTCCCCGTTTCAACATCCTGGCTATCATATTGGCCCATGGTTTAAGGTCTGGTAACCAACCAATGGTGCCATAGGAGGTAAATACAATATCAAACTGCGACTTTACATGATCAGCCGTATCCAGCACATTACAACAAACAAACTCAGCAGTCAGGCCGAGCTCCTTATTCAATATTCTTGCTTCATTGATTGCTGTATCTGACAGGTCCACCCCTGTCACCAAGGCGCCTCGTCTCGCCCAATCAAGGCTGTCCATTCCAAAATGACATTGCAGATGAAGCATTTTTTTATCCTTTACATCGTCAATTTCATTTAATTCTATAGGAGTCAAAACAGTTTCACCGGCTTTAAAACCTGCGAGGTTGTAGAAATCAGAGCTTTTATGTACAATGGCCCGTTGGTTCCAAAGTTCTCTGTTAGCTTCAAAATATTGATCGTAATTACCCATGATATTAAAATTAAGCAAACATCCCGTTTGTACAGGATGTTTGCTGTAATCCATTGACAATTGCTTATTCTTTTATTATTCTTGAATCGCCTGTTGAAACAATCTGGGTTATCAATGGGTCGCCCTGGTAATAAATATTACTTTGACCAGAGGCATTTGCTTTAAAACTGTTACCTACTTTTACTTTAATAGTAGATTGCCCAGTAGCTATTACCTCTGCAAAAACAACTGTTGATAAACCATAGGCCAGTATTTGAGATTGACCACTTGCCTCTGCTTCAAAACCAGTTGCAGTTCCGCCCTGAAACTCAATCTTTGACTGGCCACTTGCCAGCAAATTGAATTTGGGTGCATTCATATTAATCCAGCATGCACTCTGCCCTGAAACAACAATATCTACCAGGTCAGTTTCTGAAAAGCCCGAAACAGTGGCTTCAGACTGACCAGATAAAACTAATCCCTGCAGGGAAGGCAGTGATATAGTAAAATAGACTCTTTTGCGGTTTGATTTATACCGGTTGTATTCAATCTTTAAAGACGAATCAATAACCCGGATGACGAGATCGTTAATATCTCTCTCTTCACCCCGGGCTATGATCGAAAAGCCAGTACCCTTTGTAATGGTAAGCCGATGCTGATCGCCGGCATCAATTTTTTTGAAATCAATATTAGAATAGCTTCTCTCAATGGGATTACTGGGTTCTTTTGAGCAGGCAGTGAATAAGAACAGGCCTGCTACCAAGCCGAAAAATACTTTTGATATTACTTTCATTTGAAAAGGTTTAATGATGTAGCAAATATCATTTGCACGGCAAAATGAACCAACCGCATGAACATGTGAAAAAGAAAAGGCCCTCTTTAGAAAAAGAAGGCCGCTAATGATTGCTTATGTAGGAGATATTTAAATCGGATAAAGTGTTATGTTATTACAAATATCTGTTAAGGAAAACCTGTTCCAATCACATAAACATGTGAATAACGGTTCCTTTTTTAAGAGACATCAGAACCGCCAAATACAAGCCAGGTATTCCCGGTTGTATCATTGTCTGCTGTACAATTATTTGCCCTTTCATCAAAATCAGGATCTATTGCCTTTTTCTGTTCAGTATCAGATTTCGGCTTATCAGTAGCCAGGCAGGCCAGCTGAATACTGCGGGTGATGTATTTTCCTTTCATAAAATAAGTTTAATGGTTTAAGGTTTTTGTTGATGCAAAGATGACAGAAAAGAAAAAGCCAGACAATCACATATTGGTGTGAAGAATGTTTAAAAAACAAAAAAGATGTGAGAAATTTCTCACATCTTCTGGCAGGCCCGGCTATTATATTATTCCCCGTATCCGCTTTTAAGCAAAACCTCCCGGGGAGATAATGAGTAAAGATCTTTCCAGCTTTCTTTTCCATGTTTTTTTACATACGCTTCACATATCCTGAATCCAACAAAATAACCAATAGCACCGGGTCCTTCCTTAAAAGGTTTTTGTCCCCGATCCGCTAATGCCAGTGCATGTTCCCTGTTATTCGTGAAAAGATAGGGCTTCAGTTTGCTGAATATGGCTTTTTCATTATCCAGGCAATATTGGAGACCAGCGAAAGAATACTGCAAATATTCATGCAGTTCGTATTTATCGCCAAATACTACCTGGTTCATATATACGGCAAAGCCTTCATTAATTACCCGGTATAAGCCCCGGGCAGTTGAATCGGGCAGAATTGTATTTTCATAAATCTGGTGATTGATCTCATGTGGCAGGATCATCTGCACATAACCAATTTCTGTTTTACTATGTGTCAGATCAAGTACCATTCTGCCATTACCAAAGCCTCCCATATCTGTCACACCGCTGCCAAAGGCTATTAACCATGTACCGGAAGGTGTTCTGCCACTATAACAATTCAAAACTGATGCGGTAAGATTGAAAAAGTTATCAATATTAAAAGATGAAAATGTCAATGCCTTTTTAGCCATTATTCGTATACTGTCCGTAATAAGTGGCTTCATTACCTGCTCATAATAAACAGTACTATCACCTACATAGCCTTCCCAAAATTCTTTATATGGTAAATAGGTTCTTTTGATCAGCTCCGTCCTTATCTGCTGTTCCGTCAGATTTCTTGTTTCATATAAAACAGCTATTTGCTGTTTATAAATGTTTATAAGTCTCAGGTTTCCGTTAAAGAGACTGACACTATCCTTTACCTTAGTAACACGATAATAGGTTTCCCCGTCTATTTCACCTTCTGCGTAGGCATGTATCATACCCAGGCACATTATCAAAGCAATTAAAAACTTTCTCATATACAGTAAATTGATTTATTAACTCATTCATATGAATGCTGGAACTCAAACTCATTTGTTCCGGAAACATTTATTTTACCTTTTGACCGCAATGAAAGCTGGCAGGCTCCGTTTACTACAATATCAAGTTTTCCATTATCCAAAATCTCTTCAGTTACAACCTTCGAGTCTCCATTGATAACCACCTGCCTCAATAAACGGGCAGGCACATACACCGTTAATCCCTCCCCCTTATTACTTCCTTCCAGCCATATAGATAACTTTCCCTTTTTAACGAAAGCCTTTACTTTGCCAAGCTTTGACCTGTCTCCGTCTACTGAAATTTCCATTCCTGTTTCGTTGGTTAATACAACAGAAATATGATCACTTACTTCCAGGTAAGTAAAATGCTGTGCCAGCTTTATCCGCATGACTGGGGGTAAGCCCTTTCCGTTTGCCAATCCCGTAGTAATTGTAAATATGGTTGTCACCAGCATGGTTAAAAAGTTGTGTTTCATAATTTTCATTTTATAAGGTTATTAATCAAATTATAAGTCAAAGATCATTTTTAAATATGCCTGATAAAATAACACAAGCATGTATATATTAACCGAAAAAAGAGTTTCTGCTCACATAATCATGTTATAATAACTGTATTACAGTTTCACACATTCATGCGATTGGGATAATTCTTTGGGTAAATATTTTTGCCAAAAATCTTTATGAGACAATATTGCTATTTAATTCTTGTTGTAATTTTTACATCTTGCGGATCTGCAAAAATTGCACTGGATAATAATGAATGGGGTAAGACTGAAGAATTTGCTGTTAAAGGAAGGCAGGGTATTATGATCAACCAGAAGTTGAGTTTTGGTAATTACCGGACCGTTTCCGTAAAAAGATCATGGACTAAAGGAAGCAGCTATTTTGCCGGATGGGCTACCGGCAGACCCGGCTATGATGATTACGAAAGAGTAATCGGCACTGAGTATTCACAGCGTAAGCAGACTATACGCTTTGAGATGACTGATGACAAAGGCAATGAAAGCAGTGTTTTTTGCCTGTCCCGGGCAAAAGAAAAGGATTTTATGATCGGTGATAATCCCAACAGCCTGCTTAATATATTGCTGGACATCTCTGGTAAAGGTGATATGTCTGAAAATACATTTTGGACAAAAATATTTATCAATAACCAATCCAGGTCATGGGAGATGTTACTTGATAATGAAGCTTCACAAAGAAATAGTAAATCCTACACTGGAGTAGTGGCTCAAAGCCGCGACAATTATTATACTATTCACCCTGTATATAAAATAGCAGGTAAAAATGAGAAGGTATATACAATGCCTGTAGGCTCTGTTGGGTTTGAGTTAAGAAATAAAGAAGGAAAACCGGTTGCTGCTGTATCAGCTATTGATAAGGGAGCAGTTTATTTAAACAGTACTGATCCGGGAGAAAAATTCCTGCTTTCCAATATCTGTGCAGCTATACTTCTCAGAGAATCTATTTAAGACAAAGGGACAAGGAACCAATCCCCACATAAATATGTGGTTTTAAAAAGCGACCTTTCATATGCCGGTTCCACTTGTTAGATTTGTATATATGAGAAAACTGATGCTTTTGGCTGTATTGCTGAATGGTCTTTTGGCACATGCCCAACAAGGCTATACATTCAATCGTATTAGTACAGATGATGCACTTGGTCTTTCTTCCAACGCTGTTTATTGCACTTACCAGGATAAAAAGGGTTATATATGGGTAGGCACCGCCAATGGATTACAACGTTTTGATGGCAGCAAGTTTGTAGGCTTTGGCAACAGTAACCCCGGTAGCACCTTATTACCCGTTTCAGATCTTGTTCAGATAATTCCGGATGAAAATGGAATGCTGTGGTTGTTCTTTGGCTCCCGGCTTGAAGTAGGTTTATTTGACCCGATTTCCTTCCGGTACCATACAGTACCCATAAAAACTTCCAAGCCCATACCAGCCAGGAGCGGCATGAAGCTTTGGAAGGATAGCCAGCAAAATCTTTACCTGGTCATCTGGAAATTCGGGATACTCCGCTACAACAAAAACAAGCATTCGTTTTCAGATGAAAACCCCTTTCCGCTGCCGACAGGCTGGGTTTCCTCTATCAATGTGTTTGAAGACACCTTAAAAAAGCAGATTTGGTTTCCCTGCCCTGACAGTGGGATAGCCATTTATGACATCCCCACAAAAAAAATATATACCAGCAGTAATAATCCACTTAAAATCCCCTTGCTGGATAATAAAAACATCATACCAGGCACAACTGAAATTTTTATCGACAGCCGGAGAAGGCATTGGATATTTAACTGGACCAGCGGACAACATAAATGGTGCTTTGATGAAAAAGGGAACCTTCTAAAAGATACGGCAGGACTAAACGACAACAAGGAATATTCAGAGCTTACCAGCTTTTTTGAGACAAGTGAAAAAGTACTGTGGGTATACGGAGCAAACGGTTTATTCAATTATGATAGCGATGTTAACCGGTTCTTTTTTTACAAGCCGGGGGTAACCAGTGAAACCGGGATTCCTTATCAGTCTGCACACAATATAATGGAAGACAGGGACGGAAGTATCTGGATATCTACAGACAATGGGCTCTTTTTCGCTACTCCTGAAAGTGGTACTTATGGGGTAGTAAATATTCTTTTTGATGAAAGAAACGGGGGCATCGAAATAACAGATCTGCTACAACTAAAGTCCGGTCAATACTGGCTAAGCACCTGGGGTAAAGGAATTATAACATTGGATAAAACGTTTACGAAATACTCAGCCGATGTATATAAGCAGATGCCAAAGATGGACGAAGTCAGCTTTGCTCAATATCATCAAACATGGGCTTTATACCAGCATACAGATGGAAAAATTTGGATTGGTTGCCAAACCGGCAAATACATTGTATACGACACAGTAATGAAAAGGTCCGCTTTTTCCGAGCTAAAAGAAGCGGATGGTGCCACGATTCGTTTTATTACCGGGGATAAGAAAGGTAATATTTGGTTCTCCACCCAGCGAGGGCATATCATTAACTATAATGGAGAAAGATTCACAGTAGTACAACAGTTTGGCACTATTATTCCAAAAATATTAATTGATAACGAAGGATTATTATGGCTTGCTACTTTTAACCAGGGGCTTTATTGCCTTAGTGCCGATGGCAGAAATATCTTAAAACGTTATACCAGCAATAGTAAAGAGAATGCCTTATTTCTCAATTCCGGCGATGATATTGATCAAATCAATGATACAACTATTGCTTATGGGGCAGGTGCCCTGAACCTTATTAATACAAAAACCGGGAAAGTAACCTGGCGCACATTTGATGACGGATTGCCGGGTAATTCAATCAGGCGTATACGGGCAGACAGAGATGGTAATTTATGGATCATCACAAAGAACGGCTTGAGTAAATATAATCCAAGAACCAACCGCTTTACACCGTATGGCAGAAAAGATGGCATCACATTGGCTAACCTGACTACAGCGGCTGATTTCATAAGTAATGAAGATTATATCCTTTTTACAGGATCAAATGGACTGATGTATTTTATGCCTTCTCTTTTTGAAAATAAAAAGCCGCCGGCCAATGTAGTTATTACAGATTTTAAATTGTTCAACGATTATCTTCCATTAGATTCTTTACTTAAGCGGCCAAAATTGGAGTTTAAATCAGATGAAAATTCTTTTAGTATCTACTTTTCTTCACTTAGCTATTCGCAAAAGGAGAAACTGACCTATTATTATAAAATGGAAGGAGTAGACAAGGAGTGGATAAAAGCAGACCGGCAGAACTATGTGAACTATCCGCTGCTGCCCCCCGGCCATTATACCTTCAGTATTTACTGCGAAAACATTGATGGTATCCGCTCTAAGGAGATTACCTCATTTGAAATCTATATTAAACCTCCTTTCTGGAAAACCTATTGGTTTGTCAGTACCTTATTACTGATTATCCTGCTGTTTATCTATGCATTACACCGGCTTCGGGTTAATAAGTTACTGGCCGTTGAAAAGATCAGGAACCGGGTGGCCAGGGATCTGCATGACGATATGGGATCTACTCTTAGCACCATTAATATACTCAGTACAATGGCAAAGAGTAAACTAAATTCTGATAATGTAAAAACAAGTGAGTATATCAGCAAGATCAGCGAGAACAGCCAGCGTATGATGGAAGCAATGGATGACATTGTATGGAGCATAAAGCCTATGAACGACAGTATGCAGAAGATCATTGCAAGGATGAGGGAGTATGCCACCAATATACTTGAGGCAAAAGATATTGAAGTGTTATTTAACATTGAAGAAGAAGTAAATGATGTAAAGCTGGATATGGAGGCCCGCAGGGACTTCTTCCTCATATTCAAAGAAGCAGTGAACAATGCAGCGAAATATTCAAAATCCGAAAAAGTAAAGATCAGCCTGCTTATTAATAACAAACAGCTTACCCTTGAAGTAATTGATGATGGAGAAGGTTTTGATGTGGCCCATGCTGATAGTGGAAACGGACTTAGCAATATGCAAAAAAGAGCTGATGCTATGCAGGGAAGATTGCAGATTACTTCAAAAAAAGGAAGTGGTACTAATGTAAAACTTGCTGTCCCATTCAATTAAACAATAACTATGAATAAAGCACTAAGCCAGAAATTTCGGTTCTTCACATTCATCTGCATTGCACTACTGGCTTATGTGCATGGTTATAACCTGAATAATACCTACCTGGCGCCTTATAGCACGGTAGAAGAGCCATTGACTGTTACCTCATTTTTTGAATACTTTATAGCAAACGGCCTGCTCAGGTTCAGGATACCAATGCTCTTTATTATCTCTGGCTACTTGTATGCCACCTATGATCACCGGCCTTATCTGCAGCAAATACAAAAAAGATTCAAGACGTTAATCATTCCTTTTTTTCTGTGGAGTGCAGCAGGTCTTGTTCTTACTTTTCTATTACAACAATTCACCTATACTGCCGATGTAGTTTATACTGCAGGCATAGACCAGCTTGGGGATAACAGGCCTTATACTGAGATTGGCTGGGAAGGGATGCTTAGAAGGTGGCTGCTGCATCCTGTGTCATATCAGTTATGGTTTATTGTTTCCCTTTTTATTTACAATCTCATTTATCCGGTTATCAGGTGGCTGGTGGTAAAAATTCCTTTTATATGGTTACCGCTGACTTTTCTGCTTTTCTTTTCGCTGTTCCAGTTTATTTATGTTGATGGCAGGGGCATTTTCTTTTTCTCATTGGGAATTTGGCTTCAAAAAAAGAAAATATCTATTGATAGACAACCGGAATGGTTCAGTGCAGGATTAGCTTTCATACTTTTCATAGGGCTGACGGTAATTAAAACATTCATGGCTTTCGAACTGGAGCCCAACCAGTTTTCAACCAGTCTTACCCTTGTAATTTTCTATCAATTATCTGTTATTACCGGAATAGTAGCAATGTGGTTTGGCCTGGATAAAGTGGTTCGCTGGGCACTAAGAAAGAAGTGGTTCTACAAAGCCAGTGGCTTCTCCTTTTTTCTCTATGGAGCCCATGTACCTCTTTTACCATATTCTATGACCATGGCCTTAATGGAACTGAGCTTTCTCCCTTATTACAGGCTATTCTGCTACATTGTGATACCCGGGCTGATTGTCGTACTTTGTATCTGGTTAGGCCGATTTGTACGCAAATTCTTACCAGCCGTCTATTTTACCCTGACCGGTAGCAGGGGATTCTGATTATCGGGCTATTTCACATTAATATGTGATAGGAAGCCAGTAAGAGGGGTGGTAAATTTGTATGAATGGCTATAATTCACCCTTTCAACTTTATACTATGATAAAAATTATGCTGTATGAAGACAACCCGCAACTGAGAGAAGGGTTAACGATGCTGATTGATGGCAGCGAAGGTTATCAGGTTTTAGCATCATTTAAAAACTGCAGCAATGTGGTGCAAGAGGTAGAGGCTTTTAAACCCGATGTCATCCTGATGGATATAGATATGCCTGTTGTAAATGGCATTGAAGGGTTAAGACTCATCCGTCAGCATAACCACGATGTAAAAGTGCTGATGCTAACCGTTTTCGATGATAATAAAAATGTATTTGAAGCATTGAAAAATGGAGCCAATGGGTATGTATTAAAAAAAACACCTCCTGCCAAACTGCTGGAATACATAACTGAAGCTGCCAGTGGTGGCGCCCCAATGACCTCATCTATTGCTACGCAGGTCTTAAAAATGTTTTCAGAAGTACAGGTACCTCCGGGGGAAGATTATAACCTGAGCGAAAGGGAAAAAGAAGTATTACAACACCTGGTAAATGGATACAGCTATAAAATGATCGCAGCAGAAATGTTTATCGCTATTGATACGGTAAGAAGCCACATCAAAAAGATTTATGAAAAGCTGCATGTAAACTCTAAATCTGAAGCAGTTGCTAAAGCATTCAAGGACAAGATCGTTTAACCACACACAAATAAAAGAATTAATAAAAAAAGGGAGCTAATAGCTCCCTTTTGTATTAATAATACTACAATATTAACCTAAAGCTACCCTCTTGAATGAGGTCACTTTCACATCACCGCTATCCTTCAGGTATTGCTCAACAGTTTTGCTGCCATCTTTTACGAAAGCCTGGGCAGTTAATGTTTGTTCTTTAAAGAAAGCACCCATTTTACCTTCAGCAATCTTAGCCAGCATTTCATCCGGTTTACCCGCCATCTTAGGATCTTGTTTCATCAATTCCATAATGATGTCTTTTTCACGGGCAATAACTTCTGCAGGTACTGAAGCTGCATCCACTGCTACAGGGTTTAATGCAGCGATCTGCATCGCAACATCTTTTCCGGCTTCAGCCGCTTCCTTATCCATTCCAACCAGCACACCGATGCGGTAGGCACCGTGAATATAAGATGACACAAATGGAGCGTCTATCCTTTCAAACTTAGTAATCCCAATTTTCTCACCAATAGTAGCCAGCTTTTCATCCACCAGCGCCTTAACAGTAAGGTCTCCAATTTTAACCTCCATCAACTGATCAAGATTGGCTACATTATTAGTAATAGCTGCATCAGCGATTAACTGACCAAAAGCAACGAAATCAGCATTCTTAGAAACAAAGTCTGTTTCGCAGCTAACACAAACAACAATACCTGTTTTGTTATCAGCAGTTGTTTTGGCAATAACTACACCCTCTTTCGCTTCACGGTCACTTCTTTTTGCTGCTACTTTTTGACCCTGCTTACGCAACCAGTCAATTGCTGCTTCAAAATCACCGTTTGTTTCAGTTAATGCTTTACGGCAATCCATCATACCGGCGCCAGTAGCCTGGCGAAGTTTATTTATATCTGCTGCACTTATTGTTACAGTACTCATGATTTGAAATTGAAGTCTGAAGTAAGAAGTCTGATAAGACTCCACTCTTCAGGGTTTAAAAAATTATTGAACGAATTTTCCTTTTGTCAGATTTCATACTTCTGACATCCAGCTTCGGCTTTTATCTCCTTGCACCACCAGGGCCACGGCTGCCACCAGCAGGAGTACGGCGTCTTTGTCCGCCACCGCCAGCTCCACGACCTCTTCCGCCACGGCCACCTTCAGCTTCAGCCTCAGCCTGTAACTTAGCTGCTTTTCTTTCCTTTTCATCATCAGTCATTTCCTCTACTTCCTCGTCTTTTGCAGCTTGTCTTTCTGCTAATCCTTCAGCAATAGCAGCTGTTATATAGTTTACGATGATAGCGATTGATTTGGTCGCATCATCATTGGCCGGAATTGCAAAGTCAACTTTATTAGGATCGCAGTTGGTATCTACCACACCAAATGTAGAAACACCCAAACGCTTTGCTTCGGCGAGAGCAATATGCTCATGTCCGATATCAATGATGAACAAAGCGGCAGGTACACGACCCAATTGAGCAATACCACCCAATACTTTCTCCATTTTATCCTTATCGCGGCTCAATGTGAGGCGTTCTTTCTTGGTAATGCTGTCGAAAGAGCCATCGCCCAGCATTTTCTCAATGCTCTGCATTTTCTTCACACTCTTACGAACGGTGTTGAAATTGGTAAGCATGCCACCCAGCCATCTTTCTGTAACGAAAGGCATGTTTACTTTCTTTGCACATTCGCTAACGATGTCTTTAGCCTGCTTCTTGGTACCAACAAACAGGATCTTTTTACCGCTGCGGGCAATTTGTTTCAACGCAGCTGCAGTTTCCTGCAGGCACTCTACTGTTTTGTTCAGGTCAATGATGTGAATACCTTTCTTCTCAGCAAAGATGTAAGGCAACATCTTGGGGTTCCACTTCTTCTTAAGGTGACCAAAATGAACACCTGCTTCCAGAAGCTGCTGTTGTAAGGATGTATTATTTTCCATTGTATTTGAATGATCGTTTTTAATAATTGTTTGTGGCGATTAACGTTTAGAGAACTGGTAGCTTCTACGGGCTTTTTTATGACCAAATTTCTTACGTTCAACAGACCTCGGATCCCTTTTCAGCAATCCTGCCGCTTTTAATGCAGGGCGAAATTCAGGATTCAGTTCAACCAACACACGGCTGATACCGAGCATAGCTGCTTCAGCCTGACCTTTTAAACCACCACCAGCAGCGTTGATTTTTACATCAAATTTGTTCATAACGTCAGCTGTTTTCAGCGGACGTTCCACCTGGTTTTGCAGGTATACCAGCGGAAAATATACCTTATAGTCTTTATCGTTCACTGTAATGTTTCCTTCTCCTTTAGAAATGAAAACCCTGGTTACAGCTTCTTTACGACGACCAACTCCGTTTTTTTGCTTTTCCATTATTTATTAATTAGGAATTTTTTGAATGATGATTAAAACTTCAATTCTTTCGGTTGCTGAGCAGTGTGTGGATGTTCTGCTCCTGTATATACAAATAATTTTTTGTACATCTTGCGGCCAAGGCGGTTCTTAGGTAACATACCCTTAACTGCCCTTTCAATTACAACCTCAGGACGACGCTTCTGCAGGTTTGCAGCCGTTTCTTCTTTACGTCCGCCGGGGTAACCGGTGAAGTGGTCATAGATTTTCTGTTCCAGTTTGTTACCGGTGAAAACAACTTTCTCGCAGTTGATCACCACGATATAATCGCCGGTATCAACATGGGGAGTGTAAGAGGCTTTGTGCTTGCCACGAAGCATGGCAGCAATCTTTGCGCACATACGACCAACGGTTTGATTAGTACCGTCCACAACATACCAGTTGCGCTTAACGGTAGCCTCGTTCGCATGTTTGGTAGTGAAATGTAGTTTGCTCATTTTATTCTTTTTTAATGTTTATCCCTTTTCATCCTGAGCGGAGTCGAAGGTTATGTCGCCGCTATCCCGGCAACTGTTTTTAAATGGGGTGCAAAGATAGGCCTGAGCAGAATGCCAGCCTACGAAAAGGAGAGGTAATTTTTATCGAACCCTTGTAAATTATTGATTTTCAATAAAATTTTTGTTCATAAAATTAAATAGCCTTCTTATTGGGGGTTAGGAGGCTGAACCCATAAACCGTTTTACGACTATCCGAGTATTAGATAGGTGGGTTATAAGAACGGGAATCGTATCTCCTTCTTTAGTGGGATTAACTTCAGGAGAGCCAAGTGGAAGCTTTGCCCGGACCTTTTCATCAAACAGATTTAGGTAAATGCCATGTGGTGATACTTTATAAACCACTGCATCAATAGCAATCTCATTTTTAAAATGCTGAACTGCTTTTTTATACTGTGGTATATAATTATGTGAAAAAAGTTCAGCCACAATGCTATTAGGCCGGTCTAGGTTTAACAGGCGAAAGGTGATGGCTTCATTCTCTGCAGTTTCGACGGGTGGTTTTTCCCATGGAGATAACTGAAGCGGAAAGAATATGTAACTATTCCATTCTTTGACAAAATACTTATCGCCGGTCTTCTTCAAATATCCTGAGAACCGGTTCTCAATAGCCGCTCTTTGTATCAAGAGATCCAGTTCTGCGTTATGCAGGTATTTAATATTACAAGCTGTCATCTTATCACCTCGATCCGACAGTCTTAACTGGAAACTTACCGTATCACCCATCCTGAAATGATGAGATTTTCTGCCAGTTGATTCAAAGCCAGTTTTACAGTTTACTGATTTTTTCTTCATCCCCTGCAAATACTCAATAGTGGCAAAATTTTTCTCGTAATTGACAAACGAAATGGTTCCCTTTAGTATCTTTTCCTCCATAATGCTAGTTTTCCTTCCCGGTAAAGGTATGCATGATGTCAAATAGCCTGACCGGTTTTAATTTTCAACTGAATACACATGTCAAATCGAAATTTGGGCCGCTCCGTATTTGGTGATCCAAAAAATACCGGCAAGCTGATGCCCCCAGAAGAGGCGCATACTTTATTAGAGGAATGGGTACCCAATGAAAAACTCCGGCTACATATGAAACAGGTAGCAGCTAACATGAAAGCCTGGGCGATAGAAAAAGAAGGTGCCGATGAACTAACCGCCCAAAAATGGGAACTGGCAGGTTTGCTCCATGATGCAGACTGGGAAAAATATCCTGATGACCATTGCCGTATCATTATTGAAGAACTGGAGAGAAGAAATATTGACCCTGATGTGATACACTGCATCGCCTCTCATGGCCCTTCTGTTTTTGGAGTAGAACCGGTGAACAAAATGGATAAAATGATCTACGCTATTGATGAGTTATCCGGCTTTATTCATGCTGCCGCACTTATACGACCAACTTTATACGAAGGACTCGAAGTAAAAAGTGTGCTGAAAAGATTAAAGACAGCTTCGTTTGCAGCCCAGGTTAGCCGGGAGGAAATAAGTGATGCTGTAACAAAAACAGATATAACATTGGAAGAACTGATTCAATTCATCATAGACCATCAAAAATCGGTTGTCTAAAATTATTCCTCCCATTTTTTAAACCCGGCAGATTAAACAGGGTCACAGTGCAGTTACAAGCCTGCCTGAGAGACAAACACTATTAATCCGAATTTTTTAATAAGCCAAACTTGCAGTATATATTCTGCAATGAGGTTGACTTTTCTCTCGTCAGGGCTAACAAACAAAGCCGTTCCTCCTGCTTTGAGCAAGGTTGGAGCGGCTTTTATTATGATTCACTGGTTTTAAACCCGGCGTAATTATTACAATTATGCTTTCTTCTTTCTGGCCAGCAAAAGCATAATTACACCAAATACCAGCATAAGCAATCCTGACCAAAGGTTTACATTATACTGAAATGATTTTTTATAAAGTTCTGCATCAGCATTTGTGATTAAACCATATGCAGTTACCAGTAAACCCAGCACTGTAAACAGCAACCCAATTGGAATTCTTATATCTAACATAATTTTTATTTTAAAGCTTTACCAGAATAAGATTGATAAAATCACCATTATAGTCAATACAATAATGGCAAGTGTATTTGTCCGTTTATACCATGCTACATGGTCTTCCTTTATTTTGGGTGTCAAAGAATACACTAAACCACGCAACTCTTCATCTGTTTTCCTTTGAGCAGTGCTCAATGAAATTCCTACTGCAATTATAGCTGCTGAAGCACAGGCAAAAATTGCTGTCCAAAAATTCTGAGCCATTTCTACAGGGTAAGTATGTATCACTCCTAACCAACCTCCTTTTACCAAAGTCGTTGCACCAGCAGGAACAGTAAGACCGTGGTGCAGCAATGCCACAAAGAACCCACCCAACAAACCTATAAACGCACCATGCCCGGTTGCTCTTTTCCAGAACATGCCCAGGAATATTACAGCGAAAAGTGGTGCATTTATCATGGAGAAAATAGTTTGTAAAAAATCCATGATGTTTCCAAACAAACCTGCGAGGTATGCGGCTGCAATACTTACCAAAACACCAAATACTGTAGCCATTCTTCCTACCTTAAGATAATGCTTGGCATCTGCCTCTTTATCATTAGTGGCCGGCCTGATATAACTCTGGTAAATATCATAGGTCCACACAGTGTTAAAAGCAGACACATTACCAGCCATACCTGACATAAATGAGGCGAGCAGCGCTGTAATACCCAAACCCAACACACCGGTTGGCAAGTAGTATTCAAGCAACTTGATAATTGTCAGATCATAATTGGCTTTTCCATTCTCCATAATGGTAAAACCAGAATCTGCTTTATTCATCAGCACCAGTGCCACAATACCGGGAACGATAATCAGGAATGGAATGATCATTTTGGGAATAGCACCAATTAATGGTGTATTACGGGCAGCTGTTGTTGACTCGGCGGCCATGGCCCTTTGCACAATCAGAAAGTTGGTGCACCAATAACCAAAGGAAAGAACAAATCCCAGCCCGAATAATATTCCATACCATTCAACACCCATCGGATTGCCACTTGCAGAGCCTGTGTACTTCCAGGTAGTAGTAAATGTGTCCCCTGCAAATCCCTTTTCTGTAACAATCGGTGCCAGGCTTTCCTTTAATCCGCTCCACCCTCCTACTTCATGCAAGCTTAATACAACGATGGGCAACAAACCAATTACAATGATGAAAAACTGTAATACTTCATTATAAATGGCTGATGATAGTCCTCCGAGATAAGTATAGGCCAATACAATGGCTGCAGACAGCCACAAACTTAAATTGAAATCCCAGCCCAGCACTTTCTCCATCAACAGTGCCAGTGCATACATCGAAATACCTGATGCCAATACTGTCATTACTGCAAACAGAATAGCATTGAGCCCTCTTGTTTTTTCGTCAAAGCGTAGCTTTAGATACTCTGGCACGGATCGGGCTTTTGAACCATAATAAAAAGGCATCATAAAAATGGCGAGGAACACCATTGCCGGTATAGCGCCGATCCAGTAAAAATGTGTGGTAAGCATTCCGTACTTGGCACCTGAACCTGTCATACCCATTACTTCCAAAGCTCCAAGATTGGTGGAAATAAATGCCAACCCTGCTACCCATGCCGGCATTGATCTGCCTGCTTCCAGGAATGCGTTGGCATCCTTCATGTATCTTTTGAGCACCCACCCGATTCCCAGCACAAACAAGAAATAGATGATCATGATGGCATAGTCAATCCATTGCAGATGAAAAATTGCATTTCCCATTTGTAAGTTTTTAAAATTTAAGTTTTATCCGTCGATTACAGACGTACCGTCTTCTATATTCACCAAATAGTATTTCAACTCTTTGCCCATATCCCTCTTATAATCCGCTGAAAGTTTAGCCACAAGCTCCTCAACCCTGTCCTTTGCAATAATATTAATGGTACAGCCTCCAAAACCTCCGCCCATCATCCTGGCACCAATTACTGCCAGATTATTCCTTACATAGTCAACAAGGTAATCCAATTCTTTGCAACTCACTTCATACTCTTTGCTCAAGCCATCATGTGTTGCAAACATTTTTTTTCCAAAAGCAATAAGGTCACCGGCTTGTAAGTCTTCGCATCCCCTTTGTAAACGGTCAATCTCTTCCACCACATATTTACATCGCTGATGCGCTGTTTCAAACTTGCCAATACATTCATTCACCATTTCCATTGTAGCATCTCTTAAGCTATGCACAGAAGGATAATTCTGTCTGATCTGCATCACACCTTCCTCACATTGAGACCGGCGGATATTGTATTCAGATGAGGCAAGTGAATGTTTTACCATTGTATCAAAAAGTACAATAGCATACTGACCAAGTTCTAATGGAAAATATTCATATTCCAATGAACGGCAATCCAGCCGGATCACATGGTCTTTCTTTCCGAACAGGCTGGCAAACTGATCCATGATACCGCATTTAACACCGGCATATTGATGTTCTGCAGCTTGTGCCATCAGGGCCAGTTCTTTTCTGGAAAAGCCTGATTGTAATAATTCATTTAAAGCAAAAGCCACTGCACATTCTACTGCTGCGGAAGAGGAAAGACCGGCACCCAACGGCACATCTCCATATATACTGAGCTTAAATCCCGGAACGGCCTGCCCTTTCTGAAGAAACTGGTCAATCACCCCCAATATATATGTAGACCAATGACCAAAAAACGGTTTAATATCCGCCACATTTATTTCAACTGACTCATTGAAATCAACGGAGTGTAAATACAGCTTTGTCCCCGTAACTTTTTGTACTGTAACATACACCGCCTTGTCAATTGCAGCGGGCAATACAAAACCCTCGTTGTAGTCTGTATGCTCACCTATCAGGTTAATACGTCCCGGTGACCGCACTACGATAGTGTCAGTAGTAATAAATTGCCTTAACTGATCCGGTATTTGATAATCTCCCACTTATATTGTTTTAGTCTTTCAGGTATTTATTGCTTATCTCATCGTACAACTTCAGCAAGTCATTCGATTTGCCTTTGTCATCAAAAAATTTCTCCCATGTACTCAATGGCTCCCAGATGCAAGTACCTTTACCCCTGCCACCGGGCACTTCAAAGGCAAGTTTGTTTACTTCTTCTTTACGGTGAGAATATTCCACTACAATCACATCCTTGTCATACCTGCGGGAAAGGTCTTCCAAATTGGTCTCCAAATCTTCCAGGGTTCCATGCCATTTGGGATAATACGATTCCCCGATGACATCAAAATGAACACCTCTTGCTACCATATTGTCAATAAAGAATACAGATTCATCATTCTGCCCGCCTAAGGCAACATGCAACATCATGATTACTGAGGGGTCAATATCCTTCACAGCTTTTGTTCCTGCATTCACCAGTTGTGCAAGGCCATCAAAATTGCTGACATTTCCCTCGGGCCAGATGATACCATGATTAATTTCATTACCCACCTGCACCATATCCGGGGTGGTTCCCTGTTCTTTGAGTTGCCGCATCACATTTTTGGTGTAATCGTAAACAGCTTTCTTCAACTCTTCAAAAGACAAGTTTCTCCAGGCCGCTGGCTTGTATTGCTTTCCTGGATCAGCCCAGTAATCGCTGTAATGAAAATCTAATAAGAGTTTCATGCCTGCTGCTTTTACTCTCTTCGCCATTTTCTTTGTATTCTCTAAATCACAAAAACCTTTACCGGGAGAATAACCACTATCTCTTGCAGGATCATTAAAAACCCGGAGGCGCACATAATTAAATCCATGATCCTTCAGTATCCGAATCGCATCTTTTTCCATGCCATTATCAGAAAACTTCATTCCCCTTGCCTCCAGTTCAGG
Organism: Chitinophagaceae bacterium; assembly: GCA_044229985.1. GTDB lineage: Bacteria > Bacteroidota > Bacteroidia > Chitinophagales > Chitinophagaceae > JJ008. The sequence goes on from JBGARY010000015.1 coordinate 69,258, forward strand.
CAGGAATGAAATGTCAGCGCCAAGCATCTTGCTTATTTCTGCTGGCTTTGACTGTTCAGGTGTCAGCTTGTATTTAGTATCAACAGATATTTTTTTGACACTTCCAGGCGATATGGTTTGAATATCTGTTCCTCCCGACCATAATCCTGTTGCTTTCGCTTCAAACTTGATCATTCCTTTTTCAGCACCGGCCTGAATAATTACCTGGCATTTCCCATTAAACAAGGTTCTCTGCCACATACCATCGGTACACTTATCCGGTTCGTGACTGCTTGGATCGCCGTTCCCTACACCAATTATTTTACCCGGGCCTTCTATAGAAAATTTGATGAGATTGTCTGCATCGGGTACTTCTCTTCCTTCTCTGTCAAGCACTGTTATGTTTAAAACAGTTGCATCTTTCCCATCAGCAAGAATGGTGGTTTTGTAAGGCGTTACCACTACTTCAAAGGGTAAGCCGGTTGTCTCGACTTTCTTATAAAGCCTTTTTCCCTTTTTATATGCAACAGCTTCTAGTTTGCCGGGTTCATAATTCACTGCCCATTTAAGATGGCTGTTGCGTGGCATTTCCTTTTTACCCAGGCTTTTTCCATTTAGAAACAATTCAACATTATCTGCATTTGTGTTTACCCATACATCTATGAGATCACCTTTTGGTTTATTCCATCCGGGGCCTTTATCCCTGAAATTCCAATGTGGTGAAATATGCAAAACATCTTTATCCGTCCACCAGCTTTTGTAGTAGTAATAAATGTTCTTGGGAAAACCACACATATCCATCACCCCGAAATGTGAATTGATATTTGGCCATTGATAGGGTGTGGGTTCACCCCGGTAGTCCATCCCTGTCCAGATAAACCCACCCAGCCAATAATCATTATTGGCAGCTAATGTCCACCAGTCTTCGGCCTTGCTGGCCCACCAGGGAGCTGTAATATCCTGGTCGGGTACATATCCTTTTATTGTATCCCTTTCATAAATTCCCCTTGTGGTAACCGTACTTCCCATCTCTGTTCCAATGATAGGCTGTTCAGGATGGTCACGATGGTAATCAGCAACAGCAAATTGCCGGTAGTTAAAAGAACGAACAGGGATTACTTCATTAATGCCGTTATATACATTAGGTAAATCAGCCGCATAGGTACATGTTCTTGTAGGATCCAGTTCTTTTTGCTTTGCAATAAATGTCTGCGCAATTCTCTTACCAAAGCTATTTGTGTGTATCCAGCCTTCTTCATTACCGATGGACCACATGAAAACAGATGTCCGGCTACGGTCTCTTTTAATTAGTCTTTCAAATTGATCCATATACTCCGGGCTGCTGTTGAGCAAGCGCTGTTCATCCATTACCAGCATACCCAAACTGTCACAGGCATCTAATAGCTCCGGCGTTGGGGCATGGTGGCTGGTACGATAAGCATTTACTCCCATTCGTTTCAGTAAATTGATCCGGTAATATTGAAGGTAATCCGGCAATGCACTGCCCACACCGGCATGATCCTGGTGATTGTTCACTCCCTTTAATTTCAAATGCTGTCCGTTCAAAAAAACGCCGTTGGCTTTTATTTCTATCTGCCGAAGACCAAAACGAATTTGTTTCTGGTCTGCCACTCTGTTATCTGACCTTAGCTCTACAACTACCCTGTATAAATAAGGGTCATCAAGAGTCCATTTCCTGAAATTGGTAACAGACACCGTATTAACAGAAATGCCTCTCTTGTTAACAGCAAGAGAAAGAGATACATCTTTTGACCTGGCAACTATCCTTCCATCCCGGTCGGTTATATAAGCCGATACAGTAGTTACTGCAGTTGAGGTTGAGTTATTCTGAACTGAAGATTCAATTGTAACTGTTGCTTTATTGCCCGCAATAGCTGACCAGGCAAATACTCCGTCTTGTTCTATATGTACATTACTATACTTATTCAGCCATACATGCCTGTAAATACCAGCCCCTTCATAAAACCAACCTTCGTATTGTGTAGCATCTACTCTTACTACCAGCACATTATCCCCGCTGAAATTGATATAATCCGTAACATCATAAGCTACTCCTACATAGCCGCTTTTGTTGTTACCCAAATAAAACCCGTTCAGCCAGATATTGGCATTACGAAAAATACCATCGAACTGTAGTTGAAATCGTTGGCCAGAATCTGATTTAGCAATTGTAAAATGTTTTCTGTACCATCCAATACTTGTTTCCGGAAATAAACCTCCAACGGGCTTGTAGCCGTGAGACATCACATCAAAATTGTCTTTGTACACAAAAGGCAATTCCACAGCCCAGTCATGTGGCATATCTAATGCCCGCCATTTACTATCATTAAACTTTGGGTCTATGGCAGTATTTACAGCAGCGCCTGATTTTGAAAAAATATTGACAACGCTGTAATTAAAATCTTTCTCTGGATTGGCAGCATGACCGAAATGAAACTTCCAGCCATTATCAAAATTCATCTGCTGTCTTTGTGCAGTAGTATTGATGGCAATAAAGCTAAATGCCACTAAAAGAAAGCCTTTGTATTTCATACAGGCAAGTTACCAAAGTATGAGAGGTAAAATATCAGTTGAAAGCATTTAACGCAATCGTTGGCTTATACCAGTTTTATCAAACGAAAGTGGCTGCCATAAGGCAGCCACTTTCTTATATTCTGATAACCCTGCTTTAGTTTTCTTTATATATGTTACTTTATTCTTGGCTCAAAAAAATTATTGAATTCTCACGGTCTGCTTATATTCATCAAGAGTGATTGTATAAGATCCCGTAGTAGCAGGTGTATTGAAATTACTTCCACCTTCCCATTTGAGTTTACGAGTATTAGCAACACCAGCATCGCCATTATCTTCGTAATCAAAAGCACCCCATGCATTACCAGCAAGGAATTTGATTTCCTTATTTGCTACCAATGTTGTAGTAATTGTCCACACACCATTACCCGCATACGTCATTTGTGGTGAAGCTCCGGGATCCCAATCAGGAACACCCTGAATACCATTTCCAACCACTCTCATTTCATTCGCTGGTACTAATACATAACCCGGGTTATTGATATTTCCGTAATCAAAGATTGCCCTTACACGGCCAGTAGCTCCCGTCCATTGGAAGTTACCTCCTGAAGTACCGGGGGTACCATTCAAGAAAATGTTTCCACCTGCTGATATATCATACCAACGAGAGTTATTGAGTGTGCTGTTATCCCATCCATTACCATCGTGGAACTTAAACTCATCATTATTAGTCATATTCTGCAATAAGATTAGACGGTTTGGTGAGAAACATTCCATCTTAGGAGCAGCACCCGGGTTCCAGCTTTGAAAGGCTCCTACCAGCCCTACCGCACCTATGCCACCAGTTTGAAGATAGTATTTTGAATTAGCCAAATCTACTGTAATACGATATACGCCATCAGAAGGAACAACAATATTGTTACCGCCGCTGACAGTAGTTAGATTACCTGTATTACCTGAACCATTAACATCGCCATAAATAACCTGTGTAGGCGTATTCCAGTCTGTGTTCTCGGATAAAAATTTGATCCCGCCACCACCAGAAGTGAGAGTAGCATATGTAAAGAAAACACCGGGGAATCTTGGGTCAGCAATAAATGCTGTGGCAGCTGATGGGTTCCAGCCTGCGGGTGAGCTTCCCCCTACCAGGTACAATTTAACAGGATAGGTTGTGATTGTTATTGAAACCACATTTGAATAATTGACCGCACCCTCCGCCGTTGTAGCTTTGATTCTGTATTCTACTTTTCCTGTTGTGCCTCCTGTAATTCCGCAATTAAGTCCATTATCATTTATTTCCCGTTGGATCATGTCCTTTGTATATATATCACTACCAATGGAAATGATTTTAGGAACTGAAAAATTCTTTGTGGCTGAATCATATTGAATTTCATATGTAACTGGAGAACTATACCCATTAAATGAACGACTCCAGCTAAATTTTGTTGCTAATTGTGATTGAGTAGCCGGTGAGCAGACAACCGTTGTAGCAGTACTAGTTAACACAGATGGGTCGTTATAAGGAGTGATCCTAACTTTTACCACATTTGACAAGTAACGTTCATTATTGTTACCGTAAGATGAAATAATTCGGAAATCAAGATCATATGCAGTACCTATATTAAATCCAAACTTCAGCAGAATGCCATTCAATTCTTTACCTGTGAAGCTAGCTGAACGTTGACCCACTACAATTTTTTGTGTATTTTTCACAAAATTTCTGCCTGCAGAGTCAATTTCAAGGATAAACTTATATAAAGATGAGTCCTGTTTATACTCCGGATTTGTCCAGGAAAATGTGATAACATTACTTGAAGAATCTGCAGATGTTGGCGTTAAAGATGTTTTATCTGCAGATAACGTCACTGCTGTCCCTTCTGAATAATATGGTAAATCAGCTACCTTTTCACAAGAAGCGAATACCAGCAGAAATCCAGCAGCAACCAGAAGATATTTATTAAAATTTTTCATATTCAGTTTTTTATGTGCTGATTATTGTGGGGTAAGTTTGTATTTGCCGGTTTGGAAATTAACCTGAATCTTGTATCTGCCCGGCCCAGGCGATGCAAACTGTGGATCCGCATCTCTTTTTTCAAATTCACCATCCAATGGTGCGTTTGCTGTGAGTGCATGATACTGAGTTCCCCATACACCTTGAGTTTGTATCATTTTATATCCTCCACCAGAGACAAAGTTGATTATTAATTCATAATGAAGAATATCAATTCTGGTAAACTTATGATTGACATCTTGTGGCGCAGGAAGAGGATTTGTCCAGTTAGGAGCACCAAAACAGTCTCCTATCACCCACAAATTGCCATCTAAATAGTTATTGGCAGCAGTTCCGGGGGGCTCAACAATAAAATCGAGGTATGGAGTAACAATTAAAGTAACAACATTTGAATACAATGGAACACTTCCATTTGTAAGTGTAGACTTTATCCTGATATCAACGCTATGCTGACGGTTGGCTTCAAACTCCATCTTGGACATAAATGAGTTAAATTCCTTTACCGTAAACGACTTTGCCAAATCAGCAATAACAGCTGTCTCCTGTAATTTTGGGCTGCTAAAATTTTTACCCGCAGTGTCAATTTGAATGATATAGTTCACATTCTGTGAGCTGATTCCTGTATTAAACCTATATTCCGGGTTTGTCCAATTAAAAGTAATAGCAATGTCGTTTAACCGGTCTTTTAGTAAGACCAGTGGTGCTGTTGCAGATGTACTTAAATTTGGATTGGTGCCACCTTCAAATATTACTTGTTTTTCATCTTTTTCACAGGCTACAAAAAGTATGGCAACCAATGCAACAAGTGTAAGTTTTAAAAAATTATTTCTCATTTTATAATATTTTGAAATTATAAAAATTAATATCCGGTGTTTTGTGTAAGATTTCGGTTAGAGTTCAGGTTAGCAACAGGTACCGGAAAAATATTAAACTTAGCATCAACTGCTGTGCCCGAAGCAACGCCACCTTTCCATGGCCACAGATAGGTACCTGTTGTTAATAAGCCATAACGTACAAGATCCGTTCTTCTGTGCCCCTCCCAGTATAATTCTCTTGCTCTTTCGTCGAGAATAAACTGAAGGTTTAGACTCCCTGAAGAAATAGTAGTAGCGCCTCCTCTGGTACGCAATGCATTAATATAACCGAGAGCAGTTGAAGCATCTCCTCCAGTTCCGCCTCGCAAAACAGCTTCGGCATAAACAAGGTACATTTCAGCCAATCTTATTATTGGAAAATCAATATCAGAAAACTCACTGTTAGGATCGTTCACCGGTGCTCCATCAGAACGAATATTTCTGTACTTGTTAACGTGAAGTCCGTTTGAAAAATCAGAAATATCATTGATCTGCGCCTGAGTCATTGTTGCATTAAATGCACTTGTTTGAAACATTGCTCTTTTATCTGTCATTCCTGATAGATCTGGCCATAATGCTGCAAATGCCGCAGTTGCCCTGTATCCAAACCAGCCATTGTTGGCTCCAAAGTCTCTGTAGTCTGCGCCTGCAGGAGCATGAATAAAAAATGTTGTATTGCCAAATGCTTTACCAGTAAGTCCATCACAAGGTGCAACAAAAATGAATTCGTTCTTGCTAGTCACATTATTATCTGCCTGAAACATTTTGCGATAGTCAGTATTAAGAGTATAACCAGCGTCAATTACTTTTTTTGCATACGTAATAGCGTCATTATACCGGGTTGTACCCGTATAGACTCCTGCATTTAAATATAGTCTTGCCAGTAATCCCCATGCTGCAGCTTTATCTACTCTGCCATACTCTGCTGTTTTTGCATCAGGCAATTCTGCATCTATTGCCTTAAGTTCTGCTTCAACATAATTAAACAGGTTGATTCTGCTAATTTCAGGAGGAATAAAATTACTTACTGGGTCATTTTCAGTAACAAATGTTGACTTGCCAAACAAATCGAGCATTACCCAATAATTAAAGGCACGCAAAAACCTGGCTTCACTACGCATATTTTTAACTATCGTAGCATCTGCTCCAGAAATTCCATATTCTGAAAGCTTCGCATCAGTTGAATTTCTTAAAAGTTCATTCGCTAATGAAACATTATAAATAGGACGGGCATACATGCCTTTCAAAAAAGGATCGGCACTATTCCATCTCATATAATGAAAGTCCCAAATAGTTTGGTCATTCCACGCAACTACAGCTTCATCTGTCGGCAATTCCTGGCAATTGAAAAAGCCACGGATAAAAGCTATTTGAGAGCCCTCATCAAGACCACCACCAATATCAGGAGAGCCTGCTGGCCCGGTATTTCCAGTTGAAGAAAGAGTGGCATATAATTTACCTAAGACTTTTTTGAAATTATCAGGGCTTGAATACACCTGAGCACTGTTTAAAGCATTTGTAGGTGTTATATCCAGCTTTTTAGAACAAGAGCTTAAAATAAAAGCTCCTGCAAAAAAAGACATTGCTGATATTAATAATTTATTTTTCATATCTGTAAGCTATTATTTTAATTAAAAATCGAGATTGGCACCAATCGTGAAAATTCTTGGACGAGGATATATGTTATTGTCTATCCCTCCGGTATTTTCGGGATCAGCACCGCTGTATTTAGTTATTACAAATACATTCTGAATGTTTGCGTTCAGACGAAGACGGGCCTTACTGTTTATAACTTTTCCAAGATCATAGCCTAAGTTGATATTGTCAAGCCTGAAGAAACTAGCATTCTCAATATAATAGTCTGACAAATACCTGTTGTTGGTAAACCTAGTATCCAAATAATTTATACCGGCATTTCCAACATATCTTACAGGGTTAATTATATTACGTAAAACACTGTTGTTGGAATTAAAATTATTGTAGAGGTAATTCCCCAGCATTCCATGACCAGTTAAGCCGAAGCTAAATTTTTTATAAGTAACACCTGTGCTAAATCCAAACATTACATCAGCATTCGGTTTTTTATAATACACCCTATCCTTATCATCGACTATTCCATTTCTGTCAACATCGTTATACAACCCTTCGATAGGTTTTCCATCTGAAGTATAAATTTGCTGGTTAGGATAAAAAGTAAACGGTGCATAACCAACCGCATGTATCATAATATTATTACCGGTACCTCCGGAAATGCCGCCCACCTGTATTCCCTTATAACCAGGAGCATCACTGTTGTATAATGATGTGATTTCGGCCTTATTATATGTAATATTAAAGCCTAAGTCCCATGTTAAATTCTTGTTTCTTACAGGAACAGAATTTATACTAAACTCAACCCCTTTATTAACCAGTGAACCAATATTGTAAGTCATTGTAACATCAAAGTTTGAGCCCGGTGCTACATCAATTGTACTAATTAAATCCTTTGTTTTCTTTTGGTAAACATCTATTGCTCCTGAAATACGGCCGGCAAAAATGGAGTAATCAAGACCCAGGTTCAGTGTTTGAGTTGTTTCCCACCTTAAATCAGGATTGTAAGCTGTAGGTCTGTATGGTTGTGTAAAAGTATTACCAAAATTAAACTGAGCACCGGCTCCGGCCAAGTAGTATAATGGAGCATAGTAACTGTTGGCAATTCCGTCTTGTTGCCCGGTCTCACCCCAGCCTAACCTCAATTTTAATTCATTAATAGCGTTTACATTTTTAAATAAGTCCTCGTTCACCTTCCATGCAAAAGAGAAAGCCGGGAAATAACCTACCCTGTTGTTTTCTGCAAATTTCGAACTGGCATCCCTTCTAATTGATGCCTGAAACAGATATTTATTTGCCAATGTCAGGTTTGCTCTTCCCATGTAAGATTCAATTGCAAAACCATCTGTAATTAAAGGAAAATCAAGACTTTGACCTGGTTGTTCAGTAACTCCGTCCTGGAAATATGTTAAGTAATTTTTTGTATCTGTCATATACTCCTGATATCCATGACCTAAAAGCACATCAAATTTGTTACCTCTGCCCAAATCTTTTTGATAAAACAATTGTACATCGGCCAACTTACTGTACTTTTTCCCTCCATACTGTGAATACCTACCCTTACTCTGATCACCTAACACTGACAATACTGAAATAGAATCTCTCACATATAATCCATCAGTAACGGCATTATCAATACCTAAATTAACCAGAACATGAAGGTCAGGGAGAAAATGAAGTTTATAGTCAGCCTGAATATTCCCTATAAATCTGTTCAATGTTGATTTATTATTTTGAAGCTCAAGCATACCAACGGGGTTACGTGGAGCAAGACCTAATGGACTTCCGCCCAATTCCCACTCCCAAAATCCTCCATATTTATTGGAAGACTTATTATAGACCGGTTGTGTAGGATCAAAACCAACTGCTGTACCGATTGCACCCTCATCAGCAAACCTGGTTTTTGTGTTGGCAAACTTTCCATTTATATTTAAACTCAAATGATCTTTAAAGAATTTTGGAGACAAATTAAAAGCCAATGAAAAGCGATCAAATTTATTAGTCTTCAAAATTCCTTCTTGTGATAAATATCCAAGAGAAAGCCTATAGGGCAAACTAAATTCCTTTGTTACATCCTGACGACCCGATACGCTTATATTGTTATCAAAACCAAGTGCATTTTGATAGATTTGATCCTGCCAGTCCGTGTTTTCAGTGCCCAATAAACCAATGTATGTATTGTTTCCAGTTCCCGTTACAATTTCCCTTATCTGGTCTGCACTTAAAACTTTTACTCGATTATGAGGATTTGCTATCGACAACTTTGTATTAAAGTTGAATACTGGTTTTTTGGAAGTCCCTTTCTTAGTAGTAATAATGATTACACCGTTGGTTGCCCTTGCTCCATACAATGCAGCGGCTGAT
>JBGARY010000016.1:0-77811 GCA_044229985.1 Chitinophagaceae bacterium
CCACTTTATAACCAGCTACATGGCAGCCGCCAATGGCAATCATAGTATCGGACATGTGTATAGTTTTAAATAGTTTGGATCTCCTGTAAAAGTAAACAGCATGCCAGCCTGAACAAAGAGCAACAGTACCCGTTTTATTATCGTAAAAGCCCGAAGTAATTTTTCATGTTGTTGTCTTATTATCTTTGATTCAATCGTTTATGTTATCGTCTAAATCATACGACTATATTTTTACCGGTGCCGGTTGTGCAGGACTGAGCCTTTTGATGCGGATGATCAGTAATGGGTTAACCTCCGGAAAAAAAGTGCTGCTAATTGACAGGGAGGAAAAAATAACAAACGACAGAACCTGGTGTTTCTGGGAAAAAGAAGAAGGTTTTTTTGAGCCTGTAGTTTTTCGAAGCTGGGAGAGTATGGGTTTTTTCAGTTCCGAATACAACAGCCAGATGGATATTGCCCCCTATAGTTATAAGATGATACGGGGGTTGGATTTCTACCGGTACTGCTTTGATGAAATTGGCAAACATTCGAATATTGAATTCATTACGGGGGAAGTAACATTTAGACATTCCGGAAACAGTTTTCAGTTCTACCTGGATAATGAGTTTATTGATACCTCTTCCAGTATTGTATTTAATTCGGTGTATCAGCCTTCCCAACCAACCCCAAAGACCTTGAATGTATTACAGCATTTCAAAGGCTGGGTGATTGAATCTGCCGCTGACGTATTTGATCCTGCCAAAGCTACGATGATGGACTTCCGTGTACATCAGCAGTATGGAACCAGTTTTGTATATGTTTTGCCCTTTAGTGAACGGGAAGCATTGATAGAGTATACATTATTCACCCCATCACTGCTAAAACCGGAAGAATATGACAATGAGTTGAAAAGTTACCTGTCAGACTTCTTAGGTATTACTGATTATACAATCAAAGATGAAGAATTTGGAATCATCCCCATGACGAATGAAAAATTTTACTTTAAGAAAAATGGCTGGCAGATCGGTACAGCGGGAGGACAAACTAAAGCATCCAGCGGCTATACTTTTCAGTTTATACAAAAGCAGTCGGAGGCCATTGTTGAGCACCTGGTAAAGGGTAAACCGCTTGAAAATATTCAATCAACCCCGGGACGTTTCCGGTTTTATGACAATACCCTGCTTTATATTCTTTATCACGGTAAACTGCCCGGCGACAGGATATTCAGTCGTTTGTTTAAAAGAAATAAACCCGAGCAAATGCTGAGGTTTCTGGATAATGAAAGCTCTTTGGCGGAAGAACTGAAAATTATTTCTACACTTCCCACCTGGCCTTTTTTAAAGGCAGCGCTGAAGCAGTTTTGATTATTGGTCCGGGTCCATTTGCATAAACTCCCTTTTCACAGCTTTTAGCATACTGAAAAGTTGGGCAACCTGGATGAGCAGCAAAACCATTAATGCCAACAGCACATACCAGGGGAGGTTGATCGTCTTAACCGGTATTGTTACATCTTTTTGAAATTTTTCAATATGCCATCCATTCAATGCAGAGCCAAACGCCATACCTACCAGCAGGAATGATAAAAGGGAATAAACAACTTTCATGAACATGATCCGCATGGTGGAATAGCCAACCTTAAAATTTTCGAGGATTGCTGCTGGGATAATCAACACAAGAGCTATCCAGCTCCAGTTCTTGCTGAACCATTCATTGTTGAGGGTCAGGTTTAGCAGCAACACCAGAACTATTGACATCAGTCCCCAGGGGAATAAAAGAAAAGTAGATGGTTTGTGTGATTGGCTTGGCATAATTAATAGTTTGATTCAAAAAGGAAGGTATCAAATTTTCTATATAAAGAAAAAAGCATTCTCCGGGGGAGAATGCTTTTAGTAGCCTCGACAGGAATCGAACCTGTATCTGGAGCTTCGGAAACTCTTATACTATCCATTGTACTACGAGGCCTGGTAATGTTTGAAGTTTGAGGTTTAGTGTTTGAAGTTGCTGATATCAAACTTAACTCTTCCTTACTCAAACTACTTTATCAATCCCGGGGCATTGGCTGCAAAGACCTTGACGGCAATAGCCAGCAAAATTACGCCAAAAAATTTTCGTACCGCCATTAATCCGGCCTTTCCCAATACTTTTTCAATAAGATTGAGTGAGCGGATGACAAGATAAATGACAATCAGATTGACGAGTATGGCCAGAAGTATCATGTATTCATTTCTTTCGCTTCGTTCAAAAGTGGCTTTTAGCGACATGATTGTGGTAAGCGTACCACTTCCTGCAATTAACGGAAAGGCGATAGGTACCACCGTTCCGGATGGAGTGCCTTTTTCGGCCTTGAAGAATTCAATACCAAGAATCATTTCAAGCCCGAGGATGAATATTACAAAAGAACCTGCTACTGCAAAAGACTTGATATCAACTCCCAGCACATTCAGGAATGGTTTGCCAATAAAGAAAAAGAGCACCATCAATGCTCCTGAAATCAGGGTGACCTTCAGCGGATGAATATCTCCCATTTTTTGCTTGATGGAAATCAGCATAGGAACCGAGCCAACAATATCAATAACAGCAAACAGTGTAAAGGTGAGTGTCAGAAACTCCTGCAGGTGAAATTGCATAGCTGTTGGTTTTGTGCAAATGTAGCTATCTGAAAATATATTTCTCTTTAAAGAGATCTAATTCCAGCACTAACTGCTGGAGGCAATTGCTGCAAAGGCAACCGGTGTATTTCTGCTCCATCCAGGCATTTTGTTCTGCCGATAGTACAATGCCATGACATTGACATTGTACTATGTTTCCCGGATTACAGTCAAATTTTTTGTTGCAGCGGGGGCAGATTTTTAATTCTTTTGCAGGCATATTTAATTTTTCAGAGCTGAAAGTTAATGCCAGCCGTCATATTGAATCTCCTTGCATTATATCCCAGCACATCAAAATATTGCTTGTTCGTAATATTCTTCAGCTGAATAAAGGTCCGGATACTACTGCTGAATTTATATTCTCCATACAGGTCAATGGTGGTATATGCATCAAGTAAAACTGGCGCTGCACCATAAATAAACTCTTCTCTTTTGCTTATGCTGCGAAACTGTGTACTAACATACAATGATTGATTGACCTGGAATCCGGCATCCAGGTTAAAGTTATGCTTTGGGATACGATAAAGGTTAAAATAGCTGGTGTCTTTGCCCAACGGTGAACCCGTTCCATCAAAGGAGGCTGTTGTTTTTCCGCTGGTAAATGTATAGTTGGCATTAATCTTCCAGGGGCCTTTGGTAAAACTGGCTTCCAGTTCAGCACCGTAATTGATTTGCCTGCTGGCATTGATGTACCGGCTGTTAAAATCGGAGGGATTAAATGAATAGATGATAGCGTCATTGGTTTTTCTAAAAAAGCCGACCCATCTTGCTGTAAAACCTTTTCCTTTTAGCATTTCTCCTCCTGCTTCAGCAATCATGCCCTTCTCAGGAGTCAGATCAGGATTTCCTGCAAAATCATCGAAGAGCTGATAGAGTGTAGGTGTTTTGAATGCAGAATACAGGTTAGCAAAAATCTTAATTCCCGAGTTCAAACGCAAAGAGGGATTGAATGTGAAAGTGAAATTATTGCCATATTCAGAGTGCTTATTAAAGCGGCCTCCTAATTCCACATTGAGCTTTTTGTATTTATACACAACAGATGCATAGGAGCTAAGTTGTTTCATCATTGCATTCAATTGTGGCGGATTGTAAGGTCCAAAAATACCCGTTGACCAATACCATTGATCGGTCTTATTCAGGCGGTAATCAATACCCATCAATATTTCCCAGTTAGTTAGCTGCCAGTCGGAAAATAATTCCCAGTATTGTGTTCTGCCGATGTAGTTACTTTTTATATAATCTACGTAAGGGCTGCTTTTGTGCGAAGAGTCATCCAGGTAATATCTCCGCAGCCAGTTGTAATGATAGTTTAATCTTACTGCTCCCTTACTATGTTTATGCGTAAGGCCTGCGGCAAATTGTTTATTCTGGTTTACAGCAGTAAAATCTCTTTCATCAGTAAAAGCTGCTGCATCCAGATCTGTTTTATAATAATTATATGTACCTGAAAAGTCTGCCGTAATGCTTTTTGACAGCGGAAATCTCAGCCTGGCTGCCAGGGTATGCTGGTTTAAACCATCGTTGTCAAACGTACCAGACCCTGATGAATCATAAGCAGATGAGAATCCGTCAGCACTGGTGTGTGTGTAGTTGATACCGTAGCTGGTTTTGTTGTTTCGTCCGTTCAGGCCGATATGCTGTTTGAGTGTATTAAAACTTCCCCCGGTAAAACTTCCGTTTACTGTCATGCCATTTTTTGCACTACCGCGGGTTATTACATTTATGACGCCGGCTACCGCATCAGATCCGTATAATGTGGATTGGCCTCCTTTTAAAATTTCAATTCTTTCTGCCTGGTCGGCCACCAGGAAATTAAGGTCGTAATAATTTGTAATAACAGATGGGTCGTTAACGGGAATGCCATCAATCAGTATCAATACATTGCCTGCCGCAGATCCGCGGATGCTAGTGCTAAGATTGGTTCCCGCATTATTATTGGCACCAACAATATTGACACCAGCAGTGGTATTTAATATCTCAGCCAATGTTCGGCCGCTGTTTCTTTCTAATTCCCGCCTGCTGATGATGGTCAAAACTTTACCTGTTTCAGCCTGTTTTCTTTCATACTTGCTGGCAGTTATAACGGCTTCTTCCAACTGCGTGGTGTCTTGTTGTGCTTGTAGCTGTGTGCTGATGACAGCAGCCAGCACAAAAAAAATTCTTTTCATTGATTAATGAAATTTTGTGTGACTGCTTCCAGGAAATAAAAAAGTAGAAAATAAAAGAATGCCCTTACACTCTTAAATCTTCAAGCCTTTCACCCGAAAGCTGAAAAATGTTTACGTTGATCTGGCAGGTCTTCTGGCTTAACCTCAGTTTCTTTTCCTTCCCATTCGCTTTAGGCAAACAGTGGATTTATTTTGAAACTGTTCCATTACTCCCTTTTAAGGGGGTGGGGGTCTTACAGCTACGGGGATAGCACCGGATTCCGTGCCTTCGGCAGGCAAGTACACCGGATTTCCCTTTTAATCCCGAACATCCGTATCGGGAAACCAAACCGGTGCAAAAGTAGGAGGATGGCGGGTTTTTGTTTAAAGAGTTATTAACAATAGTTATTAATTATTAAACCGCCGTCAGTGTCTTTGACCGCTGACGGGGTTTGTTCTTGTGACATTAAAATAAAATTCATTACTGGAATAAACTTTGCTGTTGAATCCCGGTCTGTGGAAAACGATACGAATGAAGCAATTCTAAAATCCCCTGAATAGTTAATGGGCCTCCATTTTTTTTCAACGATGAATCGTTGACCATTCCTGTTTTTGTAAGCCTACCCGGAAATTCAACTGCCAAAGCTGCTGTTATTCATTACCCCGGAAAGCCCATGCTTTCTTTAAAAATGTGAACTATGAACAACAGCCTGATTAAAATGATTTTTATTGGTGTTTCCTTTTTCTTGTTAAGTGCGGAGGCAGTTGCACAACTTAATCGCCCCCGGTACGAGGTTGGTGCTATGATAAGCGGATTTGTTTACCAGGGCGATCTGACACCTAGACGATTCGGTTCTTTTGAAACTACCCGGTTGGGTTTTTCATTATTTGGCAGCTTATTACTGAGTCCATCCTTTGCCCTGCGGGGGAATTTTTCTTATGGTGGTTTAAGGGGCGATGATGCTTTGTATAAATATCCTGCTTACCGTCAACAACGAAATTTCAATTTCAGAACACCGGTAACAGAATTGAGTGTATTAATATCCTGGAGCCTTTTAGCAGATCAGTATGATAGCCGCAGGATTTCACCTTATTTGTTTACGGGCGGGGGGATTAGTTTTTTGCGTATCAAACGGGACTGGAGCCAGTTCAATGCTTCGCATTTTGTCGAAGAGCCTGAACTAATTGAAAGGCTGGGAGAGGACCAGGCAGTAACGCCACCTCGTTCTATACCCGTTGTACCTGTTGGAGCAGGAATTCGTTACCGGCTTACGCAGCATATCGCTGTAATTGTGGAATCATCTTACCGATTTTTGTTTACCGACTACCTGGATGGATTTAGCCGATCGGCTAATCCTGAAAAAAATGATAGCTATCACACTATTTCCGCAGGCGTCAGTTATCGCATTGGTCAAAAGCATATGCTGGGATGCCCGGTTGTAAAATATTGATAATAGTGACTCTTATTTTTTCAGCCATTGCAAGGCAATGCCGATATAATAATTCCTTTTTGGTGCGGCGTTATAATAGCGGCCACCTGCTGCATTGATATCATTGCCAAGGCTATATGTTTCATCCAGCAGGTTATCAATGCCGGCATAAATATTTAAACGATACGGTCCTTTTTCCTTTTTCTTCCATCCCAGCTGACAACCCAATAAGTGGTATGGCTCAGCTTTGGCGGTATTGGCGTCATTCAGGTAAATGGAAGAAGCGGTGTAGTAATTTGCATTTAAATAAATGCCCTGGTAAGAATACAGATCCGCCAGTACAGTAAACACAGTGGAAGGAACTGAAGGTATTTTTTTCCCGGAGAAGTCGTCAGTACCTTTTACAAAATATCCATACCGAAAATGATTGAAAGTAAAATCTGTAAGGATATTGAATTTGCTGATGATGCTGCCGTAGCAGTTTTTTGAATAGTCTGCATGGAACTCGATACCTTTTTGTTTACTGTCCCCGGCGTTTATGAAAAAGTCTGCTCCGCCGGCATCTCTTCTTTGAACTAATGCTTCGTCAAGCTTAAAATAGAACCCGGTAAGTTCCAGCTTTAACCGGCTTTTCAGCAGAAAGAAACGAAAGTTTGTTTCGTAATTCCAGCCTCTTTCTGCTTCGAGGTAAGTACTGATTACCCCGGTAGAAGGCAGCACTTCTGCAACAGTTGGGGGAGAGAAACCTTTGGCTACGGAAGCCAGCCAGTGTATGTTGTCATTTATTTTCTTCATCACAGAGAGTCTTGGAGCCAGTTCATTGCGGTAAGTGCGGGATTGTGATATAACCGGGTAACTGCTAAGCCTTGTTAGTTCCAGTTTTGTTTTTGTAATACTAAATCCCCCGATCACAGACCAGGTTTTTCCAAAGTCAACGCTACCCTGGGTGAAAAGGCTGAGGTTGTTTGTGGCGATATCATCGTTTGTTTGTAAAGTGTCTGGGTTGCCGTTTTTATTCTTTGATACCTGTGTACTAAAGTAACCCTGTTGGAATTCTGCTCCAGCTATTATATTCCAATCAGATTGATTGTTATTTTTTCGCCAGCTAAAAACAGTGCGGCCTCCGAATGACGGTTCTGTTCTTCTTTCATAATTCCTTATAGCTGAATTTTTAACCTGTGAATAGCTTCCGTAAATAACAGTGTTATTCTTTACAGATGGCGAAATGATAAAACTGTTGTTGATGCCTGTGAGGAAATTCTTTTGAAAAATAGCTGCTTTTGCATTTACCGCACTGGGGAAACCCCCACCGGCAGGGCGGGCGGCTTTGGGATTATTAATGAATTCTGTCAAAGTTAAGGCACCAGGGGTCTGGTAATACATGTCCGAAAACAATACTGATGCTGTTAGTTCGTATTTTTCTTTAGTCAATTTTGTTTGCCAGGAAAAATTATCTCTGCGCATATTCGTCTGTACCCGGTAACCGTCCGTCTGGGTGTGGGCATAGCTGATGTAGTTCCTGTTGTCTTTGTTGCCAACTTTTGCTGACGTAAAAATATTATGCAGGTTATAGCTGCCGGTATTATATTCCAGGCTTGCTCCTGGTTGCCAATAGCCTTCGAAATTATTCAGAAGTATCAACCCGCCTGTACCGGCTCCATACATACTACCCGATGGCCCTTTGGTAATTTCAATGGAAGAAAAATTATTCCAGGCAAACTGGTTGAAGTAGGTATTACCTCCCGGATCGGTAACAGGAATACCATTCCAGTACACTTTTATATTTCTGACGCCAAATGGTGAACGAAGAGAACTTCCCCTGATGTTGATCCGGTAGCTTCCCGGTGATCGTTCTTCCATTCGAACACCAGCCACCGTATTCAGGCCATTCACCAGCGAAGCTTTATTGGAGAAATCAGCTATGCCAGCAGACAGCCTGCTGATAGGTATGGCAGAAAAGGGAGCAGGTTTATTCAATTCAAAAGATTGTACAACGATGCTGTCCAATGTTTTTGTAGTATCAGTTATTTCAGTCTGTGCATGACTGAACTGCAGGTGAAGTGAAAGTACAACGAACAGGATGGTCTTCTTCACAGAAACAGGATTTTAGCTGGCTAAAGTTAGAACCTTTTATTTGTATCTTCAAGCCATGACATCAAAGAACAAGCTGGGGTTATTTTCTTTAACCATGATTGTGATTGGCCTGGTGATTGGTACTGGAATTTTTCGCACATCAAAAGATGCGGCTGAGGCGGCAGCAACACCCACTGTTTTTTTTGCTGCCTGGATAGTTGCAGGGCTAGTTGCTATTTGCGGAGCATTGACCTATGCAGAGATCGGGAGCCGTTACCCGGTTACAGGAGGTTATTATAAAGTGTTTTCTTATGCATACCATCCTTCTTTGGCATTTGGTATCAATGTAATCATCCTGATTTCTAATGCGGCTTCGCTGTCGGGTGTAGCATTGATCGGCAGCGAGTATATAACTCCTCTTTTATTCGGACCGGAAAATATTGAGCAGTGGAAACCATTCGTTGCCATGGGTGCTATTATTCTTTTTTATGGTGTGAACCTGATGGGCCTTCGTATGAGTTCTCAAACCCAGAATGTGCTGATGGTAATTAAGATCGGAATGTTGCTTGTAATTATCTCCTCCTTATTCTTTCCGGGCATCCATAGCTCTGCACCTGTTGTTATTGACGAATCAAAAACATCTGCTGCTGCGTTGCTGCTTTCTTTTGGTGTGGCATTGAAAGCCACTTCATTTACTTACGGCGGATACCAGCAGACCATAAATTTTGGGGAAGAAGTGGAAAACCCGCAAAAGAATATTCCCAAAGGAATTTTCACCGGCATTATCATCATCATAGGGTTGTACCTGCTCGTCAGCTATGCGTATGTGAAAGTGATCGGTTTTAACGAACTTAAGAATACATCAGGGATTGCTTCCGTTGTGGCAGAAAAAATGTTTGGCCCTGCGGGTAAATACGGGTCATCTTTATTATTATTTCTTGCGGTACTTGCTTATGTAAATGTGTTGTTGCTCAGCAACCCAAGGGTGATGTATGCGATGAGTACAGACGGAATCCTGCCATCAGTATTTCAGAAGAAGGATGAAAAAAAGGATGTTTTAACGGTGAGTCTGACTGTTTTTGCTGCTGTATGTGTGGTTGTTTTATTCTTTGCAGACAAGTTTGAAAAGATTCTCAGCTTCACCATCTTTCTTGATTCTATTGGTATGGCTACATCAGCTGCAACAATATTTATACTTCGTAAAAGAACCCGTCACCTCGACGGAACAGGTATTTATTCCATGCGGCTATATCCTGTTTTACCGGTACTCTTCATTATCGCCTATACTTTTGTAGGCGCCATGATAGCTGTGAAAGAGCCGAAACTGGCTTTAACCGGCATCAGTGTACTGGCAGGGTTTATACTGCTGTATTTCATAGTCAAGGCGATAAAGCCGGGTCATCAACAAAAATCCTGATATGGATATTTCACAAATTATCAATGAACTGGGCGAGGACCGGGAACATTATTTTAATGCCGTAGCTCCCCCCATTATTCAGACAAGCAATTTTGTTTTTAGTAAGGTTACCGACCTTTCCAAAGCATTTGAAGATGAGATGGGCGGCTATCTCTACAGCCGCGGATTAAACCCTACAGTTGATATACTCAGGAAAAAGCTGGCGGCATTAGACGGGGCAGAAGATTGCCTGGTTTTTAACAACGGTGCTGCGGCCATCTTCGCTGGTATTTTTGCGAATATTAAATCCGGCGATCATATTGTTTCTGTTGCCAGGCCTTATACATGGGTACAGCGGATGTTTGATGTGATATTACCTAGGTTCAATGTAAGTGTTACTTATATTGACGGCGCTTTTATTGAAAGCTGGGAAAAAGCCACAAAGGATAACACCACATTCTTTTATCTCGAATCGCCCAACAGCTGGGATTTTGCCATTCAGCCGATCAGGGAAGTGGCCACTTTTGCAAAAACAAAAGGCATTACTACATTAATTGATAATAGCTATTGTACTCCCTTGTATCAAAAACCCATAGAAATGGGGATAGATATGGCGATGCAAACAGCTACCAAATATATCGGCGGGCATAGCGACACACTGGGTGGTGTACTTTGCGGCAGCCATGCTATGATGAAGAAGATTTTTGACAGTGAATACCTGAATATTGGCAGCGGTATACAACCTTTCAACGCCTGGCTGATGATCCGTGGCCTTAGAACCCTTCCGGCAAGAATTGAACGAATAACAAAATCTACTGCAACAGTGGTTTCATTCATGAAGCAGCACCCAAAGGTGGAATCCCTCATTTTCCCGTTTGATGAAAGCTTTCCGCAGTTCGCTCTGGCCAAAGAGCAAATGAATGGTGCTTGTGGTCTTTTCACTTTTACCCTTAAAACAGGCAAAAGGGATAGTATTGTACATTTTTGCGAATCACTGAAACATATTATGATGGCTGTAAGCTGGGGCGGACACGAAAGCCTGGTGATACCCAAATGTGCCGGTATCCCGGTAGCCGATTTTGACCCTTCCAACAAAGAACACCGGTATATCCGAATGTATGTGGGATTGGAAGACCCGCAGTACCTTATTGCTGACCTGGAGAAAGCCCTCAATAGTTTTTAACTACCTTCTGTAAAAAATCATAAAGCGGCCCTTGTATTCATACTATTTTTGCAGCCTATGAAAAGGATCTTTACGCTGGCCGCCATGCTGATGCAATTTATTATTTCATCCGGCCAGGAAAAATGGGATATAAGAAGGTGCGTTGATCATGCCATTCAAAACAATATTTCTGTCAGGCAAACAGATTTGCAATCCCGCTTTGCAGAACTTACTTACCAGCAAAACAAGGCCGGGCAATTACCCACCCTAAATTTCAATGGCAACTCAGCTTACCGCCTGGGCCGCTCTGAAAACCCGACAACGGGGGTACTGGTAGACAATAACTTTTTTAACCTGGGGATGCAATTACAGTCAGGTGTAACCATCTTCAACTGGTTCTCTAAAAGAAATACCAGGGAGGCCAGCCGGTTAAGCTGGGAGGCAGATAAAGAGCAAACACAAAAAGCCAAAGATGATGTAGCCCTGAATGTGGCGGTGGCCTATTTACAAACTTTGCTGGCAAAGGAACAGGTTAATATTGCAAAAGTGCAGGTGGCGCAAACAGCTACCCAGTTAGAAACTACCCGTAAAAGAGTAGAAGCAGGTGTTCTGCCTGAACTGAATTCAGCTGAACTGGAAGCGCAACTGGCAAGAGACAGTTCATCATTAGTGACAGCCGAAGCAACGG
This sequence comes from Chitinophagaceae bacterium, assembly GCA_044229985.1. Taxonomy (GTDB): domain Bacteria; phylum Bacteroidota; class Bacteroidia; order Chitinophagales; family Chitinophagaceae; genus JJ008. The sequence goes on from JBGARY010000016.1 coordinate 11,524, forward strand.
TGCAGCAGTTCCTGTTACAGTTGAAAGCGCTGCTGAATTTAGATGCAGGCACTGCATTTGATATTCAAACACCGCCGGTTGACCGAATACCAGTTGAAACACTAGCTGATCTTCAACCCGATGCTGTATATGCACTGGCTAACAGTACACTGCCTCAGCAAAAAGTAAATTTATTGCGAATACAGTCGGCACAAAAATCTGTTGCAGCTGCAAAGGGTATGATGTACCCGACCTTCTCAGCTTTTATCGGATTAGGCACTAATTATGTAAATGTAGAAATACCAGAATATATTACCGGCCCTTTTAAACCAACCGGAGCTATTGTAAATGTAAACGGAACTGATTTTAATGTGCTTGCCCCAACGTTGGTACAGACAGGGAGAATTCACATTCCGATTGGAAAACAGCTTAACAACAACTTTACACAAAGCATCGGTATCGGTTTGAATGTACCCATATTTAATGGCCGCTCTGCCCGCACCGCCTGGGATCGTTCAAAGCTGACCGTACAGCAATGGCAGTTGCAAAAAGAGCAAGGGGATATGCAACTGAAGCAGGATATATATAAAGCCTATACAGATGCAACTGCTGCTATACAGAAATTTAATGCAGATAAGAAAGCGGTGCAAACTGCCGAAAAGGCTTATGAATTTGCAAATAAGCGTTATGCACTGAATTTGTTATCGACTTATGACCTGGTGAACAGCCAGAATAATGTGCTGCGGGCAAAGATTCAGGCCTTGTACTCGCAGTTCGACTATGTGTTCAAAATGAAACTGCTTGAATTTTACAGGGGCCAGGGTCTAAAACTTTAAATTATTTGAGATCATGAATAAGAAATTAAAATGGACGTTGATTGTGGCAGGGGGTCTTGCAGCTGTTTTTGTTATTGCGAAAGCGATAAAAGGTAGTGGCAGCAGTACGGAGAAAGTAGCTACAGAAAAGGCGGCGAAGAGAACGATTATTGAAACGGTGAATGCCAGCGGCAAGATATACCCGGAAGTGGAAGTAAAGATCAGCCCCGATATTTCCGGGGAAGTGACCGAGCTGAATGTGGAAGAAGGAGATAGTGTAAAAAAAGGCCAGATACTGGCCCGTATCTATGCAGATATTTATTCGCTGCAGAGAGACGAGGCTGCATCAAGGGTTAATCAATCCAGCGCCACCGTAGATAACAGTCAGGCTGCCCTGGAATCATTAAGGGCTAATATGGAGCTGGCTCAACAAACCTTTGACAGGTATAAGAAATTGTATGACGATAAGGTGATTTCCAAAGCAGAACTGGAGCAATACGAAACAACACTTCGTTCAGCCAAAGCCAATTACACAGCTGCACAACAAAATATCAAAAGCCTGAAAGCAGGGGTACAAAGCACACAGGTGGGCCTGAGCCGGGCTAACAAAGACTTGGGCCGGACTGTGCTCACGGCTCCGATGGATGGTGTTATTTCTTCACTCAAGATCAAAAAAGGAGAAAGGGTGGCCGGTAACAGTTTTAATATCGGTACAGAGATGATGACTGTTGCGGATATGGCAGTGCTGGAGGTAAGGGTGGATGTTGGAGAAAATGATATTGTAAAAATTAATATTGGTGACTCTGCTGATGTGGAAGTGGATGCCTACAACAACAGGAAATTTAAAGGGGTGGTGACTAAGATTGCCAGCAGTACCAAAACATCGGCTGCTTCGCTTACTTCCAATGATGTTACCAATTACGAAGTAAGAATCCGTCTGGATAAATCTTCTTACCAGGACCTGGCGGGCAAGACATTTCCCTTTCGTCCGGGTATGAATGCCAGCGCTGATATTAAAACCAAAAGAGTGGATAATGTACTGGCTGTTCCCATCGGGGCTGTGGGTGCAAGGGTAAAGGGCAGCGATAAGAATATGGCCGATAAACAGAAAGAAGAAAAAGACAAGCAAGGGGCCGATGCGGATGTGATGGTAGAGGCCGGCGGTGGAGATGAACTGGAAGAAGTGGTTTATGTGTTACAGAAAGACGGAACGGTAAAGAAGGCTGTAGTGAAAACAGGTATACAGGATATCAATTATATTGAAATACTGAGTGGGCTAAATGCAGGAGACGAAGTAGTATCAGCCCCCTATAATGCCATCAGCAAGACATTAAAAGACGGAGCCAAAGTGAAAGTAGTGGAGAAGGAAAAATTGTTTGAGAAATAGAGAACTTCGGTTGTTATAAATTGAAAGAAACAGGTAGCGGCTTCCGATAATTTCAAAGCATTTGACCGCCAGTCCGAAATCAGATAACTGTTACCTTTATCCCACTAATCCTGATTAATCCAATGAGTAGTGGTTCTGCATTTGGTATTATAGGCAACGGCAGCTGGGCTACAGCGCTGGCAAAGATTCTAACTGATAACCGGCACCCCATCAATTGGTGGATACGGAATACCGAATCAATAGAGTATTTTAAAAGGCATCATCACAATCCCCATTACCTGCGTACAGCAGGGTTTGATATTTCCTTGCTGAATATGTCTGCTTCTGTAAAAGAAGTAGTGAGCCAGTCCAATGTAATAGTTGTGGCGGTTCCTTCTGCTTATGCAGAAGATGCATTGAAAGAATTATCACCCGAGGACTGGGCAGGAAAAAAGGTGATTTCTGCTATTAAAGGACTCTTGCCTGACCGTAATATCCTTTTGAATTATTACCTGCAGGAAAAATTTGCTGTGCCGCTGGAAAATTATTTTGCTGTACTGGGGCCCTGCCATGCTGAAGAAGTGGCGGCTGAGAAATTGTCCTACCTTACTTTTTCAGGCGTTGATACCGATACAGCTTCAGAACTGGCTGTACATTTTACTACCTCCTATATCAATACAATTGTTAATCATGACATTTTAGGAGTGCAGTATGCTGCTGTGCTAAAAAACATCTATGCACTGGGTGCTGGTATTGCACATGGCCTGGATTACGGTGATAATTTTCTTAGTGTTTATATTGCCAATGCAGCCGATGAAATGGCAGGGTTTTTAAAGCAATTTGGTGCTGAGCATATAACCGTTGGTGAACATGAAGGTGAAGACCCGGTGACTCATCGTAAAACCCCAAACTATGCTGCTTCGGTTTATTTGGGTGATTTGCTGGTGACCTGTTATTCCCTTTATAGCCGCAACCGTACTTTTGGTAATATGATCGGCAAAGGATACTCTGTTCAATCAGCACAGTTGGAAATGAACATGGTAGCAGAAGGTCACAATGCCGCCCGTTGTATTTATAATATCAATCAAGAGGTGAAAGCATCGATTCCTATTGCTGAAACTATCTACCAGATTCTCTGGGAAAATGTTAAACCGTCTGAAGGGTTTAAACGCATAGAGCAGGTGCTTGTCTGAAGGGTAAAAAGACCCTATGCCACTCTCGTACCATGGATTTGCGCCTTCGGCTATTTTGATAATGGTAGCTTGTCTCGTTATCAGGCAAGTGTACCTCTATAGCCGCCAGCGTTCTGTAAAGCGATAATATTTTCAGCTCATGCTTTGGTTAAAGGAGTAAAATTTTATCTTCATAGCTCCTAAAAGGTATCCGATGGTTCAGTTTTTCCAGGTTGTATTTTTAATTGCTGCAGTGATAATGATTGTTTTAAATGTGCAGACATTTAATTTATGGCAAGAGAGCAGAAAGGAAGGTGCCACCAAACCATATCCGATGAAGTGGTTTAATTTCATCATTACCTCCCTGGTGGCTATTGGCTGTGTGCTGAACATTATTGTGGCGTGGATCAAAAAAGGTTAAATAAGCCTATTTTATTATTTCTTTTACCACAGAAGCACTGAAACACAGAGATTTTCAATACTTCTGTTTTTTCAGTGGCAAATACTATCCGGCTTAAAAAATATTTTAGAAGAATAAAGCTGCCGCAATACCATCAGCCAGTAATTTCCCTTCCCGGGTTAAGATAAGGTGATTGTTTCTCTGCTCTATTAAGGCTGACTCAAGGTATCGTTTACTTTTTTGAAGTATACTGTCTGCTTCTTTCTTTCTCAGCCTTACTAAATCAATGCCTTCCGCCGTACGTATCGCTGTCATGATATACTCATTCAGTTGCTGCGTTGAGGTCAGCTGTTCTTTTTCAAACGGAACTTTTCCTAACCGGACAGATTCGATGTATATATTGTTATTGGCAATATTCCATTGCCTGGTTGTTCCGTTAAAGGAATGTGCAGAAGGACCAATACCTAAATAGTGTTTGCCGCTCCAGTAAGAAGAGTTATGCCTGCTTCGCCAGCCGGGCAGAGAAAAATTAGAAATCTCGTAATGTTCATACCCGGCTTTTTCCATCCAATCCATCAGCAGGAGAAATTGCTCTGATTGTTTATCCGGGTTCACATCTTCTTTCTTTTTTTGCCGTATCAGTTTATCCAGTGGCGTTTTTGGTTCTACTGTTAATGCATAGCAGGAGAGGTGCGGTATTTTTAACTCAATGGCAGTTTCCACATTTTGTTTCCATTTTTCATTGGTTAATCCCGGTGTGCCGTAAATCAGGTCAATAGTGATGTTGTCAAAATGCTTTTTTGCCTGACTTAAACTCTCTTTTGCCTGTTGCGCATTGTGTGCCCTGTTCATCCATTGAAGGTCTTCTTCAAAAAAACTTTGTATGCCGATACTCAGGCGGTTGATGCCGGCTTCTTTCCAGGCAATTAGTTTTTCTTCTGTAATATCATCGGGGTTTGTTTCCAGTGTTATTTCAGGGTTGTCTGTAACCTGGAAATAACGTCTGACCTGGTCTAAAATCAATACTACATCTTCAATATTTAATAAAGAAGGCGTGCCGCCGCCAAAATAAATTGTTTCAACCCTTTCATTTTGCAGGTAATCTTTTTGCTGGCTTATTTCATTTGCTATAGCTTTCACCAGGTCATCTTTGTAATAGAGCGATGTAGTGAAATGAAAATTACAGTAATGGCATTTTTTGCGGCAAAAGGGGATATGGATATAAATGCCCGCCAAATTAGTTTGTTATTAATTGAATAATTTAGTGACTTATAAAATATCCGGGCGAAAAGCCAGATGCTGAAAACAAGACTGCAAATATCGGTGTTCATCCTGCTTCTGGCGACCCATTCCCTTTTTGGGCAGAACAAATATAAACTGGTATTCAAGGGAGCAGATAGTTTATCGGCTGCTACTATACCAAAATTAGGATTGGCCAACAGTTTCCCTTCTTCAATGAACAGTACAGAATATGTTTATAGCCTTGTTGCATTACTTCAGGCCAAAGGGTATGTAACGGCCTCGATAGACAGCTTGCAAACAAAAGGCGATACAAGTTTTATACAGTTATATACCGGCAATCTTTATCGCTGGGCAGCGTTAACAGCCAGCGGCGTTGAAGAAAAGCTGTTAGATGCGGTGGGCTGGCGACCCAAAATGTTTGATAATAAGCCGATGGATTTTTCGCAGGTACAAACCTGGCAGGAGCGGTTCCTGAGCCAACTTGAAAATACAGGCTATCCTTTTGCCAAAGTATTTTTAGACAGTTTTCATCTGGATGAAGATAAAGTGACGGCATTGCTTAAAGTGAACAAAGGTCCTTTATATAAGATCGATAGTATCCGGGTGTATGGCAGTGCAAAGATTGCCAATAATTACCTGCAACGCTATTTGAATATTCCTAACGGAAGCATATACAGCAAGGAGAAATTACTACGCATTAACAAAAAGATCCGGGAACTCACTTATGTGGAAGAAGAAAAACCCGCTGACCTCACCATGCTGGGTACCGGTTCGGTGTTAAATATGTATTTGAAACAAAAGAAGAGCAGCCAGATCAACATACTGGTTGGCTTTTTGCCCAATAATGACCAACTCGCATCCAAAAAAATGCTCATAACCGGTGAAGGAAATCTGAACCTGAAAAATGCATTAGGCTCCGGCGAAACAATTGGATTGAATTTCCAGGCCTTGCAGGTGGAATCACAGCGGTTGAATTTTTTGTACCAGCATCCATACTTATTTCGTTCTCCCTTCGGACTTGATTTTGCTTTTGATATGTTTCGTAAAGACAGTTCTTTTGTGAATGTAAACTTCCAGATCGGTGCACAGTATGTGTTGAGTACTAACCAGGCAGGCAAAGTTTTCTTTCAGCGGTTTTCCACTATTGTAAACCAGGGCGGAGTAAATGGACCGCAGGTGATACAAACCAGGCGATTGCCCGCAGCAGCCGATGTAAGTTCTATGGCGGCCGGTGTAGATTATGAGTTCAATAATACTGATTACCGTTTCAACCCGAGAAAAGGTAATGATATCAGGGTGATTACTTCTGTGGGTACCAAAAAGATCAAAAAGAACAATGAAATACTGGATCTTAAAGATCCCGGCGACCCCAGTTTTGATTTTGACCGTTTGTATGATACAGTAAAACTGAAAACCTACCAGTTTCGCCTTCGGTTAGCAGCGGCTAAATATTTTCCATTGGGCAACCAGCGCAGCACAATTAAAACGGCTTTGAACGGGGGCTTTTTTCAGAGCGGAAATATTTTCCGCAATGAATTGTTCCAGATCGGCGGATATAAAATGTTGCGTGGTTTTGATGAAGAAAGCCAATACCTGTCACAGTTTGCAGTGGCCACGGTTGAATACCGGTATTTAGTTGGACAAAATTCTTTCTTCTTTGTACTGGCAGATGGCGGCTGGGGCCGGGATGCCAGCAGGGGACAGCAACTGGATTATACTTATTTCGGCACCGGCCTGGGCTTGGCATTTGAAACTAAGGCCGGCATATTTAACCTGGCATGGGCAATTGGTAAACGAAATGATACAGAATTCAACCTGCGGCAATCGAAAATTCATTTCGGATTTGTGAACTATTTCTAAAAGAACAACTGATTAGTTGCTTACTTCAATATTTTTGCGCCACAACTTCACTGATTGAGCCGGTTCATCATTTTGCTTTGTTGCTTTTTATCTTTTACAGCAGTTGCTCAATTGCCACCGGATACCTCGTTGCCAGCCCCTCCGGATTCATTACTGCAAATTGACAGCACTGCCACCCCGGATACTATTGCTTTATCAATTCCTATGGAGGATTCTGTTTCCCGCAAGCCCAACAATGATTCTGCATGGGTTATTAGTTCCGACATAGTCAATAATCCGGCAAAGCTTAGTAAACTGATACTTGAGCAACATCCTTATTTTGATTTTAAAACAAAGGCTGCTACACCTCCTGTATCAGAACAAAGGGTAGTTGAAGGCAAAGAACTCTTATTTTACTTGTTAGTGTTCCTGCTAATAGTATTTGCCGTGCTGCGACAGCTATTTCCAAAATACTTCAGTGACTTGTTCCGTTTGTTCTTCCGTACCACTCTAAAGCAAAGACAGATCAGGGAACAACTGATGCAAACGCCATTGCCTTCCCTGATGCTGAATGGTTTCTTTGTGATCAGCGCCGGTTTGTACACCAGTTTTTTATTGCAGCATTTTTCCGTCAGCCCTGTGGAAGATTTCTGGCTCATGTTTTTTTATGCATCCATCGGCCTGTCTGTTGCCTATTTTGTCAAGTTTATCGGGCTAAAAGTTTCTGGCTGGCTGTTCAATATGAGTGAGGCGGCTGATTCTTATGTTTTCATTGTTTTTATCATCAACAAGATGATTGGTATACTGTTGCTTCCGTTTTTGGTTGTTTTGGCTTTCGCCGTTGGGAATGTGTACACAGTGGGTCTTACCTTGTCGTGGTGCTTGTTTGGCGGCCTGTTAATTTACCGCCTTATTTTGTCGTTCGGGGCTGTCCGTAATCAGGTCAGGGTCAACCTTTTTCATTTTTTCCTTTATCTCTGTGCCTTTGAAATTGCCCCTCTTTTACTGGTTTACAAGGGCTTGCTATTGTATTTCGGTATAACTACTTAACTTTGCAGCCAACTTTAGCCGAACCGAAAATGACTAAAACAGGGGTTAATAAGGCCGATGTGCAGGCCAAAGCGATCAAAAAAATCCTGATTACCCAACCGAGACCCGACAGTGAAAAGTCGCCGTACTTTGAATTGGGCCGGAAGTATAATGTGGAGCTGGATTTTTATCCGTTTATTAAACTGGAAGGCATACCTGCCCGTGATTTCCGCAAGCAAAAGATCGAAATACAAAACTTCACCGGAATCATCTTTACCAGTCGTAATGCTATTGATCATTTCTTCCGGATGTGTGAGGAAATGAAGGTAAATATATCACAGGATACCAAGTATTTCTGTATCACAGAAGCGGTGGCCCTTTACCTGCAAAAGTTCATCCTATACCGCAAAAGAAAAGTGTTTTACGGGGCAGATGGCACCAATAAAAGCATGTTTGATGTCATCAATAAGCACAAGGCCAATGAAAAGTTCCTGTATGTATGTTCAGAAAACCAGCAGGATAATGAGATAGTCAACTGGCTTAAAGCGAATAACTGTGAATTTATCCTCGCCTTTATGTACCGCAGTGTCAGCAGCGATGTAAAGGAAATTCTTCAAAAGAATGAATATGATGTTATCTGCTTTTTCACCCCTAGTGGTGTAAAAAGCTTATTTGATAATATTCCAAAATACAAGCAAAACGGTACTGTGATTGGCGCTTTCGGTAATAATACCTCCAAAGCCATTGAGGATGCCGGTCTGAAGCTGGAAATAAAAGCTCCTCAGCCACAGGCTCCCAGCATGGTAGCAGCCCTGGAACAATTCCTGTCGGCAGTAACCAGGAAGAAATAATTCTACAAATGGATTGATACAAAAAAGGGTACTTTGACAGTACTCTTTTTTATTTTTTGCCACTAACTATTGCGACATTTACTTTCTTTTTTATTATGGCAAAACATACCAATCAACTGGTCAACGAATCAAGTCCTTACCTGCTGCAACATGCTCATAACCCGGTGAACTGGTATCCATGGGATGATGAGGCTTTGCAAAAAGCCAAAGAGGAGAATAAACCGATACTGGTGAGCATTGGTTATGCAGCCTGTCACTGGTGCCATGTGATGGAAAGGGAGAGTTTTGAAGATGAAGCTACTGCTGCTATCATGAATGAACATTTCATTAATATCAAAATAGACAGGGAAGAACGTCCGGACCTGGATCATATTTACATGGATGCGGTACAGGCCATGACGGGTAGCGGAGGCTGGCCCTTAAATGTTTTTCTGACCCCAGATGCCAAACCATTTTATGGAGGAACTTATTTTCCACCCCAACGAGCTTTTAACCGGCCTTCCTGGCAGGAAACTTTGTATGGAGTGATACAGGCTTTCCGTGAGAGGAGACATGAAATAGATGCACAGGCAGAAAACCTAACCGAACATTTAACTCAATCCAACGCTTTTGGTTTAAAGAAGGTAAATGAGGAAGAATTATTCTCATTGGAAAATATCCATACCATCTTTCAAAACATTATGAAAAGTGCCGACAGGCAGTGGGGAGGCTTTGGTAAGGCTCCCAAATTTCCACAGACATTTTCTATACAGTTTTTGCTGCGGTATCATTATCATACCGGTAATGAAGAGGCTTTGAACCAGGCATTACTCAGTCTTGATAAAATGATTGAGGGTGGTATCTACGACCAGATAGGGGGAGGCTTTGCCCGTTATTCCACCGATACAGAGTGGCTGGCCCCGCATTTTGAAAAGATGTTGTATGATAATGCCCTGCTGGTATCAGTTTTGAGTGAAGCATTTCAACTGACAGGAAAGCAGTTTTACAAGGAAGTGATAGAAGAAACAATGGAATTTTTGCAGCGGGAAATGCTTCATCCGTCAGGTGGTTTTTATTCAGCCCTTGATGCCGACAGCGAAGGTGTGGAAGGGAAGTTCTATACCTGGTCAAAAAACGAAATTGAACAATTGCTCGGTGTTGATGCGGCCATATTTTGTGCTTATTATGATGTAACAGATGACGGCAACTGGGAGCATACTAATATCCTGTGGGTGAGGAAACCTATTACCGCTGTTGCACAGGAACAGGGTATATCTGAAGTACAGCTTAAGAATATTTTGCAAAAGGGTAAAGAGAAGTTGATGGCTGCCCGTAATAAAAGAATCAGGCCGTTACTCGATGACAAGATTATACTCGGATGGAATGCTTTGATGAATACTGCCTGCAGCAAAGCCTACGCCGCTACCGGCGAGATGCAGTACCGCCAACTGGCCATAAAAAACATGAATTTTTTGCTTCAACATTTTGCTGTTAATGGTACAAATGAATTTCATCATACCTGGAAAAACGATATAGCCCGGTATCCGGCATTCCTGGATGATTATGCATTTCTGATTGAGGCATTAGTGCATTTGCAGGAAGTAACCGGGGATACTAGCTGGGTAGACAGATCTATCTCGGTGACTGGGTATGTTATTGAGCATTTCAGCGAAGCCGAGACAGGGTTTTTCTATTTTACAAAAGCAGGGCAAAAGGATGTTATCGTCAGAAAAAAAGAGGTTTACGACGGTGCGGTTCCTTCCGGTAATTCTGTGATGGCTAAAAATCTCTGGCAGCTTTCTATTCTTTTTGATAAACCGAAATGGCGGCAACAAAGTGCAGATATGACGGCTTCATTAGGAAATGCGATCGTTCGTTATCCTATTTCTTTTGGCAACTGGGCCGGGCTATTAATGGAATTTGTAACCGGAACTAATGAAATTGCAATTATCGGGGAAGAGGCGGGGCCAATGCGAAGCCAGGTATTGCAAGCATATATTCCTCAGCGGGTTATCATGTCATCTTCTTTAGCTGACAAAGCCTATCCATTATTGGCCGGAAAACCTGCCGGTGATAAAACTTCTATCTATCTCTGTCGTAGTTACACTTGCCAGCGTCCCGTATTTTCCGTAAATGAGCTTATGTTGCTGATAGACAAGAACAAAAACCGGCAATAATTTTTTTGTTAATACAATAAATCAAGGTCGGATACCGTTAGAAAATTTACCCCGTAAAAGACGCTTTGTATTGAAAAAAATAAATTTTAACGTTGTGTCAGAAAACAGGTCAAAACATTATATTTGCCCAATACCCCTTAAGTGTATGAAAATGAAAAACCTTTACTACGCCCTGTACGCAGCCGCATGCATGACTTTGCTGGCCAGTTGCGGTATCCTGGGAAAGAAGAATGGAAAAGGAAAAGGCGGAAGCCTGCCGAATGATGGCCAGGTGCATGGTGTTGCCCCGGGTAACAAATACAGCCTTCCCAAACCTCCGGGAATGGTGTATGTGCCCCAGGGAACGTTCCATATGGGTCCCAGTGATGAGGATCCTGCATATGCCTTTAGTGCCCGTAACCGTTCTGTATCTATCAGCGGCTTCTGGATGGATGCTACTGAAATTACCAACAATGAATATCGCCAGTTTGTCCAGTGGGTTCGTGACTCAGTGGTTGCCCGTAAAATGGGTTATGTAAAAGCAGGCGCTGATGGTAATGAGTATGTGGACTGGAAGAAAATGCAAACCATGAAGTGGAGCGATCCGAAAGTTATGGAGCAGCTCAGCAGTACTGATATTATCCTTCCGCCGGATGACAGGATTTTTGGTAAAAAAGAAATTGACCCGTCTAAAATTATTTATCACTCAGAAGTATTTGATCTGAAAGAGGCAGCCAAAAGGGAAAATGCTGGCAAGCCTCGCTCGAAGTTCATTGTAAAGAAAGACACACCTATCTATCCTGACACATTGTGCTGGATCCGTGATTTCTCTTATTCGTACAATGAGCCAATGACTAAACGCTATTTCTCTCACCCCGCATTTGGTAATTACCCGGTTGTGGGTGTTAGCTGGAAACAGGCTACTGCTTTTTGCGAGTGGAGAACACATCTACTGAATTCATACCTTGATTCAAAGAAAAGAACACAGGAATCAGATTTCCGTCTGCCAACTGAGGCACAATGGGAGTATGCAGCCCGCGGCGGACGTTCGCAGTCTATGTTCCCCTGGGGTAATTATTACCTGCGTAATAAGAAAGGATGTTTGATGGCCAACTTTAAGCCCGGCCGTGGTAATTATCCTGAAGATGGTGGATTCTATACTGTTCGTGCCGATGCCTACTGGCCCAATGATTATGGCCTGTATTGCATGTCAGGTAATGTAGCAGAGTGGACGTCTTCTATTTATTATGAAGGTCGTAATAACTTCCAGCATGATATGAACCCTGATGTTCGCTGGAATGCCAAGGATGATGATCCTCCCCTGATGAAGCGTAAGATCATCCGCGGTGGCAGCTGGAAAGATGTTGGTTATTACCTTCAGACAGGCACCAGCACTTACGAGTACCAGGATACAACCAAATCTTATGTCGGATTCCGTTGTGTAATTGACTTACCGGCAGCTCCTGCAAAAGGTCGCAAAAAATAATTTGTCCAGTTAATAACAATAAAAATTTGGAGAGGGCAGTTTACATATCTGTCCTCTCTTCTTTGTCACTTCAAACTTTCAACTTAAAACCACTTTAAAAAATCCAATTTATGGCAGCAGCAATTCCATCTAAAGTAGCAAAATGGGTAGATGTTGGCGTTTCTTTCGGCGCAGCATTAGTAATCTGGGGTGCCCTCAGAAAGATCACTCACGCAGCAGATGCAGACACCTGGCTGTGGATCGGTTTGACCACAGAAGCTATCATCTTTACATTGTACGGTGTATTATATGCTATATATCCTCCTATCAAAGATGCCTCGCATGACGAGGAGCAGTTTTCTGTTGCCGGCGCCAAATCCAGGGCGGCTTTCGGTGCTATGGATAAAATGCTGACCGAAGCAGACATTACTCCGGACACCATGAGACGCCTGGGTGATGGCTTCAAGCAGTTGAATAATACTGTTTCAGGTATGAATAACATTGGCGATACAATAGCTGCTACCACTGAATTTACTGCCAAGACCAAAGAGGTAACTGGTCAGTTGGAGAAAGTAAAAGATGCCTATACTACAGCTGCTTCATCTGTGGGAGCCTTTAATACCGCTACTGAAGGCGCTAAAGTTTTTCATGAGCAGATTCAGGTACTTACTAAAAATCTTTCTTCTTTAAATACTATTTACGAACTCGAATTGCAGGAAAGTAATAACCACCTTAAAGCGCTGAATGCTTTCTACGGCAAACTTTCTGAAACATCTTCTGCTATGCTTAACAGTGCTGAGGATGCTAAGAGGGTTCAGGAGCAAATCGGAAACCTGGCTACAAACCTGGGTCGTCTGAACAATATCTATGGCAACATGCTTACTGCCATGCAAGGCCGCAACTAAGGAGCTGTAACTAAAGAAGATTTAAAAGAGTCATCATTCATAATCCAATTTAAACCTAAATAGTCATGGCTTTACCTAAAGAGCCCCGGCAGAAGATGATCAATATTATGTACCTGGTGCTGACAGCCCTGTTAGCACTCAACGTATCATCTGAGATCCTCAATGCCTTTAAAACTGTTAACCGCAGTTTGGAAAATACCAATACTACTGTTGATAAGTCAACCAATACTATCATGGCTTCGTTGAAAGAAAAGACGACGAAACCGGAGACAGCCGAAAGGGCCAATATCTGGTTACCCAAGGCTGATAGTGTAGTGATGTTTTCAAAGAAAGTCTACGATTTTATTGCCAGTCTCAAAGGCAAAATTTTGACTGCCGCAGGTGGCAGCGCTTCAGATCCCAATAAGGAATTCAAGGAAGATAACCTGGATATTGTAACCAAGTTAATGGTGAAGGAAGGAGAGGGCAAGAAGTTGTTTGATATGCTTACGAAATACAAAACCGATGTTCTTGGCATTCACCCGGACATTAAAACAGAATTCGAAAAATCACTTCAGATTGATTTATCGAATCCTCCGGGTCGTGATGGCAAAACAAAGGCTTGGGATGTTGCGTATTTTAATATGGTGCCAACCGTCGCTGGTCTTACGATCCTTAGCAAATTCCAAAACGACGTAAAAACTGCTGAAAATAAAGTAGTTGCCTTTTGCCATAATAAAGTAGGAAGCGTTGAAGTGGTATTTGATTCTTATGCTGCTATTGTTGGCCAAAACTCCAATTACCTGATGCCCGGACAAGAGCTTGAAATAAAAGCCGGTGTTGGAGCGTTTAGTAAAGCAGCGAAGCCTACTATCAGCATTGGTGGTACTGTAGTGCCTATTGGAGAGGAAGGATTTGCCCTGTACAAAACACAGGCAGGTGGTATGGGAAGCAGGACTGTACCGGTTAAGATTACCTATTTTAACCAGACTACCGGTAAAGAAGAAGTAAAAGAGGTAAATGTAGAATATACTGTAGGCTCGGCTAACGCATCTATAGCGCTGGACAAAATGAATGTTCTTTACATAGGAGTTGATAACCCGGTCACCATTTCTGCCAGTGGCGGAGGTGATGATAAAGTGCAGGCGACTATTTCCGGTGGCGGTGGTTCACTGAGCAGGGTTGGCAATGGAAAATATACGGCAAGAGTTACCCAGCAAAGTGATGATTGCAAGATTACCGTAACGGTTGATGGTAAGGTGATGGGTGTAGCACAGTTTAGGGTACGTCAAATACCGGGTGCTGTTGCAACAGTTGGTGGTTTCCCTAGCGGTGAAAACATACCCGCTGGTACTTTCAGGGCACAGGGTGGTGTTGCTGCCTGGATTAAAGACTTTCCGTTTGATTTGAAATACACTGTAACACAGTTTACTATCAGTACTGACAGTGATGATGGCGATATTGTGGAAGCTGTATGTACAGGTAATGCTTTCAGCCCTAAGGCACAGCAGATTATCAGGGATCAAGTTAAAGCTGGTAAAACTGTCTACATAGACAATATCCGTGTGCTGGGGGAAGATGGTCAAAATAAGAAAGTGCCGTCTTTGGTTTATTATATCAAGTAAATGAGATAATACATGAAAAACAATCTTATTAAAGTAGTTGTGTGCCTGGTGCTGGTAGCAGGATTGTATGCTGATGCTGATGCACAGCGTCAGCCGAGAAGGAGAACTAACAATCCAACCACTCAACCTCAGGGTAATGAGCAGCAGAACAACAATAATACTGCTCCGCCAACTTATAACCCTGCAGTAAGTGTTCCCATCACCTATGATACAGCTGGTGCGGGAACCGGTGTTCCTAAGCCTTCCTTACGAAATGATAATGCATTCGATAAGGGAAGTTTAACAGCCCGTACACCCCTGCCATATGAGCATCTCCGTTGGGATGATGCCCTTTTTGCAGAGAAAGTATGGAGAGAGCTTGATCTGAGGGAAAAAATGAACCAGACATTTCGTTACCAGGCTCAGGATGATAACGGTAGCCAGGTTTTCCTCGACATTCTGCTGAAGGCAGTTAAAAAGGGTGATGTGACCGCATGGACTGATGACAGGTTCACCACTCCTCTTTCCATGGACGAGTTGAATCAAAAAGTTGCCGGTGGATATGATACTGCTGATCGTGTAGATATAAATGACCCCAGTAAGATTGTGGCAAGGGTCGTTACCTTGAAAACATTTGATCCGAATAGTGTGGTAAAACTCAGAATAAAAGAAGAATGGGTGTTTGACCGTGAGTCGAGCCGTATGTTTTGCCGTATTTTAGGTATAGCCCCTGTTCAGACAGTTTTTGCTGAAAACGGAAAGGAAAGAGGTCAGACTGTTATGTTCTGGATCTATTACCCTGACTTGAGAGCAACTTTGGCTAAATACGAGGTATATAATCCCAAAAACATGGGTCAAAGCCGGATGACATGGGAAGAACTTTTTGAAAGCCGTATGTTCAGCAGTTATATCCTGAAATCAACAATGGATAATGCTGCCAATAAAAATATCAGGCAATATATCAAAGACCCTATCCTTGCCTTGCTGGAAGGGGATAATATTAAAGAAAAGATCTTCAATTTTGAGCAAGATCTCTGGTCTTATTAATCCTGAGAAATTATTTTCAACTGCTTATAAAAAGGGCTCCTTTGCGGGAGCCTTTTTGGTTTATAATACTTTCAAAATGAAGGGATAAAAAAACTTTCAAAAATCGTAAAAGTCCTATAGGAAAATTGAAGAATTGTTGTATTTTCGTTTCGGTTTTTCATAGGATATTGGATTTTAAAAACGGGGCTGAATTTCTATTCTGGCCCCATTTTTTTGCCCTCCTGAATCAAGACGGCTTAGCTTTTCGACCTGTCATGTATTTATTTGATTGATAAAGTGCCGGGTAATAATGGCTGCTTTTGCTTTTCCTACTAATTTTTCTAATTTCTCTGCATCGGCTTCTTTAATTTTTTTCACAGATTTGAATTCTTTCAGCAATAATTCGGCCGTGGCTTTGCCAATACCCTTGATGTCTTCCAGTTCATTTTTAAAAGTGCCTTTACTTCTTTTCTGGCGGTGAAAAGTAATGCCAAACCTGTGTACTTCATCCCGTATACGACGTATAAATTTGAGGCTGCTGCTGCTATAGGGTAGTTTGAGAGATTCGGAATCACCAGCAAAAAAAATCTCTTCTTCATTTTTTGCAAGACCAATAAAAGTGATAGAACCCGTTAGCTCTAATTCACTAGCTGCTTCTAATGCAGCACTCAACTGCCCCTTACCTCCATCTATGATAACTAATTGCGGGAATGGCTGGTTTTCTTCTTTCAATCTTTTATATCTTCTGAAAACCGCTTCTTTCATAGAGGCGAAATCATTAATTCCTTCTACCGTTTTTACATTGAAGTGGCGATAGTCTCTCTTGCTTGGTTCACCATATTTGAAACAAACCATGGCAGATACGGGGTAGCTACCCTGGAAGTTTGAATTATCAAAACATTCGATCTGTTCCGGAAAGTCCTGTAACTGGAGATCGGCCTGCAGTTGTTCAAGCAGGTTTAGTTTATCCTTCGATTTACTATTTAATTGAAGCCTTTCTTTGCTTTTTAGCTCCTCAATAAAGTGGGCCACATTTTTGTAAGAAAGATCCAGTAGTTTTTTGCGGTCACCCCCTTTCGGTACCGTTGTTACAATATTTTCTTGTGGGTAATCTACCGGAAAGGGAACTACAATTTCTGTCGCATCACTGTTGAACGTTGTCCTGATTTGTGCAATGGTGTAAAGCAATATCTCTTCGGGTAATTCATCCAGGTGTGTTTCGGCTTTTCCGGTGTGTGTTTGTATGATACTGCCATTGCGTACCATCAGGTAATTGAAATACGCAGTATCTTTTTCTTTTTGGATTGTGAAAACATCTACATGCCCTGTTCGGGCATTGGCCACCACAGAACGGGACTGATAGGTTTCCAGGAATTCGATTTTCTTTTTTACCAGGGCTGCTTTTTCAAATGCAAGACTTTCAGCCAAAGCCTTCATCTCGTTTTTATAGTGCCGGATGACCGGGCTCAAATTGCCTCTTAGAATATTTTTTAACTGGGCAATACCTTCCTGGTAGTCTGCTGCAGTTTGTAAACCCTCACAGGGACCTTTGCAATTTCGAAGATGGTATTCAAGGCATACTTTGAATTTGCTGTTATTAATATTATTATCAGACAGATTTAGGGAGCAGGTACGTAGTTGTATTGTCTGTTTAATGAATTCCAATAACTCCCTTACTTTTTTTACAGAAGTGTAAGGTCCCAGGTATTCAGATCCGTCATTGATTTTTTTTCTTGTAAAATAAACCCTTGGAAAGGGTTCATTCTTTATCACCAGGAAGGGATAAGTCTTGTCATCTTTCAGGTTAATATTGAAACGGGGCTGAAATTCCTTGATCAGGCTATTCTCCAGCAGAAAGGCATCCTGTTCAGAGTTTACAATTGTGAATTCGATCCTTGCGATACGTTTTACTAATTCATGCGTTTTGTAGGTTGCCAACGTTTTATTGAAATAGGAGCTTACTCTTTTTTTCAGGTGTTTAGCCTTACCCACATATAATAACTCTCCTGCTGCATCATAGTATTTGTAAATGCCCGGATCTTTTGGAATTGAAGGAGCGATATGTTGAAATTCCTGATGTGTCATTCTTCTTTCGGCTCATTCCAGCTTACTTTCAATATTGTTACTTCCTCAGCTTGTCCGGGCTTTTGCCGGGTAGTTACCACCTGGAAGCTTTTATCCATTTGCCAGAGCATTTTCTTTTGCAACAAACTATCCTTGTTACTTATCTCTCTCAGTATGATGACATTGCTTACTTTGTCACCGGCCGCTTCGTTGGGAATAATCAGAAGTTCCTGTTTTTTCACCTCTTCCTTATCCGGATTTAATGGAGTGTAGGTTATAACTACCCTGTTGAGCAATTCATCATACCGTGCCTGCTCTTCTTTGTATCTCTTTCCCACTTTGGGGTCCGAAAGGTCTGGGATTTTCAAAAAATCTTGTGCGACCGATGCAAATTCTTCCCTCGGAATATAGACTGTGTCAGGCGGCAAACTGTCAATAGTAGTTATTTTCAGGATAGGGTACAGGGAGGTATCCACATGCTCTACCTGTTTTTTTATCAGCGAAACGATAGAAACGTACTTTTTTTCGGGTTCTTTCTCTTTTGATTTACAGCCAGATAAAATAAGGGTAACAGTAATTAACAAAAAAAGGAAATTTTTCATCCGTCAAAATTAACTGAAACGGTTTTTATCAAACGGTTAAAAGTGAAGGCAAAACAGAAAACAAAATCCCGCACAAGAGGTGCGGGATTTTACCAAGCAGGGCAGTTAGTACTGGTTTCATTTAAGCATGAGACCTAATTTTAAACCAAAATCAAAAAGATGCTCTCTAATCGGATATTTATCAATAAAGCTGGAAAATACCTGGTAGCGAACATTAGGGCCAATTCTCCAATCCAGTTTGCCGGTTGAATATCCTGCGTATATTTCGAAACCGGTATTGAGGTTCCATTTGCGGGTTAGAGATGGAACTTCTGCATAATTTTTAAAATCAGCTGAAAGCAGGTAGGCCCTATTGCCAAGAATATAAGTGGGCTGAATAGTTCCGGCTATACCTACAGTTGTTTTTTTATTTTCTGAAAGTTTTAATTCCAGACCGACAGGTGCTGAGCCGGAAATATACATATTGTGTAACCAGTCAGCTTTATAACCGCCAATATTTCGGTAATTAGTAATAGTAGAAACGGTGTTAGTTCCGCCAGCATTGTTACTGAGAGCAATAGTGGCTACTTCTCCGGTATGACTATAGGCCCTGATATCATATTTACTCACATTGAACTGTAATCCGGCAGTAATTCTGAGTCTTTTTGAAACAGGATAACCGGTAACAAAACCCAATTGAAGACCTATATCGGGTTTATGGGTAACAATATTATTGATATCAGAAAATGAATAACCGTAGTTGGCGGGAGTACCGAGAGTGGTCCTTGCTGCCTCCAGGAAAGTTTTGTTCTCTTTAAGCTTTCGGTAAGAGATAGTTGGTGTAATAAAAATCTGCCAGGATAGTTTCTTACGGGATTTTTTGTATTTATAAGAGTTGACTACACTTTCGATTGTATATGGGCTGTATTCTTTTCTCTCTGTTGTTATACTGTTCTCATTTTCAGTTTTTACTTCTTTCCTTTCAATTATATTATCGACTATTACAGTATTGTTTTCCGGCTGTGTTGATGCTACTGGTGGGTTTGGTTTAAACATTGCCTTCTTTGTTTGTAAAGCCGGTGATGTTTTCTTTAGTATTTCTGTATTTTTTTGAACGGATAGCGGCTGAATATTAGCCACGGCGGATTTTAGATTGATTTCGGGAATAACCTCTAGCGTCAATTTTCCAGCCTGCTCTTCAAGTTCTGCACCCGCAGGGGCAATCAATTGCTGCTGATCAGCCACGAGGCTGGCTTGTAATTTATCAGGTCTTTGGATTACACTATTGTTAACAGCAGGTTTTTGCGGGGCAATGATTACAGTATTTGAAGCAGTCTGTTTAGTAAGTATATCGTTTGTTTTTGTTACAGGTGCTTTATCTGCCAGTTGTTGTTTTTTGCCTGCATTGTTGAGCATTATTGTAGTAACTGTTGCAGTGGAAAGGAGCAATAAGGCCAAACCAATTCCGTACCAGCGGCGGCGGGTATGAAGGGTATGGTGGATGCCTTCCCACACCTTTTCTGATGGGAACATCCTGTATTGGTCAGCATTTTGTTTTAGAAAATGCTCAAAATCTCTGTTGTTATACCTCCTATCCATAACCAGTCAGTAGTTTAGGGTACGTTTAGTCTTTTTATCGCTGGCTAACGGCGGCAAGCCAATCAGCTTCAGGTCTGGGTTTTGATAAAATTCTTTTACGGATCAAAATATCTTCCAGCATCGCCTTTGCCCTGGTGTACTGGCTTCGGCTGGTGCTTTCTTCAATATCCAGCATATTGGCTATTTCCCGGTGGCTGTAACCTTCTACAGCATAAAGGTTGAGAACTGTCCGGTAGCCTATCGGCAGTAACCTGATACATTCTACCACTTGCTTGGCCTGGATAATGGCCGGTACACTCTCCTCTCGTATCTGCACCCCTGTGGCATGGATGATATCTACGCTTTCATTGAACTTCTTGTTCTTTTTGAGGATGTTAATACATGTATGAACTACTATTCTCCTGATCCATCCTTCAAAGGCGCCCCTGTTTTCAAACGTATGTATCTGTAAAAAGACCTTAATAAATCCTTCCTGCAACATATCCTCAGCATCTTCCCGGTTGTGTGCAAAACGATAACACACGGCCAGCATCTTAGGACTGTACCGGTTGTACAACTCCCGTTGGGCAGTGGCATCGTTTTTCAAACATCCTTTTATTATGGCTTCCTCGGTCATAGATACCCTTTGGTTGCCTGTAAATTAGACAATTTTTTGGAAGAGGTGCTGCACATGACTATAAAAATTATCAAGAGATGTTAAAATTAAAAAGAGTGAATGTGTTGACATCCACCCTTTTAAAGGAAAAAGTTTACAGGCTTGCCCTAAGCGATAATAACAGATTGGAACCGGCTGCCACTATACCCGAGGAATAAGGCCTGTAACGCTGGTTTGTCATATTTTCCCAGCCAGCTGTGACCAACAGATTTTTTGATAGTTGGTAAGATCCTTTCAGATTTATCGTGTACCAACCTGGCGAATAAGGTTTTCCATTGGCGTCTTTTGCATAAATATCTGTCTTTGCCTGTTCGGTCGGGGCCAGATCCTCACTTCGTATCTTGTTATTATACTGGGTATTTAGTTCGGCAGAAATCTTCTTTGCCCGGTAACGTACTGAAGTGCTGCCATAGAATGGGGGGGCATGGCGAAGCGGCACCTGTTCATTCTTCGCATCATCAGTTTCTTTTCCGCTTATCCAGTTAGCATGAGACTGAAACGAAAGACCTTTTGCAACATAGAATTCAAGACTTGCCTGGAAACCATTGACGGTAGCCTTTGCTACATTTTGCAAAGATTCCACACGACTTAATACACCGTCGAAGAGGATACTGTCCTGTCCATTGAATATAGTCGGTCTGCGAACAATGGCATTGTCAAGAATTGTGTGAAATGCATTTAGCTCAATGCGGAATTTGTTGGGAATATTTTTTACCACGCCAACTTCAAAATTCCAGGCATATTCGGCGCTCAGTTCCGGGTTAGGAACGGTGATATTTCCGGGGGCACTTTCAAACAGTTTACCAATGTCATCCACATTGGGCATGCGATAGCCGGTTGAGATATTACTGTTGATTTGCCATCCTTCAGCAGGTCTGTAAACCAAGCCAGCATTCCCCGTCAATGCTCCTTCCTTTAGTTCAGCTTTCAGGAATGGGAATTTGATAAAAGCGGTATCAAAGGTGGCATTTAATGTATTGAAGCTATAACGCAGCCCGGTTGTCAATGTGATTTTTGGATGAAGGTTAACCTTATAGCTACCGTACATACCTCCGGTACTCCAGGTGCTTCCGTCAGGGTAGCGGCTTACCATTGGTGTTACAACGCCTGAACTGATATTAGTTCTTTCTCCAAAAGAGCCGACTTTATTATGAACATATTCCAGTCCGTAATAAAGCGTTCCTTTTCCGAGTGTTTTAGATGCATCGAGATTCGCACTGATAGCATCTACCAGTTCAGTTTGTATATTTCTATTATTGCTCCCTCTTGTTCGATCAATTCTGCTTTCTTCATAATCCTGGTAGGCCACAGTTAGCCTTGCTTCATCATAAAGTTTTGTCTTTTTTGTATGCATGACATGCAACGTATGCATATTCCATATCATGGGACCATAATACCATTCTGCAAACCGTAATGAGCCATTTCTGTATTGAATCAGCCTGTCATATCTTGGGGCATCGCCGGTTTTAGCATAGGTAAAGCCGTATTGCAGATCCCAGTACTGGTTTGGCCTAAACCTTATTTTTTGAAGAAAGTTTACCTGTTCATAACCGCTGAATCGCTGAATGCGGGGATCACTGTTCTTAATTATACTATCCCGGTTGTTGACCCTCTCTACATATTCAGGTCGCAGGTAACTGTCTTGCCCCCCATTTTTACCCATTTTTAGGTCATCAAAATTGCTATAGGAAAAAGATGACAAGACTGACCATTTTTTCCAGCCCATATTTATATCAGCATGAATTGTTCTCTCATTATTGGCAGATGAGTACCTGCCCAGCACACTTCCTTTAATGAGATTTTTTTTGTCTTTAGAAAACCTTGGTTCCAGTGTATGAAAATCCATGACACCTCCGATGGCATCGCTGCCATAGATCAACGAACCAGGCCCGAAGATAACTTCTGCCGCCTCTGTACTGAGTGCATCAATGCTTATTACATTCTGAAGGTTTCCGCTTCTGTAAATAGCATTATTCATCCGAACTCCGTCTACGACCAGCAAAACCCGGTTAGTAGCAAAACCCCTTATCATAGGACTGCCCCCGCCCAATTGGCTTTTTTGAATAAAAACACCACCGCTCTGGCCAAGCAGATCTGCTGCTGTTTGCGGATTATTCCTAAGTATATCGTATTTATTGACCTTTAAAATCTTGTTAGGTACTTCATTTAGTTTTTGTTCCCACTTATTCACAGACACGATTACTTCACCCAAAGTTCTCTCTTCGGTGGAGTCAGCCTGCGAATAAGAATATGCATGTGTGTATAGCAATGCCAGTAGCAATACAATTTTTCTCATAAATTGAATTTGTGACAGGGAATAATTGTGAGTTTTATACTATCACATTGCCTTGCGGAGGAGGAGATAAAATGGTCAGTATGGGTTGTGGCCAATGGTGAATTATTGCAGCTTTTTTTTCAGTACTTAAATCTGAAACAGGTATATCCGTGTCACCCGGATCAAGATAGACACCCAATATCAATGAGAAAAGGTTGGTGAGCAGCGTTTGATGTGAAGACCTGTCTCTTTTCATGCTGTTGTTTATGTTGTTCTTCAGAGCAGTTTCTTCCTCGTCATATAGTCCATGAAAAATTATCTTACCATTTAGTTTTTCTGTCTTTTTTATATCGAACATTTTACCATCTACAAAAATCTCTTTGCCCGGCTTCATCCAAACGACGTTGTCCTCGTCCAATATTATGGTGTGCAAAAGAGATTTTTCCATCCTCTCTTTCATTTCATGGCGTATCTGTTGTTTTCTGAGAATGGCAGTAAGTGAAAAAATAAACGGCAGCATCCCAAGCAGGACGAAAAAAAGGCTGAGTATTTTACGTTGATTGGTTTTCACAGAAATTATGACACTTAAAAATAGCATTATTTCTTACGAACAAGGCTATCTATCGGGTACCGGGCTTTCATGGTATCCATTACAGATTGAGCCCATCCGGTCAACTTTGATTTTTCTTCATCGGTCAGTTTCGCATCCTTGTGTGTCCATGTATAAGAATTTAAGGGCATCTCACCTTCTTTTATCATTTCAATAGTCTCTTCCATTTTATGGTACTGATAACGAAGCGGCCTGTTAGTATACTCATCATAGTTGATATGCTTTTTGCCATCTTTCACATGTTTTTCCAGCCACCAATGCACAGGCTGCAGGGTGGCATACCAGGGGTAGCGGGTATTATTGGAATGACAATCATTACAAGCTTTAGCCAGTATTGTTTTTACATCTTCAGGGATGTTGTAATTGTTGCCAATATAATTTGGCTGAGGGCCTTCACTTTTATTTTTCTTTGGGTGAATAAACTGGATAACGACCAGGGCTGCCAGAAGTACCAATAATATCTTTTTAATCATATGATGTTGGTTGTGTCGGATAAAATTAAAATTATTTGATCAGAATATCCCCGGTCATTTCTGACGGAACAGGTAGCTCCATCATTGTTAAAATGGTTGGGGCAACATCGCCTAATTTACCCGGCTTAATTGCACCCCGCCATTCTTTATCAATGATGAAAAATGGAACAGGATTCAGCGTATGTGCTGTGTTGGGTGATCCGTCTTCATTGATCATATAATCCGAATTACCATGGTCTGCAGTGAGAAATATCGTATAACCGTTTTCCAAACCTGTAGTCACAATTTGCTCAACACACTTGTCAACCGTTTCCACCGCTTTGATAGCAGCCTGCCAAATACCGGTATGCCCAACCATATCTGCATTAGCATAATTCAGGCAAATGAAGTCAGCGGTTTTATTTTTTATCTCCGGTAATAATGCCTCTGTAACCTGGTAAGCACTCATTTCCGGCTGTAGATCATAAGTGGCCACTTTAGGTGATGGAATCATAATCCTTTTTTCACCTTCAAAAGGTACTTCACGGCCTCCGCTAAAAAAGAAACTTACATGCGGATATTTTTCAGTTTCAGCAATACGAATCTGTTTCAGACCTTGTTGTTCCAGGATCTGGCCCAGCGTATTGTTCAGATTATCAGTTTCGAAGATGACATTTACATTTTTGAAAGTGTTGTCATACTCTGTCATCGTAGTGTAGTGCAAAGCCAGCTTGTACATGCCAAACTCTGCAAAGTCGCTCTGTGTAAGCACCTGTGTAATTTCCCGGCACCTGTCAGTACGAAAATTAAAGCAGATGGCAACGTCATCATTTTTTATCTTACCTAAAGGATTTTGTCCCTCATCCACAATAACTGTTGGTTTAATAAATTCATCGGTGATATTATTGCTATACGAATTTTCAATTGCCTGAATGGCATCTGTCCCTTTTTCGCCGATACCGTTTACGAGGGCATCGTAGGCTTGTTTCACCCTTTCCCATCTTTTGTCCCTATCCATTGCGTAGTAACGGCCGCTTACTGTTGCAATTTTTCCAACAGAGTTATTGAGATGTTCCTGCAGTTCTTTTATGAAGCCCAGGCCGCTTTTGGGATCACAATCACGGCCATCGGTAAATGCATGGATAAGCACTTCAGACAGTCCCTCAGCCTTGCAAACGTCTACGATTGCTTTCAGGTGATTGATATGAGAGTGGACGCCCCCATCACTTACCAGCCCTAATAAATGAAGGGGCTTTTGGTTGTCTTTTGCATACCGGATCGCATTAAGCAATACACTGTTTTGAGCAAAAGAGCCATCTCTTACTGCCACATTTATCCGCTGCAATTCCTGGTAAACAACCCTGCCGGCGCCCAGGTTAAGATGGCCTACTTCAGAATTCCCCATCTGCCCCTCCGGCAGGCCCACGGCCTCTCCGCAGGTTATTAATGTGCTATTGGGATATAAACTGTAAAGAGAACTGGTAAAGGGAGTTTTTGCGTTTTGGATAGCATCTGCCGAGGCAACTTTTCCCAATCCCCAGCCGTCCATGATGACGAGAATTACTTTTTTCTTTGACATTTTGATAGTTGAAGCTTTTTCGTAGAAATACATTCAATTTTAAGGTAACAACGCCGCTCTGCACCCTGTAAAACTACACCCTAATCTGCTATCTGCCATCCGAAAACCGTAAAAAACGGTTGGTTTTTAGTACTTTAGTACCTGTTGAAGACTCCACTTTACTGTGGCATGTTTTTAGATTAAACACCTGTGAAAAACATATTTGTTATGAAACCAATTTTTACATCACTGCTGTTGGGTACATTCTTACTAATGTCCTCCTTTACCATCCAAAGAGGTGGTATTGATGAGGTTATCAATGCATTAAGATCAGGTAATGCAGGACAACTGGCCAGTTATTTTGATGATAATGTTGAATTATCATTACCTGATAAGAGTGATAGTTACAGCAAAGCCCAGGCACAATTAATAGTAAAGGATTTTTTTAGCAATAACGGCGTAAAGGGATTTGAATTAAAGCACAAAGGAGATGGTCCGAACGGACATTTCTGTATAGGTACATTACAAACCAATGCCGGTAATTTCCGCACCAATGTATTGATGAAGATGAAAGGCGGAAAAGAGGTGATAAAAGAAATCCGTTTCCAGGCTATAGAATAATTTTTCCTTCAAATAGTATTAAGCCCCGGTTGCATAGCCGGGGCTTCTTTATTTTTGCCGCATGAGTTTTGATATTGCATTACAACACCTGATCAATGAAGCCCTGAAAGAAGATATTGGAGATGGCGACCATTCTACGTTGGCCAGTATTTCTCCGGAAGCAAAGGGCAAGGCTGTTTTAAAGATCAAGCAGGATGGTATACTTGCAGGTCTTTCTGTGGCTGAGAAAATTTTTACTTATAGACAGCCTGATGCAAAATTTATTTCATTTAAAAATGATGGTGATGAAATGAAGTATGGTGAAAAGGCCTTTGAAGTAGAGGCATTAGTTCATACTATTTTAATGTGTGAAAGATTAGTACTGAATTGCATGCAGCGGATGAGCGGCATCGCCACATTAACCAAACTATATACAGATAAATTAAAAGGCTATAAAACCCGGTTGCTGGATACCCGGAAGACTACTCCCAATTTTCGATTGCTGGAGAAAGAAGCAGTGAAAATCGGGGGAGGTGTTAATCACCGCTTTGGCTTATATGACATGATCATGTTAAAAGACAATCATATTGATTATTGCGGCGGACTGGAGAAAGCTATTGAAAAAGCAGCAAGGTATGTGAAGGAGGTAAGGCCAGGTTTGAAAATAGAAGTAGAAACAAGAAGCCTTGATGATGTAAGAAGAGTAATGACTGTAGGAAATGGAAAGGTATTTCGTATTATGCTGGATAATTTTACTCCGGAACAGGTACATGAAGCGGTAAAACTGGTAGGAGAGGAGTTTGAAACAGAAGCCAGCGGCGGAATTAACCTGGACAATATTGAGGCATATGCTCAAGCAGGTGTTGATTTTGTAAGTGTGGGTGCATTGATACACCAGGCAAGGAGTCTGGATCTAAGTTTAAAAGCTGTGATTATTTGATAATTGTTTAATTGATACTGATGAGTAAGAAAACTAAGCCTGACAGCCGGGGATTTGTATACAGCACAGACCCCAATTTTTCCTTTGAGCAGGAGCAGGAAAATGAAGAGACGCTTTTGCCAGCTCAACAAAAACTTCGTGTAAAACTGGATTCAAAGAATAGGGGTGGTAAAACGGTTACGTTAGTAGATGGGTTTATCGGAACGGCAGACGATCTTGAAGACCTTGGTAAAAAACTAAAATCATTTTGCGGTACCGGCGGATCAGCCAAGGATGGTGAGATCATCGTACAGGGTGACCAGCGGGATAAAGTGCTGCAATGGCTGTTAAAGAATGGTTACTCTCAGACAAAAAAATCGGGATAGCCGATGTGGTTTTATTGGTTCATTTTCTTCGGGCCTGTAACAATTATCTACCTGGCTATAATATTAGTAAGTATTTTCTATTTGTCCTTGAGCATCAGGCAGCTAATAAATACAGGCTTTAAAGATATTATTTCCAGGAAGGCATTTATATCTTCCTTGCTGTTATGCTTTGTGGTAATTGGTATTTCCAGCTATGCTTACTTCCGGTGGGTGTGGTTTTGGTAGATGAATTATTTCATTTCGCTTAATTCTTTTTCGAGAGATTTTGTATCATATCCCATTTTCTTTTTAAGGGCTATAGCCTTTTCCTGCCAGCTAATTGCTTCTGGCTTATTATTGGTTTTATACAATAACAGTGCATAAACATTCATGGCTGTAAAAGTTTCATTGAAAGCAATGGCTTTTTGAGACCATTTTAATGCTCTTGAAAGATAGTCTGCATTATCTGTAAGCTCCAGAAACTTTCTTGCAGCCCCTGTTAACACACTGCTGAATTTTCCTGATTCGGAAGTATACATTATTTGTTTTCTTATTACAACGGTTGAATCGCCCTGTTTTATTTTGGTGCCTTGTTGCTTCTGGGCCAGTTTATTCATGTTTGCTGTGTCGGCTTTTTTGACAGAATCAACAGGGATAGGCATATAGTATGTATCATAATACTCAGAAGCAAGCTGAAGGAATTTTGCAGTGTTATTTACGCCTTCATAATAATCAATCAGGAAGCCATTGTATGTTTTATTTGATTTGTCAATATCCTTAGGATACATTGTCTTGGCAAAATCTGCAATCCGGAGAGCATAGGCTTCATTTTTTTCTGCGATAGCTTTTCGCATAGATTTATTAGCAATGGAAGACTTTACACTAGCATGAAAAGGATACTGGTAATTATATTTAATTTTATTTATCGTAAGATAAAAGTCCTCAATTTTCCTGTATGCTACACTTTCAAAAATTGGGTTCATTAGCAGAAGAAATACAAACATTCTTTTTGATTGTAAAGAGTCTGCAGGTATTAATGTTACATATTCATCCAGGAGACTATCTGTATCGAGCTGAAGATTTTTCCTGGCTGTAATATACATCTCCAGAAAGTTCAGGTTACGATTTCCGTTTTTGTACAACTCTTCAAGGTTTTTCATCCGGTTGCCTTCACCTGCTTTGGCGAGGGCTTTTTCAGCTTCTTCTTCATAGCTTTTTGCCATAGTTGAGCTTTTGGCATAAGTATGTATTAGCGAACCATCTGCGGCCACAAAAAGTGAACCGAAACTCAGGTTGGTTTTATTAAAAAGAACTGCTACTTTTTGACGATCAGGATGATTGTTTGTAATCTTCAGACAAATAAAGGACTGGTTCATCTTTTCACCCAGTTTTGCATCTGAAAAAGCCTTATCTGCTACTTCGTTGCATTGTGTACATGTTGCAGATTCAAATTGGATAAAAATCAGCTTCCCTTTAGTTGCGGATTCTTTGAGTGCTTCATCAAAAGATATATTTCTGAAACTTACCTGTGCATGGGTTTGCAGGTAGAAAACTGCTGACAGTACTAAAAGGATAAGGTTATTTTTCATATTTATGAGCTAAAGTTAATTTATTCCTGAAAATCAATTTTCCGGTGGCTGCCATCGCAGTAAGGTTTATTACCAGAGGCGCCGCAGCGGCATAGCGCTATGGTACCTGTTTTTGTTTCCTCTTTTCCATCACTGTGAATGATCAGGCATTCCGATTTTACCAGGTACGGGCCGTTGGGTGAAACTTCAATTTTCAGGGTACTCGCAGATTCAGACATGACTTTGCCGGACTCTTTGGGCAATTCATCATTTCGGTAATAACTCAAAGCGCCACTCGGACATTTTCTTACCTGTTCAATGATCTTTTCTGTTGTTGCACCATCCATTTTAATCCATGGCTTTTCCCTGGGATTAAATACTTCGATCAATCCTTTCCAGCAAAGTGTGGAATGGATACAGGTATTGGGTTTCCACACAACGGTGATCTCATTGTTGGAATATTTGAAGCTTTCTTTACCCATAATGGTATTTTGTACTGTAATTTAAGCCAGTAAAAAGAAAAAAGGAAACGCTGCTGACGTCTCCTTTTTCTATTATTCATATAATCGTAATTATTGTCCCTGGGCAAGGCTGTAAGCCTTTTTATCTCCCCATTTATTCAATAGTTCAAAAGAACATATTTTGAAGTTGCCGCTCATGCTAACATAAAGTCCTATTACATCCTGTTGATTGAGCGGTTCATCATTTATACTTTCAAAACGGACATTGTATTGATTTACAAGATTGGTATATACAGAGCCGGTCGGCCAAACCTGGGTTCCCCGATTGCTGATATTGATCAGGTTAAACTTTACACCGGCATGCCGCTGGCATTTAGTTGCAATTGCTGCAGGTTGTTCATCACTTTCAATGAACAAGTCAACACCCACAATGATTTCTTTGTCTGATTCTTTTGAGATCATCATGGGGTTGGTTTCCAGTTTGAGCGGAGTAGGAGTGCCGGGTTTGTTAGGAATGATCTCCCTTGCACCTATTCCAGGGTTCTTGCCAAAATTGCTGATGATGGCATCAGCAAACTGTGTGGTATTAACTGCAGCGATTGATTTGTCCCCAAAATCGCCTGTATGCACCCCATTTTCTAACGTATAAAGCAATGCATTTTCAATGAGTGCTGCATTTTCTGTGAGACCTACATGGCGAAGCATAGCCAGGCCGCTTAATAACAAAGCAGTTGGGTTAGCGATATTTTTTCCTGCAATATCAGGCGCTGTTCCATGAACCGCTTCAAAGATGGAGATGTGGTCGCCGATATTAGCAGATGGTGCAAATCCAAGTCCGCCCACCAGGCCGGCACAGAGGTCAGAAACAATATCGCCCTGCAGGTTGGTTAACACAACCACATCAAAAGTATCAGGTCTTGTTACAAGTTTCATACAAAGGTCATCCACAATAATGTCGTCTGCTTTTAGTTCGGGGTATTCTTTAGCCACTTCATAAAAACACTCAAGGAATAATCCATCTGTGATTTTCATGATATTAGCTTTATGGCCACAGGTGATGCGGCGGGCCTTTTTCTGTTTAGCCATCTCAAAAGCATAGCGAATCACTTGCATACTTCCCGGACGGGTGATGAAGCGGCGGCTTAATGCTACATCATGGGTCAGCATATGCTCAATACCGCCATAGGTATCTTCAATATTTTCTCTTACGACTGTTATATCAATAGGGATACCTGCCTTACTGAAAACGGTATCCACACCATGAAGTGTCCGGAAATCTCTTTTATTGGCAAAAGTGTTCCAGGTTTTGCGTGCAGTAACATTAATGCTTTTTACCCCTTTGCCTTTTGGTGTTTCCATTGGCCCTTTAAAAAGGAGTCCGAGGCTTTCAATGGTTTGCTTGGCCTCGGGGGTCATACCGTTATTAAAGCCTTTGTCAAACACCCATTTGCCCATATCCACAAAATCGTATTCGAGCGGTACATTATTGGCATTGAATATTTTAAGCACGGCGTCCATTATTTCTGGGCCTATTCCATCTCCTTTAGCTACAGCGATTTTCATAATTGAAATTTTAAATATCAGGCGGCAAAATTAAGTGCTCACAGGTGATTTATTCGTTAAATCTGAACCTTGTTTGCATGGTGGGTGTTTTTAAGTTATTTTTACGTATGACCAGTTTGATTTCTGAAGGTGTGCAGGTAAGTGTGGAGACATTTTACCAGTCTGACTACAGCAATCCGCTCCAGTCAGAGTTTATGTTTGCCTACCGCATCACCCTGGAGAACCACAACTCTTTTCCTGTTAAGCTGCACCGCCGCCACTGGTATATTTTTGACAGTAATGGCACTCACCGGGAAGTGGAAGGTGAGGGGGTGGTGGGGGTACAGCCTACTTTGCAGCCCGGCGAAAATTACCAATATGTAAGTGGATGTAACCTGCGAACAGAAATGGGAAAAATGTACGGCACTTACGAGATGGAAAATCTCAGCAATAAGAAAATGTTTAGTGTAAAGATTCCTGCCTTTGAGATGATCGTTCCCATGAAGTATAACTAAGCAGTTATTTTTCTTGTCCTTTCCTTCATGAGTTGAATTGCCTCTTTTTCCGATGCAAACATATTGCCGTTGATATTTACAAGGTTATCTGCCAGCTTATCATAACGTTTGGTCAACAGCCAGGTAAATACATGCAGGTAGTGAATGCCATCAAAAACAATGGCTTTATTGGCAGCAAATTCATCTTTTCTTTTCAGGAATTCGCCTGGCATTTCTGTGTAGTGCATGCCGGGGCGAAGGTGGTGAATGATATGATAGCCATCATTCCAGCATGTCTTGTTATATACTGTGTTGATGCAGTTGATAGAATTGGTATATAAGTTACCAGGATCTTTTGCATCTACAAATGAGTGTTGTGTCCAGTTGCCCAGCATCATTACCAGCCTGGCAAAAACTAACGGAACGATAAATACGACCAATGTGGCTTTCAGGTTCACGAAGCACATGCCAATGCAAAAAAGTATATAAACGTATTCGCCGATGGTGAGCCGTTGGTATAATTTTTTTCTTTTACGAACAAACAAATAACGGATGGTGTCAATAACTCCACGAAACATGAATTTGATGAAATAGGCTAAAAAATCCTTCAGGCTGTCCCGCTGGTAATTCATAGTACTGCTTGTATCATCGGGCATATTATTTTCAATATGATGCATGCCCATGTGGTGGCTGAAATAGCCTTCGGGTGCATGACCAAACAGCGGGCAGAGTATCCAGGTTATATAAGTGTGGAATGGTTGTTGAAAGGGTGCTTTCAATGTTTTTCTGTGGCAGAGGCAATGAAACATAAGTCCGAACCTGCCTTTAAAATATAACTGTGATACATAGAAATAAGGAATAGCAACGGCCCACCACCACCAACCGGTAAGCAACGGTGTAAAAAGTAAAATGGCTACCGGTAAAACGGATAAATGAATTTTTGTAAGGAGGTGGATAAAAGGCAGGTCCCTTTTATCGTTCATTATCCTAAGCCATAATTTTTCGTACAGCGAATATTTTTGGGGTGAAATATAAATCGGATCGGTAAGTGTGGTGGTTAGCGGCTTCATATGGTGATAAATCTATGTAATAAATACAATATTAATTATGAAGAAGGTTTTCCAGGAAAAATATTTTTTAGAGTATCAGCTTGCGTTACTCATTTAGGTTTATACTTTGCTTCTTCAATGATCTTTGTTGCAGCCGTCTTCATGATTTCTTCCGGTTTCAGGGCGCTGTTTTTTTCAGCAAATTTTTTTACTATCTGCCAGCCGATCCACTGCCCGATATTGCCGGGTGAATAATCTTGCGGCATTCCTTGTGTAAAAGGAGCTTCACCAATATAAGTTTGTAAAACTGCAGGGTTAAGCGATTGCAGGTCTTCGTTTTTGTAGATATATGTCCATATCATCCCTTCGTTTTTCGAACACCAGTCCCATTGCACCTGCGTATAGCCTGTTTTTACAGAATCTGGAGTAGTGGGTAAAAACTTATCCAACAGGTACCATTGTTTTCCTTTTTCCACCATTTGCTCAATCAACGGTTTGCCGCTGCTTTGATCCGGGAAAAGATCGTTTACCACCAGTTGCATGGCATCAGCAATTATGTATTCCTTGCTAAAGCGGCGGCTTCGGTAAGATGGGGCTACATTCTGAATAAAGAACGGATCCTGGTAAACGGAAAAATCCTTACCCAGGTAAAACTGAAGGCTGATGCCCAGTAAACCCGGGCGAAGAAAATTAGGGGTCAGGCCATAATCAGATTGTGCCAGCGCATCCATAGGGCCGGCAACGGTATAAACTGCCGGTACCTGGTATTGAGGATAATAGTACTTTACATATCGAAAAGCCTCCTGAAATTGCTTTTCCAACTCCTTTGTATCCTTAAAAACAATATCGATCGTATCAAATAAATTCTGGCTTAGGCTCAAAAAACGTTTTAAGCCGGAAAGGGTGGAGGCGCTGTCAAGGCCCAGAATATTTTCCAAAAAAATAGTGGTTAGCTGCGGATTTTGCTGGTAAAGTTCATTCAGCCCGGCTGCCACATTATTACTGTCAAGATTTGCTATATCCCTGTCGAAACGTTTGAAACTTACTTCAGCCTTAATACCCGAAATATCAGGAATATCTTTTTTCTCATTGTTGCAACTGAATAAGAAAAAGAGGAGGCCGGAATAAACTATCCATTTTTTCATAGACATGGTAAACGATTATGCAAGTTGACTATTGTGCAGCAAAAGTAAGCTACAAAAACATTAACTAACTTCGCCCGATGAAGATCGCTTTAGCACAGCAGAACTATCATATTGGCAATTTCGAAAGTAATACCCAAAAGATCATCAGCGGAATTGAGAAAGCTAAACAATCAGGAGCTGACCTGGTTGTTTTTTCAGAGCTATGTGTTTGCGGCTACCCACCAAGAGATTTCCTCGAGTTTGAAGATTTTATCAATAAGTGTTATGAGTCGGTTGACCGGATCAGGGAGTATGCTGATGGCATCGGTGTATTGATAGGGGCTCCGGACAAGAATCCTGTCAGGGAGGGTAAAGACCTTTTCAATGCAGCCTTTCTTTTGTATGATAAGCAAATTAAGGGAGTGGCCCACAAAACCTGTTTACCTAATTATGATGTATTTGATGAATACCGCTATTTTGAACCGGCGTACAACTGGCAGGTAATGGAGTTTAAAGGGAAAAAATTGGCAGTTACTATTTGTGAAGATATCTGGAACCTGGGCGACAACCCTTTGTACCGAAACTGCCCGATGGATGAACTGATAGCACAGCAACCAGATATCATGATCAATCTCTCGGCTTCACCTTTTGATTATACTCATGTGGAAGACAGGAAGGCCATTTTAAAACTAAATACCACCAAGTATAATTTGCCGATGTTGTATTGCAACTGCGTGGGCAGCCAAACTGAAATAGTATTTGACGGAGGTTCGCTGGTGTTTGACAAACATTCAAACATGGTTGCACAACTGCCGCTTTTTAAAGAGGCTATTGCAATGTTTGAACTGAATGATGATGGTGATTTTCTGGGCCCGGTTGCCACAAAAGCCTTGTCATTACCAGATGCAGAGTTCAATCCTGCAGAGTTAGATTATAACTTGTGTACGGCAGAGATTTATGATGCCATTGTAATGGGAATCAGGGATTATTTCACCAAGATGGGGTTTACAAAAGCCATCCTGGGGAGCAGTGGTGGAATTGATAGTGCTGTCACACTGGCCATTGCCTGTGATGCACTGGGAAAAGAAAATGCCCGGGCCATCCTGATGCCATCTCAGTATTCTACCGGGCATTCTGTAAGCGATGCAGAACAACTGAGCAAAACCTTGGGCAATCCTTATGATATTATCCCCATTAAAAGTATTTATGATTCCTTTTTAAAGGAATTGGGTCCTTTATTTAAAGACCTTCCTTTTAGTATTGCAGAGGAGAATATACAAAGCCGTACCAGGGGCAACCTGCTGATGGCGATTGCCAACAAGTTTGGTTATATCCTGCTCAATACATCCAATAAGAGTGAACTGGCAACCGGCTATGGTACTTTGTATGGAGATATGGCCGGCGGATTGGCGGTTCTGGGTGATTGCTATAAGATGCAAGTGTATGCGTTGGCAAAATATATAAATCGCAACGAGGAAATCATTCCCAATAATATCATCGTAAAACCACCCTCTGCTGAACTGCGGCCTGGTCAGAAAGATTCCGACTCTTTACCTGATTATGCCGTTCTGGATAGGTTATTGTATCAATATATTGAAAAAAGGCAGGGGCCGAAGGAAATAAAAGCAATGGGATTTGAACCTGCGCTGGTAGACCGGGTTCTGCGTATGGTTAATATGAATGAGTACAAACGTAACCAGTTTTGCCCTATCATCCGCATTTCACCTAAAGCATTTGGGGTAGGTAGGCGGGTGCCAATCGTTGGCAACTATCTTTCCTGATTAGTGTTTGAGAGTAAATTCAACCAATACCGTCTGGTTAATCGGAGCCGGTAATGTTACATTTTGAGATAGAACTAAATTGGTTTCATTCAGCGTAACGATGTTAAAATTATTTGAGCCAGTCGGTAACAGGCTGGCTGATACATTTAATACAGTTTCGTTCGACTGAAAAGACCAGGTAAAATTGCCTGCAGTGGTTGGGGAGCAAATAACTGTAGCTTCATTTACATTTCCGTTTCCGTTTGACTGGAAAGTAAAAATATTGTCTTTGTAGCAAGCATCTATATAAGCTGAAATATCTCCATAGAGTCCAGCAGTGGCTTTATCAAACTTCCAGGTGCTTTGGGCAATTAGCTCGGTTTTTGTTTTAGGTGCCGGGCTGTCGTCATCATCTTTACTGCAGGCGACAAAAGCAAGGCTGAGAGACAGCAGTCCCAGGGTGGCAAGTGAAAGTACTTTTTTCATACGCAGGGTTTATCGGAACAAGATAATCATTCTTTTCAAGGATAAAAACGCAGAAATACCCAAAAATTGCATGGTAAATACTGCCGGTCATCATATCGGCAAATAATTTGCTAAAAGCAAGTTCGTATTTTGTGACAATTAAAAATTTCCCATGTTTAAAACTGCAGAAGATATCCGGCAACTAAATGAGAAGATCAGTCATGCCGGCCAGTTTACCGATAAACTAAGAGAAGAGATCGGCCATGTCATCATTGGTCAAAGCCATATGCTTGATCGTTTATTGATCGGGTTATTAAGTAACGGTCATGTTTTGTTGGAAGGCGTGCCGGGGCTGGCAAAGACCTTGACCATAAAATCTATGGCACAGGCTATTCATGCCAGGTTCAGCCGCATACAATTCACTCCCGATCTGTTGCCGGCTGACGTAATTGGTACGATGATCTACAACCAGCAACGTAATGAGTTTGTGGTACGTAAAGGACCCATTTTCGCCAATTTTATTTTGGCGGATGAAATAAACCGGGCCCCGGCAAAAGTGCAGAGTGCTTTGCTGGAAGCAATGCAGGAGCGGCAGGTTACTATTGGTGACGCTACCTATAAATTGGAAGAACCCTTTTTGGTACTGGCTACTCAAAATCCGCTCGAGCAAGAAGGTACTTATCCATTGCCTGAAGCACAGGTTGACCGGTTTATCATGAAAGTAATCGTTGATTATCCTTCTATGAAGGAAGAACAATTGATCATCCGGCAGAATGTGCAAGGAATGTCCTTCCCATCCGTTAAGCAGGTGGTTTCAGTTCAGGAAGTGCTGAACGCAAGGGATCTTGCCAGGCAGGTCTATATGGACGAAAAGATTGAGCAATATATTCTCGACATTGTGTTTGCTACCCGTCGTCCGGAGGAGTACAAATTGGATAAACTGAAACCGCTTATTGCTTATGGCGCTTCTCCCAGGGGTAGTATCAACCTGGGACTGGCGGCCAAAGCCCAGGCTTTCCTGAATAAGCGGGGGTTTGTAATTCCGGAAGATGTCAGGAGTATTTGTAAAGATGTGCTGCGGCACCGTATCGGGCTTACTTATGAAGCAGAAGCGGA
The DNA here is from genome assembly GCA_044229985.1 of Chitinophagaceae bacterium. GTDB lineage: Bacteria > Bacteroidota > Bacteroidia > Chitinophagales > Chitinophagaceae > JJ008. The sequence continues at coordinate 48,588 of JBGARY010000016.1, forward strand.
AAATGTAAATGTGGAGAATGTAATTGAAGAAGTATTAAAGCAAATCAATGTGCCCTGATGCTGACAACTACCGAAATATTAAAAAAAGTAAGAGAGCTTGAGATCAAGAGTAAGAAGCTGACCAGTGATTTATTCACTGGCGAATATCACAGTGCCTTTAAGGGAAAAGGGATGTCATTCAAAGAAGTGAGGGAGTACGCTGCCGGAGATGATATTCGTTTCATTGACTGGAATGTGTCGGCCCGGTTTGGCCATCCTTTCAGCAAAATATTTGAAGAGGAAAGAGAACTGACCGTAATGCTGCTGGTTGATATCAGCAACAGTTCTTTATTCGGAACGACCTATGCAAGAAAAAGGGATATCATCACTGAAATAGGAGCTGTGCTTGGCTTTTCAGCGGTGAATAATGCCGATAAGATAGGGGTTGTATTTTACAGTGATAAGGTGGAAGCCTACATTCCTCCTAAAAAAGGGAGACAGCATGCTTTATATATTGTAAGGGAGTTATTGAGCAAAGAGCCCAAGGGTAAGGGTACCGCATTGACTACAGCATTGCGTTATTTTTCCAACGTGACAAGACAAAAAAGCATTGCCTTTGTGCTTAGTGATTTCGTGGATGCGAACTATGAAGATGCCCTTCGCATTGCAGGAAAAAAGCATGATGTTATCGGAATAAAAGTTTATGACAAGATGGATCAGCAGTTACCGGATGCAGGGTTGTTGCTGGCTGAGGATACTGAAAATGGCAGAACAAAATGGATTGATAGCAGTGATGCTTTTGTACGCTATAATTATGAGAAGGAATTCTTCAGGGTAACGGAGTATTGTACACAAGCATTTAAAAAAGCCAGTTGCGATCTGCTGCATGTAAAGACAGGAGAAGACTATGTGAGGGTCTTGCAGCGTTTCTTCCTCAGCCGTAACCGATGATACTATGAATTTTAAGTTTCTGATATTTTTGATGATACTTTTTTTTGCAATGCCCCCTCTGTTGGCGCAGCAAAAACCAGCTATTCAAACATCAGTTGATAAGAACAAAATATTAATAGGAGAGCCGCTGGTATTAACAGTAGAAACTTATTTTCCTCCCGGAGCAGTTATTAAGAAAGCTTCTGCAGGCAGCATACCTCATTTTGAACAATTGGATAGCCCCGTAATTGATACAATCCGTAAAGGAGAGGGGTTCGCTGTCCGGCATATTTACAAACTTACCAGTTTTGATTCAGGACACTGGGTGGTTCCTTCATTCTCTTTGTCGAAATCTGTGAAATCAGATACAATCGGTATTGATGTTCTTTTTTCGGAATTTGATCCTAACCAGGATTACCATGACATTAAGGATATTATTGAAGTTGAGTCAATAAAAAAACAAACGCCGTGGTGGTGGTATGTGGCTGGCGGCCTGTTGGTGTTGTGTTTAACCGGTTTCTATTTGCTAAGAAAGAGAAAACCGTTAGTTAGTATAAAGCCGGTACCAGTTGTAAGTCCCTACGAGGAAACCATGGAGCAGCTGGGGAAATTATCTGCCAAAAAAATAGGGGCAAAAGAATTCCATTCGTCGCTTACGGATATTTTCCGATTATATATTTTCCGGAAAAAGGGTATACTCTCTCTGCAGAAAACTACTGATGACCTGGTAGTACAATTAAAGGGATTAGATATTGACAAAGAAAACTTTGAAAAACTATCTCAATCGCTCAGGCTAAGCGATTTTGTGAAGTTTGCCAAATACAGTTCGTCAGCTGAAGATGATTCTCAATGTTTACTCATAATAAAAAACATTATTCGTCAAATTGAAAAATCAGGGTCACCTGTATAGAACCCAAGTATGTACATGCTGTATGACTGGATCAAACATATGAGTTTTGCTTACCCGGCAGTGTTCGGGTTGTTAATTTTGTTTCCATTACTTGTATGGTGGTACCTGAAAAAGAGTGACAGGCAACAAGCCACTGTCAGGGTTTCTTCAATTGATGCCTTCAGCGTATCAACCTGGAAGAAAAAGTTCCGGCATTTTCCTTTTGTATTTCGCTTACTGGCATTGGCCAGCCTGGTAATCGCACTGGCCCGGCCACAAAAAAGGAATGAAGAGCGGCGAACGGAAGGCCAGGGAATAGACATTGTTTTGTGCATGGACGTTAGTGGTAGTATGGGTTCAAGGGATATCCAGCCATCCCGTATGGAAGCAGCAAAGGAAGTGGCGGAAGAATTTGTCCGCAGCCGGCCGGTCGACAGAATCGGGTTAGTAATTTTTTCAGGTGAAAGCTTTACACAATGCCCTGTTACAACTGATCGTAACACCCTGATCACACAAATACAGAATCTTGAGAGTCGCCGTTATCTTACTGATGGAACTGTAATTGGTGAAGGGTTGGCAACGGCTGTAGACCGTTTATCCCAAAGCAGTGGAAAAAGCAAGGTTATCATTTTGTTGACAGATGGAAAAGAAGATCCCCCTGAAACAAGGCTGATCGATCCGCTCACAGCATTGGAAATTGCCAAATCGAAAGGAGTGAAAGTGTATACGATCGGTATGAGTGCAGGACCATCGTCCGTTCAGGAAATAACTAATCGTCCGTCCGGAAAGAATCCGGCTGTTGACTTCCTGGATGAAGAATTGCTCCGCAAAATTGCCATTGAAACAGGAGGTCAGTATTTCAGGGCGAGAGATAAAGATGCGCTGAAAGAAACTTACCGCCAGATTGATCAGCTGGAAAAATCGAAGGTAGAAGTGACAACCAACCGGCGTTATGAAGAACGGTTCTTGCCTTTCGTATTAGCGGCACTTTTGTTTCTTTTAATAGAGATGTTGTTGCGATACACCATTTTCAGAAAATTTCCCTGAGGTAATATTCAGTTATCTTGCAACATAATGAAGGCTAAAGTTTACAAATCCACGGGAAGCTGGTATACGTTGAAAGATGAGACCGGTAAATTCTGGAACGGCCGGATAAAAGGAGTGCTCAAACTGGATGATATTACCAGTACGAATCCTATAGCGGTTGGTGACTGGGTAGAGGCTGAACCCGAAAGTGAAAATGATAATACGGCTGTCATCAGCGAAATACTTCAGCGGCACAATTATATTAACCGTCAATCGCCGAGGCATAAGCACCAGCATCATATTGTAGCAGCAAACCTGGATCAGTCAATGCTGATTGCTACATTAAAAGAACCCCGGACCTCGCAAGGTTTTATTGACCGTTTCCTCGTGGCTTCAGAGATGTACCATGTGCCTGCACTGATCGTTTTCAATAAAAGCGATCTCTATAAAGGCAAAGAGCTGGAGAAATATGAGGCATGGAAAGAAATGTATGAAGCAATTGGCTACAAAGTACTGCTCGTAAGTGCCGAAAAGAAAGAGGGAATAGAGGAACTGACAACATTACTAAAAGACAAAGTAACTTTGGTAAGCGGCCATAGCGGTGTCGGTAAATCATCCTTGCTGAATGAAATTTTCCCCGGTATAAACTTAAAAACCGGCGACATCAGCGGATGGAGCGGAAAGGGACAGCATACCACCACTTTTGCAGAAATGTTTGACCTTCCCGGTGGCGGACAGATTATCGACACACCCGGTATGCGGGAATTTGGCCTCGTAGATATTGAGAAACAGGAATTGTCACATTACTTTCCCGAAATGAGAGACAGGCTTAACAATTGCCAGTTCAACAATTGCCTGCATATAAATGAACCCGGCTGTGCAATTAAAGAGGCGGTCATAAACGGCGAAATACACGAAGACAGGTATGTGAGCTATGTCAGCATACTTGATTCCATAGAAGAAAAGAAATACTAAGCTATTTTTTGCTGCCCTTCATTAAAGAATTTTTCCTCCAGGGCATTGGCCAGTTCCACTACAGCTTTATTGTCTTTACTCAGGGCATCCCGGGTTTTAGTAGGGAAAAGGGAAACGCCATTGTAAATACTGTAATGCAAGGTCATGTTGTGGCCTTTGAAACGGAATTCCCAGTCAATAGTATCAAAATCATCTTCTTTGTGGGAGAAACTGACATTGAAGTTCTGGCTGAGGATGTTGGCGGCACGATAGAATTCTTTTAATCCTCCGTCATCGGCAATTACGGCTTCGGTACAGCCGAGTGTGGTTCGTAGGGTGAGGCTCATAGTTAAGGTGTTTTTGTTTTTTCATTAGACAGGATTTTATAACAATAAGCTGCACTTAATGTTAACTTAACTTCTGAATTTTTTTGCCTTCTTGGCATCTTTCGTAGCCTTAGGGTCTCCGCTAATTAATTTTTCGGCTCCCACATTCTTACCATTGGTCGGGCAGCCTGTTTTTCTTTTAAATAGATTGCTTAACATCCCGCAGGATGATAATAAAACCATGAAACTCAGGCCAAGAGCAAAAAATCGAAGGTTTTTCATTGTTTACAGCTTGATTGAATAACGAATTTAGGTGTTATTAATTGCCCCACTATAGTAAAGTTACGAGGTTGGAGCTGAGACAGGGGTCAGAAATCAGATGTCTGGCCTCAGTCCTCAGTCTTCTTCTCTCTGAACCAATCTGCATACCGCACATAATTATTCGCTATCCGGTCAATTTCACCATGAATCAGTTCCTGTGAAATATCCTTCACTTTCCTGGCTGGTACTCCTGCATAAATGCTCCCGGCTTCGCAAATGGTGTTTTCCAATACTACTGCTCCCGCTGCAATAATTGTGTTGCTATGTACAACACAATTGTCCATAACAATGGCTCCCATGCCTACCAGCACATTATCATGCAGGGTACACCCATGTACGATTGCATTGTGACCGATGGAAACGTTATTGCCGATGGTGGTGCCGTATTTCTGAAAAGTACAATGGATGCAGGCCCCGTCCTGGATATTTACTTTGTTGCCAATCCGGATAAAGTTGACATCCCCTCTTACTACTGTATTAAACCAGAAACTGCAGTCATTACCGGTAATTACATCACCAACAATGGTAGCATTAGGGGCAATAAAATTATTGTTACCGAATTGGGGGTGTTTGTTTTCTACAGGAAGTATTACCGGCATAAATTCTGTTTTTGGTTTGAAGTTTAAAGTTTGAGGTTAAGTGTAAAGTTGAGAATTTCTTTGCTCCTTTGTGTCTTCTTTGCGTCCCCTACCTGTCGGGAGGCAGGTTTGCTGTGAAATACGATATTTGCCTGAATGAACCTGCGGGAACTCTTTTTGCGACATGTAGGCCAGACCTCACCTGCTCCGCTTGCACTGGAAATAGTGAAAGCCGACTGCTGCACATTATATGATGCAGCGGGAAAGGAATTTATTGACCTGATCGGCGGCATCAGTGTGGCTAATGTGGGACACAGGCATCCCAAAGTGATAACAGCCATACAACAACAACTGGAAGCCTACCTGCATGTAATGGTATATGGTGAGTTTATTGAAAGTCCGCAGGTGCAGTATGCCCAATTGCTGACAGCGCATTTACCAGCATCATTGAACTCCGTTTATTTTACCAATTCCGGAGCTGAAGCAGTAGAAGGGGCTATGAAACTGGCCAAGCGGGTAACCAACCGCACCCGGGTTATTGCGTTTAAAAACTCTTATCACGGTAGTACACAGGGAGCATTAAGTATAATTGGTGATGAATACTGGCGCAATGCGTTTCGGCCCTTGTTACCGGATGTATTGCATCTTGATTATGGTTCTTTTGATGCGTTGAAAGAAATAACTGAGCAAACAGCTTGTGTGATCGCAGAAACGGTACAGGCTGAGGCGGGTATAAATGTGCCGTCATCAGAATGGATTCTGGCTTTACGAGATCGGTGCTGCGAAACCGGCACTTTATTAATACTAGATGAGATACAGGCAGGCTTTGGCCGTACGGGAAAGCTATGGGGTTTTGAACATTTTAGTATTGTTCCGGATGTGCTTTTATTGGGTAAGGCATTAGGTGGAGGAATGCCGCTGGGTGCTTTTATTGCGGATAAAAAACTAATGGATGCTTTTACAGAAAACCCGGTGCTGGGTCATATCACTACTTTCGGCGGCCACCCGGTTTGCTGTGCGGCGGGTATGGCGGGTATGAAAGCTTTGCTAGAGGAAGGTTGGATTGAAACAGTCAAAGCAAAGGAACAATTGTTTCTGTCTTCATTAAAACATAAAAAAATCAAAGTAGTCCGTTCTTTTGGTTTGTGGATGGCGGTAGAGTTTGATTCTTTTGAGACCTGCAAGAAAGTAATAGATACCTGCATTGAAAACGGTGTCCTCACCGATTGGTTTTTATTTGCTCCGAATTGCCTGAGAATTTCTCCGCCTTTAATTATTTCGGAAGAGCAGGTAAAAATAGCAAGCAGTATTATATTGCAAGCTTGTAATGATTAAAACCGAACAACTCATTCTACTTCCACTACCAACTCAATTTCCACCGCCATATTCATCGGCAATGAACACATGCCTACGGCAGACCTTGCATGTTTCCCTTTTTCGCCGAACACTTCTACCATCAGGTCTGAAAAACCATTGATTACTTTTGGATGATTTTTAAAATCTGCTTCACAGTTTACCATGCCCAGCACTTTTACAACCCGTTTTACTTTTTTCAGATCACCCAGTTCAGCTTTTAGTATGGCCAGTTGATTAATAGCTGTTAATCTTGCTGCCTGCTGACCTTCTTCTATGGTTAAATCTTTACCTACTTTCCCGGTGATGTATTTTCCGTGTGCATCGGAAGGGCCTTTGCCTGCAAGAAACAAAAGATTACCTGTTCTTACCACATGCACATAATTGGCAATAGGTTTGCCGATAGCGGGTAGTTCAATATTCAGTTCTTTGAGTTTTGATTCGGGGTCCTGTGCAGTGGCAGCAGATACCACTAATGCGAAAAAGAAAAGAGAGGTAATTTTTTTCATCAGACAATTAATTAAGCTGTGAGAATATCCATGCAGCACACATAGCACCTGCAATAGGTGCTATGATGGGTACCCAGCTATATGCCCAGTCACTATCTCTTTTTCCGGATATGGGCAAGAGAAAATGGGCAATACGGGGGCCGAGATCTCTTGCAGGGTTGATGGCATAGCCGGTCGGTCCGCCTAATGACAAGCCAATTCCCAGCACCAATAATGAAACAGGCAGTGCATTTAGTGTTCCTAGAGAACTGGCGGCGTCTGTAAAACACAAGGCGCCAAACATCAATACGAAAGTGCCGATGAATTCAGTAATAAAATTGTTTACAGGTTTGCGTATGGCAGGTGCCGTACAGAATACCGCTTTTTTCAGATCGGCATCATTGGTCTCATCGAAATGCTTTTGATAGGTAAGCCATGCCAGTGCAGCACCGGTAAATGCACCGGCCAACTGTGCAAGTATATAACCGGCAACTAATGATGTTTTAAATTTGCCTGTTGCTGCCAAAGCTATTGTTACTGCCGGATTCAGGTGGCCGCTGCCACCAAGCTTTACGGATGTATACACACCCAGAAATACTGCCATAGCCCAGCCAAATGTGATAACTATCCAACCGCTGTTTTGTCCATTGGTTTTATTCAGCACTACATTGGCCACTACACCGGCACCCATCAATATGAGCAGAGCAGTTCCAATAAATTCACCAAGGAAAGCAGACATATCAGAATGTTTAAAGTTGAAGATTTAATGTCGGACTATAGTTTTTTGCTATAGCATTAAAGTTATTGATTTGTTGCTGTACCCAATCTTTATCCTTATTGAATTGTTCGGCCAATATGACGGCGACCCAAGGAGCTGCTTTGATGGCAGCATTTGCATCGAGCAACAATTGTCTCGTTCTTCTTGCTAAAAAATCTTCTACTGTCATGCACATTTCTGTACTCGCTGAATGTTCAACCAGTTGTTTCAGTCTTTCTTCACTTTCTCCGGTAATATCTGCCGGCAAAACCGGTTGATCATGTCCTGAAAGTTTCATCCCTGCTGTTACAGAAGGTTTATTTTCAAGTCCGTTTTTTTCTATGGCAATATTCACTACCTCTTCTGCCATTTTTCGATAGGTGGTCCATTTGCCCCCTGTGACAGTTATTAGTCCCGATTCAGCAATTTGTATCAAATGGTCTCTTGACAGGGAGGCTGTTTTTTTGGCCTTTCCTTTAACCAAAGGCCGCAGGCCTGCAAACATGCTTTTAATATCACTTCGCTGCGGGTCTTTGGCCAGGTAGCGGCTAATATGAGAAAGTATAAAATCAATTTCTTCTTCCTGTGGTACTGGTTCATCGGATATTTCTTCAACGGGTGTATCCGTAGTTCCCAATACAACCTTATTATGCCAGGGAACGGCAAATAATACTCTTCCGTCATCTGTTTTCGGAATCATGATCGCTGTGTCGCTCAGCAGAAATTCTTTATCAACTACCAAATGAATACCCTGGCTTGGGCTAATGATATTTTCATGTTTTGGATCATCCATTCTCAGCAGCCGGTCAGTAAACACACCGGTGGCATTGATGACCACTTTGCTTCTTACTTCATATTCCTTGCCGGTTAGAGAATCTTTCACCCAAACCCCGCAAACCTTCTTTTGCATTTTCAACAGTCCTGTAACAGGGAAGTAGTTCAATACAATTCCTCCCTGTGCTGCTGCGGTTTGTGCAATGCTGATGGCTAACCGGGCATCATCAAACTGACCGTCGTGATAGATAATGCCTCCATTTAATCCTTCAGGATCCAGTGCAGGAATTAATTGCAAGGTTTCTTCTTTTGATAAGAATTGAGAAGGCCCCAGCCCCAGCCTCCCGGCCATCCAGTCATATATTTTCAAGCCGATGCCATAGTATGGTTTCTCCCACCATTTATAGTTGGGAACAACAAACTTTTGATTATGTACCAGGTGCGGTGCATTCTTTAACAGAAGACCTCTTTCCCTGAGTGCTTCCATCACCAGTTTTATATTGCCCTGTTGCAGGTAACGGACACCGCCATGTACGAGTTTAGTGCTGCGGGAAGAAGTGCCTTTGGCAAAGTCATGCTGTTCAAAGAGTGCAACCGTTAATCCCCTTGCTGCCGCATCTAATGCGGTTCCCAGCCCTGTGGCACCACCGCCAATGATACAGATGTCGAATACTGCATTCGTTTCCAGTTGTTGTATGAATAGGGTGCGGTTCATTGGGCCATATTATTCATTATTATCTGCCCAGGTAATGGATGCTTTTACCGCTCTTTGCCAGCCTTTTACCAGTTCTTTTCTTTTTTCATCATTCAGTGCAGGTGCAAAGGTTTTTTCAGCCTGCCATTGTTCCTGAATTTCTGCAATGTTTTTCCAATAGCCCACAGCCAGTCCTGCAAGATAGGCAGCGCCTAATGCCGTGGTTTCTGTTATCACAGGCCGCACCACTTTGCAATTCAGAATATCACTTTGGAACTGCATCAATTGGTTATTAACTGTTGCGCCACCGTCAACTCTTAGTTCAGCAATATTAATACCGGCATCGGCCTCCATCGCTTTCAGCACATCGAAGGTTTGATAAGCTATGCTGTCTAACGCTGCCCGGGCAATATGTGCATTGTTACTCCCCCGGGTAAGACCGAATATACAGCCTCTTGCATATTGATTCCAGTGTGGTGCACCCAGGCCTGCAAATGCAGGAACAATATATACGCCTTCGGCATCTTTTACTTGTGCGGATAGCTTTTCCACTTCTGCCGAAGTGCGGATGATCTTCAGCTCATCCCTCAGCCATTGTACTACAGCGCCGGCAATGAATACACTTCCTTCCAGGGCATATTCCGTTTTTCCGTCAATCTGCCACGCAACAGTGGTAAGTAAATTATTACTGGAGGCAATCGCTTTTTCTCCTGTATTCATCAGCATAAAACAACCGGTGCCATACGTATTCTTTACCATACCGGGTTTAGTACACATCTGACCAAACAAAGCAGCCTGCTGATCTCCGGCTATTCCGGCAATGGGTATTCTTGAATCAGGAATGATGTTGCCCGTTACGCCGTAAATCTTACTGCTGGGCTTAACATCTGGAAGTATAGCCGCCGGAATATCAAATAATTGCAGCAACTCCTCATCCCATTGCAAAGTATGAATGTTAAAGAGCATTGTTCTGGAAGCATTGGAGACATCGGTCACATGAACTTCTCCATTAGTAAGTTTCCATGTCAACCAGCTATCAATAGTGCCGAAAGCCAATTCACCTTTTGCGGCCCTGTCTCTTGCACCGGTTACATTATCTAATATCCATTTAAGCTTAGTTGCAGAAAAATAGGCATCAATGACCAGTCCTGTTTTTTGGCGAATCACTGCTGCCTTTCCTGCTGATTTTAATTCATCGCAGAATGCGGCTGTTCTTCTGTCCTGCCATACGATTGCATTATAGACAGGCAGGCCGGTTTTCTTATCCCATACTACGGTTGTTTCCCGTTGGTTGGTAATACCGATGCCTGCAATTTGCTTCATATTGATACCCGCTTTTGCCACTGCTTCTGCCATAGTACCGAATTGTGTACTCCATATTTCATTGGCATCATGTTCTACCCAACCAGGCTGCGGATAGATCTGTTTAAATTCTTTTTGTGCCTGGCTTACGATGTTGCCCTGTTTATCAAAAACAAGACTACGGCTGCTGGTAGTACCCTGGTCAAGCGAAAGAATAAAATGTGACATGGCTGGTTTTATTATGATGAGAAAATTACTGAAAATAGTATCAACTTGACAAATGTCAAGTGTTTTTGCAAAATGCCATACTAACTTGTATCGAAAGCCAATGTATGAATCTGTCAGTTGTAATACTGGTTTCAAAGGATGATGCAGAGGGCACCGAAAGGACCTTGAAAAGTGTTGAAGGACTCAATGCAGAATTAATTTTATTTGATACCACTGATACTGACTTTGCGGAGCAGGCATCCCGTAATTACAATGCAAAGCTTTACAAAGGGAAATGGGAGGGATATGACCGTGTAAGGTACAATGCTGCGGCAAAGGCAGCATTTGATTGGGTATTGATGTTGCATACCGGCGAAGAACCGGACGAAGAACTAAAAGCTTCCATCAGGCGACTTGAATTAAAAGAACCTGGTAAAGCGTATCGTATCCGGTTCAAAAATTTTTATAAGAAGAGATGGCTGCGTCATGGCGAATGGGGCAGAGAGTTTCACATAAGGCTGGCGAATAAACGAAGCATCAGGATTGAAAGGCAACAGATAAATGAAAACTTGTTTTACCGGCAAAATATTCCTCTTGAAAATCTACCCGGATTTATTTCTCATACTATTTACAGCGATAGAGTCCAACTGTCCGTTAGATTCAAAAAAGAAGCACTTTTTCTTGCGGCAAAATATCATTTGCAGGGCAAGAGGTCCGGTTTTTTTAAAATGTTGTTTTCACCGGTTTGTGCCTTTCTGAAAAATTATCTTTTTAAACTGGGCATTCTTGATGGCGGCCCGGGCTATTTGTTATCAAGAATGCATGCCTGGCATAATTTTCTGAAATATGCAAGGCTCAGGCAGCTGAACAAAATGATCAGAACACCACTCTGAAGCTTCCAAACACACCAAATGTTTTATCCCCTTCTTTTTTCAATGTAGCCGGGAATACCCTCCAGATAAAATCAAGACGAAATACTTTAAAGATATTGTCGACCCCGGTGCCCAGTTCCAGGTAAGTATTTCCATCCAGTGATTGAAAACTATGTCCCTGCTTAAAATTGTAAGCCTTATTTTCTGCTGACAGACTTCCCCATAATGCTTTGGCGGTCCAGAATTGCCGGAGTCTAAGTTTCGGAAAAAGACGGAATATGCCGTTGCCGATATTATGCTCCACATTAAGGCCTGCATACTGATCGTGTATGAACTCCCACCGGTTCATCATGTTGAATGCATATTTGTTGTAGTAATACAGTTCATTTCCCGGTGCAATATCGAGCAGTGTATAAGGTAGGGTGCCGAATGTTTTCCCTGCATATACGAGCCAGGAGAGGTTGCCAAAAGGTGGTATTTTAAAATAGTCGGATATACTGGCTGAAACTTTTGTGTAACTGTAACTGCTTTTAAATACACCCGGAAAACCACGGGTAATATAAATTTCGCCAATAGGGTAGATGCTGCCGAGACTGGTTCTGTAAAAATGATTTTCAAGGAACCTTTCTAAGTAAGCAAAACGCAATCGAACAGAAACCTCAAAACTGGTCAACGGGTTACCTGGGGCTGAAGTTCTGAAAGAATCCAGCGGAACCAGGTTTCGCAGTGGCAGATTGGATTTATGCGTTACAATGATTTTATTTGACATCCAGGGAAACAGCTCTTTAAAAAATTCCAGCCGCTTTTCCCTCACTTTGATATTTTTTACCGGTACACCTTGTTTACGAACAGCCAATGCGAACACATTGTCCTGTGATATTTCCCCATAATAATTTTGTCCCCAGTCCAGGTCGTTGGTAAATGAAGCATATAAATACAGCCTTGGATCTTTGTTGGGCAAATAAAAAATCTCACCCATACCTTTTAGTTTTTGATCGCCAAATCCATAGGCGAGATAACCATGAAGCCTGATCTTTTTGTCGAAAAATTTATTGGTACCAATATCAAAGCGAACTCTTAATCCTTCCCAACCGTTGGAGCTAATCCAATTCATCCACGGTCCGATCTGGTAGTTGCCAATGTCTTTATACCCTGTGCCGATAAAGCTCATGGTTTTAGTAAAACGCTGAAAAACGGGAGCATTAGTGAGTGTATCAATCATTTTGATAATGCTGCTTTCCGTTTTACTCAATGGTTCATGTCGTACAGTTTGCCAGTATTCTTTCCCTTTTTCCAGGGAACCAGGAAGCGTAATGATCTCTTCCAGTATTTTATTTTTGGAAAGTTCATGGATGACAGAGCTATCGTTTACCACTACATTCCGATAAGTGGTTGTTTTACGGCCGATAAAACCGGGCTTATCTTTTCCGGTGGGTGAAATATCTGCAACAAATTTGTCCTTGCTTAAAAACCAGGTCGAGTCATCGATGAGCTGGTATTCCTGTATCAGGCTGAGGTTCTCTACAAAATTTACATTCGCTTCTTTACCCAGCCTCAGGTTCATCCGCTGAATGGCAAAACTGCCTACATGCACCCAGCAGTCACCTTCAAACGTATCACCTCCCTTGCGACGTGGTGTGAAGACAAGATGAAAGTAACGCTGGTTGGCAATCAGCTGTGTGTCAACCACCCGGTAGTTGTAATAATAATCACCATTGTCGCTGATGGGGCTGATAAACTGTTTGTCAAATACCGGGATAAAATTATTGTACACATTCACCACCTGGTCCATACCGCCCAGCATTTTTACTACACTTTCATTCTTTACACCGTTGGGATTAACAGCTTTGATGATCTCCCGTCTTTTCTTAGGATTTTTTTGGTAGTAATAATCGGACAGCACTTCTGATAAATAGGTAGGAAGATATTTCAGGCCCTCTGCCGTGTCAATATTTTGGTTAATAAGTTCACTGATAGGTCGCAGGGGTTTGAACCTGCCAAACTTTTCGAAATTGATATTTTTCAGGTCGAGTTCCAGTTTGTTATATAATTCGTAGGAGAAATTATCGAAGCGATACCGGTCATTCCGGGGTTTGTTTTGTACAATTTTTCGCCATACCAGCAAACCTTTGTTCACCTTTACTTTCAGGTTGGCGCCTTCACTGAAAGTTCCCCTTTCAAGGGGAATGGTTATGTTTATGTTTGTTTGGGAAATGTCTACTTTATAATAGAAGGTTTGATAACCTACACAAGAAATTTCAAGACTATCGGATGGCCATTCATTCACAACAATGCGAAATGCGCCTGCAGAATCTGACTGATTGCCGGTTGTGGTATTTTTAAAGGTGACAGAGGCAAAAGGCACAGGTTCTTCACTGTGAGCGTCCTTAATTATCCCGGAAATAGTTTTACGTTGAGCAGTTGCGGATAAGGTTGTCAGCAGCAGGCAAAAAAGTAATACGTTTCTACAACACGAACTCATCGGTGGTAAAATTACAACCTTGAGTTATTGAATGTTGACCAGAGAAAAAAAATCCCCTCTAATGAGGGGATTCAAGTATAAAAAGTTATTATCTGTTTAAAAATCCAGCCCCATAGCAAAATAGTACCTCGGTTTACCCTGGAATACCCCATTCATTTCCCAGGCAGCATCGAAACGGAGGAAGTATCCCAACAATGTACTTCTGGCGCCAAAACCATAACCGCCGGCAAACGGGCCAATACCGCCAGCTTTGATTTTCACCAATACAGGAGGGGCACCGTAAGTGACAGATGGTCTCTCCAGCTTATCATAAGCACCGTTCCAGGCAGTACCCAGGTCAAAGAACTGTACTATCTGGAAATTTCTCAGAAATGCATTATTGATCGGCTTATTGAAGAAAGAGGTAAAGACAGGAACCCTAATCTCACTGTTAATCACCAAAGCATTATTACCATTGGCAACATTTTGCCTGAAACCTCTCAGGTTCACTGCCAGCGATTGGTAGGCATAGTCATTATCCGGATCTGGAACATTCGCCGGATCAAAGTAGCGGTAGGTTACATTGCCGTTGTCATCTACTTTTTGGTTTTGCCCAAACATCAGCCAATTATCAACTCCGCCTAAATAATAAATGATCTTTTGATTGCCCCAGGAGAAATCACCGGCACCACGAACAGCCCAGATGATATTGCGATAGATAGGCAGGTAATGCCTTGCATCAAAACCAAAATTGAAAGTAGTCGGATGGTTTTTGGGTCCCTTGGCACCGGAAGTAGTCAGTCTTGCATTAACATCCATAAATACTTTCCACCGCAGGCCATGCCAGATATTCATGGCCGGAGAAACGGCATCATCATGTACATATTCAATATGGGCCAATCCATAAGTCTGCCTGTTGTCAGCTGCTTTCAATGATAATGGATCCGTTGAAAGTGAAACGTATTTATCGCTTCTGTACGCCACATTGAAGCGGAGGCTTTTAATCCTGTTAAAAGGATAAATAACACTTGCCTGGTAAAGGTTCGTGAATAACTTGGCATACGCTGCCGAATCGTTATACAATGGCGGATTGTTGATCACATTTCTGTAATAGGTGAATCCGTAATCAATTCTCTTCTTCAGGTATTGGCTGGTTAAAACATATTCATTATTCTTCAGGTCAGGACTAATACGGAAACCACCGGCAAATTTCCAGTCTTCAAATAAATCGGAGGTGCCGACACGGATAATACCATTGAACGGATCGCCATTGCTTAACTGAATAGGTCCGTATCCGCCCTGGTAAGGCTGGTAGCGGGTTATTAGAACGTTATTGTTGAAACCACTCACTAAATAATCATTGAAGAATTTAGGAGGCCGGTATTCATACAATTTGGCTTTTTTCAGTACAGATTCTTTTACGATCTCTTCTGATTTGACCACATCGCCCAGTTTGGTTTTATTCTCATCTGTTTTTTCTTCTTCAAAGCCGGTGTTGAAAAAGTCCTGTTGTTTTTTTGTAAGTGTGTCTTTCTTGGTCTGTTCAGTATTGGCTTCTTTACGCAACGCTTTTTTCTCTTCTTCTATCAGTTTACGCCGGTATTCAGTTGCTTTAGCTGTTACATTCCGGCGGCGGAGTGTGTTCTCGTCTACTTTCAGGCGGTATAATAATTTTACATCACCCAGTTTTACCACTTCGCTTACCAACTGGTTGTCACCTGCTGTTCTTGTTTCCAGCATGCTGCTCTGGTAATTGGTCAGCGGAAACACATAGGAAGAATCGTTGGTAATAGAAACAAACCCCACAGAATCGATATCTGTTTTATTCCATTCTCTCAGCAAACTGTCCACATCTTTTTTAGGAGGATTACGCAAAACTTCATCGCCGATGAACACTAATGTATCCAAGCCTGCTCTTTCAGTTGTAAAAAATCCGGCATAGCGGTTATTGATTCCGTTTTCATCACTCACAAAAGTGAAGTGTGACTGGTTGTACTGCGAAGGGAAACGGGCATTACCCATTTTCAGATCCGTTAATCTTGATATTTGTTTGAAGTCTGATTTATTCCAGTTGTCAACCAGGTAAATATTGAGGCGGGGGCCGGGCAATGAATCATCGCTGCTGGCAGCCTGTGCCGATGGACGATTGCTGGCAAACAGAATACCTGTTTTATTTGGAAATGCTACAAAAGAAGGATCAAGATCGTCATATACATCATTGGTGATCTGCTCGAAACTTTGTTTATCAATTTTGTAAACATAAATATCTGACTGGCCACTTCTAACTCCACTGAACAGCAGTGTATTGTTGTCCAGCATGTATTTCATATCCTGGATCTGATCAAACTTTTGAATTTCATGTTTCCAGAGTTTGGTACGGTTCACTACATCATACACAAAGAATTTCGTTTTTCCTTCGTCGTTGTACAAAACTGCCAGCCTGGTGCCCTTGCCATCCCAAGCCAGTAATGGGTAGTTGGGATGTTTTTCGTCCTCCCGGGTTCTTACGCCCAGTTTCAGCAATATGCGGCGGTTAACAAAATTCTCCATAAGTACTACCTGGTAGCGGCCTTGTTTGAATTCCACCACCGCATAGGTAAAGCTGCGTGGCACAGGGTTAGCATTAAAGCGGATAAAGTCTTTTTTGCCGATAGATTCACTTACTGATAATTGCCCTCTTGGCGTATTTCTGCGGCCGCGGATATCTTTAAAATACTGTTGCTGTACATCCGTCATGAAGTCTTCCAGTATTTTCTTGAATTTCTTTTTGGCAATTTTATTCGAGGCATTATTCAGGTTACGGTAAATGCGGGATAAGTAGAGAAAATAAGTGGTTTTGTTCTTGCCGTATTTGTCGGCGATGTATTTCCAGAAGGCATGGCCTGCCAGCAAGGGCTTTGCAAAAGCAAACTGGTAAAAATTTTTATAGTCACCCGCCAGCATCACTCCTCGGAGATCATCATCCAACGTAGTGCTCCAGTTTTCCGCAGCATAGGAAATATAACCATCGGTGAGCCATTTAGGTAAATCCAGTAAAGCCTGGTTGGCTGCAAATTCTCCCAGGTCATCACCAAACAATAAATTGTCTACTAAATTTTTGGCAATGCCCTGTCTTATCTGGCGGCGAAGATTATCATGGTTGCCATCGAAGTAAACAATCATTTTATTGTTCACCAGTTTGGTAACGCCGCCGGTATTTTGCCAGTCAATCCCCAGGCCTATATTAGACTGCTGCATTTCATCGTAGTTATTATATACCACGATATTAATGCGGCGCTGCAAACCATATTCTACAAATTCTTCAATAGAGGGCAACTCCAGCTCAGCCACCTGGGCTACGTATTTGCCCAATCCAAGTCCATCCTGGCTGAAGTAGGTGTTGAAATTATCTGTCTGGTAATACTTCCATTTGAATTTCTGGTATTGTACACGGTTCTTTCCAAACTCCACAGTGTTTACTTGTGCCGTTGTTTCCATGGCTGCAAAAACGGAAAGAGAGGCAAGCAGGCTAAATACTTTCTTCATAGTCTCTTTTTTCGGCCACACAAGGGCCATTACCGGCCGGTGGCATTATCTTTACAAATACTTCCGAATTAATAACTAAAAGTACGAAAACCCGTCCATGTTACATGTTAAGTCCTTCACTTTTAGCCCCGTCCAGGAGAATACCTATGTATTGTATAACGATCAGAAACAGTGCTGCATTATAGACCCGGGCTGTTATTTCCCGGAGGAAAGGGACGAATTAAAAACGGGCATTGAAAAGACAGGGTTGACCCCTGTTTTGCTGCTTAATACCCACTGCCATCTTGACCATGTTTTTGGGAACAAATTCGTACACGACACATGGGGCCTTCCCCTTCATATCCATCCAAACGAAAAACCTGTTTTGGATTTTGCTCCGCAATCCGGCCTGATGTGGCAGCTTCCTTTCGACAATTATGATGGCCCGTTGGTTTACCTGGAAGAGAAAAAAAGTATAAAAATTGGTGAGGATGAACTGGAGATTCGTTTTACTCCCGGTCATTCACCCGGCAGTGTATCATTTTATCATGCAGCCGGAAGTTTTATCATTGGTGGCGATGTGTTGTTCAACAGGAGTGTGGGACGTACGGATCTGCCGGGTGGCAATTTTGAAATACTGGTGGAAAGTATCCAAACGCAATTCTTTACGCTGCCAGATGATACGAAAGTATATTCGGGTCATGGGCCGGTAACGACTATTGGGTTTGAAAAACAAAATAATCCTTTTGTGAAGTTGTATTAGGTTGTTCTGATAAATTTTCCAATGAAGGGCATTTTCGCAAACTCCTTTCTTTCCACATTCAGTACCAGCAGACCAAAAATACCAACAAAGAAAACACCCACTCCACGATTTATCCATGGATTCATTTCCAGCAACAAAAATGCCTGGTGCAATCCAAATAGAAGCAGGCAGATGGCTATATAGGCCAAAATCTTTTTCCATGCATAAGGAACAGGGTAATGCTTTTGTCCTATTGTGTAGCTCAGCACCATCATAAAACCATAACAAAGTACCGTGGCAATAGCACATGCCATGTAACCGAGTATAGGAATAAAAATCCAGTTAAAGGCAATGGTTATTGCTGCTCCTCCCAGCGTAATCCAGGCACCGGTAAGGTTTCGTTCTTTGATTTTATACCAGATGGAAAGGTTGTAATAAATGCCCAGAAAGATCTTTGCCGTCATCAGCAGTGGAACCACTTTCAGGCCAGTATAATATTCTTTATGGGCAGTACCCATAAAATATTTCCAGATGTCGAGAAACAGCGTAACACCCAAAAAGCAAAAGCAGCAGGCAATGACAAAAAATTTCATCACCCTGGCATAAGTACGTTGTGCATTTTCGCTGGAGGATTGTTTGAAGAAAAATGGCTCAGCTCCCATGCGGAATGCCTGGATGAACAAGACAATAATAACGGCCAGCTTGTAATTAGCTGAATAAATACCTGATTGAGAAAAAGCCTCTTCTGTGGTACCGGGGTAGAGTTTCAGCAGCATAATGCGGTCAATGGTTTCATTTACCATGCCACCAAAACCCACAATGATCAGCGGCCAGCTGTAACTCATCAGCTGTTTCCAGAAAACAGGGTTCAGCCGGAAACGGAACTGGAACAATTCTTTGCTGAGTAAAAGCAGCGTTATTCCGCTGGCAGCCAGGTTTGCCAGTATTACATATCCTAACCCGATCTTTGGGTTATAGAGATCAGCTAAAAAGTTGCCGCTATTTTTCTCATGGGCATTTTTACAAACCACAAGGAAAAGGATAACAAGGCCTACATTAATCAATATGTTCAGAATTTTTATAGCTGCAAACTTTCTTGGCCGGCCTTCGTACCTGAGTTTGGCAAAAGGCATAACGGATAATGTGTCCAATGCAACGATCAGGATGACCCAGGAAATGTATTCCGGGTGACCGGGTATTTCAAGAAATACCGCAATATCTTTTATAAATAGAAACAGCAAGCCTGTAAGTAGTGCCGTTGTTATTATTATTGAAGAAGAACAGGTATTGTATACTTTGGGCTCGGGCTGCAAAGCTGCAAACCTGAAATAGGATGTTTCCAGTCCGTAGGTATAGATAATATTTAGAAATGCCGCGATGGTAAATAGAGTGCTGATTTTTCCGTATTCTCCAGAAGCAAAAATGGTTACCAGCAAAGGGGTAAGCAGGTAATTGAGAAATCTGCCAAAAATACTGCTGGCTCCGTACCATAATGTCTGACCTGCCAGTTTTTTAATGCTACTCAAAGGATTGGAAAGATTTGTGGACAAAAGTAGCTTTTGCCCCGGCAAAAAACGAATTTACTCCTCCTTCAGGCTCTTTATTTAAGACAATTGCAACGCTTTAGCGCCTTGTAGTATCTTTAATAGCAAATGCTGTTTTATGAAGAAGATAGTTTTACTGCCAGTAATAATTCTGTTTTTCGCTCTTGCTTCGTTTGCCCAATCTTACGAAGGAACTATTCAGTTCGACAAGAAAAAGCAGACAGCAATTGTTTGTGATTATAGTTATCCAGCCCAGGCGGTGGAGAATGCTTTTGTAAAAAGAATGGAACAATTGGGTTACAAAGCAAAAGAGGAAAAAGGTATTCTTAACAGGGATAAGGGCTTCCTGGTATTTAAGAATGCGTATGTGACAGACATTAGCAAGGACAAGATGGATTATATCATTAAGGTAGAACGCAAAAGCAGGAAAGAAAGTGATGAATCAGTTATCTATATGATCATGCTGAAAAACGATGCCAATGCTATTCCCACCATGGAAGCTTATGATATTGGTAAAGCAAAATCATACCTGAATGAAATGCTGCCGGATATCGAGGCGGCCAATCTTGAATTAGAGATTGCAGCACAGGAAGAAGTGGTGGTGAAAGCAGAAAAGAAGCTAAAAGAGCTGAAGGATGATAAACTGAATCTCGAAAAAAAGCTAGCTGAAAATGCTACTGCACAAGATGAAACTATCAAGGATATTGATGCCCAGAAAAAAAGCCTCGAAGCACTGAAAGAGAAAAGAAAGAAAAACTAGTCTGGCCGGGCAAAACGGGGATCTTGTAAGAAAGATGAGTCCGTTAATGCCCGAAGGAAAACAAACAGATCGTTTACTTCTGCATTTGTCAGGGTAATTCCGTTTACCAGCAGGGGATCCAGTGTAGCACTTTGCTGTATGCCGGTACGATAGTGGTTGATGCATTGCAACAGTGTGCCAAAGCGGCCATCATGCATATAATTGGAAGAAATATAAGTATTACGCAGGGTAGGCACTTTGAATTTCAATGAATCTTCCTTTTTGCCTGTAATTCTCATCCGGCCATAATCATTTAAAAATCCATCTACCGGTAAACCAATATTGCGAAAGCTATAATCAGTGAATAATGGTTCAGGGTGGCAGGTGGCACATTTGGCTTTAAACAACTGGTAGCCGTTTTCTTCCTGTGCCGTGAAGGTAGCCGTTCCCTTTTTATAGCGGTCATATTTAGAATTTGCTGACACCATGTAGCCGGTAAATTGTGCCAATGCTTTCAGTATAAATTCCGGGCGGATAAAAGGTGAGCCGAAAACTGTTTTAAATTGTTCTTTGTAGTACGGGTCATCTTTTATTTTATTGATCACACCTGCATAGCTTTCACCCATTTCAATATGACCATTAATCGGTTGGGCTGCCGCATCGGTAAGGCGGGTAAATTCACCATCCCAATGCAGGTAGGGGCTCCAGGCAAGATTGAATAATACCGGTGCATTGCGCAAGGTGTGGGAGTCAAATACACCATGACTCCGGTCATGTTCAAAAGTGCCGAAACCTGCTTTTTGTTCATGACAGGAGGAGCAGGGATGAAGATTGTCTATTGACAAACGACCGTCGTAAAAAAGCCGTCTTCCCAGTTCAAAACCTTCTTTGCTTAAAGGATTATCATTGAAACGGTAGTTGGGCTGCGGAAATCCTTCGGGTATTTCCTGTTGAATTAATTGGAGGCCGTTTGTTTTTTGTTCCTTACGGCAGGCGCCAATCAGCCATGAAAAAGTAATGGTAAAAGTGATAAGGGAGAATATGGTAATAATTGTTTTCTGCACAGGGTATTTTGAATACCTAAGTTACTGCAAGTATTGGGGTTAATAATCACCTGGTTTAAATTTTTGTCTTCCCGATTTTATTTCGGCATTTCTCTTTTTCCATTCCAGTCTTTTTTCTTTAGAAGCTTTGCTGGCTTTTGTGGCAATGCGTGGTTTTTTTGGTGTAAGGGCTTTGGTGATTAATTCATTTATTTTTTCAACAGCTTCTTCCTTATTGGCCAGTTGGGTACGGTGTGTTTGGGATTTTACCTGCAGAAAGCCTTCTGCATTGATCCGGTTGCCCAGTTTTTCTTTCAATAAAGATTTTTGCTCTTCTGTAAATAATGATGACGAATCAATATGAAAGGAAGCTATTACAGCAGTTTCTACTTTGTTTACATTTTGACCACCTTTTCCTCCGCTTCTGGTGGTCTGAAAGGATATTTCTTTGCTTACATCAATCATGAACTTGTTACTGGTTATTAGTTACTGGTACTACCCGGCAAAGGTAGCATGGTTACTGTAATGGTATATCTTTATGGCATAACCAGCAACCAATATGCGTGTCGTCATTCAACGAGTATCAAAGGCCAGTGTAACTATAGAAGGGAAAGTCCATTCACAGATTGGATGGGGGCTGCTTGTGCTGTTGGGAATTGAAGATGCCGACACAACAGAAGATATTGAATGGTTGAGCGGAAAGATCGTTAACCTCCGCATTTTTGACGATGCAGGTGGGGTTATGAATGAGTCGGTAAAAGATAAAAACGGCGACATTATTTTAGTAAGCCAGTTTACCCTGCATGCTTCCACCAAAAAAGGAAACCGGCCTTCTTATATCAAAGCAAGTAAGCCGGATGTTGCTGTTCCTTTATATGAGAAAATGATTGAGCAATTATCAGCAGATCTAGGAAAAAGAATTAGCACCGGTGAATTTGGTGCTGATATGAAAGTAGAATTAGTAAATGACGGGCCGGTAACGATAGTGATAGATACGAAGAATAAAGAATAGGGTAAACACTAATTTTGACTAATTACACGAATTATGGCTGAGATTATATTAAAGGAAGAGTCTTATAAAATTATTGGAGCTTGTATGGAGGTGCATAAAGAGCTGGGTATGGGGTTCAGAGAAATTGTTTATAAAGATGCCCTGGAGATGGAGTTCAAGGAAAATAATATAAAGTTTAGCAGAGAAAAGCAATATGATATCTTTTACAAAGGCAAAAAGTTGCCGAGAAAGTATTATGCAGATTTTGTTGTATTTGACTCTATAATTCTGGAAGTAAAAGCTGCAATAACAATAGTAAATCCGTTTGTCTATCAAACGATCAATTATCTCAAGACATCCGGGATGAAACTCGGCATTATTGTGAACTTTGGTGAGAAGTCATTGACATATAAGCGAGTTGTTTTTTAATTCGTGTAATTCGAAAAAATTTGTGTTATAATTTCAGAGTATTCCAATTTTCTCCGTATATATTTTTCCGTTTGTCAAACCAATCATTAAGTAAAAGGCCTTTCGGTAAACCGGTATATCAATAGTAAAAGAGTTGTTGTTGATGTTCTTCTGCTCAACTACCCGGTTTCCATCCGTTGTCCATACCATAATATTATTGATTGTCTTGCTGCTCTTGATAGTAAGCTGCCGGCCGGATGTAATAACCCTGTAAGGTTTTGTTTCCTTTTTGGTGGATTGTGCCTTTATGGAAAGGAATGAAACAGTAAATAATATAACGGCTACCAGCCTGGATACAGACTTCATCATAGCATACGTTTTAATCTTTTAAAGGAATTGGTTTGGGTTTTCAGCGGGGACGGGAGATGGGAAACGTCAATAATCATGCTAAATTGCAGTGATCAATTAAAAATTTTGTTATGACTATTCAACTGGCCCAGCAACAAGTTGACGGATGGATTAAGACAACAGGTGTCCGTTATTTCAGTGAACTGACCAATATGGCCATACTGACGGAAGAAGTGGGAGAGCTGGCCCGTATAATGGCCCGTACTTATGGCGATCAGTCATTTAAAAAATCCGATATGGATAAAAATTTGCCAGATGAAATGGCTGATGTGTTATGGGTATTGATCTGTCTTGCCAATCAAACCGGTGTGGATCTGACGGATGCTTTGCAAAAGAATTTTGAGAAAAAGAATATCAGGGATACGGAGAGGCATAGGAATAATGAGAAATTAAAACCCCCAACTCCTGAAGGGGAGTAATCACCTTGACTCCTAATGGTTCATCAATCCTTCTTCTTCGGTAAATAGCTATCCGGATTCTTCATGAACTCAGTCCGGCAGTATTTGGAGCAAAAGCCAAAAATGTGGCCTTTGTAATGTATAGTATCACCTTTCTTGTCATCCACTTTCATATTACAGATAGGATCGGGGCGAAGGGTGTCAACCCCGGTATTGAAGTCTGCCTGCATCTGCGGGCAATATGATTTATTTTGACAGTTTTTTGAGGATGACTGATTGAATAACATTACAGCTGCAATCAGCGTTGCCGGCAGGACCATGTAGAAAACAGAACTTTTCATAAATAATTATTTCAGTGTAAAGGTATCGTAAAGTGCTTTTACCCCTGTTTAACGACCTCCTTTTTTCGGATGATTCTCCTCAATCGCATAAGACATGGTTCTATTATCTTTGCCGATTATGGCAAACGAAACGAACAAGTTCCAGGCGATCATTTCGCATTGTAAAGAGTACGGCTTTATTTTCCCCAGCAGTGAGATATACGATGGTCTGCAGGCGGTTTATGATTACGGCCAGATGGGCGCCGAACTGAAAAAAAATATCAAAGATTACTGGTGGAAGAGCATGACCCAGTTGCAGGATAATATTGTGGGTATTGATGCAGCTATTTTCATGCACCCCACCACCTGGAAAGCATCCGGCCATGTTGACAATTTCAATGACCCGATGATTGATAATAAGGACAGTAAGAAAAGGTATAGGGCAGATAATTTGATTGAAGATTTGATAAATCATCTTCGTGAAAAAGCTGTTGTTGAATTATCACAAGCCGGCTTTACTCTTTTGGATGGCGGTCTTTTATATTCAGGTTCTACTCCTCTTGGAACAAATGATGCTCAAGAGATTAATGAGATAGCGATGACAAAATCCGTTTCCTATAAAAAGCTTTGGGATACGGAAATCAGGTTTTCTAATGCGTTAACGAAAAACGACCTGACTGAGCTTAAAAACATTATTGTTGAAAACGAAATTAAATGCTCAATAAGTGAAACTTGTAATTGGACAGATGTTCGACAATTCAACCTTATGTTTTCAACTGAATTTGGATCTGTAGCTGCAGAAGAAGGGGAAGAAAGTATTGTGTACCTCCGTCCCGAAACGGCGCAAGGCATTTTCGTCAACTTTCTGAATGTGCAGAAAACCGGCCGTATGAAAGTGCCTTTTGGTATTGCACAAATAGGTAAAGCTTTCCGAAATGAAATTGTAGCCCGCCAGTTCATTTTCCGTATGCGGGAATTTGAACAGATGGAGATGCAATTCTTTATCCGCCCTGGTTCACAAAAAGAATGGTATGAATACTGGAAAGCCGAAAGACTGAAATGGCACCTGAGCCTGGGCATTCCTTCAGAAAAATATCGCTTCCACGATCATATCAAACTGGCGCATTACGCTGATGCTGCCTGTGATATTGAATTTGAATTTCCGATGGGATTTAAGGAACTGGAAGGCATTCATTCCCGTACAGATTTTGACCTGAAGAACCACCAGGAATTCAGCAAAAAGAAACAACAGTATTTTGATAATGATATTGACCCGGCCACCGGCAAGCCTTATGGCAATTACATTCCTTATGTAGTTGAAACTTCTATTGGCCTTGACCGGATGTTCCTCGCTGTTATCAGTCATGCTTATGAAGAACAGGACCTTAGTACCGCCGACAAACAGGACAGCCGTGCTGTGCTGAAACTACCTGCGAAACTGGCTCCTATCAAATTGGCTGTTCTTCCTTTAACTAAAAAAGATGGGTTACCGGAAGTGGCAGAGCGGATCATGAGTGACTGCCGCCCGCATTTCCGTTGTTTTTATGAGGAGAAAGATTCCATTGGTAAACGTTATCGCCGTATGGATGCCCTGGGTACCCCTTATTGTGTAACAGTGGATCATCAGACCTTGCAGGATGATACGGTTACAATCCGCCACCGCGACTCAATGGAGCAGGAACGTATTCCGATTGATAAGATCAGGGAGCTGGTATTGGCAAGCCTTTGATTTATTTCTCTTAACATTTTTTTGCCTGTACAAAAGCAGCAAATGTTTTTTTGTATTGTCATTAATCAAAAGAAAATTATGTACAGGACATTGTTGATCATCATCTCCTGCTTTGCATATGTTGTTTCCAGTGCACAGCAGAAGAAAGAAAATACGGTGCCGGGAAGAACTCATTTCATTGCTGAACTCGGTGGTCCGGGTATCCTTTTCTCCGCCAATATTGATACCCGGTTTACCAAATCCACATTAGGCTGGGGAGGAAGAATAGGCCTTGGTTTTGTTACAGCAGATGAATATGATGGCAATTTTAGCTATGAACCAAGGTCTGTTGTTACAGTACCAGCTCAGATAAATTATGTCTTTGGTAAATCTGACTCACCCAACACACTGGAAGTGGGTGCCGGCATAACCTATGTAGGCAGAAAGCTGGAAATCTTCAATTTCTATGATGACAAGACCAGCAATTTTTTTGGAACTGCTTCTTTTATGTATAGAAGACAGCCATTGAAAGGTGGCTTTACCTGGAGAGCTGGCTTTACACCTTTGATTGCCAAAGGATATATTCAGCCATCGGGAGCAATCAGTGTTGGTTATTGTTTTTAAAGAATACCAGGCAAGGGATTTATTTCTTTTTTTCAGGAGGGGTTATACTATACGCTGTTTCATATTTTACCTCGGTCATTTCGAAACCGCTTTGCACAGTGCCAATATTAGGCAACTTGGCTAGTTTGTTTACAATGAAATCCTGGTATTCATTCATGTCTTTTACTACGATCTTCAGCAGGTAATCATAAATACCTGTCATGTGATGACATTCCATCACTTCGGGAAGTTTCACAATATCCTTTTCAAAAGCCTTTAGCATGGGGTGTGAATGTTCTTTCAGCTGCACATTGGTAAAGGCTACCAGGTTTTTATCAATCTTATTCTTATCTAATACGGCTACATATCGCTGGATGTATCCTTCCTGTTCCAGCCATTTGATACGTTCATAAACAGGTGTAACAGACTTGCCAAGTTTATCAGCAATTTCTTTATTGGTCATTCTTGCATCATGCTGCAGTAACTGCAAGATGTTTATGTCTGTATTATCCAGTTGTAGCATGACAGAAAAATTTTCTGTTTAGAAGCCTTTATGACTTTAAAAATATCTTTTTATTCCGATTAGTGCTATAAAAATAGATTTATTTTCTAATAAAATACAAATCATAAGAAAATTAATCCATATATAAGAAATTTGTATCGTAAAACAAACTGTATGGATTACTCCCGTTTTTCTCCCGAAAGCCTGATGATGAGTTATGGTTATAACCCTCATTTGAGCGAAGGCGCTATTAAGTGCCCCATTTTTCAGACCTCCACTTTTGTCTTTCATAGTGCAGAAGAAGGAAAGGCATTTTTTGAAGTGGCTTATGGCCACCGTAAAAAGAAAAGGCATGAGAAGATCGGACTTATTTACAGCCGTATCAATAACCCGGATATGGAAATACTGGAAGACCGTCTGACCTTATGGGATGGCGCAGAGGCCTGTGCCGTTTTTGAAAGTGGTATGAGTGCTATTTCAACAGTAATGCTGGAATTCTTAAAGCCGGGCGACCTGTTGTTATACAGCAACCCTATTTATGGAGGCACACACCATTTTATACACCATGTATTGACCAAATTCGGTATTCACATCATGGGATTCAGGGCAGGAGAAACAATGGATGAAATTGAAATTCGGTTAAATGAATCCGGTTTGTCTGATAAACTGGGAATGGTTTACCTGGAAACGCCAGCTAATCCAACTAATGATCTTATCGACATTGAAATGTGTGTGGCATTGGCCCGCAAATATTCAGTTGCTGATAAAAAAGTAATCGTTAGTGTTGATAATACGTACATGGGTCCAATTTGGCAGCATCCGCTGAAGAATGTAGCTGATCTTGTCTTGTACTCTGCTACCAAGTACATTGGAGGACACAGTGATGTGATTGCCGGGGCAGTTTTAGGCAACAAAGAGTTGATTGGCCGGGTAAAAGTGCTGAGAACATTTCTGGGAAATATGATCAGTCCCTATACTGGCTGGTTATTGTTGCGCAGCCTTGAAACGCTGAAAGTGAGAATGGACAAGCAGGCCGAGAATGCACAAAAAGTAGTGGATTGGCTGAAACAGCATCCGCTGGTTGATAAAGTATATTATCTCGGTTGCCTGGAACATAGTAATCCCTCTCAGTATGCGATCTATAAAAAGCAGTGCCTTGGTAACGGAGCGATGCTGAGTTTTGATATAGCTGGTGGTGAAAAAGAAGCATTTACTTTTCTCAATAACCTGAAACTTATCAAACTCGCAGTTAGCCTTGGCGGTACTGAAAGCCTGGCAGAACATCCCGCAACGATGACTCATGTCGACATACCGGATGAGGAAAGAGCATATTATAATATTACTTCAAAGCTCATTCGTTTATCAATTGGTGTAGAAAATCCACAGGATCTGATATGGGATATCGACCAGGCCCTGGAAAAAGTGGCCCAATTGGATCATGTATATCATAAAGAAGTAGCCTATTAGCAGCCATAAAATGAGTTAACTGCAATAAACAGCCGCTGTCTATCAGCGGCTGTTTTGCTTAATATGATATGAATCAGTGGTTTTGCTGAATTAGGTCACCTGTGGCCAACACATTCATTTCTAATTTTCAGCACTTTTTGATACCTTCTATGTGTCAAAAACCAACATTATTTACCGTTGAAATAAACGATCATGTCCCAGAATGACATTACAAAACCTGTAGACCTTCTTACTCATGCAGAAGGTACAGGACCCAAACGTTCCCGCCGCCCCGTTTATATGGATTTCATGCCGCCTTGTAACAGCGCCTGCCCGGCAGGTGAAAACATACAGGCATGGATGGCGCATGCACAATCAGGAAATTATTTTGAAGCCTTTCAAACGATTTTGGAAGACAATCCCTTTCCGGCCATTATGGGCCGTGTTTGTGTAAAACCCTGCGAAACGGGCTGCAACAGAAATCACATCGAGAGTACTGTGAACATTCATGCAGTTGAACGCTTCATTGGTGATGAGGCCATCCGCCAAAAATGGCCCGTGCAGTTCATGTATGAAGAAACAGGAAAAAGAATACTTGTAATTGGTGCAGGCCCCGGTGGATTATCGGCAGCTTATCACCTGGCCAGGATGGGTCATACAGTAGAAGTATATGATGCGGGAAAACATCCCGGCGGATTATTGTGGACAGGTGTTCCTGAGTATCGGCTCCCCAAAGAAATACTGGATGCCGAAGTGGAACGCATCGTAAAAATGGGAGTAAAGATCCGGCTGAATTATAAAGTACAGGATGTATTGACAGAAAAGCAGGCTGGCAATTTCGATGCCGTTTACCTGTCAATCGGTGCACAGCTAATACATGATGAAGGATTTGTACATGATAGCTCAGTGTACATCACAGATGTTTTTTCTTTTTTCAGCGAATCCAAACTGAACAAT
>JBGARY010000017.1:0-75218 GCA_044229985.1 Chitinophagaceae bacterium
GTCGGGGTCGTCCCAGACGGGTTTCATGTTTTTGGCGATGGACTCGAGTTTGGAGGGGGAGAAGGTGTCGTCGTCCTGGGCCAGTACACTGTTTGATAGCAGGAGAGTTATAAGTATATATGTGAGT
This sequence comes from Chitinophagaceae bacterium, assembly GCA_044229985.1. Classification (GTDB taxonomy): domain Bacteria; phylum Bacteroidota; class Bacteroidia; order Chitinophagales; family Chitinophagaceae; genus JJ008. The sequence goes on from JBGARY010000017.1 coordinate 128, forward strand.
TTCTTCATGCCTTTGTTTAATGTTTAACGTTTAAGGTTTAATGTTTTTTCGGGTGCCAGCTACATTTGTTTTTAGCAGGTACTCTATAAATTTTTGGAGTTTACCGCTTATGTTTACTGACATTTCATATAACTCATCGAATTGTTTTTTTGTAATATAGTTTCTGTTCAAAGCCCTGTAAAGCTGTGACCTGAATTCACCAGCAGATCCTTTAGCATAACCAAGAAAAAGAATGAACTCCTGCCTGCTGCCTCTTTCAAACCCTTCGGCAATATTGTCCATGATAGAACCAGTGGAACCTTCTAACTGATCTATCAGGCGGAAATTCTTTTTAAAGTGTCCTTCATCAATGAGCTGCCCCATTCTTTCTGCTAGCTGACTTGCCAGTTTCCAGGATTCAATGTCTTCAAATCGTTTGATGGTTGCCATAACCTGAAACATTAAACTTTAAACCGGAAACCAATTATGGTTTTTTGATTAAGATGAGGTTACTATTGAAGTCCTTTAGTTTTTTGGTAAAATTTTTCCAGTTTTCAAAATCGGCTTTGCGTATTCTTCCTGTTTTGAATGAAAGTGTTTTTTTGAAGATGACTTTGTTGTCTTTGGCTGTATAGGAGCCGCTTGCTTCATAATCATCAGATTTTTCATTGATGGCAGCGGGCATGGAAACTACTTTGTAGCCAGCGGGCAGGATGAGTTCGGTTTCGTCCTGCGATACATAGGCAGAATGCAAGGCATAGTCCTGCTGGCGTTTGGCATCGGGTATTACTCCCCGCAGGTCTTCGGGAAAGAAGTCGATACCTACATAGACTTCTTTGTCTTCGGTAATGATATAATTGCTGAGATCAATATCTCCTTCTATCACTACAGGTATTTCCCGGTTATTAAGATCGGATGTTTTTACATTGTTAACGGTGAGGTTTTTGTTGCCAAACTCCAGGAAACGCTGGATCATTTTCTTTTTATCATCTGTCGGCAAGTCATGATAATATTGGTGAAAACCGGTGCGTTGTTCCCCGGTCAGTGTCACTTTCACATGCCCTTTGAGTACATTGTCGGTAAGACGGAATGTAGTTTGCGTTAAAATCTTGCTTTTGTCGATTTCCATCAGGGGCACTTTCTTCACATCGTATTTATCGCCTTTACCGATCAGTACTTCTTTGCCCTGAATACGCCAGGCATAATCACCAAAGGGAATATACTTTTCAGTGCCGTCGAGGAAGTATTCTTTTCCGTTCAGAATTACAGTGCTGATACAATGATTATCTACTGCCAGTGAGGGGAGTGTGTAATCGTAAGGCAGGTGGCGGGTGCCGATCCATGTCATGTGGGCCTCGAGACCGGCGAGCTTCAGCATTTCCGTCATCAGGTTGGCCATGCCTTTACAGTCGCCGTATTTTGATTTGTAAACATCCTGTGCTGTGGCGGGAATAAAACCAGCCAGCCCATCTTCGAATGCGATGTAGCGGATATTATCCTGCACCCAGTAGAAGATGGATTTTACTTTGTCAATATCAGTAGTTTTTCCTTTGGTGAGTTCGGCAACTTTTGCTTTCAGTTCATCAGGTTTGTTCACACATTTATTGTAGAGGTATTTGTACCAGTTATAAAGGTCGCCTACATCGCCAAAACCTTTTTCGGATTTGCCATCATAATTAAATGACTTTACAACAAGGATCAGGTGGGGATATTGATAAGCTACGCCAATTGAGCGAGGCTCTGATTTCATCGGAACCAGGTTCTGCATTTTAAAAGTGTAAACGGTAAGGCCTTTTTCCTGTCCTTTCTGACGGGTGACTTTATATCCATCGAAATTGAATTCACGGATGTCTACCTGCAGCCAGTCGGGTACCTTGATGGTCACCACTTTTTCTTTGGCAGGAAACCAGCTATGGAAATAAATACTGGTGAGGTATTTACTGTCGAAAAACTTTTTTTCTGTTTCCACCCTTGTGGCATCGCCATAGCCGGAGAAGCCGATATTGAAAAACTTCACCCGGCTGTCATCAGAGAAAAAATCGCTGGAACTGGCGGAGCGGTCGATGGCATAGCCTACATTATAATTCTTCTTGATGCCAAACATACCCTTCATCTTCTCCAGTTGTTTGAAGGAAGTGATCTTGCAAAAGGAGTTATAGAAATCAAAATACTGGATGCTGGCCCTTTCCCGCAGGGCCAAAAAAGTGATACCGGTGTTTTTGGTGGCGGTGACTACGGGCAGTTTGTCCTCGCTTCTGCCTTTATCGAAATTGTATTCTTCTTCAACGGTTGTGGCTGCTACCCGGTCGTCCGGGAATACCTTTTTCAGGCGATTGGCTTCATAAACATCCTCATCGGCCTGTGCTAACAATAAAAAAGGGAAGAGCAGTGCGGGGAGCAGGATCAGGTTTTGACGCATAGAAATTATTATAACCAGCAATATAAAAATTTGCTGATATTTCTCAGGTAAAATATGCCCCTGGATGACCAAAATCAATGTGCTTTACAAGCCCAACTTGTGTTAAATTCGCAGAATTAAATAAGCAAATAAGCAATGGCCAGAAAACAGGAAGTATTAAGCGATGTGGTTATCAAGTTTGCCGGCGATAGTGGCGATGGCATGCAGTTAACCGGAACCCAATTTTCAAACAACACAGCGTTGTTGGGTATTGACCTGGCAACTTTTCCCGATTTCCCGGCGGAGATCAGGGCGCCGCAGGGCTCACTGCCCGGCGTGAGTGGTTACCAGCTGCGTTTCTCCAGCGACCGCATTTTTACTCCCGGTGATGCCTGTGATGTACTGGTGGCCATGAATGCTGCCGCTTTGAAAGTAAACCTGAAAGCCCTGAAGAAAGGAGGTAAGATCATTGTCAATACAGATGGGTTTGATGCCAAGAACCTGCGCCTTGCCAATTACCCGGAAGGAGTGAATCCTATCGAAGATGGCAGTCTTGGTAATTATGAAGTCATCAAAATGGATGTGACCAAGATGACCCGTGAAGCCCTGAAAGATATCACAATGGGTATGAAGGAAAAGGACAGGGCCAAGAACATGTTTGTACTCGGTTTCCTGTACTGGATGTACAACAGGGATATGGAAAATACTATCAAATTCCTGAGAGATAAGTTTGGTAAGAAGCCTGAAATATTAGAGAGCAATATCAAAGTATTGCAGGCTGGTTATAACTATGGCGATACTACTGAAACATTCACCACTACATACACAGTGGAGAAAGCAAAGATGGAATCAGGCACCTATCGCTCTATCATGGGTAACCAGGCAGTGGCGTACGGATTGATCGCTGCTGCACAGAAAAGCGGTTTACAGTTGTTCCTTGGTTCTTACCCCATCACTCCGGCATCTGACATATTGCATGACCTGAGCAAGTATAAAAATTTTGGTGTTAAAACATTCCAGGCCGAAGATGAAATTGCTGCTATTGCATCGGCAATTGGCGCAGCATATGGTGGTGCGCTGGGTGTTACTACTTCCAGTGGTCCGGGTATTGCTTTAAAAGGGGAAGCGATGGGCCTTGCTGTAATGCTTGAGATACCACTGGTAATTATCAATATTCAAAGAGGTGGCCCTTCTACTGGTTTGCCAACCAAAACTGAGCAGAGCGACCTGATGCAGGCTTATTATGGCCGTAATGGTGAATGTCCCATGCCTGTGATCTCAGCTTCTACACCTACAGATTGTTTTGATGTCGTATATGAGGCGGTAAGGCTGGCGGTGCAACATATGACCCCGGTTATCTTCCTGAGTGATGGTTATATTGCCAACGGTGCAGAGCCTTGGAAGTTTCCGCAAACAAAAGATCTGCCTGAGATCAAAGTCTCCTTTAAGAAGCAGATAGATGAAGGTGATGAGAAATACATGCCTTATAAAAGAGATGAAAAATTAGTGAGACCATGGGCTATACCCGGCACACCGGGCCTGGAGCACCGTATCGGTGGTATTGAAAAACAAGACGGTACCGGTAACGTAAGTTATGATCCTGATAACCACCAGCACATGGTTAAGACAAGACAGGCCAAGGTGGACCTGATTGCTAACGATATTCCTGAACAGCAATTAGACAGCGGTCCCGAGAAAGGGAAGATACTGGTGCTGGGATGGGGCTCAACTTACGGCGCTATTAAGTCTGCAGTGGCAGAATTGCAGTCGAGAGGTGAATCGGTAAGCCATGCTCATCTGCGCTATATCCGTCCGTTCCCCCGCAACCTCGGGCAAATGCTGAAGAACTTTGATACCATTCTGATTCCTGAGATCAATAATGGTCAGCTGATAAAAATTATCCGTGACCAGTTCCTGGTAGATGCCAAAGGATACAATAAGATCATGGGTGTACCTATTACAAAGACCGAACTGGTGATGAAGCTTGAAGAATTGCTGGGTGGATTGAATTAACTGATACCATTTTTAAATGCAATAAAAAACTCCGGATTCTTTCCGGAGTTTTTATTTATATACTATTTCTTTTAGTTCTTTTTCTTCAGCATTTCCATGGCTTTCTCCAGCATCTCTTCGGCATTGTCATCAAATGTAAGGCCGGTGAAACTGAGCTTGTCGATTTTAATCTCTTTAGGATGGTTTTTTTCTTTATCCAGCAACATTATTCCCATGGCGGGGATGATTACATTTTCAACGGTACCGCTGATGCTCCACTTATGACCACCGGCTCCGTTATCACCAAGGTCTTTGCACTCAGTCAGCGTTACTTTGCTGTCATAAATTTTTTCTTCACCACCAAGTAAGCCGCCAAACTGCCGGGCATTATCATCTTTGCCCCGGCCAAAGCTGATGCCTGTTACGGGATATACACCCGGTTTGGTATCGAAGACAAAACGCAGTATGTAACCCTCATTATCCGGGCCGCTGCTGCTGGTGATCATACCACGGTAAGGGGCGCCGGCCAGCAGCTTCTTTTTGTCTTTGTCAACAAGGATGCTGCCGTTGAGGTTAAGTTCTTTTCCTTCTATTGTTATGACTGAGTTGGTGTTTGCGGCGGGAGCCGGAGTTGTGGTTGTTGTAGTTGGGGGAGCATCTGTGCCCTGGTTATTTGTTTCTGGTGCCGGATCTTTTTTGGAATTATTGCAGGCTAATAAAGTAATAGCCGCAAAAGCGATGATCGTTTTTTTCATATGTACAATGGATTGGTTAAAGGTTATAGGTTATAGTATCTGATTAAGGCGCTGTATAAACCTCTGTTGCACCCGGAAGCAGGAAGGCTATTACAAAAGACAGCATTGCCAGTATAAGGCCATACATAAAAATATTATAGGCGATGCGTAGGTACCTGTATTTTTTAGCCAATACAACACCGAGGAAATACTGGTCTTTGATCATGCTGGCATTCATATAGTTTTTATCACTCAGCATTTCTGTCATCCCCCAGTTATAATCGTCAAGGTTCATATTGTGATAGTTACCGAAGAATAATAAGTTTGTTTTCTTGCTGGCAATATCATCCCGGGTGAAAGTACCGTGTGTAACATTCGGACGGGTAGCCAGGATGCCAAATACGATGGAGGCAACACAAACAATTGTAATAACACCCAATGGAATCTGGAGATTTGGATCTGTCTGCAATTTTTCAAATAATGTGGAGATCATTATTGAAAGTATGATAGAGTTAACAGAGATAAGAATATTGGCTTTTGAGTCAGCCATGCCGCTAAGGTTAGAATGACTCTGCGCCATGATGCGGAATACGGTAGCGATACTTCTGTCAGCTTCCTTTTCTTTCTGGGCCTTCATTTTGGCTTCCGCTGCTGCGGCTTCTGCTGCCGGATCCTTGGCCTTATCTTTTTTGTCCTTTTCTTTTTTTTCTGGTTTCATGGTTGGTTGGTTTTTTTCTTCTTTTTCGATCAGTTCAGCAAGGTGTTTATTTTTTACGGGTTGTAATTTTTGTTTGGCATAATCAGTAAAGTACTCATGTCTTTCGAGGAAGCGGATATTAATCTTACGCCAGTCTTTTTTGGAAACATCATTACCGGCAAAGTCGATCAGTTCCTGTCTCAGCAAGCGGTTTTTTTCCTCAAATGCATCGGTGCCGAGGTGAAAAAGATCAGCATCGCAGATTATTTTTTCAATGGTATTCGAAGGGCTTTGGGGCATCCTTGTAGCGCCAATGCAGCCTGTTACTTTTTGAACGGTGACATCATCCAGTTGTTTTGCCTTCATGAATTCGCTGGCAATTTCTATGCTGACGTTCTCATGTCCTTTTGCATCTCCGCTTGTATAACCGGTGTCATGAAACCAGGCCGCCAGCGTTAGTACAAAACGGTCATCATCAGCCAGCTGGTAATGGTCAGCCATCTTTTCGCAGGCTGATACTACTTCCTGAGTATGCTGTAATGTGTGAAATTTTATATTTTTACTGAGTTTGTTCAGCAAAAGATCTGTTACAAGTGCCCGGGCCTCCTGCAGAATAAGTAAATGGTTGTCCCCCATGCTATAAAGATAACTTTTGATAAATTTAAATAAAAATAGAAGAATGGCTTTTTTAAAGTTAAGGATTAAGCGTTTTACGTACCTGCTGTTAGCAGTTGCAGTTTTGAGTGGCTGTAAACCTAAGAAAAGGGTTATCAAGTCGCCGCCGCATTACAACTTTGCCGAAGTACAATCCATCAAGCTTGACCTTAAGCTGAAAGAGATATCCGGGCTGGCATGGGATGCGGACAGGGATGAGTTCCTGGCACATTATGATGAATCGGGCCATCTTTTTGTACTGGATAAGGCGACCAATGTAATTACTGCCGATTATAAATTTGGCGGCAAAGGCGATTATGAAGATGTAGCTATCTATAATGGTGTACCCTATGTGCTCAGAAGTGATGGTATGATCACAAAAATTATCCGTGACAGCGCCGGTGTAAGAGGGGTGGAGGCTGGTAAGCTCAATAGTACAGGTACTAATGATTTTGAAACCATGTATGCTGACACAGCCCGGAAAGCACTAATAGTAGTGTGTAAGAACTGTGGCATGGATGATAAAACAAAAGTGAGTGCATTTGCTTTTTATCCGGATTCCATTGGTTTTGCAAGTGACCCGATTTTCCAGATTGATGCTGCTAAAATAAAACAACTGGCGACGGAGGCCGGCCATAAAAAAACGTCTAAGTTTCAGCCATCAGCTGCGGGTATTCATCCGATACTGAATAAATTATTTATCATTTCTTCTGCCAGCAGTCAATTGGTTATTTGCGATCTGAATGGCAATCCTGAATCAGTTTCAGAACTGGGAGAAAATTTATTCCCCCAACCCGAAGGATTAACGTTTAAGCGAAATGGTGACATGTATATTTCCAATGAGGGTGTTACATCCAGATCAACCATCCTGCGGTTTGTCTATAAGCCCTGATTGCCGGGCTTTGTAGTTTGGTTCAGCAACCAGAAACAAAATAACATCCAGCAAATGCCAATGCTGAAACCGGCTATTACATCTGTGGTATAATGCACCCGCAGGTAAACCCTGCTGAAACCAATGAGCAGCATAATGGCAAAAAGTAAAAGAAGTATACTGACTTTAATTACCGGGTTATTGATCATTTTTACTGCATAGAAGGCCAGCAAACCATAAAAGGCCACACTCATCAATGCATGACCACTTGGGAAGCTAAAATTGGTAATACCATCCACCAACGGGGAAGAAGGGCGGTATCGCTGGACCATGTTTTTTAATAAAGACATGAGGCCAAGGCTGCTTAATGCCACTACAGCAACCAGCAAAGCATCCTTATGTTTTTTTACATAGACAAAAAAAGCAATCAGTAACAGATTGGCAGGAATCAGGAATTGATGGTTGCCCAAAAAACTGATCTTCTTCATCCAGTCTGTTCTGTCTCCGTTTGTATGGGGTGAAACAAGTTCAAATACAACTTCATCAGGTCTGGTATTGTTGGCAATAAACACCAGCCATATTACAAAAATCAATGTCAGCAGGGCCGTGCCTGCTATCAGTCTTTTGGTCATTTCGAAGTGAAATTGATCAGAAAGAAATATTCATTTTGGTACCAAGGCTAAAGTTCAGCATTCTTTCGTTCTCTGAAAAACCTGCGGCAGCAGAAATGATAAACCGGTTGAAAGGAATGAAGTAAAGCCCTCCGCCATAAGCGCCATGCCATCTTTTAGAAGATTCGCCGGCGTACCATACTCTTCCGGCATCATAGAAACCGGTGATGCCAAATTGTCCCGGCAACAGGTAGCCATTTATATTGAATAATTTGATCCTGGCTTCTGCACTGGCATAGATTGATGACTTACCAAGGAACCTGTATTTTCTGAAACCGTGAATATTGATATTGTTATTTCCGATATTGGCCGCCTGGAAGAATTCATAATTATCTGAAAACACTTTGCTGCCACCAAAGCCAAGTACCAGCACCGCCCTTGCGGGATCTTTCTGACTAACGTAAATCGTCATATCGGATGAAAACCGGGTGTAATTATCAGCCTTATCACCAAGGCCTGCTGTGGCAATTATTTCATTTGTCCACAACAAACCTCTTGTAGGAAACAAAAGGTTGTTTCGGTTGTCAAACTGCATGGCCATCTTGACGCCTGCATAGCTCTTCTTGCCAAAGATATCGGCAGAGTCGAGCCCAACTTGTCTTGGTTCTGCAAGGATAGTTTTATTGTTATCAGCATAATTATTACTGTACTGATAAAAATAAGGGCCAGCCATCAGGTGCAGGCTTTCAAAAGGTCTTCGGCGAAGCAACAACTCTGCCTCCACTGTACGATAGCGAATCCGGTAAAAGTCAAAATTCTTTCCATCCGGCACATTTGTATTGTTACCAAATCCTGTAAAGTTGGTGATATTAGGCGTATTGAGGCTTGCCCTGATCAACAAGTCAGTTTTCCTGCCGATTTGATTGAATTCTCCGCGGTAACGGAGTTGTAATGCTTTTCGTTCAACTGCATAGATGGCAGAAAACTGTTGATCGGTGGCATAGGGCAAATTCAAAAATCCGTAGGTTCTGCGGGAGATGCCTGTACCAACCATAAACCCATCATCGTAGTTATAACCCATCATCAGTTGAGGGAACTGAAGGGTGTTATAACTAAACCCAAGAATGCTTCTTTCATTTGCAGGAGGGTCATCAGAAAAACGGTTCCGGGTGCGGTTACTGTTTTTGATAAAATTCAGGTCAGAGTTCAGGTCATAGATAATGTTCCTCACATTGCCTTTGATATTAAAGGTATCATTGCCACGGCCGCCGATGATACGTATTCGAATAGGTGATGAAACATTCTCCTCAATTTCAAAAACATCTTCATCATTCAACCCAAACAGTCGGATTTCTTTAGTTACTGCCGGATCAAACACACGGCTATACATAATGAAGCTGGTATCGTTCTTTCTTGATTTTTCATATACCCTTACCTGCAATCCTTCCGGGTGGCTGCTTACTTTAAAATATTCTTTCTGATTGCTGCCAACTACATTCACTTCTTTGGAAAGGAAGTCGTAATAATCTATTGCTTCTTTTTCCAATTGCTTTCTGCGGCTGATCATTTTCTGAATGGTAGCTTCTCCGCTTATAGCATAGATTTCAGGAGGTAATTGTTTTACTGCATTACGGATAACAGAATCGTTCAGGCTGCTCACCACTTCATCGGCCGCTGTTTTCCATTGCTTATCTGTCAGGTTATTTAAAAATATCCTGTCAAAATCCCTTGCTGTGTAACCCAGCCAGTTCACTTTTTTGATTTCATTGCTAAACCCTTTCAACCACGGCATTTCACGGCTACCCATCAGCCGGAAAATCTTTCCTGTGGGATTGAAAAATGCCTGGTCCCTGTCTCTCGGTACCGGGTAATAGATCTTTCCTTTCATGTCGGCACTGTCAATAGTGGTCCATCTCCATTGATCAAAGTGCCGGTCAAAATCACCAATAATAAAATCAAGCAGTCTTGCTTTCAAAACGGCTGGCTGGTCTGCACGGTGATCATTATCCTCCAGCATATTCTTGAAGAAAATTTTTGCGGTTGTTTTTGTTTCCGATCCGTCTTCAGTAAAATTTCTTGGCTCAAGAATGCAGACATTATTTGCAAAGAGTTTTGTGTATAGTCCAAGGGCTACTGAATCTTTAGGAACATAAAAAAGTTCCGGCCTGGCAACTTTGAGATTGAGTGCATTGGCCAGATCGGGAACCACCAATGAGCCGTAGGGGTGTGCTGCAGTGCTGATTTCTGGCTTAAACTGATCCCGGCTGCTTCCCATTACATTTTCTGCAAATTCTTTATCCGTATATTTTTTTACGGTGCGAAGCACCCATTCCTTTCCGCTTTTGTCCATCAGTCTCAGTGAACGGGTTTGTGTTCCTCCGCCGAGACTTACAATTTTCAAACCTCCCTTTTCTGTGTCAAAATGCAGCACTTTCATATTTACCGGGACGGACCATTCACGACGGTAATTCTGACCCATGAAATATTGCTTCAAACCGCTGACCGGCTGATATTGTGTGGAGGCTGCCTTGCTGATTGTATCCAGCCTTATGGCTGCAGGATCATCTTTATGCTCTGCTTGCACTACAACTTCCTCAGGCAGCTTTGAAAAGTTGAGCAAATGAGATGTGTATGCAAGCCGTACAGAATCTGTTACGGTGTAAAACTTAATATTGACATCTTTATTACTAGTAACTTCCAAAACAGAGAAGCCATTATAGGTTGTATTAAACAAACTGTTCGTGTTTTTGGAGGTACGATTTTCTTTGCAACCACCTCCGCTCACCACATAGTTATAGCCATCTTCTTTTATCAATTGCAGGTTATGATCATGACCGGAAGTAAAAATTACATTGGGGGCATTAGCTTTCAATGCTGCAGTTACCCTGTTGATCATGTTTGTATAGGCCGGGTGACTGATATCCTGCGGCGAACCAAAAACACTTCTGGCAATGGGATAGGCTGAACCGATAACCGGCATTGGGATAAGCAATGATCTCTTCAGATCGGTGAAAGGAAAAATATGTTGTTTCAGGGTAAAATATCCGCCATGGGCACCATTACTTTTAAAGGGATGGTGACAGGCCAGTATGATCAATTTTTTTGAATTATTGGCAGCAATATCTCCAATTTGTGTAACCAGTTCATCTTTTGTTTTGCAGTTACAGTCAGATTCTATTTCCGGTTTTTCATGCGGATGTATCCACCACTGACTGTCGAAAAGAATCAGGGTAACATCCTTACCGAGATCAACTTTTACAGGGCCCGGACAACCGTCTTCCGGGTAGTATTTTACATTGTCCTCTTTCTTTTTGATAAAATCAACATAAAGTTGCTGACGGATGATGGCATTATAACCACCCCTTTTACCATTCTCCCAGTCATGGTTACCCGGTATCATATATACCTTGGCTTTTGTGCCGTCGGCAATAGATATCTGGCTATCCAAAACAGCCTTGGCAACATCATAGTTTTTGTATTCTACGTCAGGCAAGCCACTTTTATATAGATTATCCCCGAGGTAAATGACAGTGGTTTTATTGTCGAGAGAGATATTCTTTTTTACGGCATCTACCACCGGATGCTTTCCATTTGTCAGCTGGCCGGCATCACCAATTAATATGATTCGTTGCGTAATGCTGTCATTCTGGGCATTCACCAACACTTGAGCCAATAATAAACCGATCAGTAATACTTTTTTTCTCATTACTACCCTTTGTTGCAAATCATAATCTGCCTTCTTCCTGGTTCACCATTTTTTACAGCCCTGGGGGATGTGCGGGACAGGAAAATGAACCGCTTTATAACGAGAACGGCCCATATAAAGTTTTCAATTTACAGAAAAGTTTAAGGCCAACAGCACTTACCCCAAAATTAGTTGACAGCTACAGGATTAGTGAATACAGATGAAGCTCCTATTAACGGTATAATAATAAATTATTACAATTTGCTTTATTTTCAAAAAATCGTATCTTTTCTCATTCGTATAACTGATTCCAACAATTAACAACCAAAACCTGAGACAATGAGACTTCAGCGACTACTTGTTATCGCCTTCTTATCAACCACCACCATATGTGCAGATGCCCAACAGGGAAAAGACTCTGCTACTGCAGCTGGCGGCAAGTTCACTACCAACCGTGCCCGCATGAAATGGATGGGTGCGAACTACCGTACCGAGTGGAATACACCTGTAAAAGTTCCTGTTCAAAACCTGGCGGGGCTTACCCCTGTAAAAAGAGGGGGAGGAAAGCAAACAAAGTCCCTGAGAATGCAGGATGCCGGCGGAAAACAATATACTATTCGTTCTATTCAGAAATTCATTACTTCCAAAACTTTACCGGGCGGACTTAATAGTGAGGCCGCTGCAGACCTTGTAGCAGATGGGGTTTCAGCCTCTTATCCCTATGCCTCTTTATCTATGCAGCCACTGGCTGATGCAGTGGGTGTTCCCTATGGTAAAGTGAGATTGGTTTATATACCCGATGATCCTGCACTGGGAGAATTTCGCCAGGAGTTTGGCAACATGCTGGCCACTTTCGAAGACAGGTTGCCTGAAGGTGTAGCAAAAGGATTTGATACAGATGAAGTAGCCGAAAAACTGGAAAAGGATAATGATAACGAAGTTGACCAAAAAGCTTTATTGGTAGCCCGTATCCTGGATATGTATGTAATGGATCTTGACCGCCATGAAGATCAATGGCAGTGGGGAGCCAAAGAAAACAGCAAGGGCGGCAAAACTTATTTCCCAATTCCCCGTGACAGGGACCAGGCATTTTATACTAACCAGGGAACCCTGCCCCGATTCGCCAGTAAAAAATCGTTTGTACCCCAGCTGGAGGGTTTTAAGGCACAGGCAAAGAGCATTCGCCATTTCAATTTTGCAGCCCGTAACCTTGACCGCTTTTTCCTGAATGGATTAAGTGAACAGGACTGGAAAACAACCGTTGACTGGTTCCTTACCAAAATGACCGACGACGTAATTGACAGGGCTATTGCCCAGCAACCGGCTGAGATCAGGAACATCAACGGGCCAAAAATTGCTGAAACATTAAAGCAACGCCGCAATTACCTAGCTGCCGAAGTAATGGACTACTATCGTTTCCTTGCTGAGATCGTTAGTATTACCGGAAGTGATAAAAAAGAATATTTTGATGTAACCCGCAATGGGAATGGTGATATCCTTTTGCAGGTATATAAAATTGATAAAGACGGAAACCAAAGCAGCAAAATGTATGAGCGGACCTTTAAAGCCGGCGAAACCCGGGAGATCCGCCTGTATGGCTTTGATGGTACAGATAAGTTTGTGGTAAAAGGAGATAATGACCGGATTAAAGTGAGAATGATCGGCGGCGGTGGTGAAGATTATTTTGAAAACACCAACCGCACCAGGGGAAGTCTTTTTGTTTATGACAAAAAAGAATCTGCTAATACAGTGAAGGGCAGGGTAAAGAATCAAATGTCTAATGACAGTACAGTTAATACATTCCAGCGCATTTATTATAAGTATGATAAAGCTGGTCCCGGTGTAGCTGTTGGCTATAATCCTGATGACGGGCTGTTTCTCGGTTTATCTTACAAATTTGTGAACCATGGATTCCGAAAGGAGCCATATAAGTCTTCCCATACAATTGCTGCCAGCCATGCCCTTTCTACTAATGCATGGAATTTCCGCTACAATAATGAGTTCATCGGCGTGTTAGGAAGCAAAACTGATCTTGTTACCGATATTGACGTAAAAGCGCCAAATAATACTACCAACTATTTTGGTTACGGTATGAACTCTGTTTATGATAAGTCGCAAACCGGAAAATTCAGGTATTACCGGGCAAGGTATAACCTGGCGGATGCCTCTTTACTGATACGGGAAAGGTTTAGTCCGAAGTTTACCGTATCATTTGGTCCTACTTTCCAGCGTTATGAGCTGGATTCAACGGATGATAAGAACAGCCAGCGTTTTATTACAGATGTACCGGCGAATGGATTAGATGTTAATACAGCCTTTAATACCGAAATGTACTTTGGCGGTAAATTGATTATGGCACTGGACCTCCGTGACAACAGGGCGTTGCCTACAAAAGGTATCTACTGGGAAACAAATATCCGTCACCTGGCAGGGCTGAAGGATAATCCGTATGCGGTTACCCAGATGAATTCTGATTTCAGTTTTTATGTGCCTTTGGCAAAAAATAATAACCGCCTTGTTTTTGCTAACCGCTTTGGTGGAGGAACAAACGTTGGCAGCAAAGGATTTGAATTCTACCAGGCACAATACCTGGGCAGCGAAGATAACCTGAGAGGTTTCCGTCGTTATCGCTTTGCCGGCAAATCAAAATTGTACAACCAGGCCGAACTCAGGTTGAAACTGGCTGATTTTACTACCTATCTCTTCCCAGGCGCTATTGGTATATTCACCTTCTTTGATGCAGGTAAAGTATGGGTGAAAAACGATCCGGGAAATACTAAACTGGCTTATGGTTACGGTGGAGGTATCTGGTTTGCACCTTTAAGTAAACTGGTACTCAGCGCTACTTATGCTATGTCGAATGAAGACAAATTGCCTATCATAACATTGGGATGGAGATTCTGATAGAATAATAGAACATATGAATACTTTTAGCCGGGCTGCAATTGCAGCCCGGTTTTTTTGCCCCAGTCAGCAATAATTAATGTCATTTTTAACAGGGTTGTTTAACCGGCTGCTAATATCAATTGTATTTTTAAACTGCATCTTTATTTGAACACTGTTGGCATGGATGAAATTGATCTTCACGGATGATTTTGAGCAATCAAAAATTATTTGAATACCAATGGCATAAGTAATGAATCATTTTTGGTTTGTTAATGTTAATAGTATCAGTGTTTTTAGTAAGGTTGCGCTGTTTGTTTTAAGTAAAATGGTTTCCTGGTGACAGTATTTTTTGAATTACCCACATCAGTTTATCTAAAAATCCTGATAGCATTCATTGCAGTAATTATTTTTTGCAGATGGTTAGCAAAGAAAATGATCAATGCAGGCAAGTCAAAGGCATATACTAATGATGCAAAAACGCTGATATATTCCGGGTTTGTTTATGTTGCTTTTGTTTGGCTGGTCTTTAATGTGATTACGTTTGAAAAGCAAATAAAATTCAACCGGGATAGATGGATGGCTGAAAAATATAAAAGATATGAGATGGTTAAAGATCTCATTCAATCAAACATTGTTGCCAGTAAAGACACCAATGAAGTAAAGGCCATAATCGGAGATCCTGATTTTAGAAATAATGACTTGCAAAACTGGAGCTATAATATGGGCGAGGGCGGCGGAGGATTAGGTTTTACGCTTCACTACCTGCTTGTTGAATTTAAAGGAGACACAGTAAGTCATGTTTTACATCATGAGATCGTTGATTGATTTGCTTGTTCATTTAGCCCTTTTACTGTTTGTGCTGTATTACCCGAAAATGAGCTATAACAAAAAACCCCTTCATTTGAAGGGGTTTTTTATTGGAGTTAAACTCTTATACTTATTAGTAACCGGGGTTTTGTGTAACAACCGGGTTCTGAATGATCTCTTCAGCAGGAACCGGCCACAGGAAGCGGAAGTCGCTGTAAGCGATACCGGCCTGGCCCGGGGTATAAGCACCGCCACAGTTATATATAGCAGCACCGGCTGCTCCGTTGATTGCTTTGGCAGGAATACCATTGGTAGTGAAAGCAGCATCCTGGCTCAGGCGGTGGATATCAGCCCATCTTTTACCTTCCAGCAGGAACTCAATTCTTCTTTCCAGCAGAATAGCACTGATCAGTGCATTCGGTGTAGCAAAGCTACCGATCACATATTGCTGGGCAGCAGGAGTGGCCAATGAACGGTTTCTAACTGTATTTAACAGGTCCAGTGCCCTTGCTGATACAGAACCTGAGTTTCTTTGTTCAGCTTCTGCCTGCATCAGTAATACTTCTGCATAACGGATTTGAGGTGCAAAATCACCACGGTTTACGTAGTCACGATATTTGGTGGTGAAAATGCTTACTCCATTATTAGCATTGGTACCACTTACATATAGTAGGCTCCTTCTCAGGTCATCACAAAGCCAGCCGGAGTTATTCCACAGAATAGGTGAAACTGCCATAAGGCCACGACCACCCAAATTAGCAGCACCCAACATGGCGGGTAAAGCTCCGTTTACACCGGTATTATCGATGGAACTGTTTCTTACAGAGAAAATGCTCTCTGAAGAAGAGTTGTTGGCAAATGGACCATCAGGAAGCGGAGTCAATGCCCATGCACCGATAGGACTTACTACAGAAGAAGGGCTCAAAGGGTTAATTGTTGCAGGAATCAGCTTATTACCTTCAGCAATTACACCAGCCCAGTCTCCTTTATGCAGTTTAACTCTCATTTTTAAGGCGATGGCAGCTGCACGGGATGCTCTTACTGTTCTGTCATTACCAGAGAGGGTAGTCGGCAGATTGATTTCAGCATAATCCAGATCTCTCAGAATTCTTGTATAAACTGTATCTGCAATGGCACGGGGTAATGTACGAACCAGTTCCACTGTAGCAGGTACGTTTACAGCAAAATCACGGTAAGGAACACCGACACCATTGGGGTTCTCCCTGTAAGGACGGGCCCACATGATCATCAGTTCATGATGGGACATGGCACGGAGAAAACGACACTCAGCTTCGTATTGTGCAGCAACAGCAGGAGAAAGAACGCCTGAAGAACCAGCACCTCTGAAACCGTCAATACTTACATTGGCCTTATTGATCAATGCGTATAAAGAGTTCCAGTGACCAACACAGTTGGCGCTGTTGGCATTATAAGTAGCCTGGTAGGTGATCTGGAAGAAGGCTGCGATATTGATCACATCCTCTCCTCTGGCATCGCCCTGTTCAATATTGGCAGCGCCAAAAGGATAACCACGAACAGAACCATCGGTGTAAGCACCACTTTGAGCGGCATCATACACGCCGAACAAAGAAGTAAGACATTTGGCGGCAGTACTGAATGCCTCAGTACTCGCTACCGAGTTATAAGGGGCAAGGTCAAGAGCTTTTTTGCACCCGGTAAAACCGAGGGCAAAAAGCGGTAACAAAGCCAGGTATTTTTTTATTTGTTTCATGTCAAATAATTTTTGATAGGTCATTTAATTAAAATCCTACTGATACACCAAATGATATAGTTCTGATCTGAGGTGAAACGCTCTGGTCAATACCACCTGCAGTGATATTATCAGGATCAGCACCAGTATAATCACTCCATACAGCAAGGTTTTGGCCTTGCAGGAAGAACCTGATATTATCAACATAGCCTTTAAATACCCTGCTGATCAGGTTTTTGTCAAAGGTGTAGCTCAGTACCACATTCTGCAGCCTTAAATAATCACCGCTTTCGACGAATCTTGAAGTGGCCAAACCGTTCTGGTTGATGTTATTGCTCTGGCCCCAGCGGAGTCTTGGAACATTGGTAACATCACCAGGCTTCTGCCAGCGCTGCAATATCTCCCTTCCATTGTTATGGAAGCTATTGCTCATCAATGCCTCCTGGCGGGTATTATTAAATATTTGGTTGCCACCTGAGTAACGTACCATTACTTCCAACTCAAATTGTTTGTAACGGAAATTGTTGGTGAATGCACCAAAGTAGATAGGAACACCCTGGCCCAGGTTCTGCCTGTCGCCAAATGTCATGGTAGTGGCATTGGCAGGAGTTGTAGAACCATCATTAGGGCCTGTGATATAGTAGAAAGTATTGTTAGCAATATTATGCTGTACTAAACGACCATCAGCTTTGTAATACATCGGGTTACCATTGGCAGTGTTAACGCCAGCCCATTGGTAACCATAAATGATATTGATCGGATCACCTACACGAATCAGGTTGTATGCACCGTTCTGAATGAAGGGAACGGGAACACCGTTAATGTCATACAGTTTAGTGATCTTATTCTTAACATTGGAATAGTTGAAGTTTAAATCCCAGTTGAAATCTTTCTTTCTGAAGATGGAGATATCAATAGAAAATTCAACTCCTTTGTTTACTAACTGACCAATGTTCTGAGAAATAGAGTTACCAGGTATACCGGCACTGGCAGGTGTAGGTACAGCTAACACCAGGTTGTCAACATCATTCTTAAACCAGTCAAATGTCATGTTGATCCTGTTATTCAGCATGCTGATCTCAGCACCGATATCGATTTTGGCGCTGGTTTCCCACTGCAAAGCAGGGTTTCCGATAAAGTTCAGTGTAATACCATTCAAACCACCGTATAGGGCTGGTCCGAATGTAGCAGGCAGGTAAGGGAAGCCTCCTAATGTATTACCCACTTTTGCGTAAGAGTACTTAAGTTTCACTTCAGGGAACCACTTGCTCAGGAACTTATTATCCTTCCAGGCACCTTCTTCTGAAATTCTCCAGCCAAAAGAATAACCTGGGAAGTTACCATAACGCTTGTCTTTAGCCAGTGAGCTTTGTCCGTCACGGCGAACAGAAGCCTGGAAGAAATATTTGTTTTTGAAATCGTAGTTGATCCTTCCAAAAAGGGACTCGAAGCTTGATTTACCATAACCACCACCTACAGTTTGAGTAGAAGCAGAACCAGAGATCAGGTTTTCTTTCAGGAAGAAGAAGTCTGCTACACTGGCACCCTGCGCCTGCAGGAATTTATTGGTCTGGCTTTGTACCTCATGACCTGCGGTCAGGTAAAAACTGTGCTTACGGCCGGTCAGGTTATAGTTGAAATAGTTTTGCCAAACATAGCGAAGCTGGTTCTGATTTGAGTTAAAGGCAATACCTCCGGAACTAAAACCATCACCGTGGCGTGGATCAAGGCTCTGGAAGCTGTAATCATCAAAGAAATCAGCTGATCCAACTGAACGGAATTTCAGCTTTTTAGTGAATGAAAGCTCGATAAACGCATTGTTGATGATCCTGTATTTGTCAGAGGTGAATTTGTTATTGGCCAATGTAAATGCCACATTGGTAAAGTTATCATCCACACTGGCAGAGTTAGGGCCAATGGGGATAGAGTTGGCAGCAGGGAAACTAACGTTAAAACCTGTTGGATGCAAAGGATTATAAGGGTTAACATTGGGGAGCAGCCTCAATGTAGAAGCAATAGAGCCACTCAAAGCGTTAGAACCGTTATTCTGATCCCTGTCTACCTGGCGGCTTACAGAAAGATTATTACCAATTTTGATGAAGCTGTTTAATTCATGTTCCAGGTTCATTCTTATCCTGTAGGCAACATTCTGGTTGGTCTTTACCACTCCCTGTTGCTTAGAATAGTTTGCAGAGAAGAAGAAAGTTGTTTTAGCACTTCCGCCCTGGAAACTCAGGTTATGATTCTGCACCATCGCATTGTCGATCAATGCTTCACTTTGCCAGTCTGTGTTTACACCACCGGGGTTTACACCGGCACGGGGTGCTACACCTGCATTGGCAAATTTTTCGTTAGATATCACCACAAATTCTTCTGCATTCAGCAGGTCAAATCTTTTCAGCACATTGCTGAAACCGAGTGACATATCATAGCTAACTTTTGCTTTGCCTTTAGTACCCTTTTTGGTAGTGATCAGTACCACACCGGCTGCAGCCCTTGATCCATAGATCGCAGTAGCAGAGCCGTCTTTCAGCACTTCAATATTCTCAATATCTGCAGGGTTAATATCACCCAGTGCATTTGAGTTAGTTGTAGCAGCCAGGTTGCCGCTAATGATGGGTACTCCATCTACTACAAATAAAGGCTGAGTGTTTTGACTGATAGAGTTGATACCGCGGATGAATATCCTTGCTGGCTGGTTTACCAGGCCACTTGTAGTAGTAACCTGCACACCGGCAGCACGGCCTGCCAACTGCTTATCGATCGAAGGGGTGATAAGATTGGCAAACTCTTTTGCGTCTACTTTAGAAGCGGAACCGGTAAAGGCTTTCTTTTGCTGGGTACCATAACCCACCACCACAACTTCCTGCATCACTTTATCCTCGCCTTTCAGTGCAACATCAAAAGTGGCTTGGGAACCGATATTCAGTTCCTGGGTAAGAAAATCTACGGATGAAATGACTAATACTCTTGCATTAGCAGGTATGGAAAGGCTGAACGTTCCGTCGGCCTTAGTGGTAGTACCGGTAGTGGTACCTTTCACAATTACAGATGCATTGGCAACCGCAGCGCCTTTTTCATCAGTAACCTTACCTGAGATGGTCCGTTGTGCTAAAGCCGAGGCGGCAAAAAACACAACGCCAAAGAGCAGTAAAAACAGTTTTCTCATGTGCGTTTAGTTTTAGTATATAAAAGAGATCGAAAACCCTCTGATCCTTCGGCAGGCTCAAGAGGGGCCTCAAATTAATTAACCTTGAACGAAAAATTCAAAAAAATGTTCAGTTTTTGAAACCACCATCTTGCCGGTGATTATCAGCCCTAACCGTCAGTAAAACCTTTAAAATTTCCAGACAATTTCCCGCAGCCTAATGCTGCTTAACAAATGTAGGGCAAAAGGCCTTATTTCTTCATTTTGATAAAGGAAATAAGAATGGCAGGCAGCAGCACCAGGTTGGTAAATGTGGCAGTGACCAAAGTAAGTGAAGTAAGCCAGCCAAGGGCCTTGGTTCCGTCGAAACCGCTGAAGCAGAAAATGACAAACCCGGCTATCAGTACCAGGGATGTATAAATGATGCTGATACCGGTGCTGTGAATGGTCTCGATCACCGTCTGCTTCATGTCAAAATTGTTGAGCGGAAGCTCCTGTTTATAGTTCACCAGGAAGCGGATTGTAATATCGATGGCGATACCAAGGGCTACGCTGAAAACCAGTACAGTAGAGGGTTTCAGCGGAATATTGGCCCAGCCCATGATACCAGCGGTGATCAGTAAAGGGATGATATTGGGAATCAGTGAGATTAGTAGAATACGGGCCGACCGGAACAGGTAAAGCATACAAAAAGCTATAAGGACAAAAGCCCAGATGATGCTATCCTTTAGGCCATTGATGATATAACCACTTCCTTCGAGAAAGGTAACGCTGGTCCCGGTCATCTTAACCTCATATTTCTCCTTGTCAAATAACTGGCCTACCCGGGTTTCAATACTGTCCAATATCTGGGGAAGCCTTTTGCTACCCACATCAGCCATGCTAACACTGATCCGGGCCTGCTGGCGGGCAGAATCCATAAAAGTGGCTACCAGTTTGGAAAAAGAGTTCTTATTGCCGGCGCTATCCCCTTTAGGGCTCAGGTAACCGGACAGGGCAGGCAGGGCATATTCGCTGGGCATGTTATAATAGCTGGTATCACCATCGTTAAAAACCTGGTTGGCAAACTTCAGCCCGTCGGTAATACTTAACGGCCGGCCGATATCGGGCATCCCAGCCAGGAACTGGGAAAGGGAGTCTATGCGCTGAAGATTGTTCAGGTTGCGGGTCACCCCGTATTTCTTTTTGGTGTCTACCAGTATCTCTAAAGGCATTACCCCTTTAAAGTTTTTCTCAAAAAAGCGCAGATCGGTGTAGAGTTTATCCTCTTTTGGCAGGTCATCTACAATAAAACCGAGGGTTTTCAGCTGGAAAATACCTGCAATGGAAACAGCTACCACGGCCATTGATATCCCATAGATGAGTTTTCGGTGGTTCAACGACCATCTCTCCAGCCTGTCAAGCCAGCGATTCAGCCGGGGATTTGCCAGGTATTTGGTGTGACGGCTTTTAGGGGCAGGCAAATAACTGAGCACTGCCGGAATAAATATCAGGGAAATAAAGAAAAGTGCAAGGATATTGATACCGGCTACTACGCCAAACTCTTTCAGTATCTGGCTTTGCGTTAGCGCAAAAACAGCAAAACCAATGGCAGCGGCCAGGTTACAAAACAGGGTAACGACACCCATCCTGTCTACCATCATCACCAGCGATGTTTTCTTGTCGCCGGTTTCATTGTAGGAAGTATGAAACTTGTTGAGAAAATAAATACAGTTGGGAATACCGATCACTACAATTAATGGCGGAATCAGTGCATTCAGCACACTGATCTTATAACCGAATAATTGGATGGTGGCAAAACTCCAGATCACCCCAATAAAAACTACTATCAGTGACAGCCACATGGCGCTGAATGACCGGAAGAACAATAACAAGATGACAGCAGATAAAATAAGTGATGCAAAAATGAACAACCGCATTTCTTTAGTGATGCGTTCTGTCAGTTCTGTACGAATCTGTGGTAAACCGCTTTTATAAACTGTAATATTATTGGCATTGCCAAAATCATCAGCAATTTGCCGGATGGTATGCACAATACTCAATCGTTCTTTGGAGGCCATCAGGTCTTTATTGATGCGGATACCCATCAGCCACGCATTGGTACCGGGATTGTAGAGAAGCTGTCGGTAGAAAGGAAGGTTCAGGAAGGTGGCGGCCGAACTGTCTATCTCTGCCTGCGACATTCTTCTGTCAGCAAAAATGTTTTCTGCTTTTAGTTTTTCTGTTTCAGGTATTTTAACCAGTTTAACGGCAGAAGGAACAGATATTATGTCATCAACACCTTTTACTGTTTTCAGTTTGCGTTGCAGATCGGCATAGGCGTTAAACAGTTTTTCTTCAAAAAGCTTATCAGTCTGTATGCCGAGCACCAGCAGGTTGCCATCTTCACCAAACTTCTTCTTGAACTCCTGGTAAACCTTGTACTTGGGATTATTAATGGGGATAGCCCTTGCAAAATCATAACTCAGCTGCACTTTGCTGGCATGATAACCCATGAATGCTGTAATGGCTGCCAGCAGGATGAGGAGGGGCAACCTGAAACGTAAAATGAATCGACCTAAACTCTGCCACATAAAACAATCTGTATCAGTAAGGCTGCAAAGAAAGGTAAAAAAGCTTACAAGGGGGATGACTGTTTGTGATACTTTTGATTAGTGAGGAATTCAATTTTCATTATTTTATTATTGATAGCAATCAATACAACGGCACAGGATGGAATACCACCGGTTGGTCTTTGGCGGGAGCACTTGCCGTACAACAGCGCCATTGATGTGGCAGCCGGAAGTGATAAAGTGTATTGTGCCACTCCCTACAGCCTCTTCAGTGTGAGCCTCACCGATAACTTAATAGAAAGATACAGCAGGGTGACGGGGTTAAGTGAAACGGGTATCAGTACCATACGATTTGATGATGCCCGGGAAAAACTTTTTGTCGCCTATAGCAACAGTAATATTGATATTATCTAC
Source organism: Chitinophagaceae bacterium (assembly GCA_044229985.1). Classification (GTDB taxonomy): domain Bacteria; phylum Bacteroidota; class Bacteroidia; order Chitinophagales; family Chitinophagaceae; genus JJ008. The sequence continues at coordinate 23,267 of JBGARY010000017.1, forward strand.
CGAAATGATATTTACAATATTCCTGATATCAAAAGAGATAATATCATCGGTGATAAAACAGTTTACAACATTTATCCTCTTTCTGGCAATTTCTTCCTTAGTACAGGTTTGGGGGTTATTGTGGTTGATGGCAACCGCTACGAGGTGAAAGATTCCTGGTTCATCGGCGCTGGCGGCAACCAGGTAAAGGTGAATGGCTTTACCAGTGATGCCAATTTTTATTACGCTGCGACAGAAGAAGGATTGAAACGAATTGCCATCAATTCACCAGCACCGGCCAATCATACCAACTGGCAATTAATAAGCGGAACAAACGGATTGTCAGTGGGGTCTTGTAAAAATGTTTTTACGATTCAAAACAGGGTGGTCGTTCAAAAAAACGATTCACTGTTTATACAAAATGGCAGTAACTGGTCTTTGCTGTATACAGATGGATGGCCGTGGGTTAGCTCATCCACAGCGGAAAACAAAATACTGCTGTGCGAAAAGCAAATCAGTGGAGTGAGCCGGGTTGTGATACTGAATGCAGATGGCACAGTCAATCGCTTGTTGGCAAACACAGGGGCGGTTTCGTTTCCCCGAAAAGGAATTTTGGTGAATAATCAGCCCTGGGTGGCTGATCAGTTTGCCTGCTTGTCCAGGTTTGAAACCTCTTCATTAAGCTATGAGCAATACCTGTTGAATTCACCACAAGGCATTGCCAGCGGAGAAATGCTTGTTTACAACAATGTCTTTTATGCAACAGCCGGCTCGGTAAACGATGCATGGAATTACCTCTATAATGGTGATGGGGTTTTTTCTTTCAAAGAAGGCAGTTGGGCTAATACCAACCGTTACAAGTTCAGTCAATTGGATTCGTTGCTTGATTTTATCTGCATCGCTGTTGACAAGAGAGATGAAACAGTGTGGGCCGGCTCTTACGGAGGCGGATTATTACATATTAAACCGGGTCCATCATTTGAAATATTTAAACAAAATAACCTGGGTGCTGCGGTTGGCGATCCATTCAGCTACAGGGTATCAGGTCTTGCGTTTGACAGTGACAATAATTTATGGATTTCCAACTACGGTGCTACGCAACCCCTGCAGGTTAGAAAAGCTGATGGTAGCTGGAAAAATTTTTCATTGCCCTTTTCACTTTTTGAAAACGCCTTGTCGCAAATAATAATTGATGATAATAATTACAAATGGATTGTAGCGCCAAAGGGTAGTGGCCTGATTAGCTATGATCATGGTGCTTCGATTGATAATACCGGCGACGATAAATGGAGAAGATATGGAAGCGGGGCAGGAAATGGCAATCTTCCCTCCAATGATGTGTTATGTGCAGCAAAAGATAAGAATGGTTATATCTGGGTGGGCACCAATGATGGGGTAGGGGTGATACAATGCCCTGAACTGGCTTTCAGTTCACCCACCTGTGATGCCATGTGGCCCATTGTGCCCAACGGAAATTTTGCTGGTTACCTTTTCAAGGGACAGGATGTAAGAAGTATAGCGGTGGATGGAGCCGACAGGAAATGGATGGCTACCCGTAACGGAGTTTTCCTGGTCAGTGCTTCTGGTGAGAAAGTGATTTATCAATTTACAGAAACAAACAGTCCTTTGCTCAGCAGTGATGTGAAGAAAACAGCGATTGATGGGAAGACCGGTGAAGTATATTTTGCGACATCAAAGGGAATTTGTTCTTTTCGCAGCACTGCTACCGAAGGTGGTGAAGCCAATGAGAATGTACTGGTGTTCCCTAACCCGGTGCCACCGGGATTCAGCGGCACCATTGCTATTCGTGGATTAGTGAATAATGCAATTGTTAAGATCACTGAGCTGGATGGAAGACTAGTTTACCAAACAAGAGCATTGGGTGGGCAAGCTGTTTGGGATGGAAGAAATTATAAGGGACAAAGAATTGCCAGCGGCGCTTACCTGGTATTGGTTTCAGATGATGGCAGGAAGGAAAGAACAGCTACAAAAATTTTCTTTATCAGTAAATAATGCCGGATAAACTACATAAGACCAAGGGCATTGTTTTAAGAACAGTGAAGTATGGAGAGACAAGTGTGATTGTTACCCTATTTACAGAGTTATTTGGCATACAATCTTATTTAGTTAATGGGGTCAGGGCATCTTCTAAAAAAGGAACCGGTAAAGCCAATATGTTTCAGCCGGCTGCTATTCTTGACCTGGTGGTTTATCACAACGAGCTAAAGCAACTCAATCGTATTAAAGAATTTAGGTGGTCAATAATCTACCAGCATATATTGACCGACGTACCTAAGAATGCGGTGGCTTTGTTCATGGTAGAATTGCTGACCAAATGTTTGAAGCAGCCAGAAAGCAATCCCGACCTGTTTCATTTTGTGGAAGACTGTTTTTTATACCTGGATAACAGTTCAGGAACTGTAACGGCCAACCTTCCCTTATTTTTTGCACTTCACCTGCCGGTGCATTTTGGATTCCGTATAGCTGACAACTACAGCGAAAAGTATCACTTTCTTGATCTGCAGGAAGGAGGCTTCACTGCTATTCAACCCACTCATCCTCATTTCCTGGAAGAAAAACAATCGGCTGTTACTTCACAACTCTTGAAAGTAATGCAGCCGGAAGAACTGGAAGACATCAAGCTGAACCATGATTTTCGCAGGCAATTGTTGCATCGCTTCGAAATCTATTATGCGCTGCATATCCAGGATTTTGGAACAATGAAAAGTTTGCCGGTGCTGAGAGAGGTGTTAGGATAATTTTTTCGAGCTGGAGTAATTATTATTCAAGAAAGTAATTCCTGGTTTCTTACCCTTTTCAAAGCTCCCCAACTCTTTTTGCCAACCCAATGCTTTTGCCCCATTGATTGTGGCCCATTGTAAAATGCTTTCTTCCGGTATATGCGGAAAATATTTTTTTATCGCTTCTATTTCTTTGGCGATGCTTAGCTGCCAGTTGCTGCTATAGCTATCGGTGCCCAGTACAATATGACAATTATGTCTCATCAACAGATCAATGGGCGGCACTTTATTTTCAATGTACAGGTTGGCATTTATACATAAGCAATAAACCAGTTTCAATCCATTCGTTGTTGCATATTCATTGGCCCAGATCACATCCTCCTCTGGCATAAAAGTGTTGTGAATAAGCAAAATAGTTTGCCCGTTATTAAAGTAAGGTAGTACAGACCGAATACTGCTTTTGCCGGTAACGGGGAAGGGAGATTGTTCAATACCAAAAATCTTAAACAGCTTCAGGTATTCACCTCCGCCTGTTTTGTATAATTCATCTTCTGCGGGGTGCTCCTGGTTGTGGATGGAAATGATTTGGTTTTTGGTTAATTGATTGATTAGTTTAAATGTTTTTGGACTTATAGAATAGGGTGCATGCGGCACCAGTGATGTACGGTTGTCCATGATCCATGAACCATGAACCGTATTAAATGTCGCAGCTACTTTTCTGTAATGTTCTATGTTCTCCTCTGCTTTTTCATCCGTAAAACTCAGCACTTCTACAAAGTTTTGCCAACGTATCTGGCTTTTCCTTTTCACATCAACTGTGTCAGCCGTATTGCCAATATCACCTACTGCTACGATGCCATTATCATACATTTCTTTTTCAGCAGCTGTAATGGCTTGCTGTATTACTTCTGGGGAGAAATCCCGTTTTGTTACTACCGAACATAAAAACTCTATCAGGCCTGTATGAGGTGGTATTACATCTTTGAGATGACTTAGCTCCAGGTGGCAATGACAATTAATTAATCCGGGTGTCAAAATACCATCTAGCATTTGTATGTTCTCCCCGGCCTCTTCTTCTGTAACGATATTGTCAAAAATGCCATCTTCATTTATGATCAATACTTTTCCCTGGTGAAACTGATAACCATCAAATATCCGGTCTGCTTTGAATTTTCGGTAGTTCATACTCAAAATTCAAATTTCATCACTCAAAAACCAAATCGCTAAATTTGCGCCCCGAGATTGATATTATGTTAGACAGATTAGAAGCTATAAAAGCCAGGTTTGACCAGTTAGGTATTGCCCTTACCAATCCTGAGATAGTAGGTAACAACAAAAAATTTACTGAAACCAGTAAGGAATACCGCAGCCTGGAAAAGATTGTTGTGGCGTATAATGATTACAAGAAGATACTGGACGACATTGATTTTTATAAAGAAGCTTTAGAGGGAGGTGATGAGGAAATGAGAGAACTGGCAAAACTGGAAGCCCCCGATCTTGAAGAAAAAATGGAGAAGCAGGAAGCATTTATTCGCCAGTTGCTGATTCCAAAAGATCCGCAGGATGAAAAAAATGCAATATTGGAAATCAGGGCGGGCACCGGTGGTGATGAGGCAAGTCTGTTTGCAGGGGATCTGTTGCGAATGTATATGCGTTATTGTGAAAGAAGAGGATGGAAAACAGCTATCCTGAGCGAAAATGAAGGAACTGTTGGCGGTTATAAGGAAGTGCAGTTAGAAGTGACGGGTGATGATGTGTATGGTACGCTTAAGTTTGAGAGTGGCGTACACCGTGTGCAAAGGGTTCCTGACACGGAAGCTTCAGGAAGGGTACATACATCAGCTGCTACGGTGGCAGTAATGCCCGAAGCGGAAGAAGTGGACTTTGAACTGAACCCGGCAGATGTAAAAATGGAAACAGCCCGAAGCGGTGGCGCCGGTGGTCAGAACGTAAACAAGGTAGAAACCAAAGTAATGCTGACGCATATACCTACTGGAACGGTAGTGGTTTGTCAAACAGAACGATCCCAGTTAGGCAACCGGGAAAAAGCCATGCAGATGCTAAGAACCAAGCTGTATGAAGAACAAGTTAGAAAGCAGGAGGACGAAATTGCCCGACACCGGAAAAGCCTTGTAAGCACCGGTGATCGCAGCGCTAAGATCAGAACTTATAATTTTCCGCAGGGCCGGGTGACCGATCACCGTATCGGCCTTACACTGTACAACCTGGATGCAGTCCTAAATGGGGATATACAAGAACTCATTGAGGCCCTGCAGTTCGCAGAGAATGCTGAAAAACTCACCAGGCAGAATTAAGAATTAATGTCCTATCGCATTCTTTTCTCACTAAAGTTTAATCAGTTTTCAGCAGGGGATGGGTTAATTTTATAATCCTAAAATCAAAAATCATGTTAGATCAACTTGTAAGCCTAATAAAGCAATTCGGGCAGGAAACAGTGGTGGATAACCCTGAAGTACCCAATGAGTACAACCAGGAAATAATGGCGGATGCAAGCAGCACCATTACCAATGGTTTTCAGAATATACTTGCGGGAGGAGGATTTGAAAATATCCTTGACCTGTTCAAAGGTGGCGGTAATAACGCAGGAATAGCCGGAAACGGCATTGGCGGGCTTCTGAAGAACCCAATTGTAACGATGATGATCGGCTACTTTATCAGCAAACTGGTAAATAAGTATAAAATGAGCCCTGCTTCCGCCAGTAATGTGGCTAACAGCCTTATTCCCAATGCACTTAGCGGTTTGATAAACCAGACAAATGACCCTAATAATCCCAATGCTACACTTGACAGCCTTGTTGGATCACTCACAGGCGATAATGCCGGCACTACAGGCCAGAATCAGGATAATAACAGTGGGTCGCCATTACAAAACCTGTTAGACCAATTTACTGGCGGTGGTTCAGGCACTAGCGGAAGATTTGATTTGCAGGATATTATCGGTAACCTGACACAAAAAGCACAAAGTGGTGTTCAAAACAGGCAGCAAGGCGGAGGATTAATGGATATGATAAAGGGCTTTTTGAACTAATCAAAACAGCAGCAAAAACTTGCAATCCTCATTTTCAACGAGTTATTTTTTTGGTTGATTTTTTGGCATGAAATTTTGAAAGTAAGGCTTGATCAAATCGTCTAATGATTGTTCAGTTCTTTGTCACCCGATTGTCAATACTTGATCATAATAGAGCCTGTTGTTAGCGGTTTTCAACTAAAAAATATCAGAAGTGTTATATGTAAAGAAGTAAGGCTGAGCATCGTAAGGATAGCAAGGTGAAAAAGAGGTTTTACGAGAGAGTGGTAAGTGGAAATACCGAATTAGTTCTTTTAAACTTTCATTAACAGCAAACATCATACTACCGGCAGTAAATTTGCGTTATACTATTAGAATTACAGACCTCATTATAAAGACAGTCAATTTTCTCATAAGCAGTTAGTTTTGGTTGCGACCCCTGTTTCTACAGGGGTTTCTTTTTTATATACCTGTGGCTAAACCAATGGCCAATTAAACAACCCACTGCATCAGCAACGATATCTCCGATATCAAATGACCTGTTGACAATAAAGTGCTGCTGAACAAATTCCATTGCTATACCATATGCTAATACTGCTGCTGTAACAAGGATATATTTCTCTTTTAATTTTTTCTGAAATCCCCAACACCACAATACTACCATTATGGTGAAAAGGCCAATATGTACCCACTTATCAAACCATATTTTACTCAACCAGTCTTCTTCTGGAAAAGCAGAACCAGACAAAACAAGAAGAACAGTGCAAATGATCAGCCAGCCGATTGCCGGCAATATTGATGGTCTTATCATCTGGTATAATATCGGCAATAATACTGTAAAGGACTGAATGCCAAAAGAGCCCCTGGAAAGAGGCCCTTTTGTTTTTAACCAACTATAGAACCAAAACTACTACTATAGCTTAGGTTTCATACCTTTTTAATTACGAAATAATAAGATGAACAGATTGACTAATAAGATGCGATCAGAGATTGCCCATTACATACATGTCGCCTTGTGGCTTTGATACATCGCCCCGGTCTTTTTTCTCCAGTGTAATGGCAAAAGCCTGGGCTTTTTGTGCATTTTTCATTCTTACAAGCAGCCTCTTTTGTTTAATATCATAATCAAGCATGCCAAGATCAATGGGCTGGCCATCCAATAATGCCCAGAGCTGGTACTGCTTGTCAGTAGGTGGTGCAGGAAGGTTATTGGCCAGCAAATAAACATCATGAGAAGCTGTATCCCAGTAAACAGTGGCAAAAGACTGAGGAGAGGCATCCATACCTTTCAAGGAGGCCATTTTCACATTTGGGTTTTGCTGCAGCACCTGCTTGTCATTTTCCATTTCCTTTATCTTGTCGGATGCTGTGATAAAGTCGCTTTTAAGTTCCTGGTTTTTATTAAAAAGAGAAATATTCCAGTATAAACTAACAGCCAGCAGTATCACAGAAGCAGCGGCTACATATCTTGCCCAGTTCATTTTTCTTACAGGGGCTGATTCGATGATTGGTACTACTTTTCCAGTTTGTCCGATCTCGTTCCATATTTTTGATTTAAGTGCTGGGTCAGGAGCAACAATATTTTGCATAGCCTGTTTTTCAAGAGCCAGTTCAAAATCTGTTCTTGCTTTCAGCACTTCCGGATATTGTCTGCATAACTGCTCAAACTCTCTTTTTTCTTCTTCAGAAGCAAGTCCGAGTACATAGCTCTCGACAATTCCGCTTGATATGTATTCCTGTAGGTTCACTTATTTATTGAATCATTGTTCTTAATTGTGTTAATGCACTTCGTATCCTCGTTTTTACTGTACCTAAAGGCAGGTTCAGTGCTTTGGATATTTCTTCATGGGTGAATCCCTGGAAATAGGACATATCAACCAGCACCCTTAATTCTCCCTTCAGGTTGCCCAGTATTTTTTTCAAACCCACATCAGTTATGTTCGTTCCGGTAACAGCACCTGCTATTTCATTGGTTTCCGGCAAAGGAACATTTTTTAGCGAATTATTGTAACCTTTTGATCTTACCTCGTCAATAGCAGCATTACGGGCTATATTCAGCATCCAGGTAAACAACCTTCCTTTAGAAGAATCATAAGATTCAATCTTGCGCCAAATATTGATGAAGACGTTTTGCAAAACATCATTAGCTGTTTCCTTATCTGTTACAATTGCATTCACGATGCCCAGTAGTGCACCGGAATAATTGTCGTACAAATAACTGAATGCTTTCTCATTGCGTTGCTGCAACAAGTCTACCAGCTCCTGTTCGCTGTATGTTGTGTTGAGGTTCAAATAATTGGTTAAGATACAATGATCAAAAATGATTGCATCTCTGCTATATACGCAGCCACTAAAAAAATAGATTTAGCCCACCTGTGCTTCGTAAGCAGCAGCATCCAGCAATGCTTCAACATCTGCCGGGTTGTTTACGGTCATTTTAACCATCCAGCCAGCGCCATAGGGATCGTTATTTACAGACTCGGGTGTGCCTGCCAAATCGGGGTTTAGTTCAGTAATTGTTCCGCTAACGGGCAGAAAAAGATCAGATACGGTTTTCACAGCCTCTACTGTGCCGAAAACAGCTCCGGCCTCAAGGGACTTTCCAATGGTGTCAACCTCTACATATACAATATCTCCCAGTTCTCTTTGAGCATAATCGGTAATGCCAATGGTTGCAATATTACCATCCAGGCTAATCCATTCATGGTCTTTTGTGTAGCGGAGATTTGCAGGGAAATTCATATGGTTTCTTTTGGCTGCAAACCTACGGGGAAAATGATGATTTCCAATTCTTTTATATAGCAACAGTTTTTGCAGATTTTATTAATTGCTTAGCCGTTCATGCCGGAATTTTCACCATTTGTCTGTATGCATACTTACAATTCTATGACACTGGGGTATCTTTGCCGGTTCAAAGCAAAAACCATTAAAAATGAGACAGTTAATTGTGGTACTGGGAACCTTTATCCTTTATTCTTTTTCAGCTAATTCTCAGAAATTATCAGGAATTGTAAAAGATGAGCAGGGCAAAGGGCTTGATAAAACAACGATTTCTCTGTTGAGGACAAAAGACTCATCTGTTATCAAGTTTTCTACTACCGGAAACGATGGAAAATTTTCCATAGAAGCCGCACAAGGACGCTACCTGATCAGTGCATCCCATATCGGATATACCACTTTTTATTCAAATCAATTTGAACTGAATGGAGAACTGGTACTTGACCCCGTCACTTTAAAGAAAATAGCTAAAGAGATGCAGGGAGTCACTATTACTGCTCAAAAACCAATTATAGAAGTTAAAGCTGATAAAACAATCCTTAATGTGGAGGGTACTATCAATGCTACGGGTAATGATGCATTGGAGTTATTGCGAAAATCTCCGGGTGTGCTGGTAGATAAGGATGAGAACCTGAGCCTTGCCGGCAAAAACGGTGTGCAGGTTTATATTGATGGAAAACCAAGTCCTTTGTCAGGCACTGATCTTACGAATTATCTCAAATCGCTCCAATCCTCACAGATAGAGGCGATAGAGATAATTACCAATCCGTCTGCCAAATATGATGCAGCAGGTAATGCAGGCATTATCAATATCCGGCTGAAAAAAAATAAGTCATTTGGTACCAATGGTTCTGTAAATGCCGGGTACAATATTGGTATTTATGGTAAATACAACGGGGGACTAAGCCTGAACCACCGGAATAAAAACATAAATGTATTTGGCAATTACAATTACAATCATAACCTGAATGAAAACAGGTTCAACCTGTACAGGGTTCAACTGGATACTGTATTTGACGGCAGAAGCATAATGGTCAACAAAAACAACAGCCATGGTTTTAAAACCGGGCTTGATTACTTTGTCAGTAAAAAAAGTACTGTTGGTGTTTTAATCAACGGAAACATAGCTGAAACTAATATGGCCAATGATGGCAGAACACCCATAACCTACAAGCCAACAGGTGTAACCGACCGGTTATTGGATGTAAATAATCGTAACCAGATGGATCGTACCAATCTGAACTTTAACCTGAACTATCGTTATGCAGATACAGCTGGCCGTGAACTCAATCTTGATGCTGATTATGGTCTTTTTCGCTTGAAAAGTAACCAACTGCAGCCCAATACCTATCTGGATGCTTCTGGTACTACCATCCTGAATCAATTCATTTACCGTTTTGTAGCTCCCACCGATATTGATATTTATACTTTTAAAGGAGATTACGAACAGTACTATAAAAAAGGCCGCCTTGGTGTTGGATTCAAAACAGCATTTATTAATACCAATAATAATTTTGGCCGCTACAATGTGACCCAGTTAAATCCTGAAGTCAAACAGCTGGATATTCCAAGAAGCAATCATTTTGATTATACAGAAAATGTGAATGCCTTATATGTTAATTACAACAAGCAATTGAAGGGAGTTATGTTTCAGGTAGGCTTAAGGATGGAGAATACCAATTCGAGGGGTGATTCGTATGGCTTGAATGGGGATGGCTCTATTAATAAGGGAAGCAAGCAAACTTTTGAAAGAAAGTATACAGATCTTTTCCCAAGCGCAGCGCTTACATTTAATAAGAACCCGAAAAACCAGTGGGGGCTTTCGTACAGCCGCCGTATCGACAGGCCGGCTTACCAGGACCTGAATCCTTTCGAGTTCAAGCTGGATGAGTACACATTTCAGAAAGGTAATACATTGCTCAGGCCACAGTATACTAACATTATTACCCTGACCAATACGTATAAATTCAAGTTGAATACTTCACTGAGCTATAGTCATGTGTCAGACGTATTTACACAGCTGGTAGATACTACTGACAAATCAAAAAGCTTCATGACCAAGAGAAATCTTGCAACGCAGGATGTGTTTGCGCTGAATATCAGCTATCCTTTTATTTACAAAGCCTATACAGCATTTGTGAACCTGAGCGGTAACTACTCTCATTACAAAGCAGATTTTGGAGGTGGTAACCGTACCATTGACCTGGATGTTTTTTCGTTCAATATTTATATGCAGCACAGTGTAAAACTGGGTAAGAAAAAACAATGGACAGCAGAAGCCAGCGGCTGGTACAACTCACCTTCCATCTGGCAGGGTACTTTTGAGAGCCGGGAAATGTGGACCATGGATGCAGGTTTGCAAAAACAGATTTTCAAAGGCAAGGGCACCTTCAAAGTATCCGTATCAGATATTTTCTTTTCTATGAAATGGAAAGGAGAGAGCAATTTTGCCGGGCAGAAAACCATAGCTAGTGGCAACTGGGAAAGCCGTCAGCTCAGAACAAGCCTGGTGTGGAGATTTGGTAACAGCCAGGTAAAAGCCGCCCGTCAAAGAAAAGATGCTTCTGAAGATGAGAAGAAGCGTACGCAAGGTGGTGGTGGAATAGGGCAATAAAAGTTTTTCAAACTATAACATATAAAAAGAGTCCCGGAAACCCGGGACTCTTTTTATTTTTTCTTTCTTTTCACCAGTTTCATGCTAATAATTTTTACATCCTGTAGGGGCCGGTCCCTGTCGGCGCCTTTACTGGTTTCTACTGCTGCTATTTTATCCAATACTTCTGTTCCTTTTATCACTTCGCCAAATACTGTATATCCCTGGTCGAGATGTGGTGTGCCGCCCAGGGTTTTATATACCTCCCGTTGTTCGGCCGGTATTTTTCTTTTTAACCTGGTTGTTTCAAGATTATCCAGTTCTGTATCTGTAAATGTTTTTCCCTGCACAATATAAAACTGGCAACCGCTGCTGGCTTTCTCAGGATTATTATCTCTTGCGGCAGCAATTACTCCTTTCTTATGAAAAAGCGTTTGCCTGAATTCAGCTGGTACCCGGTAGCCGGGACCACCCATTCCTAATGCTTCGCCGGGTTTGGCATTGCGGCTGTTGGGGTCGCCGCCCTGTATCATAAAATCTTTTATGACCCGGTGAAACAAAAGGCTGTCATAAAAGTGAACTTTTACCAGTTTCAAAAAATTATCACGGTGAAGCGGGGTGGAGTCCGAAAGACGGACCGTCATATCACCCATTGATGTCTGAATCAATACATCTCTTTTACGGTCTTTCTTTTTTAGTGTTGAGTCTGATTGCGCCTCGCTGTAAGTAAAGAAGACAGCAGTAAATGCCAATAAGATTAATTTCTTCATCATTAAAAATTATGCTGTTCGAAATAAAGTAATATATGATCCTTTAAAAAGTTTTCTTGTTCTGGCATACTCATATCAGGCATGGGCTTTAGCTGCCTGAAATGCGGCCAGCCATCAGCATCTACGCTTTCCAGTTCATAGTAGCCGCTTTGCGACAGCAGGTTGCATACAGCCACATGCATCAGGTCCTGTTTCTGTTCCTTGGTAAATTTTTCTCTTATCTCGCCAAATTCCTGGATACCGATCAGGAATAAAATGGCTTCCATATCCGGTTTCTTTCCGAATCGCTCCACCAATTTGGCTTCCAGGTTCCACCAGCGTTGTTGTAAATCATCAGCAGGTAACATCCTGCAAATATATAACCCGTCATAATTGGCTGTTTAAGAAATCGGTTTATGCATGCCCCTCAGCAATTATCTTTGCCGCAAATTGAACTAAAATGTTGCAGGTACAGGTGTTACGTCAAAATCCCGAGTGGGTAAAAGAAAGATTGGCCATAAAACATTTTGCCAAACTTGAGTTGGTAAATGAGATTGTTGAATTAGACTATAAGTGTCGTCAACTGAGAACTGAAACTGAGAGTTTGCAAGCTTCAGTAAATGGAGCAAGTAAGGGGATTGGGATATTAATAAAAGAAGGAGATGTTGAAGGTGCAACTATAATGAAAAATAAAGTTGCTGATCTCAAGAATGAGCTTGAGGGTAAAAAATCTGACTTGGGTTTTATTGAAAATGAACTTGAGGAAAAACTGGTATTACTGCCTAACCTGCCTTCTGAAAAAGTGCCAGCCGGTAAAACACCTGCTGATAATACAGTAGTGAGAGAAGGAGGAATAAAACCACAATTATCCGCTGATGCTGTTCCGCACTGGGAGCTTATAAGAAAATATGACATCGTTGATTTTGAAACGGGAGTTAAAATAACCGGTAGCGGTTTCCCTTTGTACAAAGGAAAGGGTGCTAAACTACAGCGGGCACTAACCCAATATTTTCTTGATTTCAATACTGCTGCGGGTTATACAGAATACCTGCCGCCGCTGATGGTGAATGAGGCTACTGCTTATGGTACAGGTCAATTACCAGACAAGGAAGGCCAGATGTATTATATGCCGGCTGATAATTTTTACATGATTCCTACTGCGGAAGTGCCTGTTACCAATATTTACAGGGATGAAATTGTAAAGGAATCAGATCTGCCAATCAAAATGACGGCTTTCTCCGCTTGTTTCAGAAGAGAGGCGGGTAGCTTTGGTGCAGATGTTCGGGGGTTGAACCGTGTTCACCAGTTTGATAAAGTGGAGATTGTACAACTTGTTCATCCCGAAAAAAGTTATGAAGTACTGGAAGAGATGGTGAGCCATGTAGAAAAACTGCTGAATACATTGGAATTACCTTACAGGATACTTCGTCTTTGCGGCGGCGATATGAGTTTTGCCTCAGCACTTACGTACGATTTTGAAGTGTTCAGTGCAGCCCAGCAAAAATGGCTGGAGGTAAGTTCTGTTTCCAACTTTGAGGCTTTCCAGACCAACCGGATGAAGATCCGTTTCAAAGATGAAAAAGGAAAGTCACAACTGGTGCATTCATTGAACGGTAGTTCTTTGGCTTTGCCAAGAATTATGGCATCATTGCTGGAGAATAACCAGGCAGCTGAGGGAATCAGTTTGCCCGCAGTATTACATCCTTATTTTGGAGGAAAAATTATTTCATAGAATAATGAGTAGATTTATTGACTATTTTAACCTTTTTATGAATAAGCCATTTTCTGCTTTGATCCTCGTTGCAATTTTGGTGTCAGCATGTTCAAGAAAAGCAATTCCTGCTGCAACTGAACCTGTACAAGAGAAAAATGTACAAAATGCGGATAAAAAGGCCGGTAATGAAAGTGTGCAAAATGAAAAATCTGAAATAGACAGTAAGCCAGTAAAAAACGATTCAGAAGTTTTAGATGTTGCGGTAGTTCAGGGAAAGGGTATTTATTCAGCAAAATGCAACAAGTGCCATGAATTAAAGGATCCAGCAATTTACACTATAGCGAAATGGGAAAGTATTTTAAAAGTGATGGCTCCAAAAGCAAAACTTACGGCTGAGGAAACCGCAAATGTTACAGCCTATATTAAGGCATCAGCACAAAAATGATTTACAATTATATTAAAATACAAAACCCCGCATTGCGGGGTTTTGTTGCTCTATCAATAAATGTTTATGGTTGAGCAAAACTATTCCTGGGACCGCCAGCTGCAAATATGGCCAGCATTCTCGTTTTTTGACCAGCGCTGAACATATACATACATGCATCATCTGTGTAGTCCATGTAGTTCATTGTCATTTCAACCGGATTGCCAGAGCAAGTACTGGTATGACCGGCTGCGGGACATCCATAGTTGGCGGTATTGTGAACAGGAGTATCGCCTACTTGGTCGTTTCCGCAAGTAGCATCACCCCAGATATGACGAAGGTTCATCCAATGGCCTACCTCATGAGTTGCTGTTCTTCCTTTGTTGAAAGGCGCTGCGGCAGTGCCTGTTGTTCCGAAAGCGTTATCATCGCAAACAACACCATCTGTAGCTGCGGCACCACCTGGGAATTGAGCATAACCCAGGTAGCCACTTGTCAGGTTGCACACCCAAAGATTAAGAGTAGTGGTAGGGCTCGTAGGATTTATGCCTCCCTGTGTACTTTTTTTCATGGCATCGTTCAATTGCCAGCTGGTTTTGTTGGTTTTTTTACGAACCACACCGGCTAACACAAAGCGAACGCCAATATCACCAGATCTTACACCCTGGAATATGGAGGGGGTGTTATTATAATCAGTGTTTGTAGCACTAAAATCCTTATTCAGTACATCGATTTGGGATTGTATTTGTGTCTGTGAAATATTTTGTGCAGTTGTCTTATAAAGTACATTTACAACAACAGGAATCTCAATGATACCATTCACCAACCTGTAAGCAGAAGGGTTCATTTGAACCTGGCGGGTAAAGTCTTCAATAGCATTCATTTTTTCCCTTAATGAAGGGTCGGCTTTCAGTTGTTGTTGCAATACCTCATCAGCTCCGCAGTTTCTTTGCAGGGCAGATGTAGTTTCTTCAGGACTGAGAGACTCTTGTTCTTCAGAGGTAATTGATTTGTTACAGCTGATTCCAAACAAAAATGCACCAGCAAGCAATACGAGTGATTTCTTCATACAATTAGAATTTGAGTGTTTTAGGTGTGAAATAAAAAATGACTTTTAAATTTATCAGCATTTTTCATTATTTGATAAATCTGGGTAAACTATTATTGCAACAAGGTTTCGAACCGGCAATAACCTGCAACTGGTATAGAAAATTTACGGTGGCTATAATCAATAATATGAGGAAATTACTATCAGCAGTCTCATTAATAATCCTGTTATCCTGTAATTACAGAATAAAAACAGAGAGCATCCTGCGTAGTTGCTAACTGTACAAAGTGGCAGTCTGGTTTTTCTTGATGCGGTCATTCATCACATAAAACCAAAGCGGCGGCACCAGTGATAAAATGATCATTCCCGGATAACCGGTTGGCATTTGCGGAGAGTTATCATGGTGACGAAGTACCTGGTACTTTCTGCTGGCAAGATAATGATGATCAGAATGACGGCTCAGTTCAAACAACAGGATTCTTCCAATCACATGATCACTGTTCCAGCTATGCACTGGTAAAGCTCTCTCATATTTTCCTTCAGCAATTTGTTGTCGTTGCAACCCGTAATGTTCGATATAATTAACGGTTTCCAGTAACAGAATACCGATTAAAGCTGCTGCAAGGAAATACACTGTTACCATGCCGCCAAAAAAATACCAGATCACTCCAACGAATACAACTTGTATCAGCTGAAACTGTATCATTTCGTTGTACAAAGACAAAACGGCTTTTCCTTTTTTCTTCACTTCATCATTGGCAATATGCCAGGCGCTGAAATAGCTCATGATGATGGTACGGAAATAAAAAGTGTAGACTGGCTCTCCATACCGGGCACTACTGGGATCTTCAGGGGTGGCCACTCTTTTGTGATGACCCTTATTATGCTCTGTAAAGAAGTGCATATAAAGAGAAGTAAGTAAGAGGGCTTTGGCCAGTGTTTGCTCAAACCGGTTAACCCGGTGGCCCAGTTCATGTCCAACGTTTATTCCGAAAGTACCACATAGCAAACCCATCACGGCTATTCTTCCTGCAGTTTCATACCAAGCAAGGGAATCGCTCTTCATGGACACCAGGAATTGGTATAAGGCGAAATATTGAAAGGCAACTACAAAGTATAAAAGGACATCATATACTGTGTTTTTTCTCGCCATTTCCTCTTCTGCAGCATTCATATTGGAAGGATCTGGTTTAATGAAAAGTTCCAGCACCGGAATAATGAAGAAGGCGGCTATCACTGGCAGCCATATAGTCCAGCCAAAACTGTTGAAAGAACGCCAGGCGCCAAAAAAGAATAGGAATGGAAGGATGTACTTCAGGAATCTTAACCGCATAAAAAATTATACAAATCAAATTTAAAAATAAGAAAGGTATTTTGACGTTTTACGTCTGGTAATAAATTGGTTGTTAAACCCGAAGACAGCTTTTAAGTCTGAAACCTAAATGTTAGCCTGATGTCATTGTCGAACCAGTTAAAAAACCAGCACCTCATGTGGAGGGCCGGTTTTGGCCCCGCTGTAGAGCAGTTGGGAGATTTGTCAAAATACACCCCGAAACAGTTTTATAAAGCATTAGTGAAAGCATCTGAAAAGAAACCGGAGTACATCAATGTAGCAGATGACTACCTGCAGGGTCTGTACAAAGGACTGGAAGAAGCCGGCCGTCAGCAAAGACAGGAAATGAATGCCGAAGAACGAAAAATGGTACAGCAAAAGAACAGGGAAGGTATCCGCAACCTGAATATCTACTGGCTGTATGAAATGGTGAACAGCTCCGCACAGCTAAGGGAAAAAATGGCTTTCTTCTGGCATGGGCATTTTGCCTGCCGCAACCTCAATATCTTTTACCAGCAGGGTTTGCTGGATGTGATCCGGCGAAATGCCCTGGGCAATTTTGGAACCCTGCTGAAAGAAGTTTCCAAAACAGCAGCCATGCTGAATTTTTTGAACAACCAGCAAAACAGGAAAGATCATCCGAATGAAAATTTTGCCCGGGAAGTAATGGAATTATTTACACTGGGCCGTGGCAATTACACGGAGCATGATGTAAAAGAAGCAGCAAGGGCTTTTACCGGGTGGACTGCCAACCTGAGAGGCGACTTTGTTTTTCGCCGCTTTCAGCATGACTTTGGCAGCAAAACCGTGCTGGGTAAAACCGGTGACTTCGATGGCGGGGATGTGCTGGATATATTACTGGAACAAAAGCAAACAGCCCGGTTCGTTACAGAAAAAATATATAAGTTCTTTGTGAATGAACAGCCAGACAAAACAAAAGTGGATTGGCTGGCAGACAGGTTTTATAATAATCAATATGATATTTCAAAATTGCTGGAAGATATTTTCACCAGCGATTGGTTTTTTGAGGAGAAAAATATTGGTGCCAAAATAAAATCGCCCATTGAATTAACTGCAGGTATACAGCGTATGCTGCCTATGAAGTTTAACCAGGAAGAAGCGTTGCTGTTGCTGCAAAGAGCATTAGGTCAGTTATTGTTCTATCCTCCCAATGTAGCGGGTTGGCCCGGAGGTAAAAACTGGATTGACAGTTCAACGCTGATGCTACGAATGCGGATTCCACAGATGCTGAATGAGCAGGATGAGTTTAATGTAAAACCCAAGGATGATGATGACCAGATGATGGGCAGAAAGGATGATAAAAACGATGATCCGAAGGCGAAAGCGATAAAAGCAATGAACCGGGTGAATCGCCCGATAAATGTGAAGATCGACTGGTCATTATATACCAAACATTATGAATCTACACCCCGGGAGGCCTTGCTGACAAATATCACCGGAATATTGTTGCAGGCAAAAAGCCAGGTGAATGCTGATTTGATTAAGCAATACGCTGATCAAACCGGCCGTGAGAATTTTATAAGGACAGCAACGCTACAATTAATGAGTACACCGGAATATCAATTGTGTTAACCGGTTCAAAAATTATAGGATTATGTTTATCAAACGTAAAGAATTCATACAGATCGGTTCATTAGCCACTGCATCACTGATGCTCCCCAAATTCCTGAAAGCTTTTGAGGGAAGGACTATGGTGCCGGCAGGCAATAAGGTAGTGGTTATTTTACAGCTGAGTGGCGGTAATGACGGGTTGAATACAGTTATACCTTTTCGGAATGACCTGTACTACAAAGCCAGGCCAAGGCTCGGAATAGTAAAAGATAAAGCACTGGCATTGACGGATGAGGCAGGCCTGCACCCGGCGCTTAGTGCTTTTAAAGAATTCTATGATGATGGCAGTCTTGCAGTGCTTAATAATGTAGGTTATCCCAATCCTGATCGTTCACACTTCAGAAGTATGGATATCTGGCATACCGCCAGTCAAAGTACTGAATATTGGAACCACGGTTGGGTAGGACGTTATCTGGATGCGCAATGCAATGGATGCGACAAACCAACCCAGGCCATTGAAATAGATGATATACTAAGCCTTGCTTTAAAAGGAGAAAACATGAAGGGCATTGCAGTAAAAGATCCACGCCGCCTCTATGGCACTGCCAATGAAAAATTTTTCAGGGATGTGATGAAAAACCATACCGATGAAAAGGGCGAGCAGCCGGTTGATTATTTATATAAAACAATGGCAGAAACATTGTCAAGCGCCGATTATATTTTTCAGCAAAGCCGGTTGCATCCTACCAATGCCGAATACCCCAAAACGGATCTGGGCAATAGTATGAAGACGATAGCATCGTTGATCTTCTCTGAGATCAACACGAAGGTCTATTATGTGTCATTAGGAAGTTTTGACACACATATAGGACAGGAAGGGCAACAACAAAGACTGTTCACAGAAATGAATGATGCGATGAGAGCCTTTGTAAAAGACCTGAAGGCGAATGGTCGTTTTAATGATGTTAT
This sequence comes from Chitinophagaceae bacterium, assembly GCA_044229985.1. Lineage (GTDB taxonomy): Bacteria > Bacteroidota > Bacteroidia > Chitinophagales > Chitinophagaceae > JJ008. The sequence goes on from JBGARY010000017.1 coordinate 42,195, forward strand.
GTTGTTTACCTTCTCTGAATTTGGAAGAAGGGTGGCACAGAATGCCAGTGGCGGTACCGACCACGGTACGGCCAATAATATGTTCCTGGTCAGTGGTGGATTAAAACAAAAAGGACTCATCAATGAATTGCCTGACCTGGCAGACCTGGATGAAGGTGATCTGAAATATAAAGTAGATTTTAAAACTGTATATGCAACTGTCCTGAATAAATGGCTGAAGGCAGATGATAAAGCCATATTGGGGAAAAAATACGACTACCTGAATTTTATTTAAACTATTACAGATCCGTAACCGGAAACTAAAACCCCTGTCAATATTGACAGGGGTTTTTTATATCAGTTCTTGTTTTACGTATTCTTTCTTTTGCTGATTGCGATACGGTAAAGTACAAATCCCATTAATGCAAAGAAAATAACACCGAGCCATTTGTAACCCTCACCTCCCAGCGAACTGGTGAGTCCATGCTCTGCATTTACGTTCGCTAATTTCTTACTTACTCCGTCACTGGCGGAAAGGAAAGCAACTAATACACCAGCCAGGGCACCGCCAGCCACCAAACCAGTTGCAAACAGGTTTCCTTTGCCAAGATCTTCTTCCTCGGGGGCTACTCTAATGTTCTTTCTTTTTTCTCTCCACTCAACAACACCACGGATAGCGCCACCAATAAAGATTGGTAACGTAGTAGACAGCGGAAGGTAAATACCAATAGCAAAACTCAATGCTTTTATACCACAAAGTTCCATTACAATAGCAATGAATACACCCACCAGCACAAATTGCCAGTCAAGGTTGAATGACAGAATACCTTTAATCAGTGTTGCCATTAAAGTTCCCTGCGGAGCGGGATATTTATCTGTTCCGATAGCATGCTGAATACCCTGTGCTGCCATTTCAGCTGTCGGCTGATCCAGAATTTTAATCGTAGCGCCGATTGCCAAAGATGAAACGATGGCGCCGATGAATAATGACAGCTGCTGGTATTTCGGAGTGGCGCCTACGATATAACCTGTTTTCAGGTCTTGTGAAGTAGCCCCGGCATTAGCTGCTGCTATACAGATCATACCGCCTACTACCAATGCCATTGGTTCGTAAAAATGACCGGTCCATTTAACGGCGATGAAAATCAAACAGGTTCCCATCAGTGTGGCAATGGTCATACCACTGATAGGGTTATTAGATGAACCGATCAGGCCAACGATTCTGGATGAAACGGTAACGAAGAAAGCGCCAAACACAATTACAAGCAAACCGAGCAATAATTTACTGCCGATATTACTTCCGGGTATCAGTGTATTGGGTAGTAATGCAATAACAAGAATAAGTATAAGACTGCCAATACCCACCACTTTCATAGAAAGATCTCTTTCCGTTCTGGGAACATTGGCTTCTGCTGTAATTCCATCTTTTTTCAGTGAACCAATACTGCCTTTAAAAGAAGAGATGATCGTTGGTATTGTTTTGATCAATGTGATAAAACCGCCAGCCGCTACAGCGCCGGCTCCTATCTGCCGGATATATGCCCGGTAAATAGCAGTTGACCAATCAGCGAAACCATGTGTGGCAGGATCCCAGCCCCCAGGCCCACCGGCTGTTGCTACATCTTTTAAATAACCAAGCTTGACTAATTGCGCCGCAATGATATCGCCATTATCGTTCAGTAAACTGGCCAACAAAGGGGTAAAAACAAACCAGCTTAACACACCACCGGCCACCAATACACCGGCAATCTTTGGCCCGATGATATAGCCCACACCCATATACTCAGGAGTGATCTCTCCACTCACTTTTGCTGATGGGAAAAATTTTTCTGTTTGTTTGGTCATGAAGGCTGGTGTTTCGGCTATTACATGAAATATCTTTTGCAAAATGGCATAACCAAATGCAAAGCCCAAACCCATGAAAGCGGTTTTTGCAAAATCACCACCTTTCTCACCTGCTTTCAAAACAGAAGCACAGGCTGTTCCTTCCGGGTAAGGCAATGTGCCATGCTCCTTCACAATGAGTGAACGACGTAGAGGTATCATCATCAGGGTGCCCAGTACACCACCGAAGATGGCCAGTATTAATATGGTGAAATAGTTGAAGAAATTGGCGCTGCCAGCTTCGCTCAAAAAAAGAAATCCCGGCAGGGTGAATACAACTCCGGCTGCGATACTTTCTCCGGCAGAACCTGTAGTCTGTATTATATTATTTTCAAGAATGGTGGTTTTTAAAAACTTTCGCCCAAGTGTAATGGCAATTACGGCGATGGGAATGGAAGCGGAAACAGTAAGGCCTGCTTTCAAGGCAAGATATACTGTGGCTGCACCGAAAATTATCCCGAATGCAGCACCGGTAAGAATGGACTTTACGGTAAATTCTGCCATTTTTGTCTCGGGAGAAACAAATGGCTTGAAATGGTTTTGCTGATCTGCCATAGCAGTTAGGTTTTGTAAAGGGAAGATAAGAAAATTAGTCTTGAGTCAGGAGTCGTTAGTTATTAGTCAATTAATCATCAGTCACGACTTTTGACTTAAGACTCAGGACTACCGACTCAGTTTACCCCTCTTGATTTCATCACCCTGTTCAACCATTTAAGCAGCAGGAAGAGAAATACGGCTGCGGCTCCAAGCAAAATAAAGTTGAGCCAGAAATAACTGGCTTTATTATCATACTTATCCCATTGGCTGGCAAGGATGCCGCTTAGTTTGTTGCCAATAGAAGTCGATAAAAACCATCCGCCCATCATCAACGAAGTGATACGAACAGGACTTAGCTTGGAAACCAATGATAAGCCCATCGGGCTTAAGAATAGTTCTCCGATAGTGACCACTCCGTAACTGCCTATCAGCCACCATACACTCACTTTTTCTGACCCGTTATTACCTGCTTTTACGGCTGCTATCATTACCAGCACAGATAAGGCGGATATTAATAGCCCGAAAGCAATTTTGGTTGGAGTGGAAGGCTCTTTACCTTTTCTTCTTAGCCAGGTAAAGAATGCCACCACCAAGGGTGTAAGTACTATTACCCAAAAAGGATTGATGGATTGACTCAGGCTGGGCAGCCATGCTTTTACTACCTCGCCTTCTTTTGGTAATTTATCAGGAGCAACGTTTTTAAAATAGGAAGGATAACCCCATTCCTTTATCTCTTTTCCATTTTCCCGGATCTTACGGAACTGGTTATCCATTTTTACTACACTGTCTAATTTGTAAGTAGTAAAAATGGGTTTATCGGTTTGCTTTAACGATTGCAATACACTGCCGGTAACTCCGCTTACTTCCCTGTCAGTATAACGGCTGGCCCAGGTATTTAATGCAGAACCATTTTGTTTGAAAATAGCCCAGAATAAAATCACTACTGCAAAGATGGATAGCATAGCCGCCATTGACGGTCGTTCCTCTTTATTGCTTCTTACCAATAAGACGGAATAAAAAACTATAACAGGAATACAGGCAAATATGAAAGCATCAGTGGAATTAGAATCGAAAATGTATCCTTCTGTCCCTTTGATAAACCAGCCAATGGCGCCAAATATGATAGAGGGCAGAATAACTGTAGCAATAATTTGCCATAGCGGCATATCACCTGGTTGCAATGGTTTTCTGACATCGTAGGCTTTGTAATGTTTGGTGCCCACAATAAAAGTGATGACACCGATAAACATACCCACACCTGCCGCAGCAAATGCCGCACCCCATCCGATCATGGTATAAAGGGCTGCACCAAAGAAGTTGCACACAAAGGCACCGATATTGATACCCATATAGAAGATATTATAGCCCTCATCTTTTTGGTGATTGTGTTCCGGAGTAGTGTATACATTCCCTAGCAGGGTGGAGATATTGGGTTTAAAAAAACCATTACCAACAATAACAAAAGTCATCGATACATATAACATGGTTTCGCTATGAATACCCATAGTACAATAGCCTATACCCATTAATAGGCCTCCCAGTATGATAGAGCGGCGATAACCCAAATAACGGTCAGCAATCAAACCTCCAAGAAATGGGGTGAAAAAAACCAGGGCAATGAAAGTGCCATATAAGCTGGAGGCATCCGCTTCGTCCATATTAAAGCCATCAACGGAATCTTTCAGGTAAAGGGTAAAGATGCCGATCATCAGGTAATAACCAAATCGTTCCCACATTTCAGAAAAGAATAAGAAGGGCAGGGCTTTCGGGTGTTTCTTCCACATAGCAGAATCTTTTAAGTGGTCAAGATAGCAAAAATGGGGTTAGTGAAAATAAAAAAGGCGGCTTTATTGGCCGCCTTTTTTATAAAGCAAAATTTGATTAATGAGAACCTGTTTTGTCTTTTACAACCTGGTTCAGCGTCTTGATCCTGGAGTAGATCAGGATGCCACCAATAAAGGCTGCCACAACCAGTATCATGAAGAACATTTTCTTATCAGTAAAATCATCCCAGAAACTGGTCATTACACCAGCTACTTTACCACCAATGGAAGTAGACAAGAACCATCCGCCCATCATCAGAGCTGTCAAACGGGCAGGCGCCAGTTTTGATACCAATGACAATCCCATCGGGCTCAGGAAAATTTCACTAATAGTGAAAACAAAATAGGTGAGCCATAGCCAGATTGCTGAGGCTTTATGGGTATAGATGGAAGGAACCGACATGATGGCGAAAACCATTACCAGTGCCGACAGGCCGGAGATGAACAGGGCCATACCAAATTTTGACATGGTAGTGGGTTCTTTATTCCGTTTACGTAGCCAGCTAAAGAAAGGAACAAAGAACAGGGTGAGTAAAACAATAAACAAGGGATTTATCGATTGGAACAATTCAGTGTTGGTTAGTTTTACTTCCTTACCGTTCGGCCATTGGTCTTTCGGTACATTGACAAAGTAAGGATCTGGTCCCATTTCCTGTATCACCTTTCCGCTGTCATCCTTTACTTCCCGCATATACTGATCCAGTTTATTGACAAGACGGGGAGTATCGGTTACTTTCTGCATCGGGAAAATAGCGCCGGTTATTTTAGCTGTAGTAGGAGAAGCAACTCTGTCTGTATGCTTTTCAGCCCATAAGGTGAGACCAGTAGAGTTCTGATTATATATGGTCCAGAAAGCGATACCAATTGCAAAGATGAACAACAACACACCAATACCTTTTTTATCCTGTCCTTTTGCCCTTACCCAAAGAGAGATGTAGAACGCAATGATTGGTAAACAGGCAAAAATAAATGCATCGTTGGCTTGTGTACCCATGATGGGGGCTCCCAGTACTTCTGTTGGAACAAACCATCCGATAATGGCTGTAATTATTGCAGGTAAGAATACTGTTGTGAAAATTTTAGAAAGCGGCATATCCTCTGCCTGAACAGGTTTTCTTACATCTGCTTCTTTAATGTCTTTATCCTTCATGGCGCCTGCAAGGATGATCATACCAACGATAAGTCCAACACCGGCAGCAGCAAAAGCATATCCCCATCCATAAGCATTTCTCAGGTAAGCAGCAACGAAGTTGCAGACGAAAGCGCCGATATTAATACCCATATAAAAGATGTTATAGGCATTATCTTTTAAAGGTTTCAGATCTTCCCTGTTGTAAATATTACCCAGCAGTGTTGAGATATTAGGTTTGAAGAAGCCGTTACCTACAATAATCAGGGCTAATGAAACAAACATAGCGGTGTCGCCGGGTATAGAAAGGCCGAGGTAACCTGCAGCCATTAATGAGCCTCCGATAAAAATAGATTTTACATAACCGAGATATCGGTCTGCAATCAAACCGCCGATAAACGGCGTCAGGTAAACAAGGGCAATAAAGCTACCGACAATATCTGCACCGATCTTACCGGAAAAACCTTTTCCGCCGGTTGTGGTATCTGTCATGTAAAGAAAAAGAATACCCACCATCAGGTAGTAGGCAAAACGTTCCCACATTTCAGTGAAGAATAGTACATAAAGAGCTCTGGGGTGTTTGCCTGCACTTGCTGGCGGAGGGGTGACTTCAAATTGAGATTGGCTCATACAGCTTTTTTTAGTTTACAAATCAGAGTCGTTTGTTCTTAAGAGCAACCAAAATACAGAAATTTACCCACCCAAAAACTTTTCGGATTATCTTTATCCGATATATCCATTATTCTTAAGGCGCTTAAAATCCAGCAATTACTAACTAACATGCGAATATTATTACTGGGCTCAGGTGGCAGGGAAAATGCACTGGCCTGGAAAATTGCCCAAAGTCCCCGTTGTGAAAAACTGTTTATCGCTCCCGGAAATCCGGGTACTGCCCAATATGGAACCAATCTCCCGATTTCATTGCTTGATTTTGATGCAATAAAAAAGGCCTGTATTGAAGAAAAAATTGACCTGGTAGTGGTAGGCCCTGAGGAACCACTTGTAAAAGGCATTACTGATTATTTAATAAGTACATCGGCATTAAAAGACCTGGACGTAATCGGACCCGGTAAGAATGGCGCACAACTGGAAGGGAGTAAAGCCTTTGCCAAAGCCTTTATGATGCGTCATAATATTCCTACGGCTGCGTATAAAGAATTCACACTGGATAACTATGCAGAAGGGGTTCGGTATTTGCAGCAACATCCGCTGCCCATTGTATTAAAAGCAGACGGACTTGCTGCCGGCAAAGGCGTAGTGATCTGCGAAAATCATTTAGAGGCCATTGCTGAATTTGAACTAATGATCCAGCGGGCAAAATTCGGTGAAGCGGGTAAGAAAGTAGTGGTAGAACAGTTTTTAAAGGGCATTGAAATGTCTGTTTTTGTGTTGACGGATGGAAGGAACTATGTGATCTTGCCTGAAGCAAAAGACTACAAAAGGGTAGGTGAAGGAGATACCGGGCCTAATACCGGTGGCATGGGAGCTATAAGCCCTGTTCCGTTTGCAGACGAACAGTTAATGAAAAAAATTGAAGCCAAAGTAATAAAGCCAACAGTTGACGGATTACAAAAAGAAGGTTTAGAATACAGGGGATTCATCTTTTTTGGGTTTATGATCTCGGAAGGTGAACCTTATATGATCGAATACAACTGCCGTATGGGAGATCCTGAAACAGAAGTAGTGATACCAAGACTAAAAAATGATTTGGTGGAATTGCTGCAGGCTGCTGCCAATCAACAGCTGGAAAAAGTAAAGGTAGAAACCGATAACAGGACCGCTGTAACCGTTGTGGCAGTTAGTGGTGGTTATCCCGGCGATTATAAGAAAGGCATCGAAATAAAAGGGCTCTCAGATATAGACCCGGAAGACAGTATCTTATTTCATATGGGCACTGCCGAAAATGAAGGTAAAATAGTGACCAGCGGCGGCAGGGTACTTTGCATCACTTCCTATGGCCGTTCTGTTTTTGATGCGGCAGAAATTTCAAAAGAAGAATTAGGTAAGATTTCATTTACAGGTATGGAATATCGAAGCGATATTGGTTATGAATTTGAGTAGTACCTTATGATTCTTAGCCTCTTTCCAATAGTTTACGTTCGCATCCCACAATAATTGAGTCTACATTTGTAAAAACAATTACAGGTTCATCAAGAACTTCTATGAACCATTCACTATGAACATCTTTTATGGAAGTACATTACCATGAATACCTGCAGCTGGATAAAATCCTGAATGCACAATTTCCGGAAAGTGAAAAGCACAAACTACCTGCGCATGATGAAATGCTGTTCATCATCATTCACCAGGCCTATGAACTTTGGTTTAAACAATTGCATCATGAAGCTGATTCGGTGGTGGCCATAATGAGCAAACCGGCGCTGAATGATAACTCTCCCGAGCTTCAAACAATTGTGCATCGGTTGAATCGCTGCGTTACTATTCTTAGGGTGTTGGTTCACCAGATAGATATTATGGAAACAATGACACCGATGGATTTCCTGGATTTCCGTGATATGCTTCGGCCTGCATCAGGTTTTCAAAGCTGGCAGTTCAAGGAATTGGAAGCCAAGCTGGGACTGAAATTTGAACACCGTCATGGTAAAGAATATTATACTTCTCAATTAAAGCCTGAACATGTTGATGTAATTAAGAAAGCGGAAGGGGCAAAATCATTATTACAATTACTGAACACATGGCTCGAAAGAATGCCATTTTTAAAAGAAGGAGCGGATGCTGGTTTCTGGATGAATTATAAAAGCATTTATGAACAAAGTCTTGCAACAGCAGAAAAAAACAATCTTATTGCATTTCAGGAAATGTTTGAGAATGCTGCTGGTGGCGATTCCCGTACTTTATCTCCTGCGGCATGCAGGGCAGCTTTATTCATTATGCTGTACCGGGGTTACCCGCTGTTGCAATTACCCTTTCAATTATTGAATAGTCTTCTGGAAATAGATGAACAATTAAGTTCCTGGCGGTATCGTCACATGAATATGGTGCATCGGATGATCGGCACCCGTATTGGTACAGGTGGAAGTACCGGTAAAGATTACTTGAAGGCAGCTGCAGATAAACATTATATTTTTAAAGAAATTGCCCAATTGAACAGCTTTCTGATAGAAAGAAGAAAACTGCCGGCACTGGATGCAGCCACAGAAAAAAAATTAGGCTTTGTTTCCTGAGTAAAAATGGGCCACAATTACTACGACCCGTTTTTACTGTATGTGTGATAATCGCATTAAAAAGTATAACGGATACCTAACCCGCCCCAACTGCCAACAAATCCCCTGTTATCGCCAAATTCAAATGAAGGCTGCCAGTCGAGAGACATATTGATCGGGGCACCCTTGAATTTATAATCAAGACCCAATACTCCATCTATTCCAATAAAACTACCATCACCGTTTCGGGTATTATAAAAGCCAATATGTGCACCGGGGCCGATATACCATTGCAAGCCCGGAGCACCAGTAATGGGACCATGTATCTCGTAAAGCCCAGTGATCCTTACGCCTTGTCGCCAGAAGTAGCCGATAAATTCCAGTGCATTATTACCGTTTACAAAGTGCTTGAGTGAAATGCCACCCCCATCCCAAACTTTTACTCCTAAGGCAGTTTGATAGCCAGAACTGCCGGAGCTTTTACTTTGAGCATGTACTGATAAAAAGAAAAGAACGGATAGAACAATAAGACACAGTTTTCTCATACCTGTAATTTTTGTAGAAAAATGGGTTTGCAACGCCACTCTTTCCATTTCTGTGCCAAAAAATGAATGAGGATTGATTGTTATACGATTCCCGCAATTAAAGCAATGGAAAACAGAATGATAAAAATGGCAACAATATATTGCAGCAGTGATAGGGTAATCTTTTTCAATAATTTATTTCCCAGCCAGGCGCCGGCAAATGCAGCAGCTGTTGCTGCAATCAGCCAGGTGTAATTTAGCGATCCTGCTGATTGCTGTATGTTGATGGCATATACACTTAATCTTGAAATATCTATCATACAGGCAATAGCAATACCTGTCGCAATGAATTGTTCTTTTGATAGTTTAAGTCTTAATAAGAAAACACTACGCAGTGCACCCTGGTGACCGCTGAGTCCTCCGAAGAATCCGCTTAACAAACCGCCTATTGGAAGAAATTTTTTATCAATCGAAAGTTTTTTAAGAGCAGGCACCAGTTCAAATAATGCAAAAATGATCATTAATGTACCAATCACAATTTTCAAGATTGTAATAAAGTAAGTGTTGCCGCCAAGCTCATAGCTGGTTAAAGGAACTCCTTTTCCTAACTGGTTCAATAGAAAAGCTCCGGCGAATGCTGCAAGTATAGATGGCAATCCAAACTTTAGAACTACCGTTAAATTAATATGCTTCTTAAAGAGCAAAAGTTTAAAAATATTATTCAGGAAATGTACAATAGCTGTCATAGCGATTGCGATCTCAAGCGGAAAGAAGAGGCCAAATACCGGCAACAAAAGGGTGCCCAGTCCAAACCCGGAAAACAGGGTTAAGCCGGACGCAAAAAATGCCACCGTGCATATCAGTAAAAGTTCCATACAGTATTTGGCAAAAATAGGAATAGCTGCAGGAGAATTACAGGGAATTACAGAAATGTCAAAACCATGAAAAATCTTTATCCCACAAGGGTTTCCGCTTTGTTAATCAAATTATTTCCTCCACCTTTGCCCCTACAAAATCCAAGGAAAATTAATGGGACTTTTTAACTGGTTTACACAAGAAATAGCCATCGACCTGGGTACTGCCAATACCCTCATTATACACAACGACGAAGTAGTGGTGAACGAACCTAGCATTGTAGCACTGAACCGCAACAACCCGAAAGAGGTGCTGGCGGTTGGTAAAAAGGCGCTGATGATGCATGAAAAAACCCACGAAAGCATCCGTACGGTCCGTCCGCTGAAGGATGGTGTAATTGCCGACTTCAACGCAGCCGAATTGATGATACGGGAGCTGATAAAATTGGTTTATCCCAAAAAGCCACTATTCCCCCCCAGCTGGCGGATGATGATCTGTATTCCATCTTCCATCACGGAAGTGGAAAAAAGGGCTGTTCGTGACAGTGCGGAGCAGGCAGGAGCTAAAGAAGTATACCTGATTCATGAGCCAATGGCCGCTGCATTGGGTATAGGTATCGATGTAGAAGAGCCTGTAGGTAATATGATCATTGATATTGGGGGTGGTACAACAGGGATCACTGTCATTGCCCTGGCAGGTATTGTTTGCGACCAGTCTATCCGCATTGCCGGTGATGAATTTACCGCTGATATTATGGAGGCTCTTCGCCGCTACCACAGTTTGCTCATAGGCGAACGTACGGCCGAGCAGATCAAAATACAGGTAGGTGCTGCTATGAAGGAAATTGACAATCCGCCGGATGACTTCCCCGTGAACGGCCGTGACCTGGTAACAGGTATTCCTAAGCAAATTATGGTCAGCTACCAGGAAATAGCGGAGGCGCTGGATAAAAGCATTTTTAAAATTGAAGAAGCGATTTTGAAAGCACTGGAACAAACCCCTCCTGAGCTGGCTGCTGATATTTATCGCCGTGGGTTATACATCACCGGTGGTGGTGCTTTATTACGTGGGCTCGACAAGCGACTCGGCAACAAGATCAAACTACCTGTTCATGTGGCTGACGATCCGCTGAAGAGTGTGGTGAGGGGAACCGGAATTGCCCTGAAAAATTATGACAGGTATCCTTTTGTAATGAGATAAAACCCGAAGTCGGAGGTCGGAATAAGGAAGTCAGAGCTCGGACTTCGGACTTCAGGCTTCATACCTTCCATGCGAAACATCCTTCTTTTCATTCGGCGGTACAGAACCTTTTTCGCTTTCCTTATTTTACAGGGAGTGGCATTATGGTTTTTATTCAGCTATAATCGCTTTCACAGGGCTAAATTCCTTGGTGTGGCCAATGAAATGACCGGGATCATAAATTCACAGTATAATAAGGTAGAAGACTATTTTACTCTTAGGGAAGAAAATAAACGGGTGAACCGGCTGAATGATTCCTTGCTGAACCTGTTACCTTCTCTCTATGGACGCAGAGATACCACTGTCTCAGCAGTCCGGGACTCTGTTCCTTATGACACATTGGGGAATTACCGCCGCTATTTTTCCCGACCGGCTACAGTTGTTTATAACACGGTCAATTCCCAGAAAAACTACATACAATTGAACAGGGGCGCCAACCAGGGGATAAAAGACAATATGGCTGTGCTGGGTTCTGACGGCAGCGCCGTGGGAGTAGTGGTGAATGTTAGTCCTAACTTCAGCCAGGCAATGAGCCTGCTGCATGTGCAGCATAAAGTAAATGCTTCCCTTAAAAAAAGCGGCAATTTCGGAACTGTGGACTGGGATGGTAAAGACCCCCGCTATCTGACGTTAAGGGGTATTCCTCAAAGTGTAGAAGTGAATAAAGGGGATACAGTGCTGACAAGTACTTATTCTTTCAATTTTCCCCCCGGCCATATGGTAGGTTTTATTGATGATGTGATTAAGGATAAGAGCACCAACTTTTATGTGTTGAGAATTAAAACTGCAGCCAATTTCTTTTCGCTGCAACAGGTACATATTATCGAGAACGTAGAGAGAGATGAACAATGGCAACTGATGCAGGATACCAAAAACAAAATTGAACAAGGTAAAAAAGCACCGAAGTGAGTGATCTGCTGAGAAACATAATAAGATTTGCAGTATTCATCCTGGTACAGGTTTATATTCTGAACAAGATGCCGCATTTGCATAGGTTCATTACACCTTATATCTATTTTCTTTTCATTCTCTGGCTGCCTTTTACCATTTCCCGCTTTGGGCTGCTGGTGATAGGCTTTGTTACCGGGCTTACCCTGGACTATTTCACCATGACACCCGGTCTGCATGCTGCAGCCTGCACCCTCATTGCCTATGTAAGGCCTTTTGTGATCAATGTATTGACACCGAAAGACAGTACCGAATTCAACTACCGGGAACCCTCGCCTAAAGCCATGCAGTGGACACCTTATGCTGTTTATGTTTTTGTTCTTACCCTCCTGCATCATGGCTACATGGTACTTCTCGAATGGCTGGATGTCGGCAATTTTCTGGATTTTATCATCAAGGTAATTGCTACCACAGGCATTAGTATGTTGTTGATTTTTATGGTTGAATTGTTGTTCCCCCGACAATTGAAGTTCCGCACCAATACAGCATAGAAAAAATCAACAGGCAGTATTGAAATTTTACTTAAAACAAAACTTTCCTGTCAATTAGATTTGGAAACCGTTTATCGTAATTCGTACTTTGCAGTCTTGTACTTTATTTTTCACCTCATACTTCGCACTGCTTACCCCATAGTTTAATATGTCCGTGTTTAACCAGTCAAGAAGCCGTATCATCCGCCTGATATTCCTGGTTACCTTTTTAGTTATTATTGGTCAGTTGTTTTACCTGCAGGTGATGTCAGGAAAGTTCAAACAACTGGCAATGGATAATGCTGTTTATCCAAAGATCATTTACCCGGAAAGGGGAATCATTTATGACAGAAAGGGGAAAGCCATTCTTAACAATACTATCAGTTACGATCTGATGGTAACGCCTGCCGAAATCAAGGGCATAGATGTAGTGGAATTTTGCCGGCTGATGAATTTAGACACAACTGAGTTCAACAAAAGGATACTGGAAGCCAAGATTAAAAACACTTCGGTGCGGCCTTCTATTTTTGATGATCAGTTAACACCTGACTTGCAGGCAAGATTTGAAGAAAACAGCTGGAAGTTTCCCGGTTTTACATTGGTGGAAAGACCGGTAAGAACATATCCTTTTAATGCTGCTGCACATATTTTAGGTTATGTAAGAGAAGCAGACCCAAAGGATATTGAAAAGTCAGGTAATTTTTACCGGCAGGGTGATTATATAGGTAAAACAGGACTTGAGGCTTATTATGAAAAAGTGCTGATGGGTCAAAGAGGGGTGGAATACTGGATCAAGGATAATAAGAACAGGTTAGTGGGTCATTACGAAAAAGGTTCTTATGACACAGCGGCTATTGCCGGAAGAGGTCTCAGGACTTACCTGGATGCAGACTTGCAGCAATTGGCAGAAAAACTAATGACGAACAAAGTAGGAGGTTTAGTAGCCATTGATCCTCAAACAGGTGGTATACTGGCTATGGTGTCGGGTCCTAATTATAATCCCAATGATTTGACTGGTCCGGAAGGAAGTAAAAATTTTGGCCGTTTGCAATTAGATGTGGCGGGCCCGATGCTTAACCGGGCAATTAATGGTTTATATGAACCCGGTTCCACTTTTAAACCACTCGGTGCACTGGTTGCCCTTGATGAAGGATTGATAACTCCTGCATATGGTTACCCCTGCGGGGGACGCTACATGGGTTGCGGTTCGGGGAAACCTGCTTGTACCCATTCCGGTGGTGGTCATGCGGCTAATTTGCGTAATGCAATTGCGTATTCCTGTAACTCTTATTTCACCCACCTGTATCGTATGGCTGCGGATAACCCGCAATATGGTAGTGTAAAGAAGGGATATATGAAATGGCGGGAGTATATGAACCTTTTTGGTTTAGGTGTTCGTTTGGGAGTGGATCTGCCCAGTGAAAACAAAGGAAATATTCCTGATTCATCCAGTTACAATAAACAATACCGCGGCAGCTGGAATTCCTGTACCAATTTGACATTGGGCATTGGCCAGGATCAGATGCAGGCAACACCATTGCAGTTGGCCAATGCGATGTGTATCATTGCCAATAAGGGATATTATTACACACCCCATTTTGTGCAGAAGATAGACGATGAAACGGATGACGATACAGTTTACATGAACAAATTCAGGGTTAAGCATGAGGTGTTAACACATATTCCAGATACAGCTTACCGGGCAGTAATCGAGGGAATGAACGATGTGGTGAAATTTGGTACGGCCAGAATTGCACAAATACCGGGAATTGAAGTTTGTGCCAAAACGGGAACTGCTGAGAATTATACTATACTCGATGGCCGGAGGATCAAACTCCCTAATAACTCCATGTTCGTTTGTTTTGCACCTAAAGACAATCCGAAAATTGCCATCGCTGTTTGTGTACAAAATGCAGGATATGGTGCTACCTGGGGAGGCCCAATATCAAGAATACTTATTGAAAAGTACCTCAACGATACAATCCAGAAAAAAAGTGAAGCAGATGTAGACAGAATTTCAAAAGCCAACCTGATACCAGCCCATTACAAACGATTACAATATAAAGCTGATTCATCCAGGGCATGGGAATGGTTCAAAATGACTAAGGACAGTAGCTATATTAAGAAATTCAGAAGGGCACAGACAGATACACAAAAACCACCTGCACCCAAACCGGCAGATAAACAAAAGACGATAACGTACATCTGGATGCAGGAAGAAAAAAAGGTGGCTTCTGCAACAAAAACCTGGATACTATCATGAACCAGCGTAATCCTGCCATATCAAAAGGAATAGACTGGAGCCTGATAGGTATTTACCTGTTGCTGGTGGTTATTGGCCTTACAGCAATTTTCGCTGTTACCTATAAAGAGGGAGATCCTATTGTTCAAAGCTTCTTCCGGTTTAAAACAGATTACAGCAAACAGTTCTACTTTTTTTGCCTCGGTGCATTAATTGGTTTCTTTATCCTTCTTACCGACAGTAAGTTTTTTGCTGCAACCGCCAATTTGGGATATGCATTAGGAATATTTATGTTGCTGCTGGTGTTTCCTTTTCATTCACCAATAAAGGGAACAGAGTCCATCATCAAGCTGGGAGCTTTTAATTTTCAGCCTGCTGAGCTGTGTAAAATTTTTGTGGCGCTGGCCCTGGCTAAATACCTGTCGAGACCGGAAACAGATTTCACCAAAACAAGGTCGCAGCTAATTGCTGCGGGTATCGCCTTGTTTCCTGCAGCCCTTACTTTATTGCAAAGCGAAACCGGTTTGGCCCTGGTATATTTTTCCTTCTTCATTGTAATGTACAGGGAAGGTTTGCCTTCTGTTATTCTGTTGATCGGTTTTGCTGTAACAGCCTTGGTTGTTGCTACCATTGTGATTGAGCCTGATACACTGGCCATAGCGTTGACGGTGCTAGCCGCCTTGCTGGTTTACATATTCCGCCGGCAGATAAAACGCCGTCGCCAGATTCTTACGACTATCATATTCTTATGGATACTTTGCGTAGGGCTTCAGCGGTTTGCCGTTCCCTATGCTTTTAAAAATATTTTACAAAAACACCAGGTAGAAAGGATTTACGATCTTTTTGGTAAAGACAACCCTTATCTTGATAAGAATGCTGAGCTGAGTGCAGATGAATTAAAAAAGAAAAAGGAAAGCGGAACCAGCTACAATGTACGGCAGTCAAAAATTGCCATTGGCAGCGGCAGGATATTTGGAAAAGGGATTTTAAATGCGACACAAACCCGCTACGATTTTGTACCCGAGCAGCGTACTGATTTTATTTTTTGTACGGTCGGGGAGGGTTTCGGTTTTGCAGGAAGCATGGTGTTATTGGGCTTATATCTTATCCTTCTTTTCCGTATCGTTACTATTGCCGAGCGGCAGCGAAGTACATTCAGCAGGAGCTATGCGTACGGGGTGGCAGCTGTATTCTTTTTTCATATTGCCATTAATATTGCCATGACAGTTGGCCTGGCGCCGGTTATTGGCATCCCGCTTCCTTTTGTAAGCTACGGGGGGACCTCACTGCTTACTTTTACTATTCTGCTGTTCATCCTCGTTCGTCTTGATGCCGACAGGCAAATGGTATTAAGATAATGCCCAAATAACAAATCCCAAACTACGAAGGCCGTTTTTGGAATTTGTTATTTGTATTTTTGGGATTTATGAGAGTTATTCCGCTTTCAGAAGGCACTTTTACCATTGACAAGACCAAGCATTTTATTCCGTTTGATGAAAACGAACATAGCCTGAAAGACAGGCCTTCGGGGAGTTTATTGGTAGAGATTCAACCATTTGTCGTTATTACCTCAAAAGACATCATTTTATTAGATACAGGCCTTGGTTTTGAAAAAAACGGCATCTTACAGCTTCATCAAAACCTGATGGATGTTGGGATTAATCCATCAGAAGTTACCAAAGTATTGATGAGCCATCTGCATAAAGACCATGCTGGTGCTGTTGGAATAGAAAGAGATGGTTTGGGAGCCAGGTTGTCACTACCCAATGCAAAATATTATGTGCAACGGACCGAATTAGTTTATGCTTTTGAAAAAGGGGTTCCCTCTTTTATTCCGGAAGAACTGGAGTGTCTGCAAAATAATGAAAAGGTTGTCTTACTAGAGGGTTCAGGGATTATTGATGAATACATCCGTTATGAAGTTTCCGGTGCCCATTCACCGCATCATCAGGTATTTTGGTTAGAAGAAGCCGGCGAGATCATCTTTTTCGGAGGCGATGAGGCGCCGCAGCTACAACAAATGAAACACCGCTTTGTGGCCAAATACGATTACAATGGTAAAAAGGCGATGGAGTTAAGACAGCAATGGTGGGAGCGGGGAGCCAAAGAAAAATGGACCTTTCTTTTTTATCATGATGTTAAACATCCATTGTGGTCTTTTCAATAAAAAAGCTGGTTCTTTCAAACCAGCTTCCGATATCTTAAAGCATTAATAGTTACAACAGGCAATTGTTCATCCGGAGCATTATAGCCCTGGTTCTTCGGGGCGGCACCCTGTCTCCTCTTCTATGTTCACGGATTATGTCAACAGCTTTTCTTCTGAATTCATCTTCGTATAAATACACTTTATTAGCCCTTTGCTCATCCAGTATTTGCCTGAATTCTCCCCGGTAGCGCAAACGAAGTTCAACGATCTTTTGCTGCAGTACTAACCTGTCGCCCCTGTTTTGGCGATGTGTTTGGGCAAATTCACGGAAGTAGCGAACGAATACAGGGGTGAACCGGTCGGCTTCATTTCTGTTCAGGTTAAGTTTGTTCTGGATATATTCCCTCATTCGCTCCTGTATCTTTCCTTCCTGCGGAGCAGGCTCCTCGTTTTGCGCCATAGCCGCAAAACCGGGTATAAGGAATAATAATATGATTAACCACTTTTTCATTGTTGCTTAATTTGTCATTAACACTTCTTCAATCGCTTCTGTTTGTTCCTGGAAATCTTTCAGTTCTTCTTCTGAAACACCTTCCAGCAGTTCTTTTACCTCTTGTGAGTTTTTATTATCTGTATTTACCTGTGCAGTTTCTTTGCCATCGAGTCCGGCATCAAAGAAATCGATCATATCATCTTTTTGCTGCTCATCCATCTTTATTACATCACGGGTAAACTTGGCCAATGCTTTTCCACCGGGTTCTTTTTCGTTTGTGAAAAGGGAAAGGCTTCCCAGAATAATTATTCCTGTAACAACTGCAGCAGCAGCGTAGCGGAACCAGGTGCGGCTGAACAGTGAAACAACTTTTGCAGACGATTGTATTTTTTCTTTTTGCCTGGTTGGAGGCAAGCTCTCAAAATATCCCTCGGGTATATTGTAAGGGTTTTCTTTTTTGAGGCTGCTTAGTAAAGGAGAAATAGCGGCTAATTCGTCTTTGGCTGACAGGCCGGCTGCATGGATTGTTTTCAGTACGTTATCTGAAAGCGTTTCAAAATAATCTTTCGGGATACTGTATGGCATTTCCCTGGATAATTTTTCCAGTTGTGGGGACAATGCATTCAACTCATCTGCCGCATTGTTGGCCTGCATTGCGTTGATCCTTGCCACTACCTGCTCGGCCAGGTTGTCAAAATAACCTGCCGGCACCGTGTAAATATTCTTCACAGCGACATCCGCCAAACGGCTGTCAAGTTCTTTTAATTCCTGCAATATGTTGTCTCTCTGTGTCATTTTGCGTTTATAAGATAGCTGTCAACCTCCAAAGTTTAATGATTTAGCATATAATCCTCTATTTTTTTGACCGCATGATGGTAACTGGCTTTTAAGGCCCCTTCGCTGGTTTCCAGTACCCGGCTCATTTCCTCGTAAGGCATCTCGTCATAATACCTTAGACTAAACACTATGCGCTGTTTTTCAGGAAGTTGCTGTATGGCTAGCTGTAGTTTCCACTCCAGTTTATTGGCGTCAAAATGTCGGTCCGCCTTGATCTTGTTGCTCAGGCCAGTTTCCACATCACTTAGGCTGACGGCCGTTCTCTTTTTCTGTTGTTCCAGGTAAGTCAGACATTCGTTGGTGGCGATGCGGTAAAGCCAGGTATATAACTGGCTGTCTTCCCGGAAATTCTCCAGGCCATTCCATACCCGGATCAGCACATTTTGCAGTACATCATTGGCGTCTTCATGTTCAATGACCATCCGGCGTATATGCCAGTATAATTTTTCCTGGTATTTACGGATGATATGGGTATAGGCTTTTTCTTTCGTAACAGGGTTACGGAATTCTACGAGCAACTCACTATCGCTTGTCGTTGTCAGGGGCATTGGTCAGGGCTTTGGTTCGGTTAGAATATTGGAAAAGCAATTTGTTTAAAGAGGTCTACCAGTTATTAAAAATAAAAAAGCAGGTCCATTTTTAAAAGAACCTGCCTGTTTTATAGAAAATTAAATATTACCCGTTACTTTTTCTTGCCATTACTTTCTCTGCTGCAGCCACAATATCAGGTATATCCAGGCCATATTTTTTCAGCAATTGTGCAGGAGTACCGCTTTCACCGAAAGTGTCTTTGGTGCCCACCATCTCAATCGGTACAGGAAAGTTTTTGGCAGCACATTGTGCAATCATATCTCCCATGCCACCAATGATGTTATGTTCCTCTGCAGTTACGGCACATTTTGTTTTACGCAATGAGTTGATCACAGCTGCTTCGTCCAGGGGCTTAACAGTATGAATATTGATAACTTCTACACTGATGCCCTTTTCCTGCAGTACAGCACCGGCCTGTATGGCATTCCATACCAAATGTCCGCAGGCAAAAATGGTTACATCGGTTCCTTCTGAGAAAAATTGGGCTTTGCCGATTTCAAAAGGCCTGTCAGCGGTAAAGATTGGCCATGACGGACGGCCAAACCGCAGGTAAACAGGTCCGACGTAATCAGCTATGGCGATAGTGGCAGCTTTAGTTTGGGCATAATCACAAGGAACAATCACCGTCATGCCCGGCAGCATTTTCATTAAGCCTATATCTTCCAATATCTGGTGGGTGGCGCCATCCTCACCCAAAGTAAGACCAGCATGGGAGGCGCATATTTTTACATTCTTTTCGCTATAAGCAATGGATTGACGAATCTGGTCGTACACTCTGCCGGTAGAGAAGTTAGCAAAAGTAGTAGTGTAAGGAATCTTGCCACCGATGGTTAGTCCTGCTGCAATGCCCATCATATTGGCTTCAGCAATACCGCATTGAAAAAAACGGTGGGGAAACTCTTTCATGAACTGGTTTAACTTGAGTGAACCCGCAAGGTCTGCAGTAAGTGCAACGATATTTTCATTTTTTCTGGCTGCTTCCACGATGCCGTCACCAAAGCCGCTTCTGGTATCTTTATTCCCTGTAGATTGAATTTCTTTTAAAAGCATTACGATAGTTTGAGTGGGGCAAAAGTAACGGTTCGTGGCGAATGCTGTATGGCGAATCCCGGCAAGAAAAAATTTAGTTCAGTTCTCCCGGCTGACTGGTAAAAACGGTCTCATCTGCCTTTAAACGCAGTTCCCATTTCCACGCAGTGCTCATCATATCATAAAGGGAGAAAACTGGGTTCCATCCCAGTATATTTTTTGCCAGGTCGTTATTGGCATAAACGGCTACCACATCGCCGGGGCGTCTTGGCCCTATTTCATAATTCAGTTTTACCCCACTGACTTTCTCAAATGCATGAATGGCTTCCAGGACGCTGATGCCATTACCCGTTCCCAAATTGAAAACCTCGCAACTGATTTTATTTCTTCCTTCCTCAATGTACTTCAAAGAAAGGGTATGGGCATTTGCCAGATCGCAGATATGTATATAGTCCCTGATACAGGAGCCGTCCCGGGTAGGATAATCATTGCCATGCACATACATTTTACCAATACGACCAATAGCGGTTTGTGTAATGGCAGGAACAAGATTCTGGGGTTTCCCTAATGGCATTTCACCGATAGCAGCAGTAGGATGGGCACCCACCGGGTTGAAATAACGTAGCAACACACAGCTGGTGGTCCCGTTTTTAGCAAAATCCTGAACGATCTGCTCACCCATTTGCTTGGTGGCTCCGTAAGGTGATTCTGCAGTTTTTAAAGGAGTAGATTCTGTTACCGGAACTTCCTCAGGGTTGCCATATACGGTACAGGAAGAAGAAAATACAAAATGCGGTATTCTGAACTCCTGCACACATTTGAGCAGGTTGATCAGGGAAACAAGGTTGTTTTCGTAATACAGCAATGGATTTTCTACCGACTCACCTACTGCTTTGTAGGCAGCAAAATGAATAATACCACAGATGTCATCATTTTCCTGGAATATGGCAAATGTGTCATCAAAATTGCACAGGTCTACTTTGTAATTCTTGATTTTTTTTCCGGTGATCTGCTCCACCCCTTTCAGGATAACAGGGTTGGATCGGGAGTTATTATCAACAGAAATAACATCATACCCGTTTTGAACCAGGTCTACAATGGTGTGGGAGCCAATGTAGCCGCATCCGCCTGTAACAAGAATCTTTGCCATAAAAAAATCCTGACAAAAGTCAGGATTTTTTACGGTAAAAAGGTGATCGTATTAAAAGAGACTTACAATACTATATACTCCGGCAGCTAATAAAGCGCTGATGGGGATGGTTAATATCCAGGCCCATATCAGGTTGAAAGTAACACCCCAGCGAACCGCTGAGAGCCTTTTGGTAGCACCCACACCCATGATGGCACCTGTGATAGTATGGGTGGTACTAACCGGAATTTTCAATGCTTCGGTTACGAAAAGGGTGACAGCACCGGCTGTTTCCGCAGCCACACCCTCAAAGGGAGTAACCTTAGTAATCTTGGTGCCCATTGTCTTAACGATCTTCCAACCACCACTCATTGTTCCCAGGCCAATGGCTGCATAACAGGCGATGGGTACCCAATCAGGCATTTGATGAAAATCGGTGATCGTTCCGCCTGCAATCAACGCTGCGGTGATGATACCCATTACTTTTTGTGCATCATTACCTCCATGCCCAATACTAAAAGCCGCAGAAGAGATAAGCTGTAAACGCTTAAACCACTGGTTAGATTTATGGGCATTCAGGGTGCTGAGGTATAATGCAAAAACAGCCATTACCAGCAAAATGAATGCTAACAGGATCCATTTAAAATTCTTGGAATAAAAAATTACTTGGGTGAAATATGACTCATAATCAGTTTTCTTGGCCAGTACGGTCTTGTCAAATTCAAGGTTGGTAGAAAGAAATACTCCGACCAAAACAATAATGGCGATGGAAAATATTTTCGATGTCCAGCCCTTTTTGAAGGAACTAAGGAACCAAAGCGACATAATAAACGCCATGATCATACCAATGATCGGGGCCAGGAAAATGAAACTGGCTGTTTTGATAATTATGGGAGAGTTAACTGCACCAAATCCACCGGCAGCGACAGCAGCACCGGCAAAACCACCAATCAGTGTATGAGAGGAAGACGAGGGTATCCCCAGCCACCAGGTCAGGAGGTTCCAGGCAATGGCGGCAATAAGACCTGAAAAAATTACTACCATCATATTCCCTTCAATGTGATCAGGCTTTACAGTTTTGGCTACAGTATCTGCCACACCATGGTCCTTAAAAATAAAAAAGGCAACAGAGTTGAATACTGCCGCCCAAAGAACCGCCTGGAAAGGCGTAAGTACCTTGGTTGAAACAATGGTGGCAATAGAGTTGGCCGCATCATGAAACCCGTTGATATAATCAAATATCAGGGCCAGGGCTATTATGGTGATGAGAAAAGGTGTCATAAATTAATTTGATAATGGGTTGATTTGAAAATTTGAAAATTGCTTATTTACATTTGCATATTTTCAAATTATTACATCGTCAAATCTTCAAATTACTTAGGCGTATTTAATAATGATTGACTCAATCACATTACTGGCATCTTCACATTTGTCGGTCACTATTTCCATTACCTGGTAGATCTCTCTTTTCTTGATTACCTCTTTGGCATCATCTTCTGTAGCAAAGAGTTTTTCGATACTGAAATCAAAAATATCATCTGCCTGGTTTTCGATACTATTGATCTTTACCAGTGCTTCGGTAATACTGCGCATATTCTTCATATCCCGCAGTTCGGTAACAGCAATTTTCACTTGTTCAGCGCCCTGCTCAATTAATTCGGCAAATTTCTGCATGCCGGTATCATTGGGGTTCACCCGGTAGAAATTGATTTTTTTGCCGGCGGCATAAATGTAGTCGGCAATATCATCCAGCGATGTGGCGAGGTAATGGATGTCTTCCCGGTCAAAGGGGGTAATAAAATTTCTTCCCAGTTCGGTAAAAAGGCTGTGGGTATGCTCATCATTGGCATGCTCCAGATCTTCCAGCTGGGCGATCAAAGCGGCCCGTTTATCAAAATCTGGTTCTGCTACAAGGTCCCTTAAAATGGAGCCCATTTTGGCCACATTGTTAGCTACTTTTTCAAAAAGCTCATAGAAAATTTTGTTCTTCGGCATGAAGATTTTCAGAAATGAGTTAAGTCCTGCCATTGGTTTGGTTTTTTAGTTCCCGCCAACGGCGGGATGGTTTGCGAAAATACCGGGTACTTGGTTGGGGGTAACGGGAGTACGGAGAATTAATAATTTCTTAATATAGAAATAAAGTTAGGGTAACGATTCAATAACAAAGGAATTATATTGCATCAATTTTACAACTAACCATGGTATCTTCCAAAGGACGTTCCTTTTTTTTACTTCTTACAACCTTTTGTGCTGTCATAACCCATACCGGCTTTGGACAATACAATCCTGATAATGGCTTCATGGATGCACATTTTGGTAAGCCGATCACCTTTTCTTCCAAAGACAGCAGCTTTTCCCTGGGAATCGGGGGACGCATACAAAGCCTTGCCGAGGTAAGGCATGATCTTAATACAGATAAGACCACCGTCGACTTTTCTATCAGGCGTCTCAGGCTGAATTTTGCAGGCAATGCCATCAGTCACAAATTTACTTACCGGATACAGCTTTGTTTTTCACAAAGAGATGTTTCTTCCGATAATTCATTAGTGCCGAATAATCTTTTTTTAAGAGATGCCATGTTGTATTATTCTCCGAATAAACACTGGCGTTTTGGTTTTGGCCAAACCAAATTACCCGGCAACAGGCAAAGACAAACCTCATCGGCCAATTTGCAGTTTGCCGACCGTTCAAATACCAATGCATTATTCACTTTAGACAGGGATAAAGGCTTTTGGGCTACCTATACAACGAAAACCAGGAACAAAGCAATTATCAGCAGCACATTTGCCATCACAAGCGGTGAGGGTCGCATCACTTCTGATAAGTCAAGCGGTTTATGTTATTCAGTCAGGTCTGAAGTACTGCCATTTGGAGAATTTAAAAGTAACGGCGATTATATAGAGTCAGATATCTTCTTTGAAGACCGGTTCAAGCTTTCTGTGGGGGTTGCTTATAGCTTCAATAATAAAACAAGCCGGGTGGCCGGCCAGTTGGGTGAATATCTTTTTAATAACCAGTATGCCGATATTCATTACTACGGAGCAGATTGGGTAATGAAAAAAAAGGGATGGTCGTTTACAGGTGAATTATACAGAAGAACTTCTAAAAACGGTGTCAGTATCAACGCTTCCAATCCATCGAAAGTTAATTTTGTTTACAGCGGAACAGGGTTGCTATTACAAAGCGGTTACTTATTTTCAAAAAAGAACGAGTTTGCCCTCAGGTACGGATTTACATCACCGGATAAAAAGGCGTCTCCCTATATCTCCAAGGTAGAAGAATATATGCTGGCCTACTCCCATTATTTCTTCCGGCACAATCTAAAACTGCAAACAGATGTAGGTTATTATCGCGGAACAACTCAAAAGATATTGCAGTGGCGCTTTACTGGCATCGTAACATTCTGATTACTTGTGATGTAGCAGCCCGAAACCCTCTTAACATTCCGGTAATATTCGCATCATGATTGCTTAACATACCGGTAACTTACCGGTAACTCCCCAAGGCCACCTTTGCCCGCAAATAACCGGGTATGAATATCAGGCTGAGATTGACTTTTACATTGCTTTTTCTTTCACTGTTTATGGTTGCCGAAGCTCAAAAAGCCAGGCTTTCCGGAAAAGTGATGAATGAAAAAAATGAACCATTAGCCGGCGCCAATATCATTATCACTAATGGCGCTTCCAAACAGGCTATTTCTGACGTGGAAGGTAAATTCTACTTCGATTTTGAAGTGGGCACAAAACATACACTGGTTGTTTCCAGGGTAGGTTATGAAACCAAAGAGATCAGTGAGGTGGAGGCGTTGCTGAACCAGGAGAATTATTTGGAGATTGTGCTAAAAGAAAGTGCTAAGACTAAACTCGAAGGAGTTACAGTGGTTGCTACTTCCCGCAGGCAGGAAAACACATCTGCATTGCTTTCGTTTCAGCGAAATAATACAGCGTTGTCAAGCGGTTTGGCGGCCGACTTTATCCGCCGCACTCCCGACCGAAATACCGGTGAAGTATTGAAGAGAGTAAGCGGTACCAGTATCCAGGATGGAAAATTTGTTGTTGTTCGTGGTTTGAGCGACAGGTACAATTCGGCTGTTATCAATAATGCGCAACTGCCCAGCACAGAGCCGGATAAGAAAGCATTCTCCTTTGATGTGATCCCTTCAGCGCTGATTGATAACATCATTATTAATAAAACAGCTACTCCGGAATTGCCCGGTGAGTTCGCCGGTGGCCTGGTGCAGATCAACACCAAAGATGTACCCACCCGTGACCTCCTGAGTGTAAGCGTAAGTCTTGGTTTCAATACACAATCCGTTTTCAAAGATTTTACCAGCAACAACCGTAATGGTATGGACTGGCTGGGCTTTGATGATGATACAAGAGGATTGCCAAAAGGGTTTCCCTCTTCAGCACAGGTTTACAGAGCAGGCAATACACAGCAACGCCTTGAATGGACAAGGTCATTCAATGGCAATGTATATGCTGAAACAAACAATACAGCGTTACCTACCCAGACATACAGCATTACCTGGGGTAAAAGCAACAAGTTTAAGAACGGTGGCACACTCGGTACCATCTTCTCAGTACAGTACCGCAACAGTATGCTGAAATATAACGTGGAGAGAAGATTACATGAAGATGATGGTGGTACAGTGGTGCAGTTGAATGACGACCAGAATAAGTATAGTGTGAATACCGGCGCCATTGCCAATATCACTTATGTAAAAGGAAGACATAAAATATCGTTTAAGAACCTGTACAACCAGTTATTCGAAGACAACTATTATACAAGGTCTGGTGTAAACAACGACCGTATTCAGGATATCAATTTCCGTTCTTCGGTATTGAACCAGCGTTCACTTTACAGCGGCCAGTTGGAAGGTGATCACCAACTTACTACAAGCGGTGTTAAACTGAGGTGGAACGGAAACTTTGCCTATAACTGGAAATCACAACCTGACCTTCGTACCCTTTCTTATAACCGTGGCAAAGGCACTACAGATCCTTTTGAATATAATGATGATGATACCCGCCGCTTCTTCAGCAGTTTGAAAGATTATAGCTACGGAGCCAATGGTTCTATCAGTATTCCTTTTACTTTCAATAAGGATAAACAAACATTCAAGGCAGGTGGTTCTACATTGATCCGTATCCGTGACTTCCGCAGCCGCATCTTCCAATACGTTCCGGCTTCGGCCACTCAGTTCGATCAGAGCAAAGAGACCTTACCGTTTGACCAGATATTTGCCCCGCAGAATATCGGTATTGATGGTTTTGTGCTGAACGACTTTACCAATAACCAGGATAAATATTTTGGTGTATCTGTGCTGAATGGCATGTATGGTATGTTCGACAACAAGTTTGGCGAAAAGATCCGTTTGGTATGGGGTGTAAGGGTGGAGAATTTCCAGCAGTTCTTAACTACGAAAGATGTTACCTCTAAGCGTATAGTGGTGAATACAGAAAAATGGGATGTATTGCCTTCGTTTAATTTCACCTTCGCTGCCAATACAAAAAATAGTATCCGCCTCGCAGGTAGCCGTACCGTGGCCAGGCCGGAGTTCAGGGAAATTGCCCCGTTCTCTTTCTATGATTACGAGGCTAACTATGGCGTAAATGGTAATGTAAACCTGCAGCGCAGTTCTATACTCAACGGTGATATCCGTTACGAGTTTTATCCCAAAGGCGGCGAGGCCATCACATTCGGTGCTTTCTATAAATTCTTTAACGACCCCATTGAATTGCGTCTCGATCCTTCCAGCGTACTCGACAGAAGAAATTACGGATATTCCAATGCTGACGAAGCCTATACATTGGGTGCAGAATTTGAAGTAAGAAAGAACCTGGATTTCCTGGGAGATAATTTTACCAACTTCAGCACATTTGCCAACCTTACTTATATCTATTCAAAAGTAACACTGCAGGGTTCCACTCCTTCTACACGACCGCTGCAGGGCCAGTCACCCTATCTTATCAACCTGGGCCTTCAATATAACAGCAAGCAGGGCGGATGGAACGGATCATTATTGTACAACCGCATTGGTCAGCGCCTGGCATTGGTAGGTATCAGCAACCTCGGTTTCCCTGATGTGTATGAAAGGCCAAGAGACCAGGTGGACTTCCAGTTAGCCAAAAAAATACTGAAAAACAAAGCAGAGATA
Source organism: Chitinophagaceae bacterium (assembly GCA_044229985.1). Taxonomy (GTDB): domain Bacteria; phylum Bacteroidota; class Bacteroidia; order Chitinophagales; family Chitinophagaceae; genus JJ008. The sequence goes on from JBGARY010000017.1 coordinate 69,374, forward strand.
AAACTCACATGGGCTGATTTACTGAATCCTGCTTACTACTTCTACGAGAATGTAGATACGAAAAAAGCTTTCAGCAATGGTAGCGACAGGCTGTTCAACAGCTACAGGCCGGGCTCTACCATCACCATCGGCTTTACCTATGATTTTAATATTGGCAAGAACAACGCATTTACCAAAAAATAAAAAAACAAAACTCAAAACAAGTAATATGAAAAAGATCCTTTTTGGTGCACTGACCCTGATCACACTTTTAGGTGCTACCTCTTGTGTAAAGGTGAATTTTGAAGAAGAGCAGGTGAATACGCCTGCGCCGGAACCTACCAGCAACATTATCCAGGGTACCATTTCTTCCAGCCGTTTCTATGCAAAAGGAACATGGATCCTGAAAGGATATGTGTACGTTACAGAAGGTGCTACCATCACTTTCGAAGCAGGTTGTGTTATCAAAAGTGATATCACCGAGAAAGGGGCGTTGATCATTGAAAGAGGCGCCAAACTGATCGCATCCGGTACTCCGGCTAACCCGATTGTATTTACCAGCGGTAAAGCAGTAGGTTCAAGGGCTCCCGGCGACTGGGGTGGTATTATCCTGCTGGGTAAAGCGCCTACTAATCGTCCGTTGGATCCGGCACCCACTATCGAGGGTGGTGTAGGCCGCCAGTATGGTGGTACCGATCCGCTGGATGAAAGCGGTATCCTTCGCTATGTTCGTATTGAATATGCCGGTATTGCTGCAGAACCCGGTTCTGAGATCAACGGCTTGACTTGTGGTGGTGTGGGTTCTGGTACCATCATTGAAAATGTACAGGTATCTTTTGGTAACGATGATGCCTTTGAATTCTTTGGCGGAACCGTAAATGCCAAAAACCTGGTAGCTTTTGCTACTGCCGATGATGATTTTGATTTTGACTTTGGATATACCGGGAAGATTCAATTTGCAGTTTCTTGCCGCAAACCTGATTTCGTAGATGCGGGCGATGCCGGAAATGGCATTGAGTGTGATAATGACGGTACAGGTACATCTGCTACTCCTAAAACAAAGCCTCAGTTGAGCAATTTCACTTTTGTTGGTCCTAATGATGCAGCAGGTACAGCGGGTAATCATAACTATTCCAATCGCTGGAGAAGAGCTACACAGTTCATTGTTCGTAACTCAATATTGATTGGTCACCCGGATGCAGGGTTCTCTTTGGAGTCAGATGCAACATTGAATGACTATTATGTAAATAATGTATCTGAGTTCAAGAATAATCTGGTACATGCCAGCACCAACGTTTACCGTTCCAGCAATAATGCAATTGCTACTGCGGCGCAAATACAGACCAAGGCTGAAAGTGAAGGTTGTATTACTTTAGCAAATTCCGCAGCTGCACAATTAACCAGTCCTTTCTATTCAACCAACCCTAATTTCCTGCCTGTTACGGGATCACCTGCTTTATCAGGTGCAAGTTTCACAGGTATGAATCCTTTCTTTACCAGCACTACCTACCGTGGTGCTATGGGTACAACCAATTGGACAAGCGGCTGGTGCAACTGGGATCCGCAGAACGCTGTTTATTAATAAATAGATTGATGATTTAGAAAACGTCCTGTTCTTTGCAGGACGTTTTCATTAATAGTAATAAAGTCTGTTCTTATGTTACGCTTTGTACTTGCGTCGATAGTTATTGTGTCTGCTATGTTGCTTTCCTGTAAAAGCGAACAGGGAAAGAAAAACCTGCTGCCGTCCCTGGCAGAAAGCGACAGCGCTATCGTAATGTATTATCATACTCCCGGCAATCCCCGCTTTTTCAATATGACCAAAGTGTACGACAAAGCATTCATTACCCGTTTCTCCGAAATAGTCAATAAAAAGACAACAGAAGTAAAGGAGAATTGCACTACCCAGGGCAAAATTTACTTCTACGGAAAAAAGGGAGCGGTGGAGACAATCTACTTTTCCCGGGCCGATAGCTGCATGACCTTATATTTCATTAAAACAGGGGAGAAGTACTTTGTGAAAATGAATAAGCAACTAAAGCTGTCCCTGGATGAACTGGAGAAAAAAGCCATTACATTGCCTGCTGCCGGTGAATGATCACTGTCCCGAAGGGTGGTAAGCATACACTACTTCGTATTGCTGTTTTAACAGGGATGGTAATAATTCTCCCACTGCCAGGTCTTCCTTTTGCGGGGTGGGTTCACACACGGAATATTTCTCACCGTTATAGAGGATGGGTTTGCCTACCGGCTTTTCAAATTTTACTGCTACGGTCACATGTTCCGGGTATGACAAAACGATCATCGGGAGATTGTAGATTTCTTTGACTAAATAAAAAAACAAAGCCGACCGGTCATCACAATCACTTTGCTCAAATAACAGTGTTTGTTCGGGTGAAAGCCTTTTCTCGCCTCCGAATTGCTGGTTGTCCTGTTTGAACAAAAAAGCATAACGGGTAAACCGCATCAGGTAATCCACCCCGTATTTCACACTCATGCCTTTTACATTTTTTTTCAGCAAGGGAATAAGCGAACGGTAAGTTTCATGACTTAGCGGTATGTTGAAATAAGAAGCATAATCCACGACCGGGTAATTAGCAAAAATGGTCTTGATCTGCGGGTTCAGTTTTACTTTGAAATTATACTCATGCTGGTTGTAGTTAAACTGTAATTCTTTTTCCTGGTAGTCGGCCGGGCTGAATTCGGGTAAGCGGCTGATTTTATAAGAAAACGATTTGGCTGTGGAAATGACTGGCAGGTTCAGCGGAACGAAAGTTTCTTGCTGAAAATTTATGTTGCTGCCATAGTCATGGTAATTCAGGCATACATACTGTTTGCCATTGAACAGGTAAGAAGGGATATTGTAGATATTTTCATCACACTGCACATAAAAGAGAAGTTTATCTTTTCCGGCTTTTAAGGTTGCGTCATAGCCAGATTGCAGCAGCAGGAACCATTTGTACAGGGTATAGCGGTAATAGTCATCCGCTTTGGGGCTTATCTGCTGGGCAGTTTTACGGATCAGTTGGTAATACAACCAGTCTTCCAGCTGCAACTTTTTTTTGTAGTAAAGCAGGCTTTGTACTACCGTTTCATATCGGCTTTTGGCAAGTTGTTGGGCAAAGTTGCTGACAGTAGTAGCATTTCTTTCGTTGCCGAAAGGAATGTTGAAAGAGACGTCTGCCTGAATTTCTATCTTGTTTCCAAAGAAATCAAAGTTGACGGATTGTACTTCTCCTGTACCGGCCCGGGCAGGCTCGCAGCAATAGCTCAGCATCAACAGGGTTAATATGAATAGCCGGGTCTTCATATGGACTTAATGTTCAAGTTACAAAAACTTAACAATAAGGTAATATTAAGTTTTTGGCTTTTGAGGTTTAAGCCTTAGCTGGTCGCCTTTTTGTAACTTTCCAAAAAAAGTTATCTTGAAACAATTACTCCTTGTATTGTCCGTATTTTCTTTAGCTGCCTGCAATAATTCTTCTTTAAGCAAAAAACTCAAAGGGAGCGACAGCCTTGCTATCAGTTTCTACTACCCAAACACCGATTCTGTTGTACAGACAGTGAATACGACTGAACAAAAAGCCATTCGCCGCTTGCTGCAGTTTGTAGATAGTAAGGAAACAGAGCAGTATAAATGCGGTTATGATGGTACGATGACTTTCTTTATCCAGGGCAAACTGGTTCTACCCGTTGTATTTAAATACAGCGAAGAAGGCTGCCGTCATTTTTTATTTGATGAAGATAACAAACTCAGGAGTACTAAAATGAGCAATGAAGCGGCTGACTTTTTAAAAAGCCTTGCGGAGGGTAAGAATTGGTATTAAACTACATCTACACTTCCCCTTCATTGAACGACAATTCAATTTTATCAATGGATGGTGTTACTTTTCGATAACTAACTCCTGCTGTATCCAGCATATGTTTGGAAGCAACAGATGTCTCATTGCCGGCATATTTGTCTGACAGGTAAATAACCTCAGAAATACCAGCCTGTATAATAGCTTTGGCACATTCATTACAGGGAAACAACGCTGTATAAATGCGGCAGCCATGCAGGTCCATGCCGATATTATTGAGTATGGCATTCAATTCGGCATGGCATACATAGGGGTATTTGGTTTGCAGGAATTCACCCGTTTTATCCCAGGGAAATTCATCATCATCACAACCGGCCGGTAAACCATTATAACCGGCGCCAACGATCTTATTCTTCTGGTTGACGATGCAGGCACCCACCTGTGTACCGGGATCTTTGCTTCTTTTGGCAGATAATAACGCCACTCCCATAAAGTATTCATCCCAGGAGATATAATCTTTTCGTTTGGCCATACAGGAAAGTTAGTAGAAAAATTAATCTCTTTTCGAATCTAAGGTAAAACCAACCGTAGTACCTACTGCTTCTGTACTACGTACATGAATCGTTTGGCCATGGGCTTCAATAATATGTTTGCAAATAGCCAGCCCAAGGCCGCTGCCGCTTACATCAATGCTTCTTCCCTCTTCTGTTCGGTAAAAACGTTCAAAAATGCGGGGTAAATGTTTTTCAGGAATACCAATACCATCATCACTGATTTCAATCAGAATGTGTTTGCCGTCGGTTTTGTACATACTGGCCGTAATACTGCCATTCGGCTTTCCGTATTTGATAGAATTTTCTACCAGGTTTGTCAGCACCTGCCGGATCTTTTCTTTATCAGCAAACACGGTTAAGGGCGACTCACAGCCTTTCTTGATAGTACAGTAAATATGCAGTGGCTCTGTTTTTACCGAAAGGCTTTCATACACATCTTTTACCAGGTCCTGTATCACAAAATTTTCTTTGTATAAAACCAGTTCCCCTCTTTCCAGTCTTGATATCTCATCAAGATCGTTGAGTAAATGAGTAAGACGGTCTACATTTTTGGCGGTCTTCTCCAGGAATTTTTTATTGATCTCCGGTTTCTCCATGGCACCGGAAAGAAGGGTGTCTACATAACCTTGTATGGCAAATACCGGCGTTTTGAATTCATGCGAAAGATTTTGCAGAAACTCTTTGCGAAACTGTTCATTCTGCCGGAGCATTTCCAGTTCTTCTTCATTTTTTGTGGCCCATGCCTCCACATCTTCTCTTACCTCGTCAATACTTTTTTGCGGTAACACATACTTATAATAGGTTTCTTCTCTTTTGGTAGCTTTTGTTTTGTAAATGAATTTATAGATCAGTTTGATCTTTCGGTAAATGAAGCGTTCCAGCATGAAAGAGATGAGAAAATAGCTGCCCGCCAGGATGATTGCAAAGCAAACCAATCCAATCCACCAGCTTTTCTCAACATAACCTATCAGCACACTGATAGGTACGGCCAGCAAAAATGCCGTAAAAGCAGAAAGCTGTCTCGGTGAAATATTCTTTGTAGAAAACATGCCGCTAAGCTACGAAGTGAAAGCAGTGAACAAAGGAGTTTTACAAAGTCCCCTTTAGGGGGATTTAGGGGGCTAAAGTTCAAACTTATACCCGACCCCTTTTACCGTAGTGATACAATCAATACCCAGCTTCTGGCGGATCTTGCGGATATGCACATCAATAGTACGGTCGCCAACGATCACATCATTGCCCCACACCTGGTTCAGGATTTCATTTCGGAGGAAAACACGGCCGGGCTTTTGGGCGAGTAAGTAAAGGAGTTCGAATTCTTTTTTGGCCAGCACAATTTCTTCTTCTCCCACTTTTACGATAAACCGTTCCGGGTCTATCGTCATATTTTCAATAGTAAGCACCTTGGCTTCTGTTTTATTCAATCTGCGGAACAGGGCATTCACCCGGCTCAGGAATACTTTTGGACTAATAGGTTTACTCAGGTAATCATCAGCGCCGGTTTCCAGTCCT